>CAYFYC010000008.1:0-41334 GCA_964347305.1 uncultured Acidimicrobiaceae bacterium | reverse complement strand
GTAGTGCCGTTCGAGGATCCCGGTGACCGGCTTCTGCTCGTTGACGACCCGCGAGTAGATCGAGGCGATCGTCGCCGGCCTGGGGAATCGTTCCGCCTGCTGGGCGACACCGGCCTCGTGGCGGAGGAGACCGAAGACGTCCTCGCTGTCCGCCTGATCGATGATCGTGAACGCCGACCCGAGGCCGACGCTCTCGCCGTGACGACGGAGCAGCCGGTTGGCGATGCCGTGGAACGTGCCGCCCCACACCCGACCGACGCCCCGGTGGTCGACGAAGGCACCGACCCGTCGCAGCATCTCGGCCGCGGCGCGCCGGGTGAAGGTGAGGAGCAGGATCCGCTCCGGCGGCACCCCGTCGTCGATGAGCCGCGCCACCCGGCTCACCAGCGTCTTCGTTTTCCCCGTCCCCGCCCCTGCGATGACGAGCAGCCGTTCGGCGTCCGACCGAACCGCGGTCTCCTGCTCTGCGTTCAGACCCGCGGCCCAGCGCGGATCACCCGGGGAAGTGCTGGCTGCTGTCATGAGGCGCACCGTACGGATCCGGTGTGACACGATTCGCCACTTCGAAGTTGCCTCGAGGCCGACGCTATGTTCACCCCCATGCGTTTTGGAGCTTTCGTACCCCAGGGCTGGCGACTCGAGCTCGCCGGCGTACCCCAAGAAGACCATTGGCAGCGGATGGTCGACGTCGCAAAGACGATCGAGTCGACCGGCTACGAGTCGCTGTGGGTGTTCGACCACTTCCACACCGTGCCGGTGCCGACGCAGGAGGTGACGTACGAGGCGTGGACGCTCATGGCGGCGCTCGCCGCCGTCACCGACACCGTGCGGCTCGGCCAGATGTGCACCTGCAACTCGTACCGGCCGCCTTCGTACCTCGCCAAGGTGGCGTCGTCCATCGACGTCATCTCCAACGGGCGTCTCGAGATGGGCATCGGCGCCGGCTGGTACGAGCACGAGTACCTCGGCTACGGCTACGAGTTCCCCAAGGCATCCGTCCGCATCGGGATGCTGCGTGAGGCCGTTGAGATCATGCAGGCGATGTGGACCCAGGACGAGGTCACCTACGAGGGCAAGTACTACAGCCTGAACGGCGCCATCAACTCGCCGAAGGGTGTCCAGCAGCCGCACATCCCCTTCTGGATCGCCGGTGGTGGCGAGAAACTCACGCTCAACGTCGCCGCCCGCTACGCCCAATACACGAACTTCGGGACCAGCGTCGAGGAGTTCGTCCACAAGTCCGACATCCTCGCCGGGCACTGCAACGACGTCGGCCGGAACTACGACGAGATCGTCCGCAGCTCCAATTTCACGATCGTCACGGCACGGACCGAGTCGGAGGTCCAAGACAAGGTCGACTGGCTGCGGTCCCACTACGCCCGGTTCATCGACGACGAGGAGCGGCTCGACCGGCTCATGGCGATGTGGGGCGACTTCGTGGGCACGCCCGAGCAGCTCGTCGAGAAGCTGCGGCCTTGGGGCGAGGCCGGGATGGACTATGCCATCGTCTTCTTCGCCGACAGCGGCCATGACAGCTCCAGCATCGAGCTGTTCGCCAACGAGGTGATCCCGGCACTGTCGTGACGGGAGAGCAAGCCGTCGTCGTCCTCGACCTCCTCGCCGGGGCCGGCGTCCGATGCTGGATCGGCGGCGGCTGGGGCATCGATGCGCTCCTCGGCGTCCAGACGAGAGACCACGCCGACCTCGATGTGGTCGCCCACCCCGGCGAGGCGGCTCGCGATCTCCTCGTCGAGGCGGATTACGAGCCGACGGTCGACTGGTGGCCGGTGCGGGTCGCCCTCCGCCACGCAGACGGACACGAGGTCGACCTGCATCCCGTCGAGCGCATCGACGGCGGCTGGCTCCAGCAGGGCCTCGACGGCGTCACATACACCTACCCGGACAGCGAGCTCACGCTCGGCAGCATCGCCGGGCGGGTCGTTCCGGTCATCTCCGCTGCGCTCCAGCTCCGGTTCCACCAGGGGTACGAGCCCTCGGAGACGGACCGGGCCGACATCGGCCATCTCGTCGACGCCGGGCTCCTGCCACCCGACGCCCGGCTCTGAACGTCGTCAACCGCGCATCGCCGAGACGACGATGCCGGGGAGCCGCCACGGCTTCCCGTCCGCCGCCCATTCGGTGAGCCGTCGCGTCGTGACGTCGGCCGTGCGGTTCGTGACGAACCACGGCGGGCGTGGCGAGAGGGCTCCGGATCCATGCCGGAGCCCGCGCGGGAACGGCCGGAACGGTGCCCTGGCGACGGTTTTCACCGCACGGTCGAACAGCATCGAGTTGTGCACCATCCCGATGCCCGACTGGATGTCGTCGAGAGTGTGACCCGGGGCGGCGCCCCAGGCCGCACGCGTCACGAGATACGCGACGCCGGTCCATGTGTTCACCCCGATCGATCCGTACCGGAGATCCTCGAGAGCCCGATCGAGGTCGGTGCCCAGCGCCCGCTCGGCCTTCGGATCGACCACGAGGTTGGCCCCGAGGGTGCCGTGCAGCCGGTCGTTGGCGAACGCGACTGCAGATTTCAGGTACTCGGCCGGCGAAGGGGCGGCGAGCATCGTGGTCGCCAACACCGGCGAAAACGACTCGGTGGTGAAACAGTGGTGGTCGTGGTTCGGATCGACACCCCTGATGATTACGCGGCGTCGCTCGTCCCCGATGTGGGTGAGGTCTTCGTGCCGGTCGGTCTCATCGGCTGCGTCGAGGGCGGCCCGCTGCCGCTCGACCGAACCCGGGTACCACGGCAGCCGCTCCTCGACCCGGTGCATGACCGCGGCGACCTCGTGCACCAGGTCCTCGGTCCGGTCCCAACCCTCCGGAACAACCAGCACCTGCGCCGCCACGCAGTTGTAGCCGCCGTTGTGGAGCTTCTGGCTGGCGATCTGCTCCGCCTGGAACCGGATGTCGTCGTCGGTCCACGGCCCGGGCACGACGATGGTCGGGCTCACCCCGCCCAGCTCCGACGTGATCGGCTTGGTGAGCAGCGGTTCGTTGCGGGCCCGGCGCTCTTCCCCCTCCGGTCCCGGACCGAACACGATACGGTCGTGGGTGCGGTCGCTCCCCGTGATGTGGATCGTGTCGACCAGATCGTGACCGGTGAGGTACTCCCCCACGTCGGCACCGCCGTAGACGAGGGCCGCGTAGCCATGCCGGATGAGCGGGGCGAAGACGCGCTCGAAGACGGGGCCGAGGTACTCGTTGACCGGATTGAGCTTCACGACGACGACCTGGAGCTCGGCGACGAGCTTGTAGAGCAGGTCGAGCGCCGGGATCGACGTGATGTTGCCCGCGCCGAGCACGAGCGCCACCCGGGGCGGAGGGGCTTGCCGGTAGGCGACGCCGACGGTGTCGGCGACCGAGCCGCTCGTCACGGTGTCGTCCATCCAGGTCTCGACCTCGTAGCCGTGGAGGAGAAGTCGCTCGATCGGATTCGTCGGGTAGACCCGCACGGCGAGCCGCCCCGTCGATGTCACCCGAACCCGCATCTGTTCGAGCGGATCGGCGTCGCTGTCGAGGGCGCGCAATGTCTGCTTCGCTTCCTCGATCCACGTGAGAACGGGATACGGCCCCGAGATCCACTCCTCACCCGACAGCGGCGAGTCCGGGTCGACGAGCTTGCCGTCCAGGGAGACGCGCACCCAATCGGCGGCGTTGGCGGCGACGAGAGCCCTGACCTCGTCGAGGAGCGCGATCCGCTCGGAGACGGTGGCGGTCAGCCAGGCGGGGGCTGCGGCCGCGAGCGTTGCCAGCGTGCGATCGATCTCGGTCGTCGTGGTGGCGAGCATCAGGGATCACGATACGCCACCGCGTCGACGAGAGCCGGTGGCGTCCGCCCGGCACCGACCTGCAACTCGGTGCCGAGCAACCCAGTACGGCACAACACCAACGCAGCCTGGGAGACATCGGTGCGGATTTTCCACGACGTTCGAGGTCCAGCGTCTAGATTCGATGGAAGAAGACCGGGCGAGTGGTGCCGCCCCAAGCGGTCGTGAAGGGCTGGCCGAAGTGTCTCATTACACGTTGGTTGCGATCGATCTCATCGCCATCTCGGTACTCGCGTTCGGGATCTTCTTCCCGAGGTATCGACGCAAGGACATGGTGGTGTCGATCATCGGTCTGAACGTCGGAGTGGTCGGCGTGGCCACAGCACTGTCGAGCGCAAGCGTGTCGGCCGGGCTCGGCCTCGGGCTGTTCGGCGTGCTGTCGATCATCCGGCTGCGGTCATCGGAGCTCGAACAGCAAGAGGTGGCGTACTACTTCATGGCGCTGGCCCTCGGGCTGCTCGGCGGGATCGCCGTGGACCCTGTGTGGATCAATCCTGCCCTGATGGCGACGATGGTCGGGGCGTTGTGGCTCGGAGATCACCCGGCCATCTACGCCCGCAGCAGACACCAGACCGTGGTGCTCCCCTCGCTGTTCACCGACGAGGCGGCGCTGGTCGATCGTCTCGAGTCGTTGTTGGGAGGAAGCGTCAGGAGGATCCGGGTCAAGAAGATCGACGTCGCCAATGTCACCACCTCCGTAGACGTCCGCTACGAGCAGGAGGACGGCGGGAGGATCATCGTTCGCGACGAGGCCTCGGGCAACGGCCACGTCACGGAGCTGACCGGGTATGTGGGCGGCATGGTCGAGTCCCCGAACGAACAACACCCGACACCGGGCTGACTCCGGCCGACCCGCGTGGCGCCCGCCGAGCCGGCACGCAGTCGACGACCGTCCTCCACGAAATCGCGGAGAGCAGTCCCATGGATCGCGACACCCCATTGCCGGACGCCGATCGCGAGGAGATCTTCGACGCCTACCGATCGGCGGCCCCGTCGCCGGCAAGCCTGGGTCGACGGGGCTCGGCCTGACGGTTTCGAGACGACTGGCGCGTGCTTTGGGCGGCGACGTGACCTACGAGCACGACGGCAGGGAAGCCGTCTTCACTCTGAGCTTGCCACTGGCCCGGTCCGCGGCGGACGCGCCGCCGTCATAGGGACATCACGCGAAGTACTCGTCGAACTCCGGATCGGGTGTCGACCCGAACCTGAGACGCAGCGGCGTCACCGCCACCTCACCGCGGCGGAGGGCGGCGATGTCGGTGTCGTCCGCGGTCTCGATGTGGGACAAGCCCTCGTAGTCGTGGACATACGCACCGGCCCCGTTGCCCCGGAACACGGCGTTGTAGGCGGTGTCTGCCACACGTGAGCCGGCGAAACGCGTGGTGGCATCGGCCTCGACAGGGATGTTCACGTTGAGGACGTCACAGTCGGGAAAGCCGCGCTCCAGCACCCGCTCGGTCACCCGAGCACAGACGGCGCCCATCCGATCCCAGTACTCGGCGGCGTCGGGACCCACGACGAACTCGTTGTAGGCGTCCCAGTCGTCCCACGACATCGCCGAGAACGCGATGGCGGGCACCCCGCTGATGGAGGCCTCGAGCGCCGCCCCGACGGTGCCACTGCCCATCACGTAGGCGGATCCCGCGTTGGAGCCGATGTTGATGCCGGAGACCACGAGATCGGGCCGGCCGTCCTGATTGTGGATGCCGATCTGGGCACAGTCGGCAGGCGTTCCGACCACACTCAGCATCTCGAAGCCGGCTCGCTCCACCCAGCGCACATCTATCGGGTCGTGACGGGTGATCGCCTTCCCGATCCAGCTGCGCTGCCCGGACGGAGCGACGATGCGCAGCTCGCCCAATGGCTCGACGGCACGGGCGAGGGCATGGATGCCCGGCGAGTCGACACCATCGTCGTTGGTGACCAGGAGGAGGCTCATGCGCGCAGGCTACCCGTCACGCGGTCGAGACACCGTTGTCGTCGGGCCCCGAAACCGGAACCGCATAGACCACGACATTCGAGTCATAGGTCCCCACGTTGCGGTTGAAGCCGCCACCGCAGGTGATGAGCGTCAAGACGGGCGGGCCCTCCTTGGCGAAGATCACGTCGAGCGGCAGTTCGTCCTTGTCGTAGGTCTTGCGGGCGCGTACGCGGAAGAACCGCTCGGAACCGTCATCCATCTCGACCGTCACCAGCATCCCCGGATCGATGCGGCGGAGATCGAAGAACACGCCGGGTCCCTGGCTGGCGAGATCGACATGAGCGGCGAGCACTGCGGACCCGGGGTCGCCCGGTGACGCTCCGTAGCGGTACCACCCGACGTCGGTCACGTTGTCCGGAACATCCATCTCGCCCGTCCGCCGGTTCACGCCATAGGCACCGATCGGGGCATCGACATCGAGACCTTCGATACGGAGCCCGACCGGCTGTGGGCCCGGCTCGATGACGAGGTTGGGCGGTTCGTACTCGTCGACAGCATCGGCCGTATCACCATCGGGGTCCGTCGGCGCCGCAGCGGCATCGCCCGGTTGCGCCGACCGATCGACGGGCACAGGAGCCGATGAGGGATCCTGCGCATCGACGAGCGCGTTCCTGATCTCGGCCTCGATGGCGCCGACGTCGCCTGCGTCGCGATCTCCCGACAGGAAGAACGCGACAGCGGACCCTGCCACGAGCAGGGCACCGAGCACGATCGAGAGGATGGCGAGGCGGCGGGACATGTCACTCCGAGTACGTTGGAGGGTCTGCCAGAAGATGGCAGACCCTCCAGTTTTGACAAAGCGGGTTGGATCAGTTCTCGCGGCGGGCCAGCGAACGACCACCGGTTGCGAGAAGCAGTGCGCCGAGGCCGGCGGCTGCGATCAGCCAGGCCGGGACGCCGGTAGCGGCATCGCCGCCGGTGCCGGTCGGCACGCCACCGGGCGCTGCGCCGAGACCGCTGATGGTCTGAGCGGCGACCGTGAAGCTGCCACCGTCGAGAGAGCCGATCGCATACACGATCACGTTGCTGCCCTCAGGGATGGTGAGGTCGGTCTCGAAGACGACCGGGTCGGTAGCGCCGGCGGGCACGATCTTCACGTTGTAGGTGTCGGCCGGGACGTCGGCATCGGCGCCGGCGCCATTGGGCACGCCACCGAACAGGACGCCATCGTTGGCGAGGATGTCCACGACGGGAGCGGCGGCAACGTGACGGGCCGAGACACGGCCGTTGCCGGCATCGATCTCGGAGATGTTGTTCACGAACACGCTCAGCGTCGGAGCACCATCGGCGTCGAGGTGGGCGACGATGGAGGCGTTGGCGCCACCGGGGAGCGTCACCGTCGAGGCGAGGGCAGGATCACCGGCATCGGGATCGGCGCCGGCGCCGTAGATCTCGATCTCGTAGTCGCCCTCAGGCAGCACGACGTCGGTGACGGTGTCGCCGAAGTTCACGCCATCGAAGGTCAGGTCGCCATTCACGTAGATGTCGACCTCGAGGTCCGGCACGCCGTGAATGACACTGACGGTGCCGTCGGCGGCGAGGGCGGCCCCCGCCGGAATGATGGACATCGCCACAACGGCGACGAGCATCAGAATCTTGCGCATGGTGTTCTCCTTGGTTCGTCCCGGCCCTGGGGGCTCGAGCACAGGTTTCAGGCGTTCTACGGGTCGAGCTGTCGAACCGGATGAGGTTTTCTTCGAGACGATCGTTCCCGTAACTATCTGAGTGGAATAAACTCAAGTTTGCTGGGTTTGGTAGTGACAGGCATAGCCCGAGCTGCCTGGATCGGAGGTACGGATGCGGCTCGTGACCGGCTGTCCATCCCCACACGCAATGTCCAGATTCCTGGCGCCTGTCTGAGGACAGGCACCGGGACGAGCGACGGCGACCCTCTCCCTCCCTCCCGCCGTCGTATCGAGCAGCAGCCCGCCCCTTTCCCAACTCCGGGGGCGGGCTGCTCGCATTCCGAGCAGCGTTCGCACCAGAGCCAACTAGCGTGCTCCCGGCACCTGGCTCGAGGAGCATCGTGATCCACGTCACCGAGATCATCGACATCACCGACGACATCGTCGATGCGTTCGCGCGACTCATCCCGCAGCTGTCGTCGAGCAACCCACCGCCCGACGTCGATGCCCTCTCCACCATCGCCGCCGACCCGAACACGGCGCTGTTCGTCGCGCGCGACGCCTCGACGGGCGAGATCGTCGGATCGCTCACGCTTGCGTTCTTCAGAATCCCGACCGGTCTCCAGGCGCGCATCGAAGACGTCGTGGTCGACGGGGCACACCGACGGCGCGGCATCGCACGGATCCTGACCGAAGCCGCCATCGAGCGAGCACGCCGGTCGGGCGCGAAACGGGTGGGTCTCACGAGCCGGCCGACTCGAGAGGCCGCCAACGCCCTCTACCTGTCGATGGGATTCGAGGTCAGAGACACCAACGTGTACCGCCTCACCCTCTGAGCGCCCGACCGGTACACGCCATACAATCGACACGTGCCGCAACCGATCTCACTCGAAGCCGTCATCGCCGGGCTGCCCGGTCCCTATGAACCGTCCGATGTCGTCGCCGTCAACGACGCCATCGTGAGGATCGCCCGGCTCCACGGCGAGTTTCCGTGGCACCGACACGATGAAGACGAGCTCTTTCTCTGTTGGGACGGCTCGTTTCGCATCGAATTGGAGGATTCGGCGCCGGTCGAGTTGACCCGCGGGGACGTGTTCGTCGTGCCTGCCGGGGTGGAGCACCGGCCCGTTGCCGAATCCGTCGCCCACGCCGTGCTGCTCGAGCGACCCGAGACTCTCCAGTACGGGAACTGAGCCGTGGCCGGCAATGAAACGCATGTCGAGGCCGGAGGCAGGGAGATCCGGATCTCCTCACCCGACAAGGTGATGTTCCCCGAGCAGGGCTGGACCAAGCTCGACGTGGTGGAGCACTTCCTGCTGACGGCACCAGGAGCGTTGCGGGGGGTTTGGAACCGGCCGACGATGCTCAAGCGGTGGAACGCCGGCGTGGGGTCGAAGCCGCTCTTCGTGAAGCGACCGAAGTCGGCACGCACCCTGGTCGATGTGAAGTTCCCGTCGGCACGGCCCGGGAAGATGTTTCTCCCGCTCGACGAGGGCGACGTCATCTGGATGGCGCAGCAGAACTGCATCGACCTCAACCCGTGGAACGCAAGGGCGAACGACCTCGAGCACCCCGACGAGCTCCGCATCGATCTCGACCCCACCGACGACTACGACTTCGAGGCGGTACGCGACGTCGCGTTCGTGGTGAAGGACCTCCTCGATGAGCTGGATCTCGTGGGATGGCCGAAGACATCGGGGAACCGGGGCATCCACATCTATGTACGGCTCGAACAGGAGTGGGACTTCTATCAGGTCCGGCGCGCCGGTCTTGCCATCGCTCGCGAGGTCGAGCGGCGTCACGAGCTCGCAACGACGGCGTGGTGGAAGGAGGAGCGCGACGGGGTGTTCATCGACTTCAACCAGAACGCCTGGGACAAGACGATCGCGAGCGCCTACTCGATTCGCCACACCGGCTGGGTGTCGGCACCCTTCCGCTGGGACGAACTGGCGACGATCGATCACACGGCGCTGGACCTGATGTCCTTCAAGGACCGATACGCCGACGTCGGCGATCTCACCGAGGGCATGGAGGGTGCGACCGGGAGACTCGAGCCGGTCCTCGACATGGTCGCCGCCGACGAGGAGCGTGGCCTGGGAGACGCCCCCTGGCCCCCGCACTACCCGAAGATGCCCGGCGAGCCGCCGAGGGTGCAGCCGTCCAAGAAGGTCGCCGAGAACTGGGAATGAGCTGTTACATGGTCGGCTGGCTCGCCGCGGCCTCTCCTCCGTCGGCCTCTGGCGCCCAGCCGACAGCTGCCGCCGGGTGCCTGGGCGTCGTTCGGGGCTCGGCCTGGCGGCCTCACCTTGATTCAACCCAGTTGACGCGACAGGCCACGTCGGGTTGACCCCGGAACCGTGACGGCGGAGGGCCCTACCGGCGAAGTCGGGGAGGTGGACCACGCCTGTCAAGACACATGTGACCCGACCGAGACCCGCGCATCCCCACCTCTCAGGTCCCCCGCCCCCTCGCCCCTCCGGGCACTCGACTCAGAGCTTCCGGTCTCTGTTGCCTGTGGCGCGTTCGGTCGGCTCGCTGCTCTACTCATTGAACGAGGGAGTGCGACGTGGCAGAGCGGCCGGCCAGATCTGATTTCGAGGAATTCGTTCTCGATGTCGAGCCCCGGCTTCGTCTCGCGCTCAGTGCTCTGTTCGGTCCGGAGGGCGGACGCGATGCAACGGCATCTGCTCTCGCCTACGCATGGGAACACTGGGATGCGGTAACCGGAATGACAAACCCGGCGGGCTACCTCTACCGGGTCGGTCGCAGTTCCCAGCGTCGTCGCAAGGAGCCGACGTGGATGGCGGTGCCCGCGCACCGCAGTCCCGAGATCGAGCCGGGTCTGCCCGACGCGTTGTCCCGACTCTCCGAGAAGCAGCGGCTGGCCGTCGTTCTGGTCCATGCCTACGAGTGGACCCGCCGCGAAGTCGCCGACTACACCGGCCTGTCCGTCTCGACCATCGACAACCACCTCGCCCGCGGTCTGCGCAAGCTCCGGGCAGGTTTGGGGGTGAGAGCAAGTGCGTGACCTCCAACTGCAGATCCGCGACTACTTCGACGAGGCCGGTGATCCCGTCTCGATCGAGGACGTGTTCTTCGCCACACCCGGCGATGATCTCGTCCGGCCGCTCGACCCGATTAGGCGCTCGACCGCCATCCGTCGTCCTTGGCTCATCGCGGCCGGGGCGGCTCTCCTCGTCGTGCTACTCGTTGCGGTTGGTCCGCTTCTGTTCGGCGACTTGACGACTCCCAGCACCTCGCCTCCGGTCACCGATGCTCCGACGACGACAGTTCAACCGGACCCGGAGAACTCGACGTCCACGACCAGCGGTTCCGAGGTGACCACGACCATCGATGCCACCGCCACGACCACGACCACGTTCCTGCCGGTGCCCGCCGATACTCGTGCGCTCGACCCTGTCGTCGAGGCAGTGTTCGCCGATCTCATCGTTGCCGCCACCGACATCGGCCTCACGCCGCCCATCGCAATCGAAGCGGGTCTCGAGCCCGACGGTCACATCCGGGCCCACCTGGCGGGTGCGACTATTCGGGTCTACCCGACGGACGAGGCCGCTGCAGCTGCTGCACAAGAGGAACCACAGGATGTTGAGTTCGAACCAGTCACTCCGATCGAGATCGGTGATGAGTCGTACGGGTTCCTGCTGCCGGCCGGTCGTTTTCCCAGCCAGGTCGTGTACATCGCAAGGAGCGGATCGTGGGTCGTCGACACGCAACTGCGGGAGTCCGACGACACAGTTGAGGCTCGTCTGGAGATCGAGTCGATCTTCGCAGCGATTCTCGGTGCCGTGGGGCGCGGCTCCGATCTGGACGTCTCACAAGGGCTGCCGACGATGCCCGCCGAGGCACCGGAGACCTACCAGCATTCGTGGGGGATCCATGCCGGGATTCCGGAGGGAACACCCGGATTCGAGGAAGATCCCGACTCTGCAGAAAACAACCCGGTCTTTGTCGAGCAGTCGTATTCGTTGGCGATCACGCCCGAAGGTGAGCGATGCCGGTTCCTCGAGACTCCCTTCGGTGCGATCGAGCCGCAGGACTACACGGAGTTCCTCGACGACGGGTCCGGGAGCGTATCGCTGTCACGCCGATACACCGAGAACGACGAGGCGCTCGAGGAGAACGCCGACTTCGCCGCCGACGATCCTCGCTATCTCGCGGCGCGTTCTTCATGCACCCGCTTCGAGCCGCTCCGCGAGGTGCTCGACCTGATCTTGGGCGCGGAGCCCGAGCGACCTGCCGACACGATCGAGGAACACGCGATGGGCGAGGCGTTTCCGACCGCCGAGAACACCTGGGTCATCGTGGAGTCCACCGACGAACGGGCCTTCGATCTCGATCCGTCCCTTCTCGTTGTGCTGGGCATAACGGCAGAACTCGCACCTGCCGGCGTCGAGATCATCGGGTGGGGTGCATTCGTGGACGGCAATCGGTACTTGTCATTCGCAGTCGAAGCACGGGGCGACCGCACCGCGATCGAGGGAGCGTTCGGCGTCGATCTGGCCGACCTGCCCGATCAACTGATCGATTTCACGTTGACCTACGAGTTCCAGCTGGAGCCCGACGATGCCGGCCAGTGGTAGCCCTCACGTCAACCAAGGAGAAGACCGGTGAAGGATCTGTTTCAGGCCGCGCACGCAAAGAGCGATCGATCGGGCGAGTCTCGATGGCGATCTCATGGTGGGGCGGTGGGCGCCGCGATCGGTGGTCTCGCTCTGGCGGTGACGCTGGCTGCTTGCTCCGGGACGACGTCCACCGACACGACTGCGCCGGCCACCGAGGCGACGACCACCCAGGCGCCGACCACGACAAACGCGCGGGTGACGGCCACCTCCATCGCCACCACGAGCACGACGATCGCTCCGACGGAGGTCGCCGCCGCATTCGTGGCGTCCGTCGGCAGCTCGATCCAGCCGGCCATCGACTTGGTTGCCCCGGGGGCGGCCGTCGACCTCGCCGGAGCTGATTCGTATGAAGATCTCGAAGGGTGGCTCGAGTGGAACGTGGCGCTCGGATGGAGTCAGACGGATGTCGACTGTGGCAACGCGGGCGCCTCGATCGTCTGCGAATACACCTACTCGAATCCGTGGATGGAGCAGGCCGATGTTGCGCCACACCGAGGTAGCACGTACACGTTGCAGGTCGGGGACGGGAAGATCATGTCGATCGACGAAGATCTCGCATTCGATGCTTTCTCGCCGTTGTGGGATGACTTCAAGGCCTGGATCACCACCGAGCATCCGGATGCAGGAATCCTGAACGGCGACGAACCGATCCTCACAGATGAGGCACTGGCCCAGTGGCACGAGCTGTCTGCAGAGTTCACCGAGCGGCTCCTGCTCCTCGAGGCGGGCAATGCCTACGTCGACGCCCTCCTGTCGCTGGATCCCGACGAGCTCGATCGGGTCGCCGGTGGAGATCCCAACCTCTATGAAGACAAGTACCTCCAAGCCTGGTTGAAGGCGTTGCACTATCGCCTCGACGCGCGCTCCTGTGACGTGACCCGGGGCCGTCTGAACTGCGCGCTCGAGGGCATCGATGATCTCGGCGAAGCGCTCGGCGTGAGCTACGTCGACGGCTTCGCGATCAGCGTCTCCGGCGAGCGCATCGTGCGCATCGTCTGGTCGACGTCGGCCGACCCGCAGGACGTCTTCGACGACTTCCAGGACTGGCTGCGGCGCGAACAACCGGAACTGTTTGCGCAGAGCGGCGCCTGCGAAGGCTTCTTCCAACGTGGTCCCACACCGGAGGAGTGTGCGCTGGCGTGGCTGGCGGCGGCACCGGCCTTTGTCGAGGCTGCAAGCTGATTCTCCCCTCCGCTCGTGGAGGGGAGCGCCGGCGGAGCAGGACGGCGAGGCGGTCCTGGGCGGATCCCCCGCACCGTCGGCTTCCAGCGGGGAACGAAGCGGCCTCCACCATGGAGCGACGCCAATGATCGCCCTCCGGGTCAGTCGCTAGCCCACCACTTCGCTGAAGCCGGTTCCTTCGGCCCGCTCGAGCTGGTCGATCGTGCACTCTTCGACAGGCTTGTCAGGGCGCCATCGTTCGAAGCGCGTGGCGTGGCGGAAGCGCATGCCCTCGAGCTGGTCGTAGGAGACCTGGACGACGACGCCGGGCTCGACAGGAATCCAGTCGAGGTTCTTGCCCTGCGACCACCGCGACTGGGCCCCCGGCACCCGGGTGTGATCGTCGCCGCCGAAGCTCTCGTCGGTGCGGATCTGCTCGAGCTGCTCCAGGATGGCCACACGATCCTGGTCGGAGAAGCCGGAGCAATGCCCGATGAAATGCAGATCGCCCTCTTCGTTGTAGAGCCCGAGGAGGATCGAGCCGATCTTGTCGCCGTCCTTGTGGATGCGGTAGCCCCCGACGACGCAGTCGGCGTCACGACGGTGCTTCCACTTGATCCACTGACGCTTGCCCTCGACGTACGGCTCGTGATTGAGCTTGCAGATGATGCCGTCGCAGCCTGCCGCCTCGTACTCGTGGAACCACCGCGTGGCCTCCTCGAAGTCGGACGTGATTGGAGTCAGATGCCACGGGTGTTCCAGCTCGCCGAAGAGCGTCTCGAGTCGGGCGCGTCGCTCGGCGTACGGTACCTGACGCAGATCCTCACCCCTGTCGGCGAGCAGATCGAACGCGACGAGCTCTGCCGGGATCTCCTCGGAGAGCGTGTTCACTCGCGACTTGGCGGGGTGGATTCGCAGCTGGAGCGAGTCGAACTGGGTGACGTCGTCGACGATCACCACCACCTCACCGTCGACCACCGTGCCGGCAGGCAGCTGGGCGAGGGCGGGCTCGAGTTCCGGGAAGTACCTGAGCAGCGGCCGACCGTTGCGCGAGTCGAGACGCGCGTCGTCGCCTCCCCATGCGATGGCGCGGAACCCGTCCCACTTCGGCTCGTAGATCCATCCCGCACCGGTGGGAGGCCTCTCCCGGACGCGAGCCTTCATCGGGTCGAGCGGAGGGGAAAACGGATGGGTCGCCATGCGTCGCAGGATACGACCGGCGACGACGGGTCGTCGTGTCAGCTGGCCTGACGACGCTCCCGATCACGCAGACGACGGCGGAGACGGCGACGCTCGGGACCGGTCATGCCACCCCAGACACCTTCCGTCTGGTTGGTGGCCAGGGCGTATTGCAGGCAGAGATCCGCCACCGGGCAGGTCGCACAGATCGACTTGGCCTCGGCATTGAGTTGATCGTCCTCGCCCGCGGGGAAGAAGATGCTCGTGTCCACGCCTGCGCACGCGGCATCTTCGCGCCAGTTCTCGTCTGGCTCCCACATCAGGTCGCTGAGGGCCATCACCATCGCTGCATTCCGCCTTTCTTCAGGCTTTTCGCCCGGAGAACCTGCAACGCGAAGAGACCAAGGGGTATTCCCTCGGCCTCTGCCGTCACGAGTTCCGTTCGGCCAGGCACGTCTCTTCCGAAGCCCGCTTCGTCGCAGACCTCGGATCCTCTCCCAGCCAGTTGTCGTAGCGAATGTACCCCCTGCGACCCGGTTTGTGAAGGGCCAGAGACCGTCACCGGGTCAGGAACCGCACCGTGTGATGCCCGGTCGCTCCGTCGGGGATCACGTCGGTACGGATGGGGGTCTGGGTGGCCCCGTCGCCGTCGGTCGCCCGCACGGCGACGCTGTATGCCGAATCCGACGCGAGCGGGACCTCGGCGCGCCACTGCACCCATGCCTCGTCGCTGAGCGGCTCGGACAGCTCTGCTGCGATCCACTCGCCGTCGTCGACACTCACCTCGACGCGGGAGATGCCGCGGGTCGGCGCCCAGGCGACGCCGGCGATGACGGCCGGGTCACCGGCGATCCGTTGGCCCGGGCGGGGCCGATCGATGCGTGACTGCGTCTTGATCGGACCGGTCTTGGACCACCCACGCGGAATCCAATAGCCGTCGAAAGCCTCCCACGTGGTCAGCTCGATCTCCTGGAGCCACTTCGTCGCCGACACATAGCCGTAGAGCCCAGGCACGATCAGCCGGGCGGGGAAACCGTGACGGGGCGGCAGCGGCTCGTCGTTCATCCCGATGGCGATGATCGGGTCACGCCCGTCGTACACGGCCTGGGTGGGGAATCCGGCGGTCCAGCCGTCGACGGACCGGCCCACGACCTGGCTCGCCGTGTCGAGCACGCCGGCTTCGTCGAGCACCTCCGAGAGGCGCACACCCGTCCACTTGGCATTGCCCACGAGACCACCCCCGACCTCGTTGGAGACACAGGAGATCGTCACGTAGCGCTCGTGGAGCCGGCGCTGCATCAGATCGTCGAGCGAGAACTCGAGCTCGTTGCGCACCATGCCGGTCACGCGCAGCCGCCAGGTCTCGGCGTTGGGTCGGGGCACGATGAGGGCGGTGTCGATGCGATAGAAGTCGGTGTTCGGAACGATGATCGGAGTGATCTGGTCGACGATGAGCTCGTTCTCGGGCATCACCGGTGGGACAGTGGTCAGGGGCGAGCCCAGCGTGACGTTCTCGCGCACGGTTTCGGACCGGTCGATGATCAGACCACGTCCGATGGCACCTGAGGCGAGGGCGACTCCGGCCGTCGCAGATCCGCGGAGGAAGCGCCGTCTCGCCAGGTTCTCCGGGACGAGATCGGCCGGGGCATCGACACGGGGATAGACGAACCCCACCGCGACCCTCCACCCGATGTAGCCGGCGACACCGATGGCGATGGGCGTGGCCAGCGCCCCGGCCATGGGCTGTGCCCAACCGGCGACGATGCCGATGACGGTGAAGGCCGCGAATCCCGCACCCAGCACCCACCGGCGTCTCGTGGCGATGCGTCCGGCGGCGGCACCGATGAAGAGAGCGATGATGGCCGTGCCGATCGCCAACACCGCCTTGTCCGCCGTGCCGAAGAGATCGATGGCGAGGCGTTCGATCGGCTGTGGCACGACATCGACCACGAACGTGCCGACCGACGACACGGCCGACGGCACGGACTCGAACAGACCGGCGAACAACTCCGCCAGGCCCAGGGAGAGACCGGCGCCGAGCGCGCCGGCGACGCCGGGGGTCACTGTGGTGGTCACGGGGCCGCTCAGTGGTTCGGTGGCAACTGCCATGTCCCCGTTGTACACGCCACGCGGCTCTACCGAAAGCCTCAGGCGGTTACCAATCCCTGAACTTTCAGTCGGGCTCCGCCCGCTTCCGGCCTGCCCATTCCAGGAACTGCTCGACAGGAAGGGTGTTCACGACCCGTTCGGCCGTGACCCAACCCCGCCGGGCGTTGGCCACACCCCACCGAATGTTGGCGAACTCGGCGGTGTGGTGGCTGTCTGTGGAGATGACCCATCTCACGTCGTCACGGTCTCGCGCCCGCCGGATCAGGTCGGCAGGCACGTCGAGACGATCGAGGTGGCTGTTGATCTCGAGTGCCGTCCCCGTCGAGGCCGCCGCATCGAGGATCGCATCGAAGTCGACCTCGATGCCCGGTCGTCGACCGATCCGTCTCCCGGTGAGATGTCCGATGGCGTTGACGGCGGGATGCCGGATCGCCTGGAGCACGCGTTCCGTCTGCTGTGCAGCGGGGAGATCGAAGTGGGAGTGCACGCTCGCCACACACCAGTCGAGATCCATGAGCAGACCCATGTCGTAGTCGAGCGAGCCATCCGGGCCGATGTTCAGCTCGCTGCCTTGGAGGATCGTGAGATCCGGGTAGTGCTCGCGCAGCTGCTCCAACTCCACGGCCTCGGCGGCGATCTCGTCCCGGGAGAGACCGTTGATGGCGAGGTTCTCGCCGTGTTCCGTCATGGCGATGTACTCGAGGCCCCGCGCGGAGGCCGCCGCCACCATGTCTTCGAGTGAGCTCCGCCCATCGCCGGACCACGTGCTGTGGACGTGGAGGTCGCCACGGATCTCATCGACGGTGACGAGCTGCGGGAGCCCGTCTTCGGCGAGCGCCACCTCGCCACGTCCTTCGCGCATCTCCGGAGGGATGTACTCGAGACCCAGGGCGCGATAGATGTCCTCCTCCGTCGACGAGGCGATGATCTCCTCCGACTCGGAGTCGCTCAGCGCGTACTCGTTGAGCAACCAGCCACGGTCCATCGCCCGCTGCCGGAGCTCGATGTTGTGTGCCTTCGAACCGGTGAAATAGAGGATGGCGGCACCGAACTCGTCGGGAGCCACGATGCGGAGATCCACCTGCAGCTGCTCGGACGTGATGATCGACGACTTGGTGTCGCCTTTGGCGAGCTGATCGGCGGCGATCGGCAGGCCGACGAAGGCGTCCATGACCCCCTCCGGATCCGAAGCGGCGACGAGGATGTCGATGTCGCCGATCGTGTCCCGGAATCGCCGGAGACTGCCGGCGTATTCGGCACGCTCCACGTTTGGATGGGCCCGCAGTTCCTCGAGGATCTCGGCGGCGACAGGGAGGGCTCTGATGATCGGCGTGCGGCGTTCGTCCGAGTGCAGCCCGAGCCGCTCGATGGCCGTCGCGATCTTCTCCTCCGACTTCGCACCGAGACCCGGCAGCGTGCGGAGCTGTTCCGCCGCCACCGCAGCCTTCAGCTGGTCGACGGTCTCGATCCCCAGTTCGTCACGCAACAGCAGCACGGTCTTCGGGCCGAGACCCGGGATGCGAGTCAGCTCGACCAGGCTCGCCGGATACTTGGCCCGAAGCTCGTCGAGCGCCCGAAACGTACCGGTCGCGACATATTCGACGATCTTCTCGGCGGTCGACTTGCCGATGCCATCCAACGACTGCAGTTCGGCCTTGGACATGTCGGCGAGGGGCGCCGTCGCCTCTTTCGCGGCACCGAGGGCCTTCTCGTATGCACGAACCCGAAACGCCTGTGGACTGCCTTCTTCCAGCTTCAGCAGGTCGACGTACTCACGCAGGACTCGAGCGATCTCGTTGTTCGATGCCATGGCTCAGCTCAAAACGACCCGACGGTGAACGCCACGAATACTGCCAGCAGGATCACCCCGTTGGTGCGGCTGATGCGCCCACCGATCCGCATGGAGATCCCGGCGAAAAGCGCTACACCGAGCATCACGACGAGCTGGTAGAGGTCGAGCTGTTGCAGGGTCGCCGGCCCGACCACGGAGGCGAAGCCGGCGACGGCCAGCGAATTGAAGATGTTCGAGCCGAGGACGTTGCCGATCACGAGATCCGACTGCCGTCGTCTCGCTGCGGCGACGGCGGTGGCCAGCTCCGGCAGGCTCGTGCCCACTCCGAGCAGGATCCCGACGAACACCGCCGACCAGCCGAGCCGAGCTGCGATGTCGAGCGCACCCTCGAGCAGCACCCGGGCCCCGGCAACCGTCGCCACCAACGCGATCGTGCCGAAGATGATCTCGGCGATGGTGCGTCCGTTGTCGGCGAGCATCTGCGAGATGTCGTCTGCTTCGTCGTCGCGAGGATCGGTCTTCGACCAGACGACGAGCAGTCCGAGCGCGACGACGAGCCCGACGAGGAGGACGATACCCCCGGGTCGTGAGACCTCTCCGTCGTAGAGCACCACCGTCAGGGCGATCAACGAGAAGAACATGAGAACGCCCTGGCGGTTGAGCACCCTCACCGAGGCCACCAGCGGCAGCAGCAGCGCAGCCGTACCGGCAACGAGCGTGACGTTGGCGACGTTCGAGCCGACGACGTTGGCCATCGCCACGTCGAGCTCGCCGTCCCCGGCAGCGATGGCCGAGACCAGCAGCTCCGGCAACGACGTACCCAGACCCACGACGATGGCGCCGATGAGCACGGCCGAGATGCCGAGGGATGCGCTCACCCGGACTGCGGCGACGACCAGCCGGTCGGAGGCCACGATGAGGATGACGAGGCCGCCCGCGACGAGCAGCAAGGAGAGGAGCATGGTCAGGCCGATCTGCGCTGGTTCGGGGCGACTGTAGACGGGTCCGCCTCGTGACCTCTTCAGATCGCTAGATTCGCGGGGTCATGAAACAGCCGAAGGTGGAGCGCGTCCACCACACGTGGATCCATTCCGAGCGAGCCGTCCCCGCTCGATTCATGCGCCCCTTGCTGCGTTTCACGCGAACGGCATCCGCGGGTGGCATCGTCCTGCTCATCGCAGCCGCCGCCGCCCTCATTTGGGCCAACGCCCCATTCGGCGAGACGTACGAGACTTTCTGGAACACACACGTCGACATCAGCGTCGGCGCGTTCCACCTCGAAGAGAGCCTCAAACACCTGGTCAACGACGGCCTCATGGCGATCTTCTTCTTCGTGGTCGGTCTCGAGATCAAGCGCGAGATCGCCGTGGGCGACCTCGCCGATCGGAAGCAGGCCGCCCTGCCTGCCATCGCCGCTCTCGGCGGCATGGTCGTCCCCGCACTCGTCTACGTGATGTTCGTGCTCGGCGAACCAGGTGAGGCGACGAGGGGCTGGGGAATCCCGATGGCCACCGACATCGCGTTCTCGCTCGGGGTGGCCTCACTGCTCGGAGCGCGCGTGTCGGTGCAGGCGAAGCTGTTCCTGCTGGCGCTTGCGATCGCCGACGACATCGGCGCCATCGCCGTGATCGCCGTCTTCTACACCGACGACCTCTCCATGGGCTGGCTGGCGCTCGCCATCGGCGCCCTCGCCGTGATCGCCATCGCCCAGCGGATCGGCATCCGATCGCAAGGGTTCTACTTCATCGCCGCCCTCGTCGCATGGTTCTTCACCCTCGAGTCGGGTGTCCACGCCACCCTCGCCGGGGTCGCCGTCGCCTTCCTGACGCCGATCAGGCCGTGGTACTCGGATGCCGAGTACTACCGGCGCACGAAGTGGATCGTGGATCAGTACGAGCTCGACTCCACCGCCCCCCGCCAGCGGGAACGCGTCGACTTCAACGCCCTCCAGCTCGCACAGATCGCCAGCGAGTCGGTGTCGCCCCTCGACCGTGCCGAGGTGCAGTTCACGCCGTGGTCGTCGTTCGTGATCCTGCCGGTCTTTGCGCTCGCCAACGCCGGCGTGCGGTTCGTCGGCCTCGACGTGGGCGACGCGATCACCAGCCCGGTTGCGCTCGGCATCGCCTTCGGTCTCGTGGTGGGCAAGACGTTCGGGGTGACTGCGGCCACCTACCTCGGTGTCCGCTCCGGCCTGGGCAAGCTCCCAACGGGCACCACGTGGCCTCAGATCTTCGGACTCGCCGGGCTCGCCGGCATCGGTTTCACCGTGTCGCTGTTCATCACCGAGCTGGCCTTCACGGACGCGACGCTGCTGTCGGCCGCCAAACTCGGCATCTTCCTCGGATCGGGTGTGGCCGGAATCGTCGGCTATCTGGCGCTGCGCAGCGGCAAGCCACCTACTTCGCCTCCGGCGGACGACGCCGAAGAAGCCGTGGCTGCCGCTTGACGATGGATCGCATCTGGATCGAACTGGCCCGCAGCGGAGTGGCGCAACGGCTCGCCACGTGGCCCTGGAAGATCGGTCTCGGTTGGCTGGTGGGACGCCGATTCGTCCTGCTGTCGACTTCGGCACCGCAGGGCGTCGTGCGCCGCACCCTGGTGCCGGCCGTCTATGACGGGGCCGACGTCCTGGTCGCCGGCCTCGACGGCGCCCATTGGCAGGAGGACATCGACACCAAGCCGGTGGTCAACGTGCAGGCGCATCCCGGACCGCTTGCCGCACGCCTGATGCCTGCGCCGGACGGTCCGGCCCAACCCGGCGTGACCTGGTATCGGGTCGAGCCGAGCGGCGGCATCGCCCCCGAGATGGTGGGGCCCGATCAGGCCTGGGTGTGGGGCATCCTCCCGATCGCATGGTGGCTCGGCCGACGTCGCAGCTGAGGGGAATGCCCCTTCGCCTTCTGTCGTTGCGCCGTGGTGTGAGCACCAACGGACCCAACCCGATCAGCGTCGGCCTGTCGGTCGTCCGCTCCTTGCTGACCCGTCGACGGCCGCGCCCGGAGGGTGACGACCCCGGTCCGGACGCGACCGCGCTCGCAGATGTGCTCGCACACCTCGCCCGGCGAGGTGTCGCCGGGCTTCCCGAGATGCGAGAGCGGATCGCTGCGTACCGCATCCATGCCGAGTCGATCGATCCCGATCGCCTCGACCGTGACACCGCCCTCGCCTACTGGCTGAACCTCTACAACGCGGGCGCCCTCGATCTGGCAGCACGCGCCGCGGCAGACGGTGACCTCACGGTGCTACGTGTGCCCGGAGCGTTCACCGATCCGTGGGCGGAAGTAGCCGGCGAGGCGCTGTCCCTCACCGACATGGAGCACGCCAAGATCAGGCGCTTCGGCGACCCGCGTGTCCATGGCGCCCTCGTCTGTGGCTCGGCGTCCTGCCCGACGCTCCGCTACGAGCCGTACGAGGGCAAGGCGCTCGACGGACAACTCGACGATCAGCTCGCCTCGTTCCTGGCGGCAGGCGGCGCCGTCGTGACCGGATCCGGCGAGGGGGCAACGGTTCGCCTGAGCCGGGTTCTTCTCTGGTACGGCGCCGACTTCGTCCGACCGCACCGGATGCCTGCCCTGCTTCCGGCCTCGAAGTCGGCGGTCGCTCACGCCGTCCGCCGCTGGCTGCCGCAGGAGGCCCGCGAGGCGATCGACGCCGGGGGACGCGTCGAATTCCAGCCCTACGACTGGTCGCTGGCCTGCTCCATCGGCTGATCGAGACGCCGGAGCCCGAGGGCCAGCACGACGAGAGCGATGACGGCAGCCACCATGTCGGCGGGGATCACCAGCCGCATCAGCCGGGCCCCATCGAGCAGCCAACCACCATCCGCCTCGAAGCCGACGACGCGGAGGTAGTTCCACAGCGCTGCGACGCACACGATGTCGAGGGCCAATCCGCCGATCACGGCCGCCGTGCGACCCGCCAGCAGACGCAGGCCGATGACGAGTGCGGCCACCGCCCACGCGATGTCGAGCGCCGAGAGCAACTGCAAGAACTGGAGCGAGGGCTGGAGCCGCAGAGCAGCCGACGTGACCAGGGTCACGAGGCCGATGACCAGTGTGACGATGGCGATGAGCACGGCCGCCGCCGCAAGCCGTCTGCGCGTCGGTGACCAGCTGCGATCGACGAACCAGCTCAGTTCGACCAGTGGTGCGAGTCGCAACGCCACGACGAGCGCCATCGCCACCAGGATCGACAGGTGCGTCGTGACCACCACGAGGCGGGACGAGTCGGTGGGGACCAGCAGCAGAGGCAACGCAGCTCCGACTCCGCCGAACAGGTACGGGGCTGCGCGGAGGATGGCCGTCTCCACCGGGCTCGCTGACATCCGCCGACCCTACCGCCGGCCGTTCAGTAGAGGTCGCTGCGTTCCAGGTCGGCTTCGTCCCAGAATCCGGGCAGCGGATCCGCCGCTCCCGCTCCGTAGGCCTCGAGCCGGGCGACCGCCTCGGGGTCGAACATCTCTATCACATCGAAGATGCTCCACGGGCCAACCGCTCGCAGCGCCTGCAGTCCCGGGGTTCCGGAGCGAGGAAGGTGCGAGGTGAGCACCAGCAGTCGGGCCGCCGGGTCTCGCACGGCGAGCACGTGGGCCTTGCCGATCGTCTTCCACAGCACGTCGGAACGCACCAAGCCGGGCCGCACCGTCGTGAAGGTGCCCGCCACCTCGACCTGATAGAGATGCTCGGCCGGGGCGTCTTCCACGGTGAACGCGAACGAGACACCGGCCCCGCGCAACTTGGGCGTCTCGGCGACGATGGCGAAGCCCGCTTTCTCCAGGACCTCCCTGGCGAGATCCGCGGCCTTCTTCCCTGCGCTCGTCGCCCTCGCCGTGAACGCCTCCGCACGAAATTCGGGAGACACGAGCTCGAACGGCATCTGCTCGGCCGAAGTCACCGAGTAGCGGGGCCGGTCGAGCTCGGCGCGATATCGTTGGGACGCTATCTCGACGTAGTCGGGGTCGAGGTCGTAGCCGACGCCGCGCCGGCCCGTCCGCGCCGCAGCCACGAGCGTGGTGCCGGAGCCGAGGAACGGATCGAGGACGAGGTCGTCCTCATACGTGTAGAGATCGATGAGACGCCGAGGCAGCTCGATCGGGAACGGCGCAGGATGCTGCACACGGCGTGCACTCTCGGAGTCGATACGCCAGACGTCGAGCGTCGCCTCCATGAACTCGTCCGTGGTGATCGTCGTCCGGTGCGGTCGTCCTTCCGCCTCACGTTGTGCCGCGGACCGCGCCCGGTCGAAGCGGCCCTTCGATGCGACGATCACCCGCTCCGTGATGTCGCGCAGCACCGGATTGGTCGCCTTGCGGAACGAGCCCCATGCCACCGACCCCGTGGCTCCTTCTGCCTTCTGCCACACGATCTCACCCCGCAGCAACAGGCCGAGGTCGTCCTGGAGGATGCGGATGACGTCCGCGGCAAGACTTCGATAGGGCTTGCGGCCGAGGTTGGCGACGTTGATGGCGATCCGGCCGCCGGGCTCGAGCACCCGTGCGCATTCCGCGAACACGTCCCGCAGCATCTCCAGATACTCGAGGTACGACGTCGGAATCGTCCCGTCGCCATCCGCCGTCACGGCGAGCTCGTACTCCTTGCCGACGAAATACGGCGGTGAGGTCACGACGAGCGCCACGGAGTCGTCGGGCAGGTGGTGCATGTCCCGGCTGTCTCCCACGATGCAGGGTGGATCGGGCAAGACGGGAACGGGACCCAGCTGATCGGCGTCCGAGATCTCGGGCGGTCGGAACCGGCTGTAGAAGTCGCTGGCGTCGTGGCTCTCTCGACGCCCGGCGCCGAAGGCGGTGGTGGCCGTTGGCCGACGTTTGGTCATGCGCTCGCCGACGATAGCCCCGCAGGGCCTCCCCGCCCGGGAGCGAAGGTCAGGGCCTGACCTGCATGGTGGCTGCGAAGAAGAGCGCCGAGTCCAGCCGATGGATCTCCACCGTGAGCAGGTTCTCGCCGGGAACGACCGTGTCGACGGGGAGCACGTACGTCACGTAGCGGTGGTTCGGAGCCGACCTGGTCGCCGGTGTGGATGCCCCCAGTGGCGGACCGGGGACTCCGACCCGCGCGACGAGAACCCCGTTCAGCCGCACGATGTATCCGTCGTTGTCACGCACCCGCAGCCACACTCCGCCATAGCGATCGAAGTCGCCTCCGTCGAAGGTGTGTCTCAGGTAGACGGTCGTCACGTCGTCGACGACGGTTCGCGCTCGGTTCCCTGTGCCGATCGGCGCCACGCCCCGGTCCCACCCCGCGTCGTCGAATCCGGCGTCGCGCCACCCGGCGTCACCGATGCCGTCGTCGTCGAAGGCCCAGGTCGCCTTTGCCTGGACGAGAGTGACAGGCTGCACGATCGAGGCGCGCAGATCGGCCCGCAATCGCAGGTCGCTGCTGCCTCGCGACGCCTGGTGCACTTCGACGGCGAGGGTGTTGCGCCCGCCCACGACCAGCAGGGCGGGGTCGATCACGAACGTCGCAGTGGCGCGCTCCTCCGAACCCGATGCGAACGTCTCGCCGTCGATCGTCCCGGACGGCATGTTGGACCGCCCTATCTCGGTGCCGTTGAGGTACGCCACCATTCCGTCGTCGAATTCGACGTCGAGTTCCAGGGCGTAGACCTCGCTGTGTTTTCGTACGGTGAAGTTGCGCCGGAAGTAGGTCGTGATGTGGCGGTTTCCGGACGGGCCCCCGTCGATGATCGTGGCCTCGTCCCCTTCACCGAAGCCGAGCACTTGACGTCCCCACGCCCACGCTCCGTGATCGAACGACCGAGATGCCCAATCGGAGGGCGGTGTGATCCCACCGTCGAGATACCGCCAGCCGGCGTCACCGCCGACGAGGACGGTGTCGGCGGCCGGCGCGCTCCATCCGGAGCCGACGCCCGATGGCGTGCTCTCCTTCCCGGTGCGATCGACAGCGACCACGACGTACTCGTATCGGGTGTCGGGGACGACCGAGCGATCAACCACGGAGGGGACTCCTACGGTGCGCCACATTCCGCCGTTGCGATAGACCTCGTAGTCGACGAGGTACGTGTCGTCCACGGACGGCGCCCACGCGATCGTCAACTCACCGGCGCCCGTGGCGGTGACGACCGGCGTTCCCGGTTGCGTGGGCGGAGTCAGATCTGCAGTGCGCGCCGTGTAACGGGCGAAGCCGCGCACCGATCGGGGCCGGGCGTCGTTGATGTCGCCGCCCAGCCACAGGAACTGCTCGTCGTGGAAGATCGCCCACGCTCCCTGAGACCCGCGGATGTCGAACCAGACGTCGGGGTCGTAGTCGAGCCCATCGACGGAGTAGGCGGCGAGGACCTTGGTCTCGTTCGATCCGAAGTGATCGACGAAATGCCCGCCGAAGATCACCCGGTTGCCCACGATGGACACGACCTGCACGTCGCCGTCCGTGCGCCACCGCGAGCGAGTCGAACCGTCGGTGCGGAACACCTTGGCCCGGCCACCCCGCCCGCCGAACGCGACATAGATCCGGTCGTCGTGGACGGCGAGATCGAGCACCTCGGACTCCTCGACATCCGGGTTGAACGAGCCGATGGCGTCGCCGTCGTCGGGATCGGCGGCGTGGAGAAAGCCGCGAAACTCGTCGATGAGCCGATCGCCGTATCCGCCGCCGTAGTACACGCGATCCCCGTCGGGGGAGAAGGCGATGGAGCGGACCGTGTCGAGGGGGTCCGCCGGGCGGAAGGCTGTCACCGCACCGGTCGCACCATCGAAGGCACCGATACGACGTCGCGTCACGCCGTTGATCCGGGTGAAGGCACCACCCAGATAGACGGTGCCGTCGGAGGCGACCTGGATGTCGTCGACACCGCCGCCGCTCACCCGGACGTCTTCGATGCGCTGCCCGGTCGTCGGATCGAGGACCACGAAGTTCGGCCACGGCTCGCCGTTGACGTTGTCGAACCGACCGCCGACGTAGAGCTTGCTCCCGTCGAGCGAACGGGCGAGCGAGCGCACCTCGCCGTCGAGCACCGGCTGGAACGACGTGATGACGCGACCGTTCTCTCGTTCCACGGCACCCAGGTACCCCGGCCCGATGTCCGGTCCTGCCACGTAGTCGCGCAACGTGCTGTGGCTGCCGCCGATGTAGATCACGTCGTCGATGCGTTCGAAGTCGCGCACCCGGCCGACAGAGGACGTGACGGCGATGGGATCCGCCTCGGTGAACCAGTCGGGCTCTGCGACGTGCTCTGCAACGGCGGGTATGGCACCCACGACGAGCAGCAACGCCGTCGACACTGCGATCGACAGCGAAGCCCTCCTACCTGTCGCGTTGCTGCCTCTCATGGCAGTCACCCCCTGGCCGACGCAACAAACCTCGCACGCGATGAGCCACGTGGCAAACGACTCACCCAAACTGGTGGGGCCTGTGGCCCATCGTGTGACCGTGCCGGCGTCAGCTACCGGCGCTGCGGTAGCTGCCCAGGATCTGGAGGTGATCGAGCGTCGCCGGGACCGGTTCGACGATGCGGCGCAGGCCGGCGACTCCGGGTGGGTGCTCGAGATCGACGAAGAACCGGTAGGTCCACGCCTCGTTGGAGGGCCGCGATTCGATCCGGGTCAGGTTGGCGCCCCTCAGACCGAGCTCGGTGAGGGCGAGGGCGAGGGCTCCCGGGGTGTGTCCGGTGGTGAACACCATCGTCGTCTTGTCGTCGTCGGGGTCCACCTGGGGCTCGCCGGGCGCCAGCACCACGAACCTGGTGGTGTTGTGATGCCGATCGGTCATCTGCTCCCGAAGGACGACGAGCCCGTGCGGAGCGGCGGCTTCGGGCGGGGCGAGCGCACCGACGGTCGGGTCACCCTCGGCGGCGACCTCCCGTACCGCACCCGCGGTGTCCGCGACCGGGATCGGCTCGATGCCCATGTGGAGCAGGAGCCCCTCGGCCTGACTCAGCGCCTGCACGTGGGACTTGACCCGCTTGACCTCCTCGACGGATGCCCCAGGAAGCCCGAGCAACGCGTGCCGGATCTCCTCGAGATGCTCGGCGATGATCGAGAACTCGTTGATCCCACCGGGTGTCGGAAGCCGGTCCAGCACCGGCAACACACTGCCCGTCGTCGAGTTCTCGACGGGCAGGACGAGTCGATCCACTCCGCCGGCCTCCATCGTCTCGAAGCACTCGACGAAGGAATGGAGACCGACGAGCTCGTCGTCGGGAAACAACGAGCTGCTGGCACGGTGGCTGTAGGAGTGGGGCTCGCCCTGATATCCGATCCGCATCCGGGCAGGCTAACCGTCCGGCCTCACTCGATCGGCTCGTTGCGGAATCGTCGCACGAACGTGAGGCCACCGATGCCCAGCGCCACGGCGAGACCGACCAGCAGCATGGGCAACAGGTAGCTGTCGGCGACGCCATCCACTTCCGATGCCGATGTCACGACACGACGGCCCGGCTCGGGCTCGGCCACGTCATCGATGAGCGGGTCCACAGGCATCGGCGCCGGAACCGCCGGCTCCTCTTCCGAACCGAAGCCGACATCGTCGACCGGCGGCCCGGCAACCTCGGGGTCCCCGGCCCCGGTCGGGCCGAAGGTGACCGTCTCGCCGTCGACCGGATTGGTCGCGGATTCCGGCCGGAGCGCCTCGATGTCGGCAGTCACCTGCTGCGTCGAGGTGCACGCGGCGTCGAGGAACGGCACCTCCTCGGTCGTCGGGAAGAAGATGTAGCGCACACCCGGCTCGAAGTGGCGGTCGACCGACGTGGCTCCATTCGGATCGAACCCACCGTCGACCGCGACGACCGTGGCCACGCCCTCGCCCTTCCACACGGACTCGACTTCGACGATGGCCTGACGCTCGTCGGCCCCGAGATCAACGACGGTGCCGACGAAGACGACCTGAGCCTCTTCGATCGCCTGCTCGATCGGTGGTGGCACGACACACGAGGCGTGCGCGGCGCCGATCGACGACAGGAGCCACGCAGAAGACAGGGCGCTGAGGATGAGGTTTCGTCGCATGACGATCAGACGGAAGGGGCCTGCTCCGGGGTTCCCGGGTTCACTGCGTCGACGACCGGCCGCCGAGAGCAGTGGCAGCACCAAGTCCCAGGTAGACGGACCCGGTGAGCCACCTGGACCAGGGACGTGCGCCTGCCATCGGTCGGACCTTGCCGCCGACCCAGGCCGACCCGAGCGCGTAGGCGCCGTCGGTGACGAAGCCGAGGCCGATGAAGAGGCCACCGAGCACGAGGAGCTGCACGGTCGGTGAGCCCCGACCCGGATCGACGAACTGCGGCACGAAGGCGAGGAAGAAGACGGCCGTCTTGGGATTGAGGACGTTGACCACGAAGCCGTCGACGAAGACACGGCGGGACGACCTCGCTTCGACAGGCGACGGGCTTGCACCGGATCGGGCACCTCGCATCGTGGCGAGTCCCAGATAGACGAGATAGGCGGCGCCTGCCAGCTTCACCACCGTGAAGGCCGTCGCCGATCTCACCACGATGGCCGACAGACCGACCACGGCGGCGAGCACGTGCACCATCGTCCCGAGATGGATCCCGGCGACCGACAACAGGCCGGCGCGACGACCTTGAGCGAGGCTTCGGGTGACGATGTAGGTGACGGCCGGACCGGGAACGGCGAGGAGCACGAGCGTGGCTCCGGCGAAGACGAGGAGGGAAGCCGAGGAGGGCATCGGCAAAAACTACCAGCGGTCGATGCGGGTTTCGGCGCTCAGTTTGCGATCGACGAGGCGATCCTGGCCGCCTCGGACCGGGCACCGTCGATCACCTCGACGGCCTCTGTCTCGTCGAGCCCCAGCGTCGCCTCCAGGCGAGTGACCAGAAGAGGAACGGCGTTCTCGCCGAGGCTGGGACGGCCCAGCAGGCTCACCATCTGAACGATCGGGAACGAAACGGCCTGGCCATCCGGGGCATCGTGCTCGCCGACGGCGTCGGCGAGAGCGGGGGGGAACTCCCAGTCCTCGAACATCCAGCGGGCGATGGTGGCGTGCGTCCAGCCGTAACGTGCCTGCTCCAGCTCGCTCAGCGTCGCCTCGCCGTTGCGCCAGTGCTCCAACACCGTCGTGTAGCCGGCGACCTCGCGAGCGAGCAGGGGCACGGCGATGTCCTGGAGCAGCGCACCCGTGAAGTTCTCGGTGCGGCGGGGGCGATCGAACTGCCTGGCGAGTGCGGCGGCGGTGGCACCACGCCATGCCGCCGTGTTCCAGAACTCCCTGAGATTCACGCTCGGGGTCGGCTGGGAGGTGACCGCCTTCGAGGCGGCGATGGAGATGAGCAGCGACTCGAGATGATTCGAACCGAGCATCATCACGGCCTGCTCCGCACCCACGATCGGGTTGCGGGGTGCGTAGACGGCGGAGTTCACGATCCCGAGCACCCTGGCGAGAAGCCCCGGATCCTGGGAGATGGTGGCGGCGACGGCCCGCAGGTCCGGATCGCCTCCCGAGATCTGGTCGATGGCCGATGTGAGCACTCCGGGGATGGTCGGCAGCTCGAAGTCGCCGAGCACTTCATGCAGCTTCGACTTGCTCGGGTCGTCCTTCCTCCGCAGCAGCCTGACCACTACTCGGCCCTCCTCCCCATGCGGGTGGCGAAGATCGAGAGCAGACCGCCGAGCATCACGTAGCCGACGATCACCTGGGCGATGACCAGCACCTGTGCCGCCTGCGAGGCCGGCAGCACGTCGCCGTAACCGAGCGTGGTCAGCGTGACCACCGAGTAGTAGATCGGAGAGAGCGCGGTCGGGTAGTCGCCGAAGTCCACGTCGACGAGGCCGTAGGCACCGGCGAAGGCGAGGGCGATGACGAGGGTCCACGCACCCCACCGTGACAGGCTGCGTCCACAGTCCGACGTGAGCCACCAGATCCGATAGATCAGGGCATGTCGGCGGCTCCGGTTGCGGAACTCGTGCAGGTAGTTCTGGTCCATGATCTCGCGACGGGCCATGTAGGCACCTGCGAAGTCGACACCTTCGATGGTCGCGCCGATCCAATCGGCGGTGTCGTAGCCGGACAGCCCGCGAAAGACGGCGGAACGGAAGTCGGCGTCGTGCAACACCGTCCCCTCGACGGTGGCACCGGTCAGGTCGGCATCGCGGAGGTCGGCTCGTGAGAGATCGGCTCCGCTCAGATCCGACTCGAGGAAACGCGCTTTGCGCGCCTTTGCGACACGCACGTCGGCACCCGTGAGGTCGGCATGCGAGAGCGCGGCGTTCGTCAGATCGATGTTGAAGAGGTTGGCGCCGACCAGCGTCGCCTGGCCGAAATTCGCCTTGGCGGCGTGAGCGCCGGCGAGATCCGCATTCGTGAGGTCCGCCCCCAGCAGCTGGGCCCCTTCCAGGTCGGCGCCCTCGAGATGAGCTCCACGCAGATTGGCTCCGGTGAGACGCGCACCGCTCAGATCGGCGCCGGAGAGGTCCGCATTCTCGAGATTCATCCCGATCAGGTCGCGGCCCGAGAGATCGGCTCCCGGTTTCAGGTCGAGTGCGCCGATTTCACCGGCGGCGCCGATTTCACCGGCGGCGCCGATTTCACCGGCGGCGCCGGCCTCGCCATCGGGGCGATCAACTGTGGTCAACGGACACCTCGCGTACGCAACTGACGCTGACCCCGTCGGCAGATCGCCTGCAGGGTTGCGAGGTGGGCTCAGTCCGGCCCGGAGGGGGACTTGCGGTGCGGCCCCTCGGGCAACAACACGTCCAGCGACGTCACCGCCCTCTCGCCATCAGGGTCGACGGCCACGATGGTGAGATCGGGTCCACCGATCTCGAGTGCGACCTGCAGACACGCACCGCACGGATACGTGAGATCGGCACCGGTGCGCTTGGCGCACACTGCGAGGACGCGGGGACGCACCTTCTCCACCACCGCGGTGAAGAGCGCCACCCGCTCGCTGCACATCGCCAGACCGAGCGAGACGTTCTCGACGAGCACGCCGCGAATCTCCTCGCCCTCGGATCCGACGATCCCCGCTCCCATGTGGAATCCCGAGTACGGCGCATACGCGTGCCTACGAGCCTCCGTTGCGAGCCCCACGGCTCGCTCGATCGCCTGGTCGATGGTCATCGGCGCTCCCGGGTCGGCTTCACCGCGACCCTACCGCGCCGTGATCTCGCGTTCGCTTGCTGCGTTCCGTCCCGCCGACCATGCTGCCGCCGTGGCAACCACGACCATCGACCCGGCCCGGATCACGACGCTCAACGACGCCGAGCCGGGCGCCGGAGACCACGTTCTCTACTGGATGCAGGCGTCGGTGCGGACACGGGAGAACCACGCACTGGAGCATGCAGTCCGTACCGCCAACGCGTGCGAGCTGCCGCTCGTCGTGGGGTTCGGCCTCGACCCCGACTACCCGGAGGCGACGCCGAGGACGCTGCGGTTCCTGATCGACGGTCTCGTCGACGTCGCAGGCCATCTCTCGCGGCGCGACATCGGGTTCGTCGTGCGCCCCGGTCCCCCACTGGATGTCGCCTGCGAACTCGCCGCCGACGCCGCCGCAGTGGTCCTCGATCGGAACTACTTGCGCGAGCCCAGAAGCTGGCGTCGCGATCTCGCCGACACCGTTTCCGGGCGCGTCGAGGAGGTCGAAGCGAACGTCGTCGTTCCCGTCGCGGTCACGTCCGACAAGAGGGAATGGGCGGCTCGCACGATCCGCCCGAAGATCCACGATCACCTCGACCGATTCCTGGAGGAGCTGCGCACCACGGCGATCCATCGGCCCGTTCGCAGGCTTCCCGACTCGCTCGAGACCGACGACCGCGGCGCACTGCTCGAAGTGGTCGGGATCGACGAAGATCCGGATCGGAGGTTCGTCGGCGGTGAGCTGGCCGCCCATCGGATGCTGCGACAATTCCTCGACGACGGACTCGACGCCTACGGCGATGCCGGCACGATGGTGACGGGATCGGCGAGCTCCCATCTCTCCATGTACCTCCACTTCGGCCACATCTCCCCCGCCGCCGTCGTTCGGTCCGTGCAGTCATCCGACGCGCCGAACGACGCGATCGAGGCCTTCGTCGAAGAGGTGGTCGTCCGGCGAGAGCTCGCTCACAACTTCGTCTGGTACGAGCCGGACTACGACTCATACTCGGCGCTGCCGGACTGGGCACGCACGACCCTCGACGACCATCGCGACGACGAGCGAGGGAACGTCTACACGAAGCAGCAACTCGAGAACGCCGAGACCGACGATCCTTACTGGAACGCGGCGATGGCGGAGTTGCGATCGACGGGCTATCTCCACAACCGGATGCGCATGTACTGGGGCAAGCGGATCCTCGGGTGGACCAACACGCCGGAGTACGCCTACCGGGTGGCGCTCGAACTGAACAACCGGTACTTCCTCGACGGCCGTGATCCGAACTCCTACGCCAACGTCGGGTGGCTGTTCGGTCTCCACGATCAGGCATTCGCCGAACGTGAGGTCATCGGCAAGGTACGCCCGATGACGAAGTCCGGGCTCGAGCGAAAGATCGACACCGACGCCTACCTCGCCCACGTGGACGAACTCACCGGATCCACGTTCCAGGAGAACCCGGGCGGCTGATCCACCCGGTCGAGCGCCTCCGTAGACCTCGCGAGACCGGGAGGAGGAAACAGCATGAAGAACGTCCTCGTGACAGGCGGCACGGGCTTCATCGGTGTCGAGCTGGTACGCGAGCTGTGCGACATGGGCCTCCGACCCCGCCTGCTGGTGCGACGCCCCCACCGTGCCGCATTGCTGTCGTCCCTCGACGTGGAGCTGATCCAGGGCGACCTGGCGAGCGAACCCACCCTGCGGCGTGCCGTAGAAGGCATCGACACCGTCTTTCATCTCGGAGCACGCGCCAGCTTCGAGTCGTATCGCCGCCTCCGCCCCAGCATCGTGGACGGCACCCTCGCCCTGGGAAGAGCCGCCGCGGACGAAGGCGTGCGGCACTTCGTGTTCTCGTCGAGCCTGTTCGTCTACGGCGATCAGGACGCGGCCATCGACGAGTCGACACCGACAGACCCTGCCATCGCCTATGGACGCGCCAAGCTGGAAGCGGAAGACGCGCTCGAGCAGCTCGCCGCTGCAACCGGGATGTCGGTCGCCAGCATCCGGCTGCCTCACGTCTACGGCCCCCAGTCGATCCTCTTCGAGCAGATCCGATCCGGGCTCGCCACATTCCCTGGCCGCATGCGCAACCGGTGCGGGCAGCTGCACGTGATCGACGCAGCCCGGCTGCTCGCGGCAGTCGGAGCCGGACGGTGGACCGGTCGCTCCGCCGTGGCCGATTCGCACGTCGTCGACTGGATCGAGTTCTTCGAGATCCTCCAGACCTTCTATCCCGACTTCAGGCTGATCACGCTGCCGAAGGCGCTCGGCATCCTCGGAGCCACCTTCATCGAACCGCTCCTGTCACGCCGCACGAGGCCAACCCTCTACACGAAGGACACGGTCATCGGTTTCAATCTCGACGTGCCGGTGCAACCCGGGCTCGTGTGGTCCGACGTCGGCATCGAGCCCCGCTATCCGAGCGTCCACCAGGGGATCCCCGCCGTGCTCGACGGCTACGTCCAGTACCGCTGGCGGCATCCACTCATGGACCGGCGTCGCTCATGAGGCATGTTGCGGTGGGTGGGGACGTCGGTGCCCCGGCTGCCGTCGCGTGGGATCTGATCGCTCGATTCGACCGTTGGCCGGAGTGGGGCACGACGATTCGCGCCGTCGAGGCCGAAGCCGACGTCGTGGCCCCGGGGGTGACAGGCCGGGTCCAGACGATCGTCGGCATCTGGCTGCCGTTCGAGATCACAGACGTCGCCGAGGGCCGCTCCTGGACGTGGACCGTGGCCGGCCGGCAGGCGACAGGGCATCACGTCGTGCCCCTCGGCCCAGCCCGCTCTCGGATCGACTTCACCGTTGCATGGCCGTTTGCCCTGTACGCCTTCCCGATGTGGCTCGCCGTGCGTCGCATCCAGCGCCTGACCGCACCCATGGCCTCCTCGCCGAAGTGATCGCCACGTCGGTTCACCCCGCGAGTTGCGCCACCTCTTCCACGATCACGTCCGGCGCCTCCCAGTTGGGAAGATGCCCCTTGCCTGGGATCTCGACGAGCCGGGACCCTGCGATCCCGGCGTGAAGGTCGGCGGTGTGGAAGGGCGGAGTGGTCGCGTCCTTGGTTCCGACGATGATCGTGGTCGGGATGGTGATCTCGCCGAGCCGGTCGTAGCGGCTCTCCTCGTCGAAGGCTTCGAGTATCGGGACGAGCGACCGGTGATCGTGCGACCGGAACACATCGATGAAGGCGTCTGCGTAGGCCGCCTGATAGCCCTCTCCCGTGAGGCTCCTGGCGAAGAGCGTTGCAATCGGGCCGAATCTGAGAAGGCCGACGAGGATGCCCGACTTGATGAGCGGGATCTGGAGTCGATTCTGCGGGTTCTTGCGGTTGATGTCGCCGGCGAAGGTCGCCATCAGGACGAGACCCCCCACCCGGTCGGCTCCCTCGGTCCGTTCGACGAGGAAGGCAGTTGCGAGGAAGCCACCCATCGAGTGACCGACGAGGACGGCATCGGTGGCGTCGTAGGTCTCGAGGATCGCCCCGTAGTCCGACGCCATCTGCTCCGTACCGATCCCGTCGGCACCGATCGTCGACCTCCCGTGACCCCGCTGGTCGAAGGCGATCACCCGGAAGCCTCGCTCTGCGAGCGCGGTTCCGACGAGGTTCCACTCGTCTGCTGAGAACCCGTAGGCATGGGCAAGCAGAATCGTCCGGCCATCTCCGCCGAGGGAGACCGTGTACAGCTTGGTGCCGTCGGACCGTTCGACGGTTCGCACCCTGCCCTCGAGGGGCGTCGAGTAGTCCATCACACCCAATGCAGACTCCGTTCGTAGCTGCGGCGACTGTAGCTCCCGCACGTTCCGGGGTCCGGGGCGTTGCGTGCGATCCCGGGTGTTGGCGCCTCGGATGGCTACGGTGCAGCCGTCATGGCAGACGCCGCAACTCCCCCGGCCGACGACCACGTTCCCGCGTGGGTCGCCGACGCCGTCTTCTATCAGATCTTCCCGGACCGCTTCGCCTTCTCCGACCGCTTTCGCAAGCCGTCCAATCTCGAGCCTTGGGACTCGCCGCCCACGGTGCACGGCTACAAGGGTGGAGATCTCTATGGCATCGTCGAGAAGCTCGACCATCTCGTCGAGCTGGGGATCAACGCCATCTATCTGAACCCGATCTTCACCTCGGCGTCGAACCACCGCTATCACACGATGGACTACTTCCACGTCGATCCCCTCCTCGGCGGTGACGAGGCGTTCGACGAGCTGCTCGACGCCGCCCATGCGAGAGGCATCCGCGTCGTGCTCGACGGCGTGTTCAACCACGCCAGCCGGGGGTTCCTGCCGTTCAACGACATCGCCGAGAACCACGACAAGTCGCCGTGGATCGACTGGTTCAAGGTGCAGGCCACGCCGGTGCAGCCGTACGACGAGAAGCGACCGCCGCGATACGAGGCGTGGTGGAACCTGCACGCCCTCCCCAAGTTCAACACCGACAACGAAGACGTGCGTGAGTTCCTCATGACCGTCGGCGAGCACTGGATCCGCAAGGGCGTCGACGGCTGGCGGCTCGACGTTCCCCAGGAGGTGACGACGCCCGGGTTCTGGGAGGAGTTCCGGACCAGGGTGCGTGCCGTGAACCCCGACGCCTACATCGTGGGAGAGGTGTGGGCCATGGATCCCGCCTGGGTGGCAGGTGGCGGCAGGTTCGACGGGGTCATGAACTACACGCTGACCGGTGCCATCGCCAGCTACGTGATCGGCGATCGCATGAATCACGACGTGATCCTGCCGAACGAGCATCTCAACGTGTGGCCGCCGTCGAACGCCGCCGAGTTCGGCGACCGCATCGAGGCTCTCCTCGCGGCATATCCGCCGGACGCCCATCTGGCGAACCTCAACCTCCTCGACTCCCACGACACATCGCGGTTCCTGACCCTGGCCGGAGACGACGTCGACCTGCTGCTGCTCGCCCTGGTGTTGACCCTGACCTTCCCTGGTGCGCCGTGCATCTACTACGGCACGGAGATCGGGCTCGGCGGCGGCCTCGACCCCGACAACCGTCGCTCGATGCCGTGGGACGAGTCGAAGTGGGACAAGGACCTGTTGGCCGCCACGAAGGAGCTCATCCAACTCCGCAAGCAGCACCCGGCGCTCCGATCGCTGGCGTACGAGCGGCTGGGGCCGCCGAACGGCGCCGACTGGGGCCGCACCTACGTGTTCGTCCGGGGCGAGGGCGACAAACGCATCCTGGTGGCGACCAACCCCTCCGACCACGCCGACGAAGTACCGCTCACCGGATGGCACGCCCGCAAGCGGCTGTCGGGAACGGCGATCGCAACGAACGGCGTGCTCCAGGTCCCGCCGTTCGGCTACGGCATCTGGTCTGTCGACTGAGGGCCGAACCGGCCGTCAATCGATCGACTCACGCCGGCGGCGCAGGCCGAGGACGATGGCCGCACCGAGGGCTCCGGCAACTGCGACGGGCAGCACGAGATCGGCATACGAGCCGCTGGAGCCACCCGGATCGTCCGGCGTGTCGTCGAAGGCCACCGGATATTCGGGGACGACCCGGTCCTGGAACGAAGCGACCGCATCACCGATCGGTTGAATCGAGCCACAGCTGTCGATGCTGGCGTCACCGTGGGTGCCGTAGGCGAATACCGCGACCTGGCCGCGAACCTGGCCGACACCGCAGTCGCCACCGCCCTGTCCGGTGAAGGCCTGGAACTCGACGGGGCCGTCGGAGTGCGACAGCCACTCGTCGACCGCGAAGGTCACGAGGACCGTCTGCCACTCTCTCGATCGCGTGTCGACCCTGCCGATCTCCGACCCGACGAACGCAAAGCTCGCCGAATCCGCCAGCTCGTCGGTCGTGACGATGGCGCAGCTGCAGGCGAGCGCAGGAGCGACCGGGAGCACGACGGCGAGCATGACGACGAATGCCGCCAGGGCGCCGAGCGCGAGGTCGCGAACTCGGTCGGTCGAAGAGGCCATCGGGGATGCCGTCCTTTCCGGCTTCGTGCCGTTGCGCAACGACACTGCGTCTGGTTGCGATCGTACGGGTCTCATCGGAGTCTGAACTCCAGGAAGTCGGTCGTCGCAAAGGTGTCGAGGTCGGTCGTCATCACCCCGGTGTTGGACACCGTGTAGAGGCTGTCGCCGACCACGAGCGAGCGCAGGATCTGGGCGTTCCAGCCCCACTCCCAGTCGTGGCCGTCCGGATGCGCCAGTCGCGTGATCTCGCTCAGATCGCCGTCGGCCGTGTCGATGACCACCGCTCCCGTGAAGAACTCGTCCTTCTCTCCATCCCAACCGTAGGAGGTGAGGGGAACGACGACCATGTCTCCCCACTGCAGGAAGGCTCTGTGGTCGTACTCAGCCACGGAGTTCGTGTCGTCACCGAGCGTCAGCTTGGCGATCTGCTTCGGGTTGTCGAGGTCGCTCACGTCGAAGAGCGACACCTGGCTGCCGAGGACCCTCCCCCGATCGGTGGCGTCCTGGCCGATCCCGAGGACGATCCCCTCGCGCAACGGATGCAGGTACGAGGAGTAGCCGGGGATCTTCAGCTCACCGCGCAGTTCGGGGCGCTCGGGCTCGCTGAGGTCGATCGTGAACAGGGGATCGACCTCACGGAACGTCACCAGGTAGGCGACGTCGCCCATGAAGCGGACCGAGTAGATGCGCTCGTCCTTGCCCAACCCGTCGATCTCGCCGATCAGCTCGAGTTCACCGTTGTCGGGACGCAGCACGCTGACCAGCGACTCCTGGTCGCCGCCGCGCCCCCACCAGTTCGGTGCGGTGGTCGAAGCCACCCGCAGGTCACCGTTGTGTTCGGACATGGCGAACTGATTCAGCAGATACCCGCGGACCGAGCCGGTGGCCACGTAATCGGTGGTGGCCCCGCTGATGTCGAACTGGTGGATCTGCGTGCGAGCTTCATGCAGCTCGTCCTCGACGTCTTCCCAGCGGTCCTCGGCAAGAATCCGGGGGTCGAGCCACGCATTGGTTGCCACGTACATCGAATCGGTCGACGAGTAGACCGTCTCGCCCGAGGCCAGCACGGCCGTGGCGTCCACGATGTCGAGGCCCCTCTCGAGATCGACGGCGATGATGTTCAGGGTGTTGAACCCGCCGAAGTCGACAGGATGGTGGGCCCGATCGCATTCGATCGCCGCGCCTTCGCTGATGACGTTGCCGCTCCGGTCGCTGAGGACGTAGTAGGGCACCCAGTTCTCGATGGTGGATGCTTCGATGATCTTCTTGTTGGCTGCGATGGCTTCGCGTTCGGCGCGCAGGCCGCTGCCTTCCGGGTAGGCCCACACGAACCCGGTCGGACCGGCGGTGACGACGATCCTGGCGACTCCGTCGATCATCCGGGAGCTCAGGTACGAACCATCGATCTGCAAGGTCCTGGTGACGATGGGCTCGGCGGCGACACTCACCTCCGTCAAGGTGACGATGGGTGAGCCGTAGTAGTCGAGCGCCACCATGCCGATGGCATCGTCGGCCGACTCGCCGATTTCGGGCCACGGCAACGTGTCGACGACGCCCCAGCTGGTGCCCATCAGCACGACCTTGTCCTCGTGGAGGAACAGATCGCGCACTGCCAGCTCCGGCTGCAACGCCAGGGTCCCGATCAGCCGGGGATCGGCGACCGTGACGTCGATGACCGAGAGCACGTTGTTGGTCAGCGCGACGATGCGCCTGCCATCCGTCTTGACGATGTCGGCTTCGTCGACTCCGATTTCCTGGTTGTTCGTGGTCGAATACGCCGGGCGGGACGCAACACCGCCACCGGCCGAGTCCTCGGCGGTGGCCAGCATGGGTGTGTCGAAGCCGCGCCATGCGACGGGCCGGTCTCCATACCAATCCAGACCGTACGGCCCGACCCGGTCGATCGCCTCCGCCTTGACATGAGTGAGGAAGTCGTCGCAGGCCTCGAATCGGACCAGGGCGCCCATGACGAGGTGAACGGCTCCGCCCGTCGCGCCACCGCCGGAGAGTCCGGTGCCGCCGGCCACTCCACCGTTGCGCGGGGTGGTTGCCGGCTCGGAGGCGGAGGCGCAGGCCGACAGGGTCAACATCAGTGCTACGAGAACGAGAATCGAGCGGCGCATGAGAGGTCCTTTGTCGTCGTCGTCTTCATTCCTCGCTGTGACGCTGCGAACACTCACCGTGGTTCCCGGGCCCGCGTCGACGGTCCCGTGAGGTCGGGAAAACATCCGCGGAAACCTGGGGGTGGTCTGGGTACCATCTGCGCATGGACGCACCGGGGACCTCTGAGCAACCGAACACCGCGATCGACGCCGACGCCTTCGGCTCCAACGCCTGGCTCGTGGACCAGATGTACCGCAAGTTCCTCGACTCACCCGCCGCGGTCTCCGAGTCGTGGCGCGACTTCTTCTCCGACTATCGACCGGTCGGCGCAGACACGCCGCCGGTGATCCAGGTGGAGACGGCGACGCCGATCACGCAACCTGCACCGCAGCCCCAACCTCAGGCCGCTCCACAGCCTGCAGCCGTGACGGCTCAGCCCGCACCGGTGCCGGCCCAGGAGATGCCTGCGGCGGCACCGGCTCCGGCACCGGCTCCCCCGGCACAGGAGAGGCCGCCGAGCGGAGGCTCGCTCGACGATCTGCCCGACTATGCGAAGCCCGACCAGCTCAAGGGCGCCGGGGCGGCCATCGCCAAGCGGATGGGCGAGAGCCGCGACCTGCCCACTGCAACGTCGGTGCGCACGTTCCCGGCCAAGCTCCTCGAGGTCAACCGCCGCATCGTCAACAATCAGCTGAACCGGCTCGCCGACGGCGGGAAGGTCTCGTTCACCCACATCATCGGGTGGGCGGTCGCGCAGGCGCTCACGGAATTCCCGGCGATGAACGCCGCCTATCGCGAGGTCGACGGCAAGCCGTACCGGATCCAGTACGAGCACGTGAACCTCGGTCTCGCCATGGACATCGAGCGCAAGGATGGATCCCGCACCCTGCTCGTCCCCTCGATCAAGGGCGTCGACCAGATGAACTTCCGCCAGTACTGGGAGGCCTACGAGGACATCGTGCGTCGCACCCGCTCCGGCGGGATCACGCCGGACGACTTCGCCGGCACCACCGCCACCCTGACCAACCCCGGCACCGTCGGCACCGTGCAGTCCGTGCCCCGGCTCATGCCCGACCAGGGGGTCATCATCGGCGTGGGGCGCATCGGCTACCCACCGGAGTACGAGGGAGCCGATCCCGAGACGATCGCGGCCACCGGCATCGGACGCACCCTCACGATGACCTCCACCTACGACCACCGCATCATCCAGGGTGCCCAGAGCGGCATGTTCCTGAAGCGGGTCCACGAACTGCTGCTCGGCGAGGACGGGTTCTACGACGAGATCTTCTCGGCGATGGCCGTCCCCTACGTGCCGGCGCAATGGGCCGTCGACTCGAACCCGCAACCCGGGTCACGTCCGTGGGCGGAGAAGCAGGCCCGCGTTTTCAACATGATCAACCAGTACCGGGTTCGCGGACACCTCATCGCCGATCTCGACCCGCTGCGGCAGCGTCCGCCCGACATCCACCCCGAGCTCGATCCGCTCACCTACGGACTCACGCTCTGGGATCTCGACAGGGAGTTCGCCACGGGAGGTCTCGCCGGGCAGACGAGGATGCGGCTCGGCCGCATCCTCGGAGTGCTCAGGGACGCCTACTGCCGCACGATCGGCGTCGAGTACATGCACATCCAGGAGCCGGATCAGAAGGCCTGGATCCAGCAGCATGTCGAGCAGCCGGCCGATCCACTGCTCCCGGACGAGAAACGACGGATCCTCCAGAAGCTGAACGAGGCCGAAGCCTTCGAGCGCTTCCTCCACACGAAGTTCCTCGGAGCCAAGCGCTTCTCGCTGGAGGGCAGCGAGACCAACATCCCGCTCCTCGACACGATCCTGACAGAAGCAGCAGTGGCGGGAATGGACGAAGTGGCCATCGGCATGGCCCATCGCGGCCGGCTCAACGTGCTCGCCAACATC
>CAYFYC010000007.1:55675-56533 GCA_964347305.1 uncultured Acidimicrobiaceae bacterium | reverse complement strand
GCAGCCGGAACGTCGGCAGCAGGATGCGCGCGTTGCACGCCATGTCCATGTCACGCCAGTAGACGTGGGTCTTGAGATACGTCGGGATGGCGGCGTCGCCCCACCCCCAGTCCCGCAAGGTCGACGAATGGAACTCGAGCTTCTTCGACGGCGTCGACCAGCCCGCCTTGCGCTCGCCGTCGATCTCGACGCCACCCTCGGCAACGGGCTTCTCGTGCTGCTCGTAGACCTCGGGTGCCACCTCGACGGCGCCGTATTTGCGCATGTACTCGAGCGGAGTGATCCCCTCGGCGGCTGCCTTGTCGGGGAGACCCGGCACGGAGTTCTCGAACATCCAGCCGTAGTACTCGTCGATGCCCAGCGAGCCGTCGGGGTCGATCCGCCACGACAGATCGATCCAGAACTCGGTTTCCTCCCACACCTCACCCGGATTCGCCTCGTAGGTGCGGGAGAACGTCTCGCCGTCGCGCTCCCTCGCCACCCGCACGACGGGCTGGCGGAAACCGAGCCACTGACCGATGTGGGTCTCGTAGGAATGGGTGTCGTGGCGCTCGGCCCCCACGCCCATCGGCAGCACGTAGTCGGCGAACCACGCCGTCTCCGACCACGTCGGCGTCATCGCCACGTGGAGGCCGATGGCATCCTCGTCGGTGAGCACCTCCAGCCAGGAGAACCCGTCGGGGTTCGTCCAGATCGGGTTGTAGACCCGGGTGAAGTACGTGTCGACTTTGCCGCGGCCCTCCTTGATGAAGTGGGGGAGCAGGATCGACAGCTCGTGGTGGGCGAGCGGGTACTCCTTGGGCCACAGCATCTCGTTCCAGCGGCTGTGGGGCGGCGGCATGTTCCAGTGCTTCGGCT
>CAYFYC010000007.1:54989-55665 GCA_964347305.1 uncultured Acidimicrobiaceae bacterium | reverse complement strand
CCGCCCACGGTGCCCACCGAGCCGGTGAGCACCTGGATGAACCACAGACAGCGCGCCGCCTGCCAGCCACCCTCGTTGCCCGCACCGACCGACCGCCAGGTGTGCGAGGCGAAGCGGCTGCCTGCCGCGGCGATGCCCTTCGCGACCTTCATGAGGCGATCGACGGGAACCCCGGACTCCTCGGCGGCCCACTCCATCGTGTAGTCGGCGTAGGTCTCGGCGAGGAGGTCGATGAATGCCTGCAGAGTGCGCGGCTTCTCCGGCGCCATCGCCTCGAGCGACTCCTCCCAGTTGACCCAGCGGCGGATGAAGTCGCGGTCGATGGCGTCCCATTCGATGAGCTGGCGGGCGATGGCGAGCAGCATCGCCGGCTCGGTGCCAGGCCACGGCGACAGCCAGATGTCCGACATCGACGCCGTGTTGGAGAGCCGGGGGTCGATGGTGGCCAATAGCGCACCGGAGTGCTTGCCCTCCATGATCCGCTGGGCGTGCGGGTTGAAGTAGTGACCGGTCTCCAGGTGCGCCGACAGCAGCAGGATGAACCGGGCGTTGGCGAAATCGGCGCTCGGCCGGTCGGCACCCATCCACGTGGCGTAGCCGACCCGGGCCGACGACGAGCAGATGTTGGTGTGGCTGTTGTGGCCATCGACGCCCCACGCCTTCAGCGTGCGGTCCA
>CAYFYC010000007.1:38302-54979 GCA_964347305.1 uncultured Acidimicrobiaceae bacterium | reverse complement strand
GAACCCGTCCTCGCCGGGCCGACCCACGCGATACATGATCTCGTCGTGACGGTTCTCCTGGATCGCCTTGCGCATGCGACCCGCGATGTCGTCGAGCGCTTCGTCCCAGGTCACCCGCTGCCACTGGCCCGAGCCACGGGCACCGACCCTGCGCATCGGATGGAGCAACCGCTCGGGATCCTCCACCTGGTTGATGGTCGCCGGGCCCTTGGCGCAGTTGCGACCCCTCGATGCGGGGTGAGCGGGGTTGCCCTCGAAGCGCCGGATCTTCCCGGTGTCCTTGTCGATGACGGCCAGGAGACCGCACGCCGACTCGCAGTTGAAACACGTCGTGGGCACCATCCGCACGTTGTGCTTGACCTTCTCCGGCCAGGCTTTGGCGTCGTACTCCTCCCAGTCGTCCCAGCGGTCTGGCGGTGGGAAGTTGGTGAGCGCGCTGCCCGGGATGAGCCGGGGGATGCGGTCGTCGCGGGTGTCGGTCATCGGCAATCCTTCACGAGAGGGGCACGCTCTGTCCGGCCTTCACGAATGCGTCGTCGGCGAACCACACACCCGCCATGGCTGCCAGCCCACCGATGCCGGCGAAACCGAGCGAGCCACCGGCGAGGAAGATCGACGCCATCACGATCGGCACCGCCACTCCGAGGAGCTGTCCGCCGAGCCACCACTCCGCGGCATAGCGGCCCTTCGTCATGTGGTGCACCGCCTCGGCGATGTTGCGGGTCGGGTGGCGGCTCGTCAGCTCGACCATGGCGATGAGCCCGAGCGCGGCGGCGCCACCGAGCATGGACCACGAGGCGATGGTGCGCATGAGCTCCTCGGTCGAGCCGAGGATGATCGAGGCACCGCCACCGGCGGCGAAGGCGCCGGCGAGCATGTGCCACAACAGGGTGGGTGACTGCCAGAGGTCGCGCGCCTCGGCCTGGCCGAAGAGAAACGCCGTGTAGCCGGCGACGGCGAGCCCGAGGACGGCGGCGATCCAGATCGTGATGCGCAACCCGTCCGCGGCTTCGGCGAGGCCTAGCAGGAACCAGACGCCGAGCACGGCGGCATAGGCGCTGAGGATCCAGGCGCCCCGCACCAGCCACGAGCCTGGGTTGCCCTTGGTGATGAGATAGAAGAAGCGGTCGGGGCGTTTCAAGTCCCACACCAGGAGTACGCCGGTGATGGCGAGAAGGAGGCCTGCGGTCAGCGGTGCGCCGAGACGCGCCCAGCCCCCGGTCGGGTCGCCCCCGGCGAGCAGGAAGAGCGCCATGACGATGGCGATGCCCGCCGAGATGCCCTTGGTGAGGAAGTAGCTCGACACGCGCCAGCCCCACGGCATCGGGTGCTTGGTGTTGTAGACGACGCGGGCGGGGGCGTCGGGCGACTCGTAGCGGACCACGGGTCCCGGGTTCGGGAGCGGTGTCGGGGTCAGGTCGACGGCGAGCCAGTCACCCGCAGGGTCGTCCCAGATGCCGCCGTCGCCCGGGTTGGAGGCGCCGAGGGGGTCGATGTTGGACGACTCGACCCCCTTGTACCAGAGGTTCGGCATCGTGCCCTGTTCGGGAGCACGCTGGAACAGTTGGTCGGTGGCCACCATCTGGGCGATGCGGCTGTTGGGATCGTCGAGGTCGCCGGCGATGATGGCCTGTTCGGGGCACACCGTCACGCAGGCGGGCTCGATGCCGATCTCCACCCGGTGCGAGCAGTAGTTGCACTTCTGTGCCGTGTGCTCCTCCGGGTCGATGTAGAGGGCGTCGTAGGGGCAGGCCTGCATGCAGCTCTTGCAGCCGATGCAGCGGTCGGTGTCGAAGTCGACGATGCCGTCCTCGCGGCGATAGAGCGCCGTCGTGGGGCAGATTTCGACACATGGCGCATTGGTGCAGTGGTTGCACCGCATGACGGAGAAGAAGCGCTTGGTGTCCGGCCAGGTGCCCTTCTCGACGTACTTCACCCAGGTGCGGTCGACCCCGAGGGGGACGTCGTGCTCCGTCTTGCAGGCCACCGTGCAGGCGTGACACCCGATGCAACTCGTCTGGTCGATGACGAATCCGTATTGCATCTGCGGTCGGTGCCCTCTCGCCCGTCGGTTGTCGTGTCCGTCAGGACCGCACGAGCACGAAGTGGTACTCGTTGCCCTCTTCGAACTGCTCCTTGAGCGTGTGACCCATGTCAGCCGCCCAGGCCGGGACGTCGGAACACGAGCCCCGGTCGGTCGAAATGAGCTCGATCGTCTGCCCGGGCTGCGCCTTCATCACGGCCTGTGACAGCTTGATGACTGGCATCGGACATTGCAAACCCTTGGCGTCGACGACGACATCTGCCATGTGGTGCTCCTTGTGTGGGTTTCGTGTGTCGTGTGGGGCCTCAGATGAAGAGGCTGATCGTGGCCTTCTTCATGAGGCTGATCGCCGAGCCCGCCCCGGCCGGCTCGTCGAGTCCGTCGATGAGATGGTCCTCCTCGAGGCCCATGAGATCCATGGTCATCTGGCACGGCCACAGCTTGACGGCCATCTGCTGGGCGAGCTCCAGCAGCTCCTGGACCGAGGCGACCTTGTTCTTGTCCGCCAGGTCCTTCATCATCCGGGCGCCCATGCCGCCGAAGTTGAGCTTCGACAGACCCAGCTTCTCCGGGTGGCCGCGGTGGAAGACCGAGAGCATGCGTTGCCGCCAGTCCTCCCCATGGAACCCGGCGTCCTCCTTCTTGAGGATGCCGAGCCCCCAGAACGTGAAGAAGACGGTGACATCCATGCCGTAGGCGGCGCCGGTCGTGGCCAGGATGAGGACGGGCCACGCCTTGTCCAGATCGCCGGACGCGGCGATCAGGACCATCTTCTCCTTCTCGGGAGTCTCGCTCATCGCGGCCTCGGCAACGGCCGTCTCGACCTGATCCGTCACCATTTCCTCGCTCCGTTCAGCCCGTGCGTGTCGCCGATCGACATCTGCGAATGTGCGCATATTCGTGCGTGCGGGCGGCGGCGTCAAGCGGTTCCTGGCTGGTTTCGTGTGTGGGGTGTGGCATCATTGGGCCATGGGAGCCACGAGAGAAGAGCTGTTCCAACTCCACGCCAGTGTCTGCAAGGGCCTGGGCGATCCCAAGCGCCTCCTGCTGATCGACGCGCTGCGCGATGGTGAGCTCGCCGTGGGGGAGCTCTGTGAAGAAACCGGTATCGCTCAGGCGAATGCGTCCCAGCACCTCGCCATCTTGCGCGACAAGGGCCTGGTCAGGACACGGCGCGACGGCCAGCGCATCTACTACTCGCTGTCGTCGCCGAAGATCGTCGTCGCCGTCGATCTGCTCCGCGACGTGATGGCCGAGAACAACGCTGCGATCGTGACGGGCTGACCGACCCGACCAATAACCCCTTTACATGCGGGAATCTGCATGTAAAGTGCCGTCATGACCAGTCTCGACGTGACGGCGATCCCGACGCCCGGTCTCGGTGACACGAGCTACATCGTGCACCACGATGGCGTCGCCCTCGTCGTCGACCCTCAGCGCGACATCGATCGGTTCGTCGAGGCGATCGGCCCGGCATCCCTGGCGGCGACCTTCGACACGCACGTTCACAACGACTACATCTCGGGCGCCAAGGTGCTCGCGGAGAATGCCGGCGGCGACCTCGTGATCCCGGCGGCCTCGGGCGTCTCCTATCGATTCCGTCCGGCTTTCCATGGCGAGCGGCTGGACTTCGGCGCGCTCGTCGTGGAGCCGATCCACACGCCCGGTCACACGCCGGAGCACATGTCGTATCTCCTCCTCGTCGACGGAGTGCCCACCGCGGTGTTCACCGGCGGCTCGATGCTCGTCGGATCTGCGGGTCGCTCGGATCTCCTCGGCATGGACCGCGCCGAGCAGCTCGGCAGGCTCCAGTACGGCTCACTCCACCGACTCCTCGAGTTGCCCGACGACGTCGTCGTGTACCCGACCCACGGTGGCGGATCCTTCTGTACATCGACCATTGCCGTGTCGACCACCACCACCATCGGCGCCGAGCGCGAGGGCAACCCCGTGGTCGCCCACGCCACTGCCGACTCCTACGTCGCAGAGCAGCTCGCCGGGCTCCAGCCCTACCCCTCCTATTACCCCTTCATGGCGCCCATCAATGTCGCCGGACCGGAGCCGATGGAGCTCGTGCCACCCCCGGTGCTCGATACGGAGGAGTTGGCAGCGCTCGATCCGTCGGTGCACTTGGTGGACACCCGGCCCCGCGCCGAGGTGGCGGCAGGGTTCGTCCCGGGTTCGTGGACCGTCGAGCTGACCGAGGACTTCGCCACGTGGTTTGGCTGGATGGTCCCCTTCGGCGAGCCGTTCGTGCTCGTCCTCGAGTCGGAGGATCTGCTCGACACGGCGCTGCGCGATCTCGCCAGGATCGGCTACGAGCGCGTCGTCGGTGTGAAATACGGGCTCGAGGACTGGAAGGCGGAAGGTCGCCCTGTATCGACGCATCGCGTCGTCACGGCGCGGGAGTTCATCGCCGGGGACGACGGGTCCTCGCAGGTGCTCGACGTCCGTGCGCCGAACGAGTGGGACGACATGGTGCTCGACGGATCGGTGTTCTGCTACGTCCCCGACCTCCAACACGGCATACCTGCCGGCCTGGATCCGAAGCAGCCCGTCTTCGTGGGTTGCACGACGGGGCATCGAGCCGGTGTCGCCGCCGGACTGCTCCACCGCGAGGGCTTCGACCCGGTCGTCATCAACGGCGCCAGCCTCCTGGGCGTCGTGATGCTGCGGCAGGCGGCCGCCGTCGCCTGACCGACGCGGCGGCCCCGGGAGTACCATCGCTCCCAGCCGGGCAGGAGGACACATGGACATCGCGACGATCCGAACCCCCGGTCTCGGCGACACCACGTATGTGTTCACGCACGAGGGCGTTTCGGTGCTCGTCGACCCGCAGCGTGACGTCGATCGCTTCCTCGAAGCGGTCGAGGCACACGGTGGAACGCTCGCCATGGTCCTCGAGACCCACGTCCACAACGACTACGTGTCCGGCGGGCCCGAAGCGGCACAGCGATCCGGTGCCGACCTCGTGATGCCGGCCGCCGCCGCGCCCGCCTACCGCAGCCGGCCGGCGTTCCACATGGAGGACCTCGATGCCGGGCCGTTCGCCATCCGGCCCATCCACACGCCTGGCCACACGCCGGAACACACGTCGTATCTCGTCGTGATCGGCGACGAACCGTATGCGGTGTTCTCCGGGGGATCGCTTCTCGTCGGCGCGGCCGGCAGGCCCGATCTTCTCGGCGTCGAGCGCGCCGACACCCTCGCCCGCCTCCAGTACATCTCCGTCAACCGTCTCGCCGGGCTCCCCGACGACACGGTGCTGCTTCCCACTCACGGCGAAGGCTCGTTCTGCACCGCAACGGTCGCCGGGGGACAGGTCACGTCGACCATCGGTGCCGAGCGCCGGACGAGCCCGGTCCTTCGGCACGACGACGAGGATGCCTTCGTCGCCGCCCAACTCGGGGGTCTGCAGCCCTACCCGACGTATTACCGCCACATGGGCCCCGCCAACCTCTACGGCTATCCCGAACGTCCCCGCGGAGAGCTCCCGCAGCTGACCGTCGCCGCGGTCGAGGCGATGGCAGGAGTGACGCTCATCGACATACGCCGGCGCGAGGCATACGCCGCAGGTCACGTCGCAGGCTCGATCGGGATCGAGATGAGCGACCGGGTCGGAGTCTGGGCGGGCTGGCTCATTCCCTTCGACGCCGCCGTGGTGCTCATCGCCGATCCCGGACAGGACGTGGTCGAGGCGGCGGCCCAGCTGGTGCGCATCGGCATCGACGACGTGCGCGGCGTCGTATTCGGGATCGAGTCGTGGGTCGACGCCGGCCACGAGCTGCGCATCCACCGGATCGTGACGCTCGACGAGATGGTGCGTGCGTGGAAGGCGGGCCAGGTGACCCAGGTGCTCGACGTCCGGGCTCCCAACGAGTGGGAGGCCGGCGCGCTGCCGGGATCGGTGCATCGCTATCTGCCCGAGCTCCAGCAGTCGGTCCCCGGCTCCTTGTCCACCGAGGAGCCGGTGTGGGTGGTGTGCGGCACGGGCTTTCGCGCCACCGCAGCGGTGAAATGGCTGGAGGAGAAGGGTCACCAGTCGGTGGTGCTCATCGGCCAAGGTGTGCCCGAGCTGCTCGAGCGGCTCGGCTGAGCGCGGATCACGTGGCTGCCACCGGCGTCAAGCGAGGCGACTTCATCGCCGGTATCAGCGTCGCCATCCTTCTGATCCCCCAGGCCCTCGCCTATGCGGAGATCGCAGGTGTCCCTCCCTTCTATGGCTTGTACGCAGCGGCGCTGCCACCCATCGCTGCCGCCTTGCTCGCCTCGTCCCGGCATCTGCAGACGGGGCCGGTCGCCATGACCGCCCTCCTGACCTTCGGAGCGTTGTCGGTGATCGCCGAGCCCGGCAGCGACGAGTACATCGAGCTGGCGGTCCTGCTCGCCCTGATCGTCGGGTTGATCCGACTCGTCCTCGGGTTGTTGCGCGCCGGGGTCGTCGCCTACCTCATGTCTCAGCCGGTGCTCGTCGGCTTCACCTCGGCGGCAGGCATCCTCAGCACGGCATCCCAGGTGCCCACCGTCCTGGGCGTGAACACGGCATCGTCGGGGCTGCTGCGGAGCGCCTGGGACGCGCTGATCGCAGTCGACGAATGGGATCCGGCGACGATGGCCTTTGCGGCCGCTGCCGCCGCTGTCATCGTCGGTGGGCGCCGGCTCGGGCGTCGCTTCCCCGGTGTCGTGGTCGCCGTGGTCGGGTCGGTGGTCGCCAGCATGGTGCTCGACTTCGACGGGGCCACGGTTGCCTTCGTCCCCGAGGGATTGCCTCCATTCACGATCTCGTTCCCGTGGGCAGACCTTCCTTCGCTGTTGCTCCCGGGTGCCGTGATCGCGCTGCTCGGGTTCGCGGAGCCGGTGGCCATCGCTCGCACCTTCGCCGCCCAGGAACGCACCCCTTGGGACCCGAGCCGGGAGTTCCTCAGCCAGGGCCTCGCCAACATCGCCAGCGCCGTGTCGTCGGGCTTTCCGGTCGGCGGGTCGTTCTCGCGCTCCGGCGTCGCCCGGCTGGCCGGCGGTGAGACGAGATGGACGGGGGCCGTCGCCGGTCTCGCCGTCTTCGCCTTTCTGCCCGTCGCAGGCGTCCTCGAGCCCTTGCCCCGCGCCGTGCTCGGCGCCACGGTGATCGTCGCCGTGATCCGCCTGGTGCGCATCCCGTCGATGGTTCGGCTCATCAAGATCACCTGGGGTCAGTCGATCGTTGCGTGGACGACGTTCATCGCCACGCTCACCCTCGCCCCTCGCATCGACGTCGCAGTCGTCATCGGGGTCGCCGCCGCCACCGCCGTCCACCTGCGGCGGGAGGCCCTCATCAAGGTCGAGACCACCCTCGATGGCTCCACGCTGACGATCAAGCCCTATGGCGTGCTCTACTTCGGCTCTGCGCCGCGCCTCAGCGAGGTGCTCATCCACCAGCTCGCGTCCGTGGAGGACATCACCGACGTCGTCGTCGACATGGGTGCGCTGGGCCGTGTCGACTACACGGGCGTCATCGCCCTGAAGCGGTTCATCGACGAAAGCGAGGCGGCCGGGCTGTCGGCGGAGCTCATCAACGTGCCTCCCCACGCCAAGGGCACGTTGACCCGCTTCTGGGGTGATGCGCTGGCACGGTGGGTCCACCCCGACTGACGGGCGTCCCGTTCATCCCTCGAGTGGCGTCGGGCTGCCCAGCTCACCGAGCTGAGCGATGTCGCGATGGAAGAACAGACCGATGGTCCAGTCGAAGACGATGCGGGCCTTTCGGCCCAGCCCCGGCATCATGAGCAGGTGGTAGGACCGGCCCATCCACCACGCCAGCGGGCCGGTGAAGGTGAAGCCTTTCACCTGTGCCGTGCCCTGCCACTTCCCGAGCGTGACGGCGAGACCCCGGGTCTTGTACGTGAACGGAGTCGGCGGATCGTCGACGAGATGGGCGAGGACGTTCTCTGCGGCGACCCTCGCTTCGCGCAGCGCGTGCTGGGCGGTGTTGGGAGCGATGCCGCCTTCCGGATCCGGCACCTCGGCGATGTCACCCACGGCGAAGATACCGGGCAACCCCCGCACCGCCATGGTCTCGTCGACGCGGACGGCTCCCTTGTCGGTGAGCGGCAGTCCCCAGTCGCCGACGACGGGGTCGGGGCGCTGGCCGGCCGTCCACACGATCGTCTCGGAGCGGTAGGCGGTTGACGCGTCGTCGTTCATGACGACCATGCGATCCTCACACGACGTCATCTTGGTTCCGAGATGCACCTCGACGCCCCGCCGTCTGAGGTCGCGGTCCGAGAACGAGGCGAGACGCTCGTCGAGACCGGGCAGGAGGGAGTCGGCTGCCTCGATCAACACCCAGCGGATGTCTGCGGCAGTGATGGAGGGATAGCGTTTCACGGCGTCGCGGGCCAGGGACTCGAGCTCGGCGAGCGCCTCCACACCGGCATAGCCACCACCGACGAACGTGAACGTCAGCGCAGCACGTCGCTCGTCTCCTTCGTCCATCGACGAGGCGAGCTCCAGCTGGTGGAGCACGCGATTGCGCAGCCAGATCGCATCGGGGAGCGTCTTGAAGCCGACCGCATGTTCGAGGAGCCCCGGGATCGGGAAGGTCTGCGGGATGGACCCGGGCGACACCAGAGCCGTCCGGAAGGTCACGTCGTGGCGTCGTCCCGATTCGTCGACGGCCACCGCTGTCTTCGCCAGAGGATCGAACTCGACGACCTCGCCGACGACGACCCTCGTCCTGTCGAGCATCTCGCGCAGCGGGATCACACAGTGGCGGGGCTCGATGGTCCCCGAGGCGGCCTCGGGCAGCATGGGTGCGAAGAGCAGGAAGTTCTGCGGTGCCACCAGAACGACGTTGCGGTGACCGGTGCGGGTGATGCGCTCGAAGTGCCTGGCGAACGTGGCGCCGCCGAAGCCGCCGCCGATGACGAGAACGTCACAGTCCATGACCGGCAGGCTACCGATCGGCGGCGACGTCCCGGCCGTCGACGACGGCGAATTCGAGCGCCCCCTGCTCGGTGTCGACGGCGAGCAGTTCGATCTCGACGGTCGCACCGAGGCTCAGCTCGCCATGGTCGAGGCGGACGATCACGGCGGGCTCGCGGAGTTGCAGCGTCACCCGATCGTCGCGCCGATCGGTCACGATGGCCGTGAAACGGTCACCCTCTCGACCCGACATCACCATGACCTCGGCGAAGTCGACGAGCTCGCGTTCGAACGCCTTGTTGCGTCTGCTCGCCTCGGTCATGAGATCGGGAAGGGTCTCGAGCATCTCGAGCGCCCACGCCGCCGGTCGGCGGTCTCCACAGGCGGCCAGCACGAGCTCGTTGGCATACCGATCCACCAGCCGTCGCAGCGGGGCGGTGACGTGGCTGTAGTCGGTGGCGAGAGCGGCGTGTCCCGGCTCGTCCGGAACGTCTCCGTCGAACGCCACATACCCGGCGCCGCGGAAGGCCCGCGCCGCCTGGCTCTGGAGTGCGGCGGCGATCGGCCCTCCGCCTTCCAGGCTCCGCACCCACTCCGGGTACGTCATGTCCTTCGGATAGGAGACGGAGAGTGCGTTTGACGTTCGCCGCAGCCACTCGATGGTGTCGTCGTCGGGTGGCGCCAGAGTCCTCAGGACCCCGACCCCGGCATCGAGCATCAAGCGAGCGGCCGTCATCCCCGTGAGCAACGAGATCTGCGCATTCCAGTCCTCGACGGGCAGCGTGTCCCGGTACTCGATGGCGTAGCGGTCCCCGAGATCGACCACCTCCTGCGACGGGAGGTTGAGACTCACCCCACCTCGCTCGCGTTCGAGGTCGAGGCGACGCCGGCCGATCTCGCGCAGCATGACGTGGCGGGGGTCCGGATCGTCGGTGGCGAGATCGTCTGCCACCTCCTGGTAGGTGCGGGCGGCGCGACTCCGCACCACGGCTCGCGCCAGGTCGGCATCGGTGACGGTGCCGTTGCCGTCGAGGTGCATGGTCCACAGCAACGCAGGCGTGTCGACGCCGGGCAGCAGCGACGCCACTCCGGCACTGATCGACGGCGGGTGCAGCGGTGCGTCGACGTCGGGTGCGTAGAACGTGAGGCCACGCTCGTGAGTGGCCGCATCGAGGCGCCCGCCAGGGGAGATGAAGGTCGCGACGTCGGCGATGGCGTACTGCACGACGTGCCCCTCTCCGCGGCGCCGTGCAGTGAAGGCCTGGTCGAGGTCCTGGCTCCCTGGCGGATCGATCGTGATGAGCTCGAGGTCGCGGGCGTCGCGACGATCGCCGTCGACCGCTGCGCCACGGCTCGCTTCTTCGAGCACCTCGGGATCGAAGCCCACCCTCACGTCGAACTGCTGCCGGATGCGGTCGAAGCCGCGTTCGAAGGCGATGTCGGGCGGGCAGTCGAGGTGGACGTGCGGCATGAGCGGGGACAGTACCCCGATCGACGAGAGGGGTGGGGCGGGGACGGTGGGCTCGGGTCCGGTGGGGCGCAGGACCCGAATCTGAATGCATTTCAGGTACGTGTTAGGCAGTTGTGTCTCCACAATATTGATGAGCTATGGTGCCTGGTGGGTGGAATTGCATCCGGGGGCGACGGCCAGCGCTTCACAGGAGAGGTCTCGTGACGAAAGTCCCCGACCGGCAACAACGCATCCTGAAACTCGTCGAACGCAACCTGCGCGCCACGATCGATGGCGGCATGACCCGGCTCCGCATCGAGAACGACTTCTACGACGGGGTCAACATCGAGCTCGGTGGGCGCGAGCTCGTCAACTTCGGCTCCTGTGCGTACAGCGGCCTCGACACGGATCCTCGCACCAAGGCGGGCGCCATCGAAGCGGTCCAGCGCTACGGCCCGGTGTACTCGTCCTCGACGATCTTCGCCTCGGTACCTCTCTACGACGAGCTCGAGGATCTGCTCTCCGAGATGCTCGGAGCCAACGTCATCGCCATGGCCACCACGACGCTGGCCCACGTCGCCTTCTTCCTCGTCGGCTTCAAGCCGTCTGATGCGATCCTCGCCGACATCCAGGTCCACGCAACCGTGCATCAAGCCGGCGACCTCCTCAAGGTGCGCGGGTATGAGATCGACCTGCTGCCTCACAACGACTGGGATCGCCTGGATCGAGCCATCGCCGAGGCTTCCGAGACGGCGGAGCGCGTCTGGTATCTCGCCGACGGCGTGTACTCGATGCACGGTGACATGCTCGACATGGATGTCATCAACGTCCTGATGGACCGCTACCCGAAGCTCCACCTCTACATCGACGACGCACACGGCATCTCCTGGACGGGTCGTCACGGGCGGGGCCACGTGCTCGGCAACCGGCCCATGGACGACCGCATGGTGGTGGCGGGATCGCTCGCCAAGGGGTTCGGGTCGGGGGCGGCCTTCCTCGCGTTGCCCAACGACGAGGTCGAGGAGATGATCCGCACGACGAGCGGAGCGATGTTCTTCTCCGGCCCGATCCACCCCGCTCAGCTCGGGGCGGCCATCGCCGCGACCCGCATCCATCTCGGCCCCGAGATGCCGAAGCGGCAAGAGGCGTTGCGCGAGCGGATCGCGCTCGCCAACAAGCTGCTGCTCGCCCACGAGCTGCCGATCATCGACGTCAGCGACACGCCGATCTTCTTCGTCGAGATCGGCGCCGTCGACCGGGCCGTCGAAGTCGCCAGGCGGGTCAAGGACGCCGGGTACTTCCTCAACATGGCAGTGTTCCCCGCCGTTCCCCATGGCCGCGCCGGCATCCGCTTCGCCGTGACCCTGCACCATCGTCTGGAGGACATCGAGACCATGCTGGAGACGTTTGCGGCCGCGTACCGATCCGTGATGGGTGAGGACCAGGTCGTCGATCTCGTCCCGTCCCCGGCCGAGGCCACTCAGTAGCGGGCGAGTTCCCGAACCGCGGACTCGATGGCGGCCGCGTCGGGTCTGTAGGCCTTCTCGAGCGGCGGTGAGAAGGGCACCGGAGTGTCGAGACCGCCGATCCGCACGGGCGGTGCATCCAGTTCCTCGAACCACTCCTCGGCGATGAGTGCGACGACCTCGGCGCCGACTCCGGCGAGCCGGTTTGCGGCGTGGACCACGAGCACCTTGCTGGTGTGCGCCACCGCTGCCTGGATGGCATCGAGATCCAGTGGCTTGAGTGTGCGGATGTCGAGGACGTGGCAGTCGATGCCGTCGCGTTCGAGCCGCTCGGCTGCCTCGAGGCTCTCGTGCACCATCGAACCGTACGTGACGATGGTGACGTCGGTCCCCTCCCGGACGACGGCGGCCTCGCCGATGGGCACCACGTGCTCGCCTTCCGGGACCGGTCCCCGGACGCTGCGGTAGAGCGGCTTCGCCTCGAAGAAGATCACCGGGTTGGGGTCACGGATCGCTGCAGCCAGCAGCCCCTTTGCGTCGGCCGGCGTGGCGGGGGCGACCACCTTCAAACCCGGTGTGTGGACGAACCACGCCTCCGGGTTCTGGGAGTGGAACGGCCCGGAGCCGATGCCGCCGTCGCTCGGCGCCCGGATCACCCATGGCACGGCTGCTCCCCAGCGGTAGTGATTCGTCGCTGCGAACTGAACGATCGCATCGAAACCGGTGCTGATGAAGTCGGCGAACTGGACCTCGACCACGGGTCGCAGCCCCATGAGGGCCATCCCCGTCGCTGCTGCGATGTAGGCGTGCTCGGTCATCGGCATGTTGCGCACACGATGATCGCCGAACTCCGCGGCGAGCCCTCTCGTCACCTTGAAGGCACCACCGAACTCGCCGCCGACGTCGGCACCGAGCACGAGGACGCCGTCGTCACGCCGCATCTCGACCGCGAGCGCGTCGCTGATGGCCTCCAGATACGTGAGGGTCCGCGTCACCCGGCGTACACCCCCGACTCGACGTCCCCGGGATCCGGGAGCGGCGCCGCTTCGGCGCGCTCCACGGCACGAGCGACCATCGCCTTGCAGTCCTCGTCGATCTGCACGAGCGTCGCTTCCTCGACGCCCGTGGCTCGCAGCTTCTCCCGGTAGCGGACGATCGGGTCACGCTCCGACCACTCGGCCAGCAGCTCCGCCGGGACGTACTCGGCGCCGTCGTGGATGGCGTGCCCGAGCATGCGCATGGTCTTGGCCTCAACGAGGCTGGGTCCGCCCCCGGCCCGGGCTCGCTCCACTGCGGCCAACGCCGCGTCGTGGACGGCCTCGACGTCGTTGCCGTCCACGATCACCGCCGGGACACCGTGGGCGGGACCGCGCACTGCGATGTCCTCGATGGCCATCTGCTGGCTGACCGGTGTCGAGTACGCGTACTGGTTGTTCTCCACGATGCAGACGAACGGTGCGCGGCTGACGGCGGCGAGATTGAGCGCCTCGTGGAAGAGACCGGTGTTCGACGAGCCGTCACCCACGAATGTCAGCGCCACCCGATCCTCCCCTCGATGGGCGAAGGCCATCGCCGCTCCGACTGCGACGCCCATGGACTGGGGCAGGTGCGAGATGAAGCCGATGAGGCCGAGCGCGAGGTCGCCGAGGCCGTGGAGGTTTGCGTCGCGACCCCTGGTCACACCGGTGGCCCTGCCCAACTGGTTGGCGAGTATCCGCTCGGGAGAGAGACCGCGGACGAGATAGCTCCCCAGATCCCTGTGCATCGGGGCCACGATGTCATCCTCCCGGAGGGCGTAGGCGGCGCCGACGGCGATCGCCTCGTGACCTTTGCCGCTGAACGTGCCACCGACACCCCGGCCCTGTTTCCACATCGTCATGACGGTGTTGTCGAGGGTGCGGGTGAGGCGCATCCAGCGATACAGATCGAGTCGCTCGTCCAGCGGGAGAGGGGGCGTCGGTCTGGTGTCGCCGGGAGGTCCGCTCACGGCCACGAGTCTATCGGGGCGAGTCGGGCCTATCCGAGCCGATCCAGTACGAAGCCGGCGTGCAGGGCGATGCCCTTGTGCATGCAGCCCTCGTCGAAGACGACGAGGTTGGAGTGGTTGGCGGGGCCGCTGCCGGCTTCGATCTCGGGTGGGCACGCCCCCAGGAATGCCATGGCGCCCGGGATCTTCTGCATCACATAGCTCCAGTCCTCGGCCCCCATGATGGGGCTCGCCATGGGGACGAACGCGTCCTCGCCGAGAATCCGGCCCACCAGGTCCTCGACCGACGCCACGACGCCGGGGTCGTTCACCGACACCGGGTATCCCCACTTGACCTCGAACTCGGCGGTTGCACCGTGTGCAGCGGCGATGTTGGCGGTGATCCGGTCGAGCAGTCCGAACACCTGCGACCGGGTCTCTTCCGAGACGGTCCGTACCGTGCCCTCCAGCACTGCGGCTGCCGGGATGACGTTGTGAGTGGTGCCGGCGGCGATTCTTCCGAACGTGACCACCGCAGGGTCGAACACGTTCACCCGCCGGGTGACGGCCAGCTGGGCCGCCAGCAGGATCTCGGCTGCGATCGGAACCGGATCGAGCGCCATGTGTGGCGCCGAAGCGTGCCCGCCCTTCCCGTGCACCGTGATGGCGATCTCGTCCGCCGATGCCATCTGCGCGCCAGGTCGCGCATGGACCTCGCCCGAGGGGTAACTCGACGAGACGTGGATGGCGAAGCAGGCGATGGGTCGGGTGTCCGTCGTCTCGAGGAGGCCCTCGTCGAGCATGTAGCGAGCGCCGGCATGCCCCTCCTCGCCCGGCTGGAACATGAAGACGACCTTGCCGTTGATTCGATTCCGCATCGAGGACAGCAACCGGGCGGCGCCGACGAGCATCGCAGTGTGCAGGTCGTGGCCACAGGCGTGCATCGTGTTCCCCGTCTCGCTGGCGAACGGCAACCCGGTGTCCTCGACCATGGTGAGCGCGTCCATGTCGCCGCGCAGCAACACCGCAGGGCCGTCACCATCGCCGTCGAGCACGGCGACGATCCCCGAAGTCGTCGTGTGCAGCGTGATGTCGAGGGGCAGGCCCTCCAGCGCTCCCAGGACGGTCTGTCGGGTGCGGGGCAGGTCGTTCCCCACCTCGGGGTGGCGGTGAAGGGTGCGCCGGAGTTCGGTCACATCGGGCATGAGGTCGTGGGCGGCGCCGAGGAGCTCGTTCGTCATGGGCGGGCAGCCTAGGCAGTGTCGCTTTCGTCGCGCAGGCGGATCGGCGAAGCCAACTCGTGGTGCTTGCCCCGCCCCGGCTGCATGGACTCCCGGATGCGATCCATGTCGGCGTCCACGTCACCGGTCAGCTCCATCGCGTCGCCGATGTGGGCGACCTTGTGCTGCCAATCGATGTAGGCGGGGACGACCGGCACGCCGGCGGCGAGGGCGATCCGATAGAACCCGGTCCGCCAGTACTGCGTGCGCCGTCGCGTTCCTTCGGGTGAGATGACCACGGCGAGCTCGTCGGCCGCTGCGAACTGGCGCACCATCTGCTCGACGAGACCCTGCCCGGAATCGCGATTGATGGGTATGACGGCGCGCCTGAAGAGGAAGCCGAAGGGCCCGGTGACCAGCGTGTGCTTTCCGATCGCCTTTGCCGGCACGTGGAACAGCCGGGTGACGCCGAGGAAGAGCAGGTAGTCCCAGTTGCTGGTGTGGGGCCAGCCGATGGCCACGAACTTCGGCACGGTGGGTGGCTGCCCCAGGATCGTCCAGCCCGTGATCCGCATGTACCACCAGCCGATGAGGCGCATCATGGGCTGGGCGTTTCTGCCGAGGACGTCAGCACCGCGCGCTCGATCAGCCGTCCCAGGGCGCCCGCGGTGCCGCAGACCCGATCGATGCGCCGATCGTCGAATCCCTCCACTGCCTCGTTCACGAGGCCTCGAATCGAGATCGTGCGACCCATGGACACCTCCGGAACCGATCGGACCGTGTTCCACTTCAGCACACGGGTGCCGGCAGCGCATCTTCGTCGACCGCACGGCGTCACGATGACGCTCGTTGAGCGCCTGAAGTCGCGATTTCCGAATCTCCCCTGAAATCTGTGGCGAGGCTCGATATCCTTTGACAACCGGCGCGGGTAGAGATGCCGAAGGGAGACGAGTGACAACGCAACCCAGCTATGACCCCGATGCCGTCGAGCTGACGTCGATCGGTCGGCCGCCCGCGGACACCGAGACCGTCGAGGAACGCTTGCGCCGCCTCGAAGAGGAGCGCAACCGGCTCCAGGCCATGCTCGACAAAGACCGGCCGCTCCATCCATACCAGGTGGAGCTGCTCAAACTGCAGCAGCACCTCGAAGCAGAGCAGATCCCCATGATCGTTCTGTTCGAGGGCCGTGATGCTGCCGGCAAGGGCGGAACGATCCGCCGGGTGTTGCGTTTCATGAACGAGAAGCGAGCCCGTGTCGTGGCCCTCGGCAAACCGACCGAGCGACAGCGGACGCAATGGTACTTCCAGCGATACGTGGAGCACTTCCCTGCAGGGGGAGAGGTCGTGCTGTTCGATCGCTCCTGGTACAACCGGGCGCTGGTCGAGCCGGTCTTCGGCTTCTGCACCAAGAGCGAGTACCGGGACTTCCTCAGGGGCGTGGTCGGTTTCGAGAAGGATCTCGTCCGTCAGGGCACCGTGCTCGTCAAGCTGTACTTCAGCGTCGACAAGCCGACGCAGGCGAGGCGTTTCGAGCGACGACGCAACGATCCCTTGCGGCAGTGGAAGCTCAGCGAGATCGACATGCAGGCGCAGGAGTTGTGGGATGCCTTCACGGACATGAAGCACCGCAT
>CAYFYC010000007.1:23354-38284 GCA_964347305.1 uncultured Acidimicrobiaceae bacterium | reverse complement strand
GACGATCATCAGGTCGAGCAGCAAGCCGAAGGCGCGGTTGAACACGATGAAGGTGATTCTCAACGCCGTCGACTACGCGGGGCGGGATCCGAGTCTCGACTTCACCCCGGATCCAGAGATCGTGGTGAGCGGCACCGAGGAGCTGATGAGGATGGATCGCGAACGCGATCAGTTGGGCGTGCCCCGCCTCTGACGCCGGGACGTCCCTGCCTCGGTCGCCTCTCATGCCTCACCCGGCCCGGTGCGACTCGCGCTCGCTAGCGTCGGATCGTGCACGAACTCGTCGGGCTCCAGGCGATCGAGATGGCGCAGTTGCTCGCCGCAGGCGAGGTTTCGTCACGTGAACTGGTTCGGGCCCATCTCGACCGCATCGAAGCCGTCGACGAACGGGTCAACGCCATCGTCACCCGGGTCCCCGAGCGGGCGATGGCAGCGGCGGCGCACGCCGACGAGGTGCACGCCGCCGGTCGCTCGCTGGGCCCGCTCCATGGGATCCCGGTCGCCCACAAGGATCTGACCGAAACCGCCGGGATCCGAACGACCTATGGCTGGGGACCGATGCGGGACTTCGTGCCCGACGAGAACTCGCTCATCGTGGAACGAATCCAGGGTGGGGGCGCGGTCACCATGGGCAAGACCAATGTTCCTGAGCACGGTGCCGGATCACAGACCTTCAACGCTGTCTTCGGTGCCACCCGGAATCCGTACGACCTGTCCCGTACCGCCGGGGGCTCGAGCGGGGGCGCTGCGGCCGCTCTCGCCGCGAGGATGATTCCGCTCGCCGACGGCTCCGACATGGGCGGGTCGCTGCGCAACCCGGCGGCGTTCAACAACGTGGTGGGCTTCCGGGTGTCGCCCGGGCGGGTGCCGTCGTATCCGAAGACCGACATCTGGGGTCACCTGTCCACCGAGGGACCGATGGGGCGAACCGTCGCGGATGTCGCCTTGCTCCTGCAGGCGATGGCAGGTCCGGATCCCCGGAGCCCGATCGCGCTCGCCGATCCCGGGTCGATGTTCGCCGATGTGTTTCGCGAGCCGGCAGCCGACATCAGAGCGGCATGGGCACCGACGCTCGGGGGTTTGCCGGTCGACGGCGATGTCCGCACCGCGCTCGCCTCGGTGCCCGAGGTCCTCGCCGACCTGGGGTGGGCGGTCGAGGAGGCATGCCCCGACCTGACCGACGCCGACGAGATCTTCCAGGTCCGTAGAGCGTGGGCGTTCGAGCTGAACCTCGGCCCGGACTACGACGCCGATCCCCACTCCCTCAAGGACACGATCCGGTGGAACATCGAAGAGGCGCGGCGGCGCACGCTGCCGGATCACGCCGATGCCGTGAGGAAGCACGCTGCGCTCTTCCACCGGGTGCGCGAGTTCTATGAGCGCTTCGACGTCGTGGTCTGCCCGACCACGCAGGTGGCGCCATTCGACGTCGATGTCGAATGGGTGCGCTCCATCGACGGTGTCGTGATGTCGTCGTACATCGAGTGGATGCGGTCCTGTACCGATGTCACCGTGATGGGATGTCCCGCCATCTCGGTCCCCGCCGGTTTCACCGAAGAGGGATTGCCGGTCGGCGTCCAGTTCGTGGGCCGTCCACAGGGCGACGTCGAGTTGCTGCGCATCGCCGCCGCCTACGAAACGGCGACCGGTCACTGGCGAACCGCCCCGATTCTCTGACCCGGCGGTCGTCGTCTCACCGGGGGGAAGACCCTGAGGGCCCCTGAGGCGATTCAGGGTGGCTTCAGGGGTGTACCCAATGGTCCGTCTCACGCCGGTCCCGCAAGGTGGGGATATGTCACAGCAGGCATCAACCGCACCGGCGGTGAAGGGAGAGGATCGGATGCACACCCTGTTCGAACGAATCAATCGTCATGCCCGGTGGGTCGTGGCGGCCCTGGTCGTCGTGGCCCTCGGGCTCGGCGTGGTCGGCCCGATCGTCGCCGACACTTCCGACCCGGACTTCGATCCGTCCGGTCCCGTGTTCGAAGTCACGGAGCGAGCCGAGTCCACACTCGTGAGCGAGTCGACGATCGGATCCAGCGTGTTCCTCGTGGAGGCACCGGACGGCACGGGCGACATCCTCACCGCGGCGGCGCTGCGAGAGTGGAAGACGGTGTCCGACGCGGTGCTCGCCGACGTCGACAACACCGAGCATCTCGTGGCCCGGTACGACCGCGATCTCGATGCCGAGGTTCCTGCGCTGTTCTCGATCGCCGATGTCGTCGATGCCGCCCTGCCCGATGGGCTGGCCACGGCGACCGACGCCGACGTGAAGGCCGTCCTCGCCGGACTCGAAGCCGAGGGCTCCGGCATCCTCTTCACCCTGTCCGAACAGGCGAACGTCGTCGACGGAGCCGTCGTCGCTCCGGCGTTTCTCGCCGAACTGACCTACGACCGGGCCACGTTCCCCGGCTGGGAGACGAGAGAGGCCTGGCTCCGTGACGTGCAGGCGGACATGCAGGATGCCACCGCACTCACGGCGCCGATCGGCGTCGCCATCGACTTCGACACCACGTTCGACGAGGCGGTCGAAGCCTCGGCCCCGTTCATCTTCTTGGCCGTCGCCTTCGTCGTGCTGCTGGTCGCCGCCGTACACCGCTCCTACTGGTCGTCGGTGCTCGTCGCTGCAGGGCTCGGAGCAACAATGCTCGCCTACAACGGGGTCGCCGCTCTCGTCGGCCTCCAGATGGGCTCTCTGTTGCTCGCCTTCGTGGTGCCGATCGCCATGATCAGCTTCGGCGTCGACTTCTACATCCACGGGGTCGGTCGGGTCCGCGAGATGCAGGTGGATCACGCCATGTCGAGGCGTGACGCCTACCCGGCAGGCATGAAGGCCGTGTTCACCGCCATGCTGCTGGCCGTCCTCTCGTCTGTGGTGGCGTTCCTGTCGAACATCGTGTCCGGGACGGAGGCCATCGTCGAGTTCGGCCTCGGGGCCGCAATCGGGCTCGCCATGGCGTACATCCTGCTCGGTCTCATCACTCCGCGGGTCCTGGTCGGGATCGAATCGACCGTCGGCGCCAACCCCATCAAGCGCTTCAGCCGACTCGGGTATGCCCTGGCCCTCCTGCCCATCGCCGTCATCGGTGGGCTCGCCGTGGCCCTCGCCGCCGTGCAGCCCGCCATAGGCGTCGCTGCCGTCGCCATCCAGATGATCCTCGCCGTCGCCCTCCCGGTGGCCCTCACCCGGCGTCGCAACCGCCGGGCCATCGCCCGTGGCAAGCAGACCGTCACCGGGATCCAGGGTGCCGCCCACGGGCTCGAGACGGCGGGAACGATCGTGCGCGGCGTCGCCGCCCGTCGGGCGATCACCCTTCCGGTGCTGCTCGCCACCGCAGCGGTGACCCTCGTGGGCGCATTCCAAGTCCAGTCCGGGTTTGCGCTCACCGACTTCCTCGGGTCCGACACCGGTGTGATCCAGTCGCTCGATCGCTTCGGCGAGCACTTCCCGTCGAACGGGGAGGGCTCCAGCTACATCTACCTCGAAGGCGATCTCACCGATCCGGCGACGCTGCGAGCACTCGACGCCGCTGTAGAGGATCTCGACGCCGCCGCCGTCGGGTTCGGGCGCAACACCCAGGGGGAGCTCATCGTCGGCATGCATGCCGCCGACGTGGTGCGCACCGCGATGGCCACGCCGGAGACGGCGACCATGCTCGGTCTCGTCGACTCCGACGGGGACGGCTTCCCCGACGACCCGGCGCAGATTCGGGCCGTGTACGCCCACGTGTGGCAGCACGGTCTCGTCACGGCCGACGGCACCACCGCCGTTGCAGCCGAGACCATCCCCGCAGTCGTGGCACAGGTCGACGGCGGACAGGCGACGTCGCTGCGGATTCAGGTCGTGTCGATGGAGGACGCGGCGATCATCGAGCCGGTCATCGACACGCTCGAGGCGGTTGCCGCCGACCTCGACGCAACGCAGGCGAACCTGACGACGGTCGGTGTCGGTGGCGAGGTGGTCACTCAGTACCTCAGCCTCGAGTCGTTCCGGGCGTCGATGCTCCTGTCGCTGCCCATCGCAGTGCTGTTGACGCTGGCAGTGGCGGCCTTGCTGCTGCGGTCGGTCCGGTTCGCCATCGCAGCCGTCGTGCCGATCGGGTTCGTCGTGGCAGGCGTGTATGCCTTCATGACCCTGGCCGGATTCCGGGTGAATGTGGTGACGGCGACGATCGCCGCGATCGCAGTCGGCGTCGGCATCGACTTCTCGACCCACTTCACGGCTCGCTACATCGAGGAGCTGGAGGCGCAGCCGTCACCGCTCGACGCGGTGCGTCGGGCCGGTGCCGGAACCGGTGGGGCGCTGGTTCTCTCGGCGTTGACATCGGTGCTGGGTTTCACCGTGATGGCATTCGCTCCGACACCGATGTTCTCGGTGTTCGGCATCCTGACCGCGGTGATGATCGGCCTCGCCCTGCTGGCGGCCACGCTCGTGCTGCCGACCGTGCTCCTGCTGGTCACCCCCAGGCGGTTCCACGACGCTGCGGGAGTCACGGGCGAGGTGGCACTCGCCGCCTGACGATCTCCGTTCTCGAACCCCCGGGCACCCTCCCTCTCCCTTCGGCCCGGGGGTTCGGGCGCGTCCGGGGGAGGTCGAAGGAGGAGTCGTCTGCTCAGATGCTCTCGAGGCGACGGTTGAGCGCGTCCAGCACCGCTTTGACAGTCGCCTTGGAGAGGTCGTGGTCGTCGACCATCGCGCTGCCCACGAGCGTCATCCCGGAGCCGTTGTTGATGGCGACCTGGGCGAGCGCGACCACTGCGTCGCCCATGTCCGTGAGCGCCACCGCCTCGAGGGTCAGGTCGATGGACCCGTCGGTGACCGCCTCCACGGCACGTAGCGTCGCTTCGCCGACGATGCGGGGTCGACCCGCCGGGTCGGACGGTCCAAGCGATCGCCCGTAGAACTGCGCGTTGTCATAGGCAAGTGTCACCACGCAGCTGGCGTCGGTGCCGAGGTCGGTCTCTTCGATCGTGATGATGGCGGGGCGTTTGCGCATCGTGGAAGCAGATTACAGGGCCGATCCCGGTCCACCACGTTCAGTCGCGGGGGAGCCACACGAGCGCGACGTCGACGACTTCGATGTCCTGCTTCTCGAGACCGATCTCGAGGCTTTCGATCCGGGTGGCGATCTCCTCCCAGCGATCGTTGATCTCCTCGAGCTCGTCACGGAATTCGCGCTGCAGTTCCTCCATCTCGACGACCTTGTCGTCGGCCTTCTCCTGTTCCGAGCGCAGGCGTTGCTCCTTGGAGCGGGCCGACGATCGGCTGCGTGCGGTGCCGGTGATGCTCCGCGTGCTGGAGCGGCCGGTGAGGATCGAGATGACGGCACCGGCTCCCTTGATGAACTGTTCCTGCCGCATCCCTTCGAGATCGGCGGCGAGTTCCTCGATACGGCGATCGATTGCACGCAGGTCCTTCTCGATGCGCTTGAGCCGGGTGGCGTACTTGTCCTTCAACTTCGCCACCTCGGCGTCGGCTCGCGCCTGACCCTCGCTGTCGCATCGCTCGAGGAACGCCGCCTCGTCCTCGCCGGGACGCGAGTAGAGCTTGAGCTCGGGATTGGTGAGGATCGTGACCCGCTCGTCCCTGTAGACGTGATCCTTGATCGTCGACTGCGCGCTGCGGAAGAACGTCTTGGTGTCGATCGGAGCGTCCGTGAGGGCATACGCAGCGCCCTCGGGAGCCGGCCCGAAGTCACGGTCGTCGTAGTCCACTTCGATGATGCTGTCGGTGTCGAGACGCTCTCCGTCGAGCGGCACGATCGCCTCCCACTCCTCTTCATGGACGAGGTCGGCTTTCGCTTCGTCGAAGACGAGACGGAGCCGCGCGGCGATGGCGGGCTCGTGCCGGGCACTCGAAGGGTCTGCGCCCACCTGCTCGGCCCACGGCGCCGCAGGAGCCATGTGGAGCACCTCCACGCCGTCGGCCACATCGGGCATCATCGGGATCTCGTCGTCGGCGAGCGACGCCGGCGCGGTGACGGGCTCGCCGGCCGGAGTCGGGGTCGGCGCCGCCGATCCGGGGCTCGTCGCCGGCTTCGCCGCGCCGGTAGACGACGCCGGCGTGGTGCCTCGCGTCTCCTGGAGGCGTTCGATCTGCTCCCGGGTGAGCGGGCCAGCCAGGTACGACATCGCCCACCGGGTCGTGAAGATCTCCGGCTGCTTGGCATGGGTGTTGTGGAGCAGGAACTGCCGTTTGCCGAGCCCGGAGATCGTCTTGTCGAGGGCGGCGGTGTCGGTGTCGCCACGGGCCGACTGCAGGGCTTCGACGATTCGCGCCTTGTCGCGTTCGGTCTGGAGCCTCCCCACACACCAGGTGCCTGCGTTCGACATGGCCTTGTAGTCGAGGTCCACCGGGTTCTGGGTGCTCAAGAGCATGCCGACGCCGAAGGCGCGGGCCTGCTTCAGCATGGTGAGGATGGGCTTCTTCGCAGGTGGCTCGGCAGTGGGCGGCACGAAGCCGAACACCTCGTCCATGTAGACCATCGCTCGCAACTCGCCCGTGCCCGACTGCGATCGCATCCAGGTGACGACCTTCGAGAGGAGCAGTGTCACGATGAACTGCCGCTCCTCCTCGGAGAGGTGGGCGAGATACATGATCGCCGCCTGTGGCTTCCCCTCGGCATCCCAGAGCAGTGAGCCGACGTCGAGGGGCGGACCCTCACTCCACGTGACAAAGGCGGGAGACGCGACGAGCCCATTGAGCTTCATGGCGAGGGCGAGGCGGTCCTTCTCCGGGAAGAAGTCGTCGAGGTCGAGCACACCGAGCTTCTTGAATGGTGGTCGCTGGATCTGGGCGAGCAGGTCCTCGAGGAGAAGAGACCGGCCCGCTCGCCACGACGTTTCGATGAGGTTGGCGAGGAGGATGTGCTCCCGGGACGAGATCGGATCGGCGTCGATGCCGACGAGCGCCAGCAGCCCGGACACGAAGCCCTGGATCTCGTCCCTGAGGGTCTCCGCCTCGTCGTCGAAGGCGACATCGGGTGCGTCGAGCGACCCCAGGATGTTGACCGGGACGCCGGTCCCCGATCCGGGGGTGTAGATCGTGAATCCGGCACCGTCTCCGAGTTCTCGCAGCCGGTTGCCGTCGATCTCCCACGAGGCCAGGCCGTTCTTCCAGAGCTCGGCCTTCTCGGCGGCGAGCTCGGCCGCGGTCGAGCCGCTCGTGCGGACCTCGCCGGGGTCGATCCACGGCTCGAAGTCGGACGGCGCAAAGTCGGGGAAGTTCAACAGCAGGTTCGTCATGTCGCCCTTGGGATCGATGACGAGCGTCGGGATGCCGTTGAGCAGCGCTTCCTCGAGGAAGATGATGCCGAGACCGGTCTTCCCGGAGCCGGTCATCCCGACGATGACGCCGTGTGTGGTGAGGTCGGCCGGGTCGTACTCGGTGAGATCACCGGTGCGCTCGTCGGCTGACGGGTCGATGGTTCCACCGAGGAAGAGGTCACTCATGCTGCCAAACCGTGGTCGGAGATGTCGCGGGAAGTGTACGCAGATCGGCGACGCGGCTTCAGACGGTCGTGGCGACCGTGGCCTGGAGCTCCTCGTTGCGTCGTTCCTGACGCTCGGTGACGCGCTGCACCATCAGCACCGCCGCCCCCGCCGCGATCACGACGGCGATCCACCCGGCAGCCGCCCAACGATTGGCGGCGATGGCGGCGTCGACGGTGGCGCTTCCGATCGTCCAGCCGACGAGGTGCAACCCGACCGACGCGATGGCCGCCGACCAGGCGATCCGTGTCCACCTGTTGCCGGGCTGCAGCATCCAGTCGGATCCGCGGCGACTCGCCGGATCGGCCGCTCGCCACGCATCGTTGATGAGACGCGGTGCGGCGAGCAGGTTGAGACCAGGGACGAAGAAGGCCCATGGGATGGCAGTCGGGGGGAGGCGCAGCGTCGTCTTGCCGAAGCTGAAGATGTTCGAGTACACGATGCCGGTCCAGCGCATGAGGTACCACATGCCGGCGACGATCGCCATGAGGGCCAGCGGTCGGGTTCCCCAGTCGGCGAGCCCGGCCAGGGTCAGCGCCGCATCGAACGACTCGGGTGCGCCGCCCTTGAAGGCGGCGAGGCGGTTGTTGAGCGCAAGCAGGGTTCCGGCGGCGATGCCAGCGATCAAGGCGGTGCTGAGCAGCGCCCGCTGGGCAGTGCCTGCCGCCAGCGCCGCGCTGGTGTAGGGACTGCGGGCCAGTACCGACCCCGTGGGCGCCGGTGCGGCCACGCGAGCGGGTGGGGTGGAAGACACGTCGTCGGAGGAGACCGGTGAGGCAACGGCCTCGGCGTCGCTCTCCACCGCGGTGTCACCGGAGGGTTCGGCCGCTTCATCGACCGGGAGCAGGTCGGTGAACCACGACCGCACCTGCGACGCCTCGACCTTCACGGAGCGACCCCGGCCGACGACCGCCGTCGGTGTGCCACAGGTGACGCAGAATCGCCAGCCCAGGGCGGTGGGTTCCTCGCACTCGGCACAGACCTCGGTGGCGAGTGCCCAGCCGACGCCGGCTCGGTTGGTGCCGCACGCGGCGCACCGCGTTGCGGAGTGCTCGAGCTCGGAGCCGCAGTGCGAGCAGTAGGCCATTGGCCCGAGCCTACCGCTGCGGGGAATCTCGCCTCCAGGCTCGGATCGGTTCGCGATGCAGACGCGACGGCGCCCCCGAAGGGGGCGGGGGCGCCGTTGGGAGGGTCGATGAGAAGAGCGAGGGAGGAGGGACTCTTCTCACCGGAGTCTCGATTGTGACTGGACTCACAGGTGAAACGGCTCAGACCGGTGGGTTGTTCCCGGAACCGTCAGCAGGATCGCGCAGTGGTCGGTCACAGGTCAGCCTGACGTCGCCCTCGGTGGCGTCACCGGGGTCGATTCCCGCGGTCAGTTCGAAGCCGAGCCTGCCGTCACAGCGTGTGCGCACCGCCTCGTCACGTCTCCACACCAGCAGCAGCACGTTGATCGGGAGGCCCTCCGCCCCGGGGAGATCGAGCAGCCCGAGATCCTCGGCCTCGGCGCGTGCGATCTCCTCGATCGACGGCGTCGCCGGCGGCGGCACCGAGGCGCGGAACTCTTCGACCCGTCGCTGCGCTCTCGTCAGTTTGCGGGGATCGGGGGCGACGTACTCGCCTCCGGCCTCCAGTCGTCTGCGGTACTCGTCCATCTTGCGACGCTGACGCTGACCGAGCCAGCCCGCGATGCCGAGGGCCACGACGACGAGAACGATGGCGAGCGCATCCATGTCAGTTGGTTCCTTCCACGTCCACCAGCACGAGCACGGCGGGTCCGTCGCCGTCATTGGTCAGGCGGGGGTGAGTGGCCGCGGTCACGTCACCAGCCTCCAGGGCGACCCGGCTCTCGACGGCCACTACGGCGACGCTGCCCTGGAGGACCACGATCTCGTAATGGCGTTGCAACTCGGCGGTGGCCCCGGGCTCTATCACGAGCTCGAGGACCCGCCCGGTGGCCGATTCCAGCCGTCGCCACCGTCCCCATGGTTCGACGCCGGTTGCGGCGGAGCTCGCCTCGGCGCGCCCGGCGCCGGCGAGCTGGTCGACCACCTGCTTCACATCCTGCGAACGAGCCAGGGGGCCGACGATGACGGCGTCGGGTGTGTCCACGACGAAGAACCCGTCGAGGCCGATCGTCGCCACGAGCCGGCCGGAGCTGCGGACGTAGCTGTTCGTGGTGTCGATGAGCTGGACGTCACCGACTGCCACGTTGCCCGCCTCGTCCTTGGTGCTGACGTCGTGGAGGGCGGCCCATGACCCGACGTCGTCCCATCCGGCGTCGAGGGGGATGACGATGCCGTGCTTGGTGTGCTCCATCACGGCGTAGTCGATGGATGTGGACGGCGACGTGGCAAAGGCGTCTTCGTCGAGCACGAACTCGTTGCCCGTCATGTCGTCGCCGAGCGCACGGCGCACCGCCTCGAGGATCTCGGGTGCATGTGTCCCGAGCTCGTCGAGATAGGTCGCTGCGCTGAAGAGGAACATGCCGCTGTTCCAGAGGTGGCTGCCCCCGGCGACGTAATCCTCGGCCGTGGGCCGGTCCGGCTTCTCGACGAACTCCTCGATCCGGTTGCCGTCCGGGACCGGTTCACCTGCTGCGATGTAGCCGTAGCCCGTTTCGGGCCTGGTGGGGACGATCCCGAACGTGACGAGCGCTCCATCAGTCGCATGGGGGATGCCGCGACGGACCGCGGTACGGAAGGCCTCCTCGTCGCGGATGACGTGATCCGCAGGCAGCACCAGCATCAGCGTGTCCCCACCGATGGTCGCATCGACGACGAGCGCAGCGGCTGCAACGGCCGGTGCCGTGTTGCGCCCGATCGGCTCGAGGACGAGCCGGGCATCGTCGTGTCCGGCGCGGCGCAGATCGAGTGAAGCCATGGTGCGGTGTTCGAGGTTGCACACGAGAAGCGGTGCGGCGAGGTCGGGGAGACCTGCCGTGCGATCGATCGTGACGCGCAACATCGAGGTCTCGCCCACCATGGGCAGGAGCTGTTTCGGCTGGGTCTTGCGTGACAGCGGCCACAGTCGGGTGCCGCTGCCACCCGACAGGATGACGGGAACGATCATGTGCTTTCGTTGTTTCGGCTGATGTCTGGCGTGACCCCATCGTATCGGCAGGACCGCCGGTCGCCTGCAGTTGGGTACGCTCCGCTCCGATCGAGAGGAGCGGAGCGTGTTCGACGTCACCGATGTACGGCGGCAGTTCCCTGCGCTGGCGCGAACCGTGGATGGTGCGCCCGCCGTCTATGCCGACGGCCCTGGAGGGACCCAGGTGCCCCGGCGTGTGATCGATGCGATGTCCGGTTTTCTCGCTGCCGGCGGCTCCAATCTCGGCGGCCCGTTCGTGACGAGCCGGGAGACCGACGCGGTCGTCGCCGGAGCTCGTCTGGCGATGTCCGATCTGCTGGGTTCGAAACCCGAAGAGGTTGCGTTTGGTCAGAACATGACGTCGCTCAATCTCGCCCTGGCGAGGGCGGTCTCGAGAGAGTGGGGTCCGGGTGACGAAGTGGTCGTCACCGCACTCGACCACGATGCCAATGTCTCGCCATGGCTGATCGCAGCTGCCGAGACCGGCGCGATGGTGCATCGTGTGCCCTTCGACACCTCGACCGGCATGCTCGATCTCGACACACTCGATGCGGTCCTGTCCGAGCGAACCCGGTACGTGGCCGTCAGCCACGCCTCGAACGCGATCGGCAGCATCGTCGACGTCGCCGACGTGGTGAGGCGGAGCCACGCGGTCGGTGCCCTCGTCGGGGTGGATGCCGTGCACTATGCACCGCACGGCCTCATCGACGTCGCGGCCACCGGGTGCGATTTCCTGCTGTGCTCGGCGTACAAGTTCTTCGGTCCGCACACGGGGATCATGTACGGCAAGCAGGAGCTGCTGGCAGGGGTTCGTCCGTACAAGATCCGTCCGGCACCATCCGACCCGCCCGGATCGTGGGAGACGGGCACCCAGAGCTTCGAATCCCTGGCCGGGGTCTCGGCCGCCGTCGACTATCTGGCGTCGCTGGCCGAGGGCGACGACCGGCGGACCCGGATCGTTGCGGCCATGGCCGCCATCCGCAACTACGAATCGGGCCTGAGTCGTCGGTTCCTCGACGGCATCTCGTCGATGGTCCACGTGGAGCTGTACGGCTCTGCCGACCCGTCGGTGCGGACGCCCACCTTCGCCATCGATGTGGAGGGTGTCCGGCCGGGGACCGTCGCCGCCCGGCTCGGCAGGCAGGGGATCTTCGTGTGGTCGGGCCACTATTACGCGCTCGAGGCGATCGAGCAGTTCGAGCGCTCCGACCAGGGTGGCCTCGTCAGGATCGGGTTCGTGCACTACAACACCGCCGACGAGGTCGACCGTGTGCTCGAGGCGCTCGACGACCTCGGCTGAGGCTCACTCGAGGACGCGGGTATCCACGAGGTCCTCCTGCGCCACCCAGTACGGCCGTGGCCGTTTGGGGTCGACGAGGAGGTAGAGCGTTCCCGTCGGCTCGTGGTTCGGGTTCGCCTCGGCGTCGGGATCGACCCACCATCCGAGGGCGATGGCGAGCCCCACGAGCGGTCCCTTCCCATCCGGATCGAAATTCGTCTCCAGATGGACCTTCTGGTGAATCGGAATGGCGAAATCGGCATGGTGCTGCATGCCATGAGTATCGACGCTTGGCCGGTGGTGCGCTATCCGTTCAGGTCGAAGGCGACGTCGAGCCGCGGCGCCGAGTGTGTGATCCAGCCGACCGAGATGACATCGACGCCAGTCGCGGCAATCTGGCGAGCGGTGTCGGGCGTGATGCCGCCGGACGCCTCGACGATGGCCCGACCATCGATGAGCTCCACGGCCCGGCGCAGCTCGTCGATCGACATGTTGTCGAGGAGCACGATGTCGACCCCCGCCGCCAGCGCCTCGGGCACCTGGGCGACGTCGTCGATCTCGAGCTCGATCTTTACCGTGTGGCCGGTTGCGCGGCGCACGGCGTCCACGGCCGCCGTGATCGATCCCGCGGCGGCGACGTGGTTGTCCTTGATCATGACGGCATCGTGGAGCCCGAACCGGTGGTTGGAGCCGCCCCCGCACCGCACCGCGTACTTCTCGAGCGCCCGCAGCCCCGGCGTGGTCTTGCGCGTGTCGGCCACCAGCACGTCGAGCCCCTCGACCGCGGCCACGATGCCGCGGGTGGTGGTGGCGATTCCGCTGAGATGGCCGAGCAGGTTGAGGCACGTGCGCTCCCCGGTGAGGAGCGCTCTCGTGTTGCCGCGGAGCGTGGCGAGGGTGGTGCCCGCATCCACGGCATCGCCATCTGCAGCAGCGAGCTCGACCGTCACGCGGCCGCCCAGCTCTGCGAAGACGGAGACCGAGGCGTCGAGCCCGGCGACGACTCCGGCCCGTCGCGCCACGATGCGTCCTGACGAGATGTCGTCCGGGCCGAAGACGGCGTTGGTGGTGAGGTCGCCTGCGGTCCCGAGATCCTCGGCGAGGGAGCGGGCCACCACGTCGGCCACGGCATGGCGTGGCGGCGGCAGGAGCGTCACGCCACGTCTCCGACCAGGATCGCAGCGGGGGTCAGCGACACGCGTGGCACCGCCGCAGGCTCGACGATCGTGTGGGCGGCTCCGCGGGGGTCGGGCGCCGGGTGATCCGATCGCCAATGCGCACCCCTGGATTCACGCCGGGCGAGTGCCGCCTCGAGGATGATCGTGGCCACCGCGACGAGATTGCGGCCGACGACGCCGTGGCCGAGGGGCTCACGGAGGTCGGCGGCGATACCGAGTGCCTTGCGCATGCCTGCGTCGTCACGCACGACGCCGGCGTGCTCCCACATCGCGGTCCGCAGCCGGCTGATGGCATCGACGTCGTCCTCGAGTGCAACATCTCTCGCCCCGGCCGGAATGGTGCATCGCCCCGGGTCGATGGGCGCTGCCGGTGCCGACCCGAGAGCGCGTGCCGTCCTGACTCCGATCACCAGACCCTCGAGGAGAGAGTTGCTCGCCAGGCGGTTGGCGCCGTGAAGCCCGGTGGAAGCGGCCTCGCCGACCACATAGAGCCCGGGAAGCGACGTCCGGCCATGGCTGTCGGCGACGATCCCACCCATGTGATAGTGCTGTGCCGGGGACACGGGGAGCGGATCGGTGCGCGGGTCGATCCCGGCCATCGTGGCGTAGTTGAAGACGGTGGGGAACCGCTCGGGGAAGTCGGCGCCGATGTTGGTGGCGTCGAGAAGGATCGGCCCGTGACGGAGCGCCTCCCAGTTGGCTCTGGCGACGACATCCCGCGGCGCCAGTTCGGCGTCGGGGTGGATGTCGGGCATGTAGCGGCGCCCCTCGTCGTCGATGAGGACGGCACCCTCGCCCCGCAACGCCTCGGTGAGGAGCGGCATCGGATCGTGATTCGTCGCCAGCGCCGTGGGGTGGAACTGCACGAATTCGGGATCGCGGATCTTCGCCCCGACTCGTGCCGCCATGGCGAGACCGTCGCCGGTGACCTCTCGCGGGTTCGTCGTATGGCGGTAGACCCGCCCGATGCCTCCGGTGGCGAGCACCACGGCCTGGGCGAGGATCGTTGCATGGGCACCGTGCTCGTCGATGCCGTGGACACCGACAACTCGCTCGTCCTGCATGACCAGGTCGATCACGAAGAAGTTGTCGAGCACCGTGATGTCGGTGCGTCTCCGGGTCGCCCGCACCAGTGTGCGCATCAGCTCGGCACCGGTCGCATCGCCGTCGGCGTGGATGATGCGGCGTCTGCTGTGGCCCGCCTCACGTCCGAGGCTGAGCTCGCCCGATCCGTCGGTGTCGAAGTCGGCGCCGAGACGCAGGAGCCACTCGACGCGCTCCGGCGCGCCGCCGGTCACGATCTCCGCCATGGCTCGATCTCCGAGACCACCGGACACCTTCAGCGTGTCGGCGGCATGCAGTGCCGGCCCGTCGTCATCGGCGACGGCGGCTGCGATACCTCCCTGCGCCCAGCGGCTGGATCCGGCGCCGAGCACCGACTTGGAGACGACGGCGCAGTCGCCGGCCATGAGAGCCGTGGTGAGCCCGGCGACCCCTGACCCAACGACGATGGTGTCGATGTAGCGGACGGCGCTCGTCATGGGCGGGGCGGTCCCACTGCGAGCATGGCCTCGACCGCTCGCTTGGCGCGAACGCCGATCTCGGGGTCGACCTGGACCTCGTGAACCATGTCCTCGAGGGCGGTGCGGATGTTGTGGATGGTGATGCGCTTCATGTGCGGGCAGAGGTTGCAGGGCCGCACGAACTCCGTGCCGGGCGACTCGGCGGCCACGTTGTCTGCCATGGAGCACTCGGTGACCATCACCACCTGGCGTGGTCGATTGGTGCCCACCCAGTCGACCATCCCCGACGTCGACCCGACGAAGTCGGCCTCGGCGAGGACGTCGGGTGGGCACTCGGGGTGGGCGATGATCTGGATGCCGGGGTGG
>CAYFYC010000007.1:291-23337 GCA_964347305.1 uncultured Acidimicrobiaceae bacterium | reverse complement strand
TCGGCGCCGGTGAACCGCTCGTGGACCTCGCACGCCCCCTCCCAGAGGATGACATCCACGTCGGTCTGTCCTGCGACCCAGCGACCCAGGTACTGGTCGGGCAGGAAGATCACGCGGTCCACGCCCAGCGACTCGACGACTTTGACGGCGTTGGAAGACGTGCAGGTGATGTCGGACTCGGCCTTCACCTCGGCGGACGTGTTCACGTAGGTCACGACCGGAACCCCGGGGTAACGCTGACGGAGCAGCCGGATGTCTGCAGCCGTGATCGAGTCGGCGAGCGAGCATCCCGCCCGTGGGTCGGGGATGAGCACCGTCTTCTCGGGGGAGAGGATCTTCGCCGTCTCCGCCATGAAATGGACGCCGGCCATCACGATGACGTCGGCCTCGGTGTCAGCGGCCATGCGGGCCAGCTGCAGCGAATCGCCCCTGAAATCGGCGACGCCGTAGAAGATGTCGGGCGTCATGTAGTTGTGGGCGATGATGACGGCGTTGCGCTCCACCTTGAGACGCTCGATGTCGGCGATGATCGGCTCGAGGATGTAGCGCTCGACGTCGGGGACGATGCCGGTGAGCCGGTTCGATCCATCACGGGCGGCTGCGATCTCGAGACCGGATGTGGTCACGGTGGCCATGTCCCTCGCTCTTCTCTCGTGGTCGTTTTCTCATATTATGCTCAGTCTGAGCATTACTGCTGAAACAACCATACCAAGTGGGCTATTCCCGGGCAAGATGCCACGGTCCGCCCGGGTCGCGGGCGGGGACCGGCCGATTCAGCGGTAGGGCTGGCCCACGCCGGGACGCGGTCGTTCCAGCTGGACCTCGGGCCGGTACCGGAAGAGCTCGGCGGGGCGGCCACCGCCACGCGACGGTGCCTTGTCGCCGGTGCCTTCGACGAGCCCGCTGCGTTCGACGAGCCGTCTGAAGTTCTGCTTGTGGAGCCTGACCCCGGCGAGCGCCTCGACGGTCCTCAGCAGCTCGAGCAGGGTGAAGCGCTCCGGCAGCAGCTCGAAGACGACCGGCCGATAGGTGAGTTTGCCCCTGATGCGACCGAGCGCGGTGGCGGCGATGCGGCGGTGGTCGTTGCGGAGCGGCGTCCCGTGACCTCCGGCCGGCGTGAGTCCACGGTCGACTGCGTGTTCCGCCACGAGACCCGCCTCGTAGAGCAGCTCGTAGCGATCGAGCACCCGAATCCCGTCCCAGGCCTCACCGAACACGATCTCGATGCGATCCCGGCGCGCCTCCTCCTCTCCGGCCCACGCGGTGAGAGCCGGGAGCAGCGCGTCGTCGACGATCGGCGGTCTGCCGTTGCGATGGTCCTCCCACGGGAACAGTTCGTAGGCGTCGACCCAGCGTGCGTCCTCTCTGGGTGCGGTCTCGCGCACCAACGCGACGTAGGCGACGGAGATGGCGCGCCCTTCGGTGTCGTCACGGCGCCGGCTGCGATCACCGAACGTGTAGAGCTGCTCGACGTAGCCGACGCCCAGCCCGGTCTGCTCGGCGATCAGGCGCCGTATCGCCAGCTCGAGCGTCTCGTCGGTCTCGGTGTCGAGCCGACCCGAAGGGATGGCTGCCGGAACGTCGCCTCCGCCCACCACCAGGATGCGCGGCGCATCGGCGGTGACGGCCACGATGACCGCGTCGAGGCTGATGGTGACCTGCGGTGCCATGCGAGGGGACTGTAGGGATGGGAACGGGGGGTCCGTCGAACTACCGTCGCCGGAATGGACGGTGTCCCTGCTCCCGACACGTACACGGTCGCCGGTCTCAGTGAGGCGATCGGGCAGGCGATCGCGACGGCGTTTCCGGACCAGGTGTGGGTGCGGGGCGAGATCCGCGACCTGCAGCGGCCGCACTCGGGTCATGTCTTCTTCGCGCTCGTCGATCCCGATGACGAGCGGGTACGGATCCCGGTCGCACTCTTCGCCACCGAGAAACACCTCGTGAATCGGGTGCTCATGCGCAGCGGAGCGGTGAGGATGACAGACGGCGTCGACGTCCGGATCCGCGGCGAGGTGATGCACTACGCGGCCCGCGGCAGCGTTCAGATCCGGATGACGCTCATCGACCCGGACTACACCGTGGGCAAGCTCGCAGCCGAGCGGGCGCGGGTCCTCCAGGCCCTCGCCAGGGACGGGCTGCTGACACGCAATGGCGAGATCCCCCTTCCGCTCGTCCCCCTGCACATCGGGCTCGTCACGAGCCGGGGGAGCGCGGCCGAGGCCGATTTCCTGGCGACGATCGAGGCCTCCCGATACCGCTTCGATGTGCAGATGGTGGATGCACGGGTGCAGGGCGTCGACGCCGTCTCCACGCTGCTCACGGCGCTCGACCGTCTCGACGGTGCCGTCGACGTGGTCGCCGTCGTGCGGGGAGGGGGTTCGGCGACCGATCTCGCCGCCTTCGACGACGAGCGCCTCGCCAGGCGAATTGCGCTCATGCGAACGCCGGTGTTCACCGGCATCGGCCATGAGATCGACCGATCGGTGGCCGACGAGGTGGCCGCACGTTCGTACAAGACACCGACCGAGACCGCCGCGGCCCTCGTGGCGATGGTCTCGGGGTTCGATCACGACCTCGCCGCACGCCGGCGCGGTATCGCCGATGCGGCGCGCCGCCGGCTGATGGCAACCGAGACGGCGCTCGACGCTCGGCGCGGGCGGGTGGTGAAGGCGTCGCAGCTGGTGACGTCGGCGGAGCGGCGCAGGCTCGACGTGGCCGTCCGGCGTATCACGACGGCGGCGGAGCGATCCGAGTCCCATGCGCGACGCACTCTGGGCGAGCGCACGTCTCGCCTGGTGGGCACTGCTCCCCGGGCCCTGGAACGGGCGAGTCGCGAGCTGACGGCGCGCCGCGGCCGGATGGCGGCGGCCGACCCCGCCCGGCTCCTGCTGAGAGGCTGGTCGATCACGCGAACGGCCGACGGCGAGATCGTCCGTGATCCTGGTTCGCTGCAGTCCGGCGACGTGCTCGTGACGAGGGTGGCAGCAGGTGAACTCTCTTCCGGGGTTACCAGCGTGAGGATCTTCGGCGATGATGAGCCCACACGAGAGACGGAGCACGACGGTGGATGACGGGTCGATCGGCTATCGCGACGCGATCGAGGAACTCGATGCGATCCTGGCGTCGATCGAGTCGACCGACGTGGACATCGACGAGCTGTCTGCAAAGGTGCAACGCGCCCAGCAGCTGATCGAGTTGTGCGCCAACCGGATCGCCAAGGCGCAGGACGAGGTGGCCAAGGTGATCGATCAGCTCGAGGAGGGAGACGGCTGACCGTGGAGGAACGGGTCTCCGCAGTGCTGGTCGAGGGCGATTCGGATCGCGGTGCCGTCGAGGCGCTCGCCGCCCGCCTCGGACATGGACCCGAGCAGGGCACCATCGTCGTGGTGTCGATGAGTGGTGTCACGAACATCGCCCACTATCTCAAGATGTATTGGAAGGCCGATCGTCTCGCGGTCCTGTGTGATGCGGCCGAGGCGGAGTACGTCAATCGTGCGGTCGAGCGACATCCCGAGGAGGTCGGCGTGTTCGTCTGCGAGGCGGATCTCGAGGAGGAGTTGATCCGTGCGCTCGGTGTGGAGCGCCTCCTCGACTTCCTCCATCGCCAGGGAGAGCTCGCCGGGTTCCACACCATGCAGAAGCAGCCCGACCATCGCGACAGCCCCCTCGAGCGCCAGCTGCATCGCTTCATCGGGATCCGCTCGGGCCGCAAGATCCGCTACGGCCGCGAACTCGCGGCCGAGCTGCCGGAGGATGCCATTCCCCGGCCCCTGGCGGATCTCCTCCGCTACATGCTCGACTGAGGCTCAGCCGATGTCGGCCACCAGTTCGGCGTAGGCACCCAGCGTCTCCAGGGTCTCGTCTTCCGGCATGGATTCGAGCGAGAGCAGGATGAAGTCGACGCCGGCCGCAGTGAGGGACTCGAGCACGGCCGGCTTGGCCGGTGCGTTGTAGACGCCGACGGTCAGCTCGGCCGGATCCCGACCACTGTCCTCGGCGAGACGGCGGAGGTCCGCGATTCGCTCGTCGATGGGGTACCGGCCGCTGATGGGGATCCATCCATCCGCGTACTCGACGATGTGGCGGAACGTCACCGGTGTCGGTGAGGCTCCGATGAAGATCGGTGGGCTCGGCAGCTGGACCGGCTTCGGCCAGGACCAGATCGGGTCGAAGTCGACGTGGTCGCCGTGGAACTCGGCCTCGTCCCTGGTGAAGATCTCCTTGATGGCCAGCATCCGCTCCCGCGTCACTGCCCGGCGGCGACCGGTGTCGGCACCGTGGTTCGCCATCTCCTCGATGTTCCAGCCGTATCCGATTCCGAAGTCGAATCTCCCACCGGAGACGACGTCGAGCGAAGCGACCTGATGGGCCAACCAGATCGGGTCCCGCTGCGGCACGAGCGCGATGCCGCTCCCGAGCCGGAGGCTCGTCGTCACCGCCGCCATCGCCGACATGGCGACGAAGATGTCATGTGTGCGCCAGTATTTCTCCGGAAGCGGTGGTGCGTCTTCCCTGCCACCCCACGGGGTGCGCCGGTCCACCGGGATGTGGCTGTGCTCGGCCAACCAGAGCCGCTCGAACCCGAGCGCCTCGATCGCTCGGGCGAGCGGGATGGGCTGGATGTCCCGATCCGTGACGAACGTCGAGATGCCGTACTGCATGTGCCTCCTCGCGACGTCAGGCGAGGCTAGGGGGTGGCAACGGACCCATGTGGGTTTCGAGCGCCGTGCAGATCGCCGCGGCGACGTGTCGGATCGAGGCGCGGCGCACGTGGGTGACTCCCGGCTCGTCGACGACCAGCCACGTCGGACCCGGTGATCGGTCGTAGCCCTCGATGCGGTGGTGGATGTCGTTCGTGGTGATGCGGACCTGCCACCAGGACCCGCATCTGCCTTCGCCGTCCCTTCGCAGGTCGAGGGAGTCGAGCACGGCGAGCGGGGTGTTGGCGGCTCTGATGCCGCGGATCGTCACTGGATCGTCACCGCAGGCGAGGACGGTTCGCTCGAGTCCGACCCACATCGCAACGCGGCGCCGGTGCGATCGCCGCTCGACCGCGATCGCGGTGTGCGCTTCGAAGATGGGCGCCATGGTCGATCCCACTCGTCCTGTCGTGGTTCGGGCACCCAGCGCCTCCACGAATTCGGCCCGCGGGATGACGAGCGGTTCGGTCACGGCGCGATGTCGCCGGTCACGGCGGGGAGCACGATGATCTCGCCGGGATAGATGAGATCGGGGTCGCCCGATCGCAGCGTTGGTCCATTGCGCTCGATGAGTTGCAGCCAGTACTCGGTGACCATGGCCACACCTGCGGTGTCGTCGGCGCTGCGGATCCTGCGGCACGCGATCTGCCACAGGTTGTCGCCCCCGACGATCTCGTAGCGAACTTCGGCGAGGAGAGCCGGCGGGGCCTGGGGGGCAGGTGCTGGTCCGGAGTCGTCTCCGGTGCGAACCGTGAACCCGACACCACCCTGCCCTGGCGGCACCACGGCCGACTCGGGTCGACTCTGCACGACCATCTGAGGTGGTCGGCTCGCCACCGCCCACGCCAGCTCGCCGAACGGGCCCAGCGTGGCCATCGAGACGGCGACGGCTGCGATCAGGTCGACGGCTCGCCGAACGGGTCGGAGCATCAGTCGCCCGAGAAACCGGCGCCATGGGTCGGACTCGGTGAGACGCGCCGCCGCGTAGCCGAGCGTGGTCGTGATCAGATACAGGCTGAGCAGGCCAGCTCCAACCGACCCGGCCATCGCGAGTGCATCCTCCGGTGGTGCGGTCTGGAGCCAGCCGACGGGATCGCGCAGACCGACACCGAGCGCGTGGATCGCCGCCCCGACGGAGGCGAGGACGCCCGCCGATCCGAAGATGGCGGCGAGGACGATCGCCCGGGCGGAGTTCAGCGACATCGAGCTGATGGTACGTCCGTGGTCGTGATGTTGTCAACGGTACATCACCGTTGACAATCGTCAAACAACGTCAGAGACTCGGCGAGCAGCCCGTCACACGAAAGGAGTATCCAGCGCATGACAGGCATGTTCGGGGCCGATCTCGGCCAATTGCAGGCGCTCGCACAGGCGTTCAATCGTGAATGGAACGAGGTCGTCCGGCTCAAGACGACCATCTCGCGTCAGATCGCACCGGATCAGACGGCGTGGACCGGCCCCGGTGCCGACACGTTTCGCTCTGCCTGGGAGAGCGAGTTCGCCCCGGCGCTCGAGAAGCTGCGCACGGCGCTCGACGAGGCAGAACAGGCCGTGAGCAGATATCGGGAGAACATCGAACGGGCGACCGCCTGACGGATGAGCCCCGAAGAGCTGCGGCGACTCGCTCGGCGAACCCGTGACATGGCGCGGTCGGCGCTCTTCGCCTCCGACGACCTGATCGGGGTCGTGGGGTCGTGCCGGGGAGCGCTGGATCGTCTCGCCGCCGAATCGCGCGCGGCCTGGACAGGCCGGGCGGCCGCAGGGTTCCTCGGTGTCGTGGCGGATCGGCGTCGGCTTCTCGAGGGCACGCTGGACCGTGTCGAGACGGAGGCCGGCCGCCTCGCCGCACGCGCCGACGAGCTCTTTGCCGAGGCCCGTCGGATCGAGCGGCTCGCCGACGAGATGGAGGCAGCCGGCTCACTCGCCTCGCTCGCCTCGTGAGACACGAGATCGCCGTCGTCCTCGAGATCGATGGATCACGGCGCGACGTCATGCTCGGCTTCGGTGACCCGCGTGTGACGGTGGGCGACGTCATGGACGCCCTCGAGCTCGAAGGCCGGCCGACTGTGGACGGCCGGCCCGTCGAACGCTCGTGGCGCCTCGTCGAGGCGGGAGTGCGCCGCGGCTCGGCGCTGGTGCTCGGTGAGCCGATCCGGGTTCCGGACGATCCGACACCCCCTGATCGGGGTGGCGTGGCTGCGCTCTCGCAGTCGGGTACCGAGCCCTGGGTCCGGGGTCCCCGCCGCAACGGCCCCTTCCGCCCTCGGGTTCCATCCCGTCCCGGGCCGCCGGCGACGCCCGAGGCGGTCGTGCGACCGGCGTCGGTCACTTTCGTCGTGCCCGTGGCGCTGGCGATCTTCACCGCGGTCTTGTGGAATCCGATGTTCGCCATCTTCGCTCTCGTTGCGCCGGTGGTGAGCCTCGCCACCTGGCTGGATGCCGAACGGAGACACCGGAGCAGACGCCGGAGCGAACTCTCGACCCACGCCGGGGATCGGATGTCTCACGCCGTACGGATGCGCGTGCACCGCCGCACGGTGCGTGTCATGGCCGAGCTGGCGAATCCGACGGCGACGGCGGTGGTCGTTTGGCCGGAGCGCCGGGACCGACGGCTGTGGGAACGTCGCAGCACGGATGACGACTTCATGCGGCTCCGTCTCGGACGGGGCAGGGGAGACGGCGTGGTCACGGTGCCGTTGGGGGCCGGAACCGTCGTCGGTGTCGTCGGGTCTGCGTCGGCGCGGATGGACACCGCCCGAGCTCTCGTCGTTCAGGCCGCCTCACATCATGGGCCGGCCGATTGCCGGCTGGGCCTCGTCGCAGACCCGGCGACCTGGCAGTGGGTGAAGTGGCTCCCTCACCTGGCGACGGACGACGCCGATCTGGCCGTCGCCACGGAGCCGGGCGATCGTCGACTCGCCAACGCGACGTTCGTGGTGTGTGACGAGCCGCCCGATCCAGTCTCGCTCGGAGCCTTTCGCGACCGGGGCGCAGTCGTCCTCGTGCTCGCGGACAGGGCAGAGGCGCTGCCGGGGTCGACGGGGCTGGTCCTCGATGTCTCGCGGGGTGTCGTGTGGACACCCGGCAGCCACGGTGAGGTCGAGCTGAAGGCCGACAGCCTCGATGAGCAGACGGCGCACCGCTTCGCACGGAAGCTGGCACGCTTTCACGATCCGGAGCGAATGGATCGTGGCGAGCTGCCTCGCCGGGTCCGCCTCGTCGAACTCCTCGATGGCATCGACGCGGAGGACATCTCGATGGTCTGGAAGCGAACGGCCGCCGAAACCTCGTGGGCGGCCCCGATCGGCATCGGCCCCGACGGGATCGTCGAGGTGGACCTGCGACTCGACGGACCGCACGCCCTCGTCGGTGGCACGACCGGGGCCGGCAAGTCGGAGCTGCTGAGGACCCTGGTGGTCTCGTTGGCGACGTCGCTCGATCCCGGCCGCTGCAACTTCGTGTTGATCGACTACAAGGGCGGGAGCGCGTTCGATGCGTGCGCCGATCTGCCTCACACCGTCGGTCTCGTCACGGATCTCGACGAAGGTCTCGCAGAGCGAGCCCTCATCTGTCTCGACGCCGAGCTGCGGCGGAGGGAGACCGTTCTGCGCTCGGCGGGCGTGTCGAGCCTCGACGATCTCACGGAGGCGCTCGGCGGGCCGCGGTTGCCGAGGCTGGTCGTGGTCGTCGACGAGTTCGCCGCGATGGCCGCCGAGCTCCCCGACTTCGTCGATCGGCTCGTCGACGTCGCCCAGCGCGGCCGCAGCCTGGGGATCCATCTCGTCCTGGCCACGCAGCGGCCTTCGGGTGTCGTCAGCGAGTCGATACGCGCCAACACCGACCTTCGGATTGCGCTCCGGGTCCAGTCTCCCGTCGACGCCCGTGACGTGGTCGACGACCCCACCGCCGCCGACATCCCGCGTTCGCGACCAGGGCGGGCGGTGATGCGGCTCGCACGGGGGACGACCGTGGTGCAGACCGCCTACACGGGTGGATCTGCGGCCGTACGGGAGAGGCGGGTGCGGTGCCGTCCGTTCCTGCTGCAGGCGGGGTCCGAGTCCGACGGAGCAGAGGCCGCCGGACCATCCGATCTCGAACGGCTGGTCGAGTCGGTCGCCCGCGCAGCATTCGAGTCGGGGGTGAGAGCCGGGCCGAGCCCCTGGCCGCCGCCTCTGCCCGATGAGGTGTATCGCACCGACCTCCCCTCGACACCTTCGCGGCCGGTTATCGGTGTCGTCGACGACCCGGCCCGGCAGCGGCGGACGCCGCTCGAATGGTCGCCCGATGACGGCCACCTGCTGCTGTTCGGGCTGCCGGGAAGCGGCACCACGACGGCTCTGGCGACCCTCGTCCTCGCGGTGTCGGACGGCGATGATCCCCCACACGTCTACGTCGTGGAGGGCGAGGAACGACGGCTCCGGCTGCTCGAGGGCCTCGGCAACGTCGGTGCGGTGGTCGGTGTCGACGACGACGAGCGTCTCCTGCGGCTCGTGCGCATGCTCGGTGCGCGGCGCGTCGCCACGAGCGAGGGGGGCGCCCATCCAGAGGGCGGCGGTCATCCGACGGTGCTGGTCGTCGATGGGCTCGACGTGGTGCTCGACGCCCTCGAGGCGATCGACCCGACCGGAGAGGCGAGTTCCATCTTCACCCGCTTGATGTCCGAGGGCTCCGGCGGCGGGGTGTCCGTCGTCGCATCTGCGCATCGACCGTCCGGCGTGCCACACCGCCTGCTCGCCATGTGTCCCCGGCGGCTCGTGTTCGCGCTCGCCGATCGCTACGACTACCGGGCACTCGGTTGCTCTCGAGCGCTCTCCGATCCGGTTCCGGGACGCGCTCTCGACGTCGGCACCGGCTGCGAGGTCCAGGTCGCCCTGCCCGGTCCCGCAGGACTCGCCGCTGCGGTGCGATCGATCGCGGCAAACCCGTCATCGCCCGGTGTCGCTCCTCCGCGGGTGGAGGCACTGCCAACGGTGGTCCACCTCGGCGACCTCCCCGGATCGCCCGATCTGTCCGGTCATGTCTGGAGGCTGCCCTTTGCGCTGGAAGATCGGGGCCGGGGAGCGGCGAGTCTCGGACTCGAGCCCGGCGTCCGGGTGCTGGTGGCCGGTCCGGCACGCTCCGGGAAGTCGACCGCCCTGCGGTCGCTCGCTGCGGCGGCGCACTCCGCCGGTCTCGGCGTCCTGGCCCTCACGGCAGCGGGGTCACCACTCGGCGACGCCGGTTTCGGGCGTGCCTTCACCGATCAGGCGGCGGCATGCGCCGCCGTGGAGGACTCCGACGAACGCCTTCTCGTTCTGATCGACGATGCCGGCCTCGTCGATGCGGCCCGGTTGGTCGAGGTCGCCGGAGCCGAGCCACTGCGAATCCGCATCGTTGCGGCCGGGCAGACGACCCGGCTCCGATCACGCTACGGCTCGTGGACGGCCGACTTCGGACGGGACGGTGTAGGTCTCCTCATCGGTGCTCGTCCGCGCGATGGCGAGCTGCTCGGTGTGAGGCTCCCGGCCCGGTCCGGTCACCTGCGGATCCCTGGTCGCGGGTGGCTCGTCGACGGCGGTCGGTCGAGCCTCGTCCAGGTGGCGCTGTCTCCTACCTGATGTTGCGGTCGTGGGCCCAGCGCGACAGCTCGTGCCGGTTGGACAGGTGCAGTTTGCGCAGGACCGCCGACACGTGGTTCTCGACCGTCTTCGGCGAGATGAACAGCTGCTCGCCGATCTCGCGGTAGGTGTAGCCGCGAGCGATGTGCTGCAGCACCTCACGCTCCCGCTTGGTGAGCAGATCCAGCTCCGGATCCACGTCACCCACCGGGATGGCTGCGAACGCATCGAGGACGAAGCCGGCGAGCCGGGGGCTGAACACGGCGTCGCCGGCCACGACGCGGTGGATGGCCTCTCCGAGCTCGCCGGGTGCGATCGTCTTGGTGACATAGCCACGGGCACCCGCTCGGACGGTGGCGACCACGTCTTCGGGTGCGTCGGAGGCGGAGATGGCGAGGAACAGCTGCTCGGGACGTTTCGCGTGGACGCCCTCGATGACCGCCCGGCCGCCACCGTTCGGCATGTGGACATCGACGAGGGCCAGGTCGGGTTTCCGCTCGAGGATCATCTCGATGGCGGGTTCGACCTCGGACGCCTCGCCGACCACGGCGATGCTCGGCGGGAGCTCGGCACGCACCCCGGCCCGAAACAGATCGTGGTCGTCGACGATGAACAGCGTGACGCCGTCGCTCACTGTGGGTTCGCCATCGTGAGGATCACCTCGGTGCCCTTGCCAGGCTCCGATCGTATCGAGGCGAGCCCGCCATGTCGCTCCATCCGGGCCAGGATCGAGTCGGGGATGCCGCGGCCGGATGACGCCTGGTTCGGATCGAACCCGGCGCCGCGGTCCTTGACGAAGATCGACACGCCGTGCTCGGCCACCTCGGCGTACACGGACACCTCCTCGACGCCGGCATGTTTCGCCGCGTTCATGGTCGCCTCACGTGCCGCGGCGAGGAGCGCTCTGAGCCGATCGTCCAGCGGGCGATCGCCGACGATGACCAGCTCGATTCGCACGCCGGTGAGGTCCTCGACCGAGTGCGTCAGGGTGGAGACGCCCTCCCGAAAGCCCGCCGGTGCGACCCCGCCCTGGTCCAGGTACAGCCACGCCCGCAACTCGCGCTCCTGGGTGCGGGCGATGCGTCGCGACTGCTCGGAGGTGTCGCCGTCGCGTTGGATGAGGGCGAGCGACTGCAACACGGAGTCGTGGAGGTGCACGGCGACCTCGGTCTTCGCCTCGGCCCTCGCCCGTTCCATCTCCGCCGCGGCCAGCCTGCTCTCGGCCTCGGCACGCCGCTCGTCGGACGATCGCAGAGCCGCGGCGATCCCGATGCCTGCCGCCGCTGTGAAGAGATAGCTGATGAGAAACGACACGCGCGCGGCCGTGTCGGAGCGCACCGCTCCGAGCAACGACAGCTGCGTGACGAACAAGGCGACCCCCGCTGCGATCCCGCCCACGGTCCCGCGCGCGTAGATCGCAGTGAAGAGCCCGACGAGGGGGAAGCCTCCGGCGAAGCCGGCGCTGCCTGCCGTGTCCCCGGCCACCACGGTGAAGCACGAGATGAGGATCTCGACGACGACGAAGGGCCACGTCGCCACCCACCCGGGGCGGGCCCGGCTCACGAGCGTGGCGACGAGCGTCCAGCCGAGGACGCCCCCCAGCGTGCCGACGACGATTCCCGGCCGATCGGCCCCGTCCTCTCCGAGCAGCACGACGGTGGCGAGGATGGCGAGCCATGCGGCCGCGAAGAGCCGATAACCGACGGTGATGGCGAGAAAGGTCGACTCGATCGGTCGCGGCGGCGCCGGCGCGTTGCTCATTCGATCAGCGTAGGCGGCAGGTCTCAGAACCCGCTCTGCTGACCCTCCCACGGCGGTTCCGCCCCTGCCTCGAACTCCGCGACGGATGGTCCCTGGAGCGACCGCAGCCGCCGGGTGCCGTACACGTAGGACAGGATCACCAGCGGGATCCCCATCGGCCACCCGGTGAGGATCTTCACCCCGGCCAGTGCTTCCGGCTGCTCCGCCTGGAAGAGGGCCAGCTGCACGCCGCCGCGGATGGTCCAAAACGCGATCCAGAACCACGTCACGACGGTGTACGCGGGTCGTACGTCGTCTCTCCAGTACCAGGCCCGTGGCCAGCGGCGGGTGAAGGCGCTGACCCAGCCCATGAGCGGCCGACGCAACGCCACCGAGACGATCCCGGCCGTGGCGTAGCCCGCGTTTGCCAGGATGCCCGGCAGGAAGAACCCTTCGGCGCGGCCGAGCCACAGGGCGAGGAGCGCGGCGCCGATCGTTGCCAGCAGCCCACCGATCGCGTAGCCCGGCTGACCCCGCACCGCGATCCGTCGAATCAGGACGAGGACTCCCACCGCACCGGCGGCGACGACCGCCCAGCCGAGCCCCACGAACGCGTTGACGGCAACGAAGATGATGGGCGCGATCGCCGAGTCGACCAGGCTCCGGTCGTTGTCGAGGAACTCGGAGAGCTCCGTCCGTAGCTCGGCGCGGCGGTCGCTCATGTGCGGGACATCCGGGTCACCACCTGGGCGGCCAGCCACGTGGTGAAGGGGACGGCGGCCACCAGCCCGATGCTGCCGACCAGCGTGCGGATGATCTCGATCGCCACCACCTCGGAGTTCGCGATCGCGCCGAGCGACTGCGACGACACCACGAAGAGGACCAGCAGGGGGAGCGCGGCGCCGGCGTAGGCGAGCAGCAGCGTGTTGACCGTCGATGCGATGTGGTCGCGCCCGATGCGGAGACCGCGGCGGGTGAGCTCCATGGCGTCGAGCCGCTCGTCGACCGAGTGGAGCTCCCACACGGCCGAGGCCTGGGTGATGGTCACGTCGTCGAGTGCACCGGCGGCGCCGAGCACGATTCCCGCCAGCACGAGGCCGCGCACGTCGAGCCCGTCGAAGATCGTCAGCAGCGAGCTCTCTTCCGATGCGAACCCGGTGATGTCGGCCACCCCGAGCACGACGGATGACAGCACCGCGGTCAACAGCAGAGCCCCGCCCATGCCGAGCAGCGCAACGGTCGTCTTGGGACCGAAGCCGTGGGCGACGTAGAGCGTGACGATGGCGATGGCGAGCGATCCGAACAGCGCGACCCAGACCGGGCTGCGACCGTCGAGGATCGCGGGAAGGACGAACAGCAGGAGCACGGCGAGGCTCAGCGAGAGCCCGACGATGGCGAGGACGCCGCGCCACCGCCCCAGCACGACCACTGCAGCAGCGAAGAGCAGCGCCACCCACAGCAGCGTGCCCCGCCGCTGGAAGTCGGCGAACTGGTACTGGGATTGGATCGTCGGGCGCCGCACGTCGACGAGTAGGAGCTCGTCTCCCGTGTCGACGAAAGTCACGTCGATGGCGTCACCGCTGAGGAGGAAGGCGGCGTCTGCGTCGTCGGGAACGTTGACGGTCTCCGACGGCCGACCCTCGACGGCGATCGTCAGGTCACGGCACGATGTGGCCGCGCCGCCGGCGCAGGGCGCCTCGACGTTGTCGATGACGATGCCTTCCGGTGGCCGGTAGGAGAGGATGGCGGTCTGGCCCACGCCGAAGTCCGGGGTCAGCCCACCGACCGGGAACTCCTGCAGATACGTGGCGCCGGCGTCCGGTCCTGCAGTGAGTTCGAAGAGCACCGTTCGACACACCGTGGTCCCGATGCCGCAGGGGGCGTCGATGACCTCGGCCACTTCCGCGGCGTGGAACTGGGACGGCAGGCCGAGGGTGTCGACCTCGGCCGCGAACCGCTCATCGGCCACACCCGTGGGCCTGAAGAGCACGATGCCGAGCATGGTCACCAGCACGATGCCGACCGCCGCGGCGAGCAGCGGACGAGGGTGCCGCGAGCCCGATGTCGTCGCAGCGGGGGCGGCAGACGCGAACTCGCGCCATTCGTCGAGGGGGCGTTCTTCGGCCATGCGAGGAGCAGTGTCGCAGGACTTCGTGGCCAGGCGAGTCGCCGAGCCTCGTATGATCGGGTCATGGAACCATCGGTCGTTGTCCTGGGAGCGGGGACGCTCGGCGAGATCGTGATCGGAGCGCTGCTCTCCGCCGGCTGGCGCAGCAACTGCGTTTCGGCCATCGAGAAGCGTTCCGAGCATGCTGCATCACTTTCGGCCAAGCACGGCATCGCCGTCAGCTCGGAGCCTGCCGAGCTCCTTGCCGACCGCCAGGTGCTCGTGATCGCCGTGAAGCCCAACGACGTCGACACGCTGCTCGCCTCGGTTCGGCCCCTCGTACGCTCGGATCACATCGTGCTGTCCCTGTGCGCCGGCGTGCCGACGAACAGGTTCGAGGGGGCGCTCGGCGAGGTGCCCGTGGTTCGGGCGATGCCCAACACCCCGGCCGCCGTGTCGGCGGCCATGACGGCGTATGCGCGCGGCTCCCACGCCGAGGACCGTCACGTCCGACAGTGCCATCAGATCCTGACCGCCTTCGGCGATGCGGTCGAGGTGGACGAGGAACTGCTCGATGCGGTGACCGCGGTCTCGGGCTCGGGCCCCGCCTACGTCTTCTTGCTCGCCGAGGCCATGGAGCAGGCGGGTGTGGAACTCGGTCTCCCCGAAGACGTGGCGAAGCGCCTGGTGCAGCAGACCATGATGGGCGCGGGCGCATTGCTTGCGGCCTCGCCCCAGACCGCGGAAGAATTGCGGATCGCCGTCACCTCCCCCGGGGGCACGACCGCCGCCGCCCTCGAGCAGTTCGAGAAGGGTGGGTTCAGCGATCTCGTCGTCGATGCCCTGCGGGCGGCCGCCGCCAGGTCCCGAGAGCTGGGCGCCGGGTAGGGTGCCCGCCGTGCAACGACTCGTCACGGTCTTCTCCATTGCGGTGGTGCTGCTCGTCGCCGCTCCCGCGCTCGCCGCGGAGCCGGGCGAAGTGGCAGACGCCATCGCCGATGACGGCGTGTTCGTCGAGGCGGGCGCCTCGACGACGGAATCCGAGATCGGTGCCCTCGTGCGCGAGGCCCGCAACGACGGCGAGAACCTGTCGATCGTCGTGCTCGCCGACGAGCCGATCAGCGGCGCCACGGCGTTTGCCGACGCAGTCGTCGACCGGCTGGGGCGGGGTCTCGTGATCGTGATCGCTCCCGAGTCGATCGGGTATGGGGGAACGGGTGACGTCTACGAGGTGGTGGACCTGGAGGCTGCGTTGGACGCAGCGAACGAGCGCGGTGGGGACGACGGCGACTTCGCCAGGAGCATCGTCGAGAACCTGACCGGGTTGCCGGTCGACGTCCCGGTGCCCGCAGGGAGCACCGACGGCGGCGGCGGAGGCTTCGTCGTCTTCCTGGTCATCGCCGTGGTCGTGGTGGTTGGCATCCTGTGGGTACGCAGCCGTTCCAAGAAGCGGGAGGTCGAGGCGGCCACGTCTCGCATCGACGCTGCCAAGGCCGAGGTCCAGCGTCGAATCGACGACGTCGCCAACGACCTGCTCGACATGGAAGACGAGGTGAGGGTCGCCGACAACCCGAGGGCCGATCGGTTCTACAACGAAGCCGCCGACACCTACCGAGCCGTCTCGGACGCCTATCAGGCGGCGACGACACCCGCCGAGCTCATCGACCTCTCGAACCGCCTCGACATCGCGATCTGGCAGCTCGACACCGCCGAAGCCATCCTCGACGGCACCGAGCTCCCCGAACGACCCGAGCCGAGGCGGCTGGAACCGGAGCAACGACCCGAGCGGTCAATCGACACGTCGCGACTGCCTGCGCCTTCCTACGCGCGTCGCGCGACTCGGCGGTCCTCCTACGGGGCCGGGTCATCGATGATGGACACCCTGTTGCAACTGGGCATGGCCTATGCGGCGGGCCGATCCTCGCAACGGAGGTCGAGTCGATCGAGTCGCGGCGGGGGAGGGCTCGGGGGTCTGTTCGGTGGATTGGGTGGTGGCTCGAGAGCATCTTCGAGCCGGTCGTCGCGCAGCACCAGCTCGCGCAGCAGCAGATCGTCGGGCCGTTCGTCGCCGCGAGGGTCGAGCTCGCGCCGTGGCACGGGTGGTCGGGTCAGGGGCGGACGAAGCCGCAGGAGAGGCTGAGCCGGGCACCGCCCCAACTGCGTGACCTACAATCGGGTTTCCACTCCACCACCGAGCCAGGGGAAGGATTACATGGGTTTCTTGAGGCGTCTCTGGGGTTACATCACGACCCTGTTCCGCACCAGCGCGGAGAAGGCGATGAATCCCGAGATCGAGATCGAGCAGGCGATCAACGAGGCGCGGAAGCGAGATCAGGAGCTGCGGAACCAGGCCGCCAAGGTCGTCGCCCACCGTACGCAGCTCGAGTCGAAGCTCGAGAAGGCCGCCGACGACGTCGGTGAGGCCCGCGAGATGGCCAAGCAGGCGCTGCTGCGAGCCGAAGACGCGAAGTCGGCCGGCGATGTCGAGGGTGTCACCAAGTGGACCCAGACGGCACAGTCGCTGGCCATGAAGCTGCAGGCGGCCGAGAACAACATGTCGACGCTCAAGACGCAGTACGAGTCGGCGACCGGCCAGGCCGATTCCGCCAAGAAGGCCGTTCAGCAGAACGCCATGCGTGTTCAGGAGCTGGCCGCCAAGCGGATGGAGCTGCTCGGCTCGCTCGAGGCCGCCAAGATGCAGGAGTCGGTCAACAAGGCCGTCGACGCCCTCTCGAACACGATGGACTACGACATGCCGTCGCTCGAGAAGGTCGAAGAGAAGATCGAGGCCCGCAAGGCCCAGGCAATGGCCAAGGCCGAGCTTCGCGAGGCGACGCCACAGGGTGCCGAGGCCGAGCTCAAGGAGGCCATCAACATGGTCCAGGCCGACGCCAAGCTCGAGGAGCTGAAGGCGGAGCTCGGGCTCGCCTGACGCCACCACGATCGATCGCAACGACGCCCCCGTCCCGTCGGGGGCGTCTGCGTTTCAGGAGACCGACGTGACCCATGGACATCACACCGTGTCGGCCGGCGTGTACGACACCATCTACGGCGGCATGCTCGACTACGCGGCGTTGGCGGCCCGTCTCGTCGAGCTGATCAACGAGCGCACGGAGCACGCAACGACGCTGCTGGAGGTGGCCTGCGGGACGGGTCTCTACTTGGAGCACCTGCAGACTCGCTTCGAGGTGGAGGGGATCGACCTCTCCGACGAGATGCTCGCAGTCGCCGGCAACCGTCTCCCCGAGATTCCGTTGCACCGGGGTGACATGCGCACGATGGGCCTCGGGGCGACGTTCGGCGTCGTGGTGTGTCTGGGCTCGAGCGTGGCGTATTGCGTGAGCGGTGACGATCTACACGCCGCCTACGAACGGTTCGCCGCCCATTGCGCCTCCGGCGGTGTCGTGATCGTCGAGCCGTGGCTCACGCCGGAGACGTGGATCGACGACAACGTGGCGCTTGGTGTCCACGGTGACTCGTCGATGCGAATCGCCCGGATGATCGCCAGTTCCCGTGAGGGCGCGGTCGGCACCCTCCAGTTCCATCATCTGGTCGGGGTGCCCGGCCAAGGCGTCGACTACTTCGTCGAGGAGCACGTCACGGGTCTGTTCACGGTGGACGAGCACCTGCGTACGTTCGCCGACGTCGGGCTCGACGCGGAGTGGCTCCCCGATGAGGGAGGGCTCGGCCGCGGTTTGTACGTGGCGGTGCCGTCATGAGCAGCGACGTCGCGGGAGCCCGTCACCGCATCGCGTCGAGCAGTCGCGTCACGTCCGCCACCGTGTTGTAGAGATGTGGGGAGAGGCGGATCATGCCTCTCCGCACGGAGACGTCGATCCCTGCGGTGTCGAGGCGTGTCGCGAGCTCGTCGATGGGGCCGTGGCGGGTCCGCACGAAGAGGATGGAACTCAATCGGTCACGGTCGCCCCGTGGGAGCACTTCGAAGGGGCCGTCGTCGAGACCCCGCTCGATGAGTGCGGCGAGAGCCAGGTCGTGCTGGTGGATGGCGGAGACCCCGACCTCCGTGATCAGCTCGATGGCCGCGGTCCACGCTGTGAAGTTGAAGAAGTTGGCGGTTCCGAAGATGTCATGGCGGCCGGTGGGGGAGGGCCGGATCCCATCCATGTCGAGCTCGGGAGCCGCCAGATCTGCCGACGTCATGGCGTTCAGCCAGTACAGCTTCTGGGGTGCGACATGCCGGGACATCTGGTCGCTCATCCACAGGAACCCGGTTCCGTAGGGGCCACACAGCCACTTGAAGCCGACCCCGATGAACGCATCCACGGGAACCGATGCAGGAGCGATCGGAATGGCGCCGATTCCCTGGGAACCGTTCAGGACGAACCAGACCCTGTGTGCGCGGCACACCTCGCCGATTCCGGCCACGTCCGACACGTGACCGCTGAACGAGTGGACCCACGGGAGGCAGACGACGCGTGTGCGCGGCGTGATGGCGGCGTCCACCTCGTCAGGGGAGGCCACTCCACTCGATGACGGAATGATCCTCGCGACATGGACGCCGCGCTCACGCAGACGCAGCCACGGCAACACGTCGGAGGGGAAGTCGTTCGCGGCCACCACGACCTCGTCGCCGTCCCCGAGACCGAGACCATTGGCGACTACGTGCAGGCCGTAGGAGGCACTGTTGGCGAGCGTGATCTCGTCGGGCGGCACGTCCAGCAACGTGGCGATGGATGCACGGAGCCCCGCAGGGACCTTCGTGAACAGATCACTGCCGGCCAGGACTCGGGGTCGCTCCTTCCACCTGATCGCCTCGCCGGCTGCCTCCGATGCCCGGCGGGGGAGAGGACCCTGATGCGCCGCGTTGAGCCATACCCGATCGGGATCGAGATCGAATGCGGCGCCTACGTCGAGCATCGATCCGAGTCAAGCAGCCGGTGTCGACGCCGGCTCGTCTTCGGCCCGACCGTCGCGTTCAGCGCACCTGCTCGACCCAACGCAGCACTCGGAGCGCCCGCAGCGTGTTCATCCGGCCTGGCTGCCCCGCCGGCTCGAGTTCGAAGAACGTGCGTCCGGTGTGACGGTTCTGCGTGTTCCAGCGTCCGTTCCGATCCTTGCGACGCTCGACGAGCCCCACGGCATCCGACAACCGGTCGTCCCACGGCGCACCCGCTGCGGCGAAGGCCTCCAGACCGCGGAGCACGTCGAAGAACCAGCGCGGAGGAAACGAGAAGCGGGTGAACTGCTCGCGGACGACATCACCGGTGGTGCACGAGCGGTAGAGCTTGTGTCGTGCGAAGAAGTCTCGGCCTCGATCGCAGGCGCGTGACACGTCAGATCGCGTCGCAAACGGCCGGAGTCCTTCGAGCACGCTGACAGACGTGTGGAACGAGGAGTGGGTGGCTCCCCGATCGCGCTCGCAGTTCCAGCCACCGTCCGACATCTGCTCCCTGAGCAACGAGTCGATCATCCGCTCGCTGCGTTCGTCCATCTCGAACCCGAAGGCAACCGCCATCGCCAGCAACATCCCCGTCACGCACGTGTCGGGCCTGCCCGAGTTCCACAGCGACACAGCACCATCGGGGCGTACTCCACTTGCGAGCAGCAACTCGCAGCTCTCGGCGACGTCACGACGGTGTGGCGGCATGCCGAGATGCTGGAGCAGTCGCATCGTGTAGAACGTCGACACCCACTTGGGGCCGTAGAGACCGCCACCCCACGTGGCATCGTCGGCTCGCTCGGCCAGGAGCGCCGCTCCCCATCCCTCCGTCGCCACCCGGCGCCTCGTGCGCTTCCACGTCGATTCGGCGCGATCGAGGAGGTCACGCTCGGCCTGCCACGTCACGGAGGGATCACCCGAGAGCAACCACTCGTAGACCGGGTCCGTAGTCATCCACCACGAAGGCTATCGACCCCAGGGGCGGCCGTCAGTCGATCGTCAGCTGCGAGCGACGTGGCCCAGACCGATGGCGTCGAGCTCGCTCGTGAGGTACTCGCGGGCTCTGGCGCTCACCGGTGTGCCGGTGGCGTCCGCGATCCGGTTCATCATCTCGAAGTTGCCGATCACGGCTGCGACTTCGGCGGCCGCATCTGCCCCGAGCTCGGCACTCACGGCGGTCCTCGCCGTGGCCGCGACTTCGTCGTCATTCGTGATGGTGGCATCCACGAGGCGCAGCATGGCCACGCTTCCCGGGACGCCGCTGTCGAGCGTCGGGTCGGCGAGCGACCGCAGATCGAGATGCGACATTCCGGACGCCTCGGCGCTCGCACGGAGCATGCCCATGTGCGCCGCCAGTCAGTAGAAGCAGTCGTTGAGAGCCGACGTGCGTGCGGCGACGAGCTCCATCTGGTGGCGTTGCAGCGACCTCGCGAACAGGTGGTTGCCCATCTCGCCGACTGGGATGTAGAGCGGTCCGTGGAGATCCTCGAACCCGGCCATCTCGCCGGGCACCAGCGACAACGCGTAGACCACGCTGCCCGGCCCGGCGGTCGGAACCCACGACGAGCGGAGCTTGGCGTCGTCGGCGACTGCTGCTGTCGGCGGTCCGGCCTGCGGCGCAGGAAGCGGCTCGAGGGGCAGACCCATGGCCCGATGGAAGCTGTCGACTGCGGTGAGCTGAGCGACGAGACCGATGATCTCGACGTAGGCGGGATAACCGATCGCGGGTGCGATCGAGGCTTCCACCCACTCCTCGGTGATGGCAGCCGGCTCGGCGCCCACCATGCTGGCCACCTCGATGACGGTCGCGGGCAGCCCGGCGTCGGGGATCGGCGCATGTGAGCGCGACGCCCGGGCAACACGGGCGATGTCGACGCGTTCGACCCCGGTGAAGGTCGCCCCCGGTTCGGCGAGCCGCCCCCACACGCGCCGGAATGCAGCAACGACGTCGGGCCGGGCGATATCGGTCGCAGTCGAGAACCCGGTCATGTGCGAAGCATCGATCCGGGCCGACCCGGGATGGGTCTGCACCTGGAACCCGGGTCGCCCCGGTCGGGCGAGTCGAGTGTGGCCATGGATGGCGATGGTACCGAGCACCGGAGCGACCGGCTCGACACCGTCAACCGCTGCCCGTCATGGGATAGCTGTTCGCCCATTCCATGGCGCGCTCCCGGCTCGTGAACACCTCCACAGGCCGTTGCGGTCGGCTCAACGCCAGGAACACCCTCGCCAGAGCACGGCTTGCGGCGTTGGCCACGATCAGCGCCGTCGCCACCTCGCCCATCTCTTCAGGCGAGCCCGCGAACGCATGGCGGGCTTCCGGGAGGGCGTAGCCCACCGCCCGGATGTCGACCACGGCGACGACGGGGTCGCCCCCGGTCAGTTGCTTGACGGCGTCGACGACGGAACGGGCCTGCTCAGGTGTGATCACATCAAAGGAGGTGACCTCGTGAACCAGCACGCCGTCTTCCATCCACATGGTGCCGATCGGGGTCGTCACGTTCTGTTCCGGGTGTGTCATCCGGCAATCGTATGCAGGTCCGCGGCGCTGTGCCTCCGTTTGTCGGGGCCGGCTGAAGCCGCATCGTCGGACGACCTACACTCCGCCGCGAGCGAGAGCGAGGAGAGGTGTGGTCGCCACCGAATCACGTCCGCAGGCCGAGGACTCCGGTTCTCGTCGTCCGCCGGTCAGCACCCTGCTCATAGCCCTGGGCATCGTCTCGGCGATCGGGACGATGCTGCTGTGGTGGGTGGGCACCTGGTCGCCCGAGCCCGAGCTCGAGGTCGGCCGCGAGGTCTTCCACAACATCCCGACCGTGTTGGTGGCGCTGTTCTACGTCGCCGTTTCGGTGGCGCTCGGCCTCATGTTCTACCTGTTTGCGCTCCGGGCCAAGAGCATCGAGCGGGGTGCCGGCGAGGATCGGACCCGGCTCCTCAAGCGCCGCCTCCACGCCGCCCGGGAGGGGCTGCAGATGCGGACCCTCCTCGAGGATCGGGCTCCGGGGATCATGCATGCGATGATCTACTACGGGTTCATCGTCCTGTTCCTCGGGACGGTCACGCTCGAGATCGACCACCTGTTGCCGACCAATCTCAAGTTCCTCGAGGGCGGCGTCTACCAGGGCTACTCCTTCACGCTGGACCTCTTCGCCCTCGTCTTCCTCGCCGGCCTGGTGTGGGCCGCCGTGCGTCGATACGGCACCCGGCCCTGGCGCATCCGTTCCAAGACCAGGCCCGAGGACGCCCTCGTGCTGCTCACGCTGGCCGTCATCGGCGTGACCGGATTGCTGGTCGAAGCGGCCCGGATCCAGGAGATGGGGAGACCGGACTTCGAGGTGTGGAGCTTCGTCGGCTACCCGCTGGCGTCTCTCATCCCGGAGGCGACCGCAGCCGGGGTGCATCAGGCGCTCTGGGTGGTTCACGGTCTCTCCTTCGTGGCGTTTCTGATCGTGTTGCCGACCACGAAGCTCCGCCACATGGTCACCTCGCCCGTCAACATGTACCTCTCGCCGCGGGAGCGACCGGTGGGCGCCATGCGTGAGATGCCCAACCTCCTCGAGGCGACCGACATCGACACGGTGGGGGCCTCGGTCGTGGCCGAATTCACGTGGAAGCAGCTGCTGGACACCGACGCCTGCACCATCTGCGGCCGGTGCACCTCGGTGTGTCCGGCCAACCACACCGGCAAGCCGCTCGACCCGAGGGAGATCGTGCTCAAGCTCGGCGAGGTGGCGGCTGCGACCGCCGACCCAGTCGTGTCGCCACCTCTGTCGTCCGACGCCGCCATCACGGTGACGTCGGACAGTGTCTTCGAGCGTGTCACTCCGGAGGAGCTCTGGGCCTGCACGACGTGCCGGGCGTGTGACGACATCTGTCCGGTCAACATCGAGATCGTCGACAAGATCCTCGACATGCGCCGCTATCTGGCGCTCATGGAGGCGGACTTCCCGAGCGAGCTGGGCAAGGCGTACGTGAGTCTCGAGAACTCGTCCAACGTGT
>CAYFYC010000007.1:0-281 GCA_964347305.1 uncultured Acidimicrobiaceae bacterium | reverse complement strand
CTTCCGTTCGAGGTCAAGGTGCTCGGCGAGCCCGGTGTGACGGCCGAGTATCTCTACTGGGTGGGGTGTGCCGGCAGCTTCGACGACCGCAACCGCAAGGTCACCCTCTCGACGGCACGGCTCCTGCACGAGGCGGGGGTCGACTTCGCCATCCTCGGCCCCCGGGAGCTGTGCACCGGCGATCCGGCGCGGCGCACCGGCAACGAGTACGTGTTCCAGGGCCTCGCTCTGCAGAACATCGAGACCCTCAACGACCTCGGCATCACGAAGATCATCACCCA
>CAYFYC010000006.1:62080-62338 GCA_964347305.1 uncultured Acidimicrobiaceae bacterium | reverse complement strand
GACTGTCGCCGAGGTGGCGAGCGCCCTCGAAGAGGCCGGCGCGATGGACTTCACGGTCATCGTGAACGCCCCCGCCTCGTCTGCCGCCGCACTGCAGATGTATGCGCCGTATGCGGGATCCGCCATCGGGCAGTACTGGATGTACAAGGGCGAGCACGCGCTCGTGATCTTCGACGACCTGTCCAAGCAGGCCGTGGCCTATCGCGAGATCTCACTCTTGCTGCGACGCCCGCCCGGCCGCGAGGCCTATCCCGGCGA
>CAYFYC010000006.1:0-62070 GCA_964347305.1 uncultured Acidimicrobiaceae bacterium | reverse complement strand
GTGTTCTATCTGCACAGCCGCCTGCTCGAGCGCTGCGCCAAGCTCTCGGACGAGTTGGGTGCCGGATCGCTGACTGGTCTGCCGATCATCGAGACGAAGGCGAATGACGTGTCTGCCTTCATTCCCACCAATGTGATCTCGATCACCGACGGGCAGATCTTCCTCGAGACCGACCTGTTCTTCTCGGGCATCCGCCCGGCCATCAACGCAGGTATCTCGGTGTCCCGAGTCGGTGGCGCCGCTCAGGTCAAGGCCATGAAGAAGGTGGCGGGACCGCTGCGTCTCAACCTGGCGCAGTTCCGCGAGCTCGAGGCGTTCTCCCAGTTCGGCTCGGAGCTCGACGCCGCATCGCTCGCTCAGCTCGAGCGAGGGTACAGGGTCGTCGAGGTCCTCAAGCAGGGTCAGTACAGCCCCCTCGCCGTGGAGGAGCAGGTGGCTGCTCTGTATGCCGTCACCGAGGGCTACTTCGACGACATCGCCGTGGAGAAGGTCGCTGCGGCCGAGAAGGGCCTTCGCGAGTATCTCCACGCCCGTCACTCGGGTCTGCTTCAGCAGATCGCCGACACCGGTGACCTGCCTGCCGAGGAGCTCGGCAGAGCGATCGACGAGTACAAGACGTCTGCCGGTCTCGGCGGAGAGGACGACTAGGGCCGATGGCTTCCGCCGAGCTGAGGCTGATCCGGCGCCGCATCAAGTCGGTGCAGTCGACGATGAAGATCACGCGCGCCATGGAGCTGATCGCCACGTCGCGTATCGCCAAGGCGCAGGTTCGTGTCGCTCAGTCCCAGCCGTACACCCGGTCCATGGTGGGCGTGATCCGCAACATCGCAGCCGCCGGCGGCCTCGTGCACCCGTTGTTGGAGCGCCGTGAGGTCAACACGGTCGGCGTGCTCATCGTCACCTCGGACCGCGGCCTGGCAGGCGGCTACAACGCCAACGTGATGAGGCTCGCCGAACGGGCGGTCAACGCCCATCTCGATGCGGGCAAGTCGACGCGTCTCTACGTCGTCGGTCAGAAGGCAAACGGCTACTTCAGATACCGCAACTATCAGGTGGAGCAGGCCTTCCTCGGCGTCACCGATCGGCCGACCTACAACGACGCCCGCACCATCGCCAACGTGCTGTTGAACGAGTACCAGGAAGCGCATGTCGACGCCGTCGAGGCATTCACGACGCGGTTCCGCTCCGCGCTGACGCAGACGGCGGTCCATTGGCCGTTGCTGCCCATCGAGCCCCCCGACATGGCCGACGATGCCGAGACCGCAATCGGCTACGAGTTCGAGCCGTCGCCCGAGGCCATCCTGGGTCGGCTGCTGCCGCGGTATCTGGAGGCGACGGTGTTCGGGATGCTCCTGGAGGCCTCCGCCTCCGAGCACGCCGCCCGACGGCGCGCCATGAAGGCGGCGACCGAGAACGCAGAAGAACTGACGAGAGTCCTCACCCGCGAAGCCAACCAGGCACGCCAGGCCGAGATCACGACCGAGATCTCGGAGATCGTGGGTGGAGCCGAGGCATTGAGCAGCGGCTGATGATCAACACACGCACAAACGAGCAGGAAGACGGAGCAACGAAGTGACCACCACAGCCCTCCCAGCAGGTCGTGTCGTCAAGGTCGCCGGCCCGGTCGTGGACGTCGAGTTCCCGCCGGACGGGCTGCCCGAGATCAACCACGCCCTCGAGATCGACTTCGAGCTCGGCGGCGAGTCGTTGACGATCTTGTGCGAAACCGCCCAACATCTCGGGGGCAACCGTGTGCGCGCCGTCGCCATGGCTCCCACGGACGGTCTGGTCCGCGGCGGCGCCGTGCGCAACACCGGCGTGCCCATCATGGTTCCTGTCGGTGACCAGACGCTCGGCCACATCTTCAACACGTGGGGCGAGTCGCTCGACGACCCGGATGCGGAGTTCTCAGGCGAGTGGTGGCCCATCCACCGGCCCGCTCCGCCCTTCGAGGAGATGCAGCCCACCAAGGAGGTCTTCGAGACCGGCATCAAGGTGCTCGACCTCGTGTCGCCCTACCTGCTCGGTGGCAAGATCGGCCTCTTCGGCGGCGCCGGGGTCGGCAAGACCGTTCTCATCCAGGAGATGATCCGCCGTGTCGCCCAGGAGCACGACGGTGTGTCCGTGTTCGCCGGAGTCGGCGAGCGCACGCGCGAGGGGAACGACCTCTTCGGCGAGATGATGGAGTCGGGTGTCATCGACTCGGCGGCGCTGGTGTTCGGTCAGATGGACGAGCCACCCGGGGTGCGTCTCCGTGTGGCGCTCTCCGCGCTCACCATGGCCGAGTACTTCCGCGACGTGCAGCGTCAGGACGTCCTCCTCTTCATCGACAACATCTTCCGGTTCACGCAGGCCGGTTCCGAGGTCTCGACGCTGCTGGGCCGCATGCCCTCGGCCGTGGGCTACCAGCCGACACTGGCCGGCGAGATGGGTGCGCTCCAGGAGCGGATCACCTCGCTCAAGGGCCGCTCGATCACCTCGATGCAGGCGATCTACGTCCCCGCCGACGACATCACCGACCCGGCCCCCCACACCGCGTTCGCCCACCTCGACGCCACCACGGTGCTGAGCCGCCCGCTCACGGCTCTCGGCATCTATCCGGCGGTCGATCCGCTCGACTCGACGAGCCGTGCCCTCGACCCGCAGATCATCGGCGAGGAGCACTACCGGGTGGCCACCGAGACCCAGCAGATCCTGCAGCGCTACAAGGACCTGCAGGACATCATCGCGATCCTCGGCATCGATGAGCTGACCGAGGAAGACAAGCTCATCGTGTCGCGGGCCCGCCGCATCCAGCGGTTCCTCAGCCAGCCGATGTTCGTGGCCGAGCAGTTCACCGGCCAGGCCGGCGTCTACACGCCGCTGTCCGAGACGATCGAGTCCTTCCGGATGCTCATCGAAGGCGAACTCGACCATCTACCGGAGCAGGCCTTCTACATGGTCGGTGGCGCCGATGACGCGATCAGGCGAGCGGCCGAGATGGAAAAGGGCTGATGGCGAAGTCGTTCATCGTCGACGTCGTCACCCCGGAAGCGATCATCTGGGAGGGTGAGGCCGACTTCGTGGTGGCGCGCACGGTCGAGGGCGAGATCGGCGTCCTCGCCGATCACGAGCCGACGATGGCGGCCCTGGCGACGGGAGCAGTCGAGATCAGCGCCACCGACGGGAGTCGCGTCACCGTGGGCATCCATGGGGGCTTTCTCCAGATCTTCCAGAACCAGGTGACGCTGCTCACAGACCGTGCCGAGTTGTCGACCGGTGACCGCGAAGAGACCATGCGTCTCGCGGCTGCGCTGGCGGAGGCCGCCGAGGACGAGTGACGGTCAGCCGCCGTCCCACGTCGCCGCAAACGCCTCGACCTGCGTCGCCAGGCCCTTCGTGATCGTCTCGGAGATGATGGGGAAGAACAGCGACGACATCGTTCCCTTCGTCACCACGGCGAGCGTCACCGCGATCTTGGTCTCGTCGGATTGCTCGTCGAGGTCGACGGCGAGCGAGCCGGCCATCTCGGTGCTGTCGAGCCGCATCACGATCCGCCTGCCGGGGACGTTCTCGACGATCGTCGACCGGCCGCGGTACCTCGAGGGCCCCACGTGGGTCGACCAGCTGAACGACACGAGGCGGTCTCCGTCGACGCGCACGTCGCGTACGTCGTCGATGGGACCGATGCCCTCCCAGGTCTCCGAGTCCTGGAACCGGGCCCACACGTCGTTCGCGGACGCGGGAACGGCGACGTGGTGGACATAGGAACCGCGAGGCATGGGCAGCGAGCGTAGCCGGTTTACCGAGTCTTAGGTCGCTCATGAACTCGTGCACACGCACGGGAAGGTAACCTTGCGCCTCGATGCGCAGGCGCTTCATCTCCACGGTTCTCGTGAGCGACCTCACCGCGCTGTTCGTCGCAATGACGATCGGGCTGTGGGCCGTCTTCGGCACTCCTCTGCCATGGGAGGTGTCGCTGCCCGCGAGCGCCACATCGTCGATCTGGCCGATGCTGGTGCTGCTGGCCGTCGGTGCCGTGGGGGCGTCCACCGCGAGCATCAGGCTCTGGAAGCGCAATGCGCCCCGACCTTCCTACGGGCGTGCGGTGGGCATCATCAGTGCCACCGTGGCCTTCACGGCGATCGGCATCGTTCTGGCGAGGCCCTACCACTCGAACTCGGTGCTGGGCATCACGTCGCTGGTCTGGCTCGGCGGCGCCTTCGGCCATCGGTGGTTCAGGAGACGGCGACCCTGGACCGAGAGCCTGCTGGTGATCACGTCCGAGAAGAGCCTCGTCGACGACATGCGCACCGCGCCGCATGCCGACGTGCTCGCCGTCTACGACCCTTCGGGTGAGCCGCCGGCCGATCGGCCGAGCCGTGGCGTCACCCTCGCCGTGGATCTCCGTCCGGTGATGTCCGATGCGATGGCGCAGTACGTCTCTTCGTGGAACCTCGCCGGGTTCCCGATGCGCGCTCTCTCCAGCGTCTACGAGGAGCACACGGGTCGGCTCCCATTGGTTCACATCGCCGAGGGCTGGGAGCTGTCGACGCCCGTCGAGACCAACGCCTATGCCGGCTTCAAGCGAGCCATCGACACCGTGCTCGTCCTGGCCACGCTCCCGATCTGGGTCGTCCTCGGTGGTGTCTTCTGGATACTCATCAAGCTCGACTCCGAGGGCCCGGCCATCTACAAACAGGAACGTGTCGGCCGCAACGGGGTTCCGTTCACGTTGTACAAGTTCCGCTCGATGGTGGTGAACGCGGAGTCGATGGGGCCCCAATTCGCCGCGGTCGCCGACGCGAGGCTCACCCGCGTGGGGCGCTGGCTCCGCCGCATCCGCATGGACGAGATTCCACAGCTCTGGAACGTGCTGAAGGGCGATCTCTCGCTCGTCGGACCCCGGCCGGAACGGCCCATGTTCACCGTGCGCTTCGAACGTACGATCCCGTTCTACGGGTACCGGCATCTCATCAGACCGGGTCTCACCGGCTGGGCGCAGGTCAACTACGGCTACGCCGACGGGGATGCCGACACCATCGACAAGCTCACCTATGACCTCTACTACGTGAAGCACATGAGCCCGTGGCTCGATCTGGACATTCTCGGGAAGAGCATCTGGACCGTCATGTCGGGTTTCGGCGCCCGCTGAGGCGCGGCCCGGTCCATCCGATCGCGACGGGAAAAGCACCTCGTCCTCGTGTGGCGACCTGGCGTTTCGGCAATAATCCGGCCTGACATCTCGTTGGTGAGGAGGCTGGCGTGTCAGGAGCCGTGAGGCTGGTCACCGAAGTACCCGGCCCGCGCAGCCGAGCGATCGTGGCGCGGCGCGAGGCGGCGACACCTGCCGGGGCATCCAAGCTCACGCAGATCGCCGTCGACTCGGCGCACGGATCACTGGTCACCGACGTCGATGGGAACACGCTCATCGATCTGGCGGGCGGCATCGGAGTCCTCGCCGTCGGCCACACACCGGACGACGTGGTCGCCGCCATCACCGAGCAGGCGTCCCGCCTCATCCACATGTGCGCCATCGTCTCGTCGTATGAGCCGTACGTCGCACTCGCCGAGCGACTCAACGACGTCACACCCGGTGACTTCGCCAAGAAGACGGTGCTCATGAACTCGGGTGCCGAAGCGGTGGAGACCGCGATCAACATCGCCAGGTCGTACACCGGTCGTCAGGGAGTCGTCGTGTTCGACGGCGCCTACCACGGCCGGACCAACCTCACGATGTCCATGACGTCGAAGTTCAACCTCTTCAAGAAGGGCTTCGGGCCGTTCGCCCCCGAGGTCTATCGCTTCCCGTTCCCCAACATCTACCGGCGGCCCGAGGGCCTCGATCCCGAGGAGTTCGTCAACTGGTCCATCAAGAACCTGGATCACTGTTTCACCGCCATCGTGGATCCGTCGCACGTGGCGGCGCTCGTCGTCGAGCCGGTGCAGGGCGAGGCCGGATTCATCCCCGCCCCCTTTCGCTGGCTGGCCAGGCTGCGCGAGTTGTGTGACGACCACGGCATCGTGCTCGTCGCCGACGAGATCCAATCCGGCATGGGCCGCACCGGCACCCTCTACGCCATCGAGCACAGCGGAGTGGTGCCCGATCTCGTCACGAGCGCCAAGTCGCTCGCCGCGGGGATGCCGCTCTCTGCGGTCACCGGCAGGGCCGAGATCATGGACGCTCCCCATCCCGGTGGGCTCGGCGGCACCTATTCGGGGAACCCCCTGGCGTGCGTTGCGGCGCTGGCCGCCCTCGATCGCATCACAGGACCGGGTTTCATGGGACGGGCCATCGAGGTCGGAGTCAGACTCCGAGAGCGCCTCGAGAAGATCAGGGTGGCCCATCCCGATGTGATCGGAGACGTCCGGGGCCTGGGACCGATGCTCGTGATGGAGATCGTTGCCGACGCAGCATCCAAGCGACCGTGGATGGACGGCGCCTCGGCCATCACCGCAGACACCGTGGCGCACGGCGTCATCGCCATCCGCGCCGGCCTCTATTCGAATTGCGTGCGGTTCCTGCCGGCGCTCGACATCCCCGATGAGATTCTCGACGAGGCGCTCGACGTGGTCGAGGCAGCCGTCGGTCGAGTCACCGCCGGGAGGCCGTCATGACCCTGGGACCGATCCGGGTCACTCGGCTGGAGGGAACACCCGAGGCGATGGGGGATCGCCACGGCGCGACCTACGCAGAGGAGATCCGGGCCTACACCGAGGGTCGTATCGCCCTCTCGGCCGAAGGCACGTCGCTCACCCGGGACGATCTCGTGGCCCTCGCCACGTCGATGCTCCCCGCCCACGAGGAGTACGACCCTCGACTGCACGCCGAGATGCTCGCCATGGCATCCGCAGCCGGGCTCTCGCCCGGCGAGGCCGTCATCGTCGGCGGCTACACCGACTTCCTCGACACGGTGCGCGCCGTTGCAGGAGCCGCGCCCGTCGAGAACAACTGCACGTCGGTGATCGTGCCCGATGCGCTCGCGGGTGGAGCAGGCTTCCTGGCGCAGACCTGGGACATGAACGCCAGTGCGACTCCCCACGTCGTTCTGTTCGACATCGCACCCGACGACGGTCCTGCCGCCCTCGTGTTCACCACGGTCGGGACGCTGGGCCAGATCGGGATGAACGAGGCAGGCATCGCTGTCGGGATCAACAACCTCACCGTGGCGGACGGCACCATCGGGGTGACGTGGCCATTCGTGGTTCGCAAGGTGCTCGCCCAGACCCGTTTCGACGATGCCCTCGAGGCCATCACAGGCGCCCGGCTCGCCGGCGGCCACAGCTTCCTCCTCTTCGACGACGAGGGCAGGGGCGCCGTCGTCGAGGCGCTGCCCAGTCGGACTCACGTCGAGACGCTAGAAGGCGCCCCGCTGATCCACACCAATCACTGCCTGGTCCCGCACACCCAGGCGGTTGAAGACGTCAGACCCGTCGAGCTCGACATCTCGTCCAAGCGGCGGATGGTCGAGGCGCACGAGCTGCTCGCCGACCGTCCCATCTCCTACGAGACCCTGGCCGCAATGACCAGGGACGAGCGCTCGATCTGTCGCCACCCCGAGCCGCCTTTCGATTACGCCACGTGCGGCGCCGCGATCATGCGCCCCGCGACGGGCGACTTCTGGGCCTGCTGGGGGCTTCCCTCGGAGAACGACTACGAGCACCACGTCGTCGGAGGACGAGCGTGAGCGAGATCCGGTACGTGAACCTGACGCCCGATCTCGTGGCCGCATGTGCCGCCCTCGAGGCGGCCGCGTTCCCCACCGCCGAGCCCGAGGAGCTGTTGACGGAGCCGGACGTCGCCAAGTACGCCGAGGTCTTTCCCGAGGGCTTCTTCGTGGCGCTCGACGAAGACAGGGTCGTCGGGCAAGGAGCCGGGATCCTCCTGGACTTCGACTTCGACCACCCCCAGCACACCATCGTGGAGATCACCGGCGAGCACCAGTGCGGCAACCACGATCCCGACGGCGACTGGTACTACGGCACCGACATCGTGGTGGATCGGGAGTACCGGCGGCGCGGCATCGGCGGGCGCCTCTACGAACTCCGCAAGCAGCTCGTGCGCGATCGGGGCAAGCGGGGCATCATCGCAGGCGGCTACCTCGCTGCGTACGGAGACCACAAGCACGAGATGACTGCGGCGGAGTACTGTGCCGCCGTCGCGGCAGGGGATCTGTACGACCGGACGTTGACGTTCCAGCTGGAGAACGGATTCGAAGTGCGCGGGGTTCTCGAGAACTACCTGGAGGACGAGCAGAACGACGGGTGGGCTGCGCTCATCGTCTGGACGAACCCTGAGCTGGCCGATGAGTGACTCCGTGCGGCTCCGTGGGGTCACGAAGCGCTTTGGCGACGTGGTTGCCGTCGACTCCCTCGACCTCGCCATTCGTGACGGTGAGTTCTTCTCGCTGCTGGGACCGAGTGGATGTGGCAAGACCACCACGCTGCGCATGATCGCGGGGTTCGAGTTCCCCACCGAAGGCAGTCTCGAGATCCATGGTGAGGAGGTGCGCCTCAAGCCGGCGAACGAGCGCCCGGTGAACACGGTCTTCCAGTCCTACGCCCTGTTCCCCCACATGACGATCGAAGAGAATGTCGGCTTCGGCCTCCGTATGCAGAACGTGCCGGGGGCCGAGATCGCCGAGCGGGTGAAGCGGACGCTCGACATGGTGCAGCTCGCTCATCGGGCCGGTGCCTCCCCGAAGCAGCTGTCTGGTGGCCAGCAGCAGCGGGTCGCGCTCGCCAGGGCGCTCGTCAACGAGCCAGAGGTGCTGCTGCTCGACGAGCCGCTCGGTGCACTCGATCTGAAGCTTCGACAGGCCATGCAGGTGGAGCTCAAGGACCTCCAGCAGCGAGTGGGGATCACCTTCATCTACGTGACCCACGACCAGGAAGAGGCGCTCACGATGAGCGATCGCATCGGTGTCATGAACGAGGGCCGCCTCCTCCAAGTGGGAGAGCCAGCCGACATCTATGAGCACCCCGCGTCGCGGTTCGTCGCCGATTTCATCGGGGAGATCAATCTGCTGCAGGCGACGGTCGTCGACCACCGCTCCGTCAAGCTCTTCGACGGGCAGCTCCTCGATGCGGCCTCCGACCTCGCCGTCGGGAGCGAGGTCACGGTCGCCATACGGCCCGAGCGGTTCTCGCTCCACGAGAGCGCCGACGCCATCGGCTCCGGGCGAAACTCGATCCAGGGCACGATCATCCGTCGCATGTACCACGGCGATGTCTACTTCTACGACGTCGACACCCCCGGCGGTGTCATCGAGGTCAAGGAGGAGAACCGTCCGTCACTGCGGCCTCACGAGGTGGGTGGCCAGGCTCACGTCGCGTGGGATCCGTCCGCCGCCACGGTGATCCAGGAATGACGACGACCGACGAGCGTCCGGTCGTCACCGAGACCGCCGGGCTCGAAGCCGACGCCGAGCGCAGTGAGTCGCGCCGCGGGCTGCTCATCGCATTGCCGTCGTGGATCTACCTGACGTTCTTCTTCGCCGTCCCCTTGCTGATCGTCCTGGTGTACTCGTTCGCCACCCGGTCGTCCACGGGGCAGACCCGGCTCACGGGATGGAACCTCGACAGCTATGCCCGGCTCTTCGACCCGCTCGTCGCTGAGATCGCCTGGCGTTCGCTGGTGCTGGCGGTGACGACGACCCTGATCTGCCTGCTGGTGTCGTATCCGTTCGCGTATTACATCGCCACCCGGAGCCCGCGTGTCCGCAACGTGCTCGTGGTGCTCGTCCTGATCCCGTTCTGGTCGAATTTCCTCGTCCGCACGTATGCGTGGCGCGTCATCCTCGGCACGGAAGGGCCTGTCGGCCAGCTCAGCGAGGCTCTCACAGGTGAGTCCTTCCGCTTGCTCTTCACCAACTATGCCGTGCTCATCGGTCTCGTGTACGGCTTCCTCCCGTTCATGGTGCTCCCGCTGTACGCGGCGTTGGAGCGCATGGACTGGAGTCTCGTCGAGGCTGCCCGCGATCTCTACGCATCGGGCTGGCAGGCGTTCTGGCGGGTCACGTGGCCCATCTCGCGCCCCGGGGTCATCGCCGGGTCGATCCTGGTCTTCATCCCCTCGCTGGGTGCGTACGTCACGCCGGCGCTGCTGGGAGGGGCGCGGACGACGCTTCTCGGCGACTACATCGTGAGCCAGTTCCTGGCGGCGCGCAATCAGCCGTTCGGGTCGGCGCTCTCGGTTGCGGTCATGACGGTGATGCTCGGTGCGGTCATCGTGTACTTCAGAGCGGGAGCGAGGAACCTGTGACCGTCTCGGCAGGCGTTCGACCCAAGAGCCCCGTGGAGCGGCTGCTGGCAGCGAACTCCTGGCTGGTCTACGCCTTCTTCTACGCACCGATCGTGCTGCTCATCGTCCTGTCCTTCAACGAGAACAACAACGTCGGCATCTGGACCGGGGCGTCGACGCGCTGGTACGGCGAGATGTTCCGCAACGACGACGTGATGCGTGCGCTGTCGAACTCGCTGATCGTGGCCGGGATCTCGACGGTCTTCGCCACGATCCTCGGGACCGCCACGGCGCTCTCGCTCGAGCGCTTCAGATTCCGCGGTCAGCGTGTCTACGACGGCCTCGTGTATCTCCCCATCATCATCCCCGATGTGACGATGGCCGTGATGATGCTGCTCTTCTTCGCCCAGAGCTTCAGCATCATCGATGCGATCATCGGCACCAGCCCCAACTTCGGAATCGGCACGATCTCCCTCAGCCACATGGCGTTCAACATCTCGTTCGTCGCCGTCGTGGTCAGAGCGCGGCTCAGTCAGCTCGATCCGTCGCTCGAAGAGGCCGCGGCGGATCTCTATGCGAATCGCTGGCAGGCGTTCCGCTACGTCACCCTGCCGCTGATCGCCCCGGGCGTCGCCGGCGGCGCCTTGCTGGCGCTCACGCTGTCGCTCGACGACGTCGTCGTCACCAGTTTCGTGGCAGGGCCGGGCTCGACGACCCTCCCGGTCTATGTCTTCGGTCTCGTTCGACGAGGGGTCACACCACTCATCAACGCAGTCAGTACGGTGATGCTGACGGTGTCGATGGTGCTCGTGGTGATCTCGCTGTTCCTGCAGCGAGACGCCAGGGCTACGACAACCACACAGGAGGAAACGGCATGAAGAACCTACGAAAGCCGCTGTTGTTGCTCGCGGCGCTCGCCCTCGTGGCGGCGGCGTGTGGCGGCGACGATGCGGTCAGCGCGGCCGACTGCGAGGTCGGTGGCACCGATGGCGATCTCAACTTCTACAACTGGTCGGAGTACATCGACCCCGAGCTGATCACCGCCTTCGAGGAGCAATACGATGTCGACGTCGTCGAGTCGTTCTACGAGTCGAACGAGGCGATGCTCTCGCAGATCAACTCCGGCGTCTCTTACGACCTCATCGTGCCTTCCGATTACATGGTCGGGATCATGATCGACGAGGGTCTGCTGGTCGAGCTGAACAAGGACGCCATCCCGAACTACTCGAACCTGGCTGAGGACTTCCAGGGACTCCCGTATGACCCGGAGGGTGCCTACTCGGTGGCGTATCAGTACGGGACGACGGGTCTCGGTGTGAACAAGGCGATCGTCGGCGAGGACTTCGAGCCGAGCTGGGCGCTCATCTTCGATCCAAACCTCACGTCCGGCTTCGCCGGTGGTGTGTCGGTGCTGAACGACCCGCGCGAAACGATGGGTGCTGCGCTCAAGTATCTGGGGTACTCGCTCAACGACACCAACATCGACAACCTTCGTGAGGCGGCCGATCTCATCGCCGACGCCAAGTCGGGCATCGCCACCTTCGACTCCGACCAGTACGACGAAGCACTCGTGGCCGGCGAGGTCGCAGTCGCCCACGGCTACTCGGGGAACATGATCGTCGCCATCGGCGACTCCGATGATCCGGACAACTACGAGTACGTGCTGCCCAAGGAGGGCGCCACGCTGTGGATCGACAACATGACGATCCCGACCAACGCCGAGTCACCGTGCACCGCACACACGTTCATCGACTTCCTGCTGGACGCCGAGAACGGGGCGGCCCTCACCAACTGGAACTACTACGGCACGCCGAACGGCGCCGCTCTCGATGCGGGCCTGATCGAGCAGGACGTTGTGGACTTCTACGCCGGCACGGATTCGGCCGAGGGACTCGAGGTGATCGAGGACACCGGCGACTACGAGATCAACTTCACGGACGAACTGGCTCGCGCCAAGAGCTAGCCGACGATCGACGTCATGGGAGCCCGGGCCGAGCGCTCGGGCTCCCGACGCGTCACGACACGCCGAACACTCTCGTCTTCGGCTCGAGGTACTCGAGCAGACCTTCCTGGCCCGCCTCGCGACCCAGCCCGGACTGGCGCATGCCACCGAACGGAGCCTCGGTGGACTGCGGGTTCCAGTCGTTGACACCGACCAGACCGAAGTCGAGGGCATCCGAGACCTTGATGGCGGTGTCGAGGTGCTGGGTCCAGACGTACGCGGCGAGACCGACTTCGACCGAGTTGGCCTGGTGCACGGCGGCATCGACGTCGTCGAACGGCACGATCGGCAGCACGGGACCGAAGATCTCCTCGGTGAGCACGGGGCTCCCTGCCGGGGCGTCGGCGAGCACGGTCGGGTGATAGAAGTAGCCGGGACCCTTCATCGGTCTGCCCCCGGTGAGCACCCGGGCGCCTGCTCCGACCGTCTCCTCGACGATGCGATGGACCCGATCTCGCTGGGCCGCGTTGATCATCGGTCCGATCGTCGTGTCGGGATCGAGGCCGTGACCCACGACCTGTCGCTCAGCAGCGGCGGTGGCGGCCTCGGAGAAGTCGCGCATGACCGACTCGTGGACGTAGAACCGTTGCGGGGCGACGCACACCTGGCCACCGTTGCGGTACTTCGAGACCACTCCCGAGGCGGCGACGGCCTCGATGTCGGCGTCGGGGAAGACGAGGACGGGTGCGTTGCCCCCGAGCTCCAGCGACAGGCGGGTCATGGTGCGGGACGCACCGTCGAGCAGGAGCTTGCCGACGCGGACGGATCCGGTGAACTGGATCTTGCGGACACGGCGATCGTCGAGCATGACCTGGCCCATGGCCTCCGGGTCCCCGTTGATGACGTTGAAGACACCGGCCGGCAGACCCGCCTCTTCGAAGAACTCGGCCATCAGCATCGCCGAGCGTGGCGTGTGCTCGGAGGGGCGCACCACCACGGGGTTGCCGGCTGCCATGGCGGCTGCCGCCGCCCGGATGGGGTTGTAGACGGGGAAGTTCCATGCCGTGATGATCCCGACGGTGCCGATGGGCATGTAGGTCACGTCGGTGCGGCGTCCCGGGCGGCTCGAGGGGATGATCCGGCCTCCCACCCGCTTCGCCTCTTCCGCCATGAACGTGACGAACGAGTCGAACGTCGTCCACTCTCCAGAGGCCTGGGCGAGCGGCTTGCCCGACTCCTCGGTGGTGATGCGGGCGCATTCGTCGCGCCGGGAGGCGGCGATGGCGGCGGCATCCAGGAGATGGCGGGCGCGGCGGTAGGGGTTCATCGCGGCCCACGCCTCGCGGGCCTCTTCGGCGGCGTCGATGGCGGCCGTGGCGTCTGCCGCACCACCGAACGGCATGAGCCCGAGGCTCTTCTCGGTCGCCGGGTCCAGGAGATCCCAGGTGCCGCCGTCTGCGGCATCGACCCAGCTTCCGCCGATGTATTGCTTGAACACGCTCACCTCCTGGTGTCGTGGACGATGTCACCGCCGAGCACGGTCATGTCGACGGTGAGTTCGTGAATGGGTTCTCTCTGCGGATCGCCCGAGATGACTGCGAGGTCGGCGCGGAGACCCGGGGCGATCCGGCCGGAGTCGTCGTCGAAGAAGCTCACGTGGGCGGCGCCGGCCGTTGCCGCGAGTATCGCATCGTGAAGCGTCAAGCGCTGCTCCGGGAGGAACGGCTCGTCGATGCCGTCGGCGGGTGAGGTCCGTTCCACGGCCACGGCGAGTTGCTGCAACACGTCGGGGGTGCTCACCGACCAGTCGCTGCCCATGGCGAGTGTCGCTCCGGCCCGGCGCAGTGACCCGAAGGGATACTGGTGCCGGCTCCGCTCCTCGCCGAGGAACGGGATGGTGAGACGGGTCATCGACTCGTCGGCCACCGCCCACAGCGGCTGGATGTTGGCTGTTGCGCCGAGATCGGCGAATCGGGAAACGTCCTCGGGGTGGATGACCTGGAGATGGGCGAGGTGGGGACGGTGCCGGCTGGGGCCATTGCGTTCCCTGGCGGTCTCGATGGCGTCGAGGGCGTTCCGTACGGCGCGATCGCCGAGGGCGTGGAAGTGGCACTGGAGCCCGGCGGCGTCGATGCGTGTGACGATCTCCGGGAGCTCGCCGGGGTCGATGAAGTCGATGCCCCGGTTCGTCGTCGGGAGACCGGCGTCGTCGAGCCATGGCTCGAGGACCGAGGCCGTCTGGTTCTCGGCCACCCCGTCGAGCATGAGTTTCACGGTACGGGGGTCGTACCTGTCAACAGACTCGGTCGCACGGTCCACGAGCTCGTCGAGTTGTTCGATGCCCCGGTCTCGATCCCACCACAGTGCGGCTCTGACTCGCACCCTCAGTCGGCCGTCTGTGGCGAGCCGCCGATAGGCTGCGTGGATGCCAGGGGTGACCCACGCGTCCTGCCAAGCGGTGATCCCGAGGCCGAGGAGATACGTCTGGCTCTCGAGCAACGCCTGCTCTCGGTCGGCGGCCGTCGTCCGCGGCACGATGCGCTCCACGAGGCTCATCGCCCCCTCGTGCAGTGTTCCGGCAGGGGACCCGTCGTCGTTGCGCACGATGACGCCGTCCGCCGGGTCGGGCGTGTCGGCAGTGACGCCCGCCATCTCGAGGGCGAGGGTGTTGGCCCACGCAGAGTGCCCGTCTGCGACGACGAGGTAGGCGGGCCGGTCAGTGACCGCATCGAGGGCCGTCGCGCTCGGGTTGCCCCTGTCGAACCAGTCGTACTTCCAGCCGCCACCCCTGATCCATGGCTCATCGGGATGGGTCCTCGTGTAACGGGCGACGATCTCGACGGCCGCCGCCGCATCAGCGGCCGGCTCGAGGTTGCACCGCATCCTGATGAGGCCTCCCTCGACAGGATGGATGTGCGCGTCCTGGAAGCCGGCTGTCAGCATGCGGCCGGCCAGGTCGACGACGTCGGGACTCGCCCCGACCGCAGCCCTCACCTCGTCCGTGTCGCCAACTGCGACGATGGCACCGTCGACGCAGCCCACCTCCGTGCCGGCTGGATGCCCGAAGACGGGACCGCCGTGGAACACCACTGAGCTGGCGGTGGCGTTCACCTGGTCTTGCCGCGCAGCCAGTTTCCGAAGGCGCCGAGGCGGGAGGACTTGCCCGTCCGCTCCTCGGCTCTGTCGGCCGTCTTGGCCATCCACAGGCCCATGTTGATGCCCGCCCACCGCAGTGGCTCGGGCTCCCACTTGCGCCAGGTGTGGTTCACCCAGGGCAGCGTGGTGAGGTCGGTGGCTCGCTCGAGGATCAGGTCTGCGAGCGTGCGACCTGCCAGTGCCGACGTGTTGACGCCGTCGCCCACGTAGCCGCCCGCCCAGGCGAGACGGCCCGGCCGATCGATCCCGACGGAAGGACGCCAGTCCCGGGGCGCACCCAGTGCGCCTCCCCAACGGTGGGTGATCGAGCGCTCGGCCAGCGCAGGGAACAGCTCGGTGAGCACCCGGATGATCTCGGTGTGTACGACATCGTCGATGTCGAAGTCGTCCTCGATCGCCGACCCGAAGTGGTACGGCGCCCCCCGTCCCCCGAACGCGAATCGGCCGTCAGCCGTTCGCTGGCCGTAGATCAGCAGATGCCGGAAGTCGCCGAACGTCGCACGCTGTCGCAGGCCCATCTCGTCCCACATGGCATCGGGCAACGGCTCGGTGGCCACCATGAGGGAGTAGAGCGGGGCCATCGTGCGGCGCATGCCCGGCAGCCGGGCCGTGAAACCCTCTGTGGCCCTCACGACCATCTCCGCCTGTACCGTCCCGTGGGTGGTCGTGACGATCCCCGGCTCGAGATGCGTCACCGCCGTCTGCTCATAGATCGTGACTCCGCGGCGCTCGCAGGCGGCAGCGAGACCGTGGACGAGAAGAGCCGGCTGGATGGCGGCGCCGTGCGGGCTCCAGCTGCCGCCGATGACGTCGGTGGCGTTCAGCTTCTCTCTGGCCTCGGCGCCCGAGAGCAGCACGTAGTCGTCGGGGCCGAACCCGATCTCGCGGGCCTCTGCCACCTCCTCCTCGGCGCGACGCAGATGCAGCGGGCTGCGGGCGATGGCGAGCACGCCTCCCTTTGCGTAATGACAGTCGATGCCCTCGTCCCTGGTGACCTGCCCCACCTCGTCGACCGTGGCGAACAGAGCACGCATGTGGCGCACCGCGGCGTCTTTGCCGTGGTCGTGCGCCAGCGTGCCGATGCCCAGGGGCCATTCGGCGTGGCACCATCCGCCGTTGCGTCCCGAAGCGCCGAAACCCACGTGGTTGGCGTCGAGGACCACGACCGACAGGTCGGGATCGTGCTCCTTGAGGTAGTACGCGGTCCAGAGGCCGGTGAACCCCGCACCGATGATGGCGACGTCGCATTCTCGCGCCGCAGGGAGCGCAGGGCGCGTCGGGCGGGCATCCACCGCGTCCCACCAGAACGGTCTTCGTACGGCCTCGTCGATGTGCACGCTCAGGCTCCGGACGCCGCTGCAGCCCGCTTGGCCGCTGCGAGCTGCTCTGCGTCGTAGTCGGGGTTCGGCCAGACGATGAGCGACGCCCAGTCGTCGACCGCCGGGTCGCCCCAATAGTCGGCGATGGCGCCCCGGGCCTCGAACCCGTTGGCGAGCTGAAAGGTCAGGGTCGGATCATTCAGCTCGCCGGCCACGACCTTGGCCACGTACTCCTCGGCGGTCATCTCGTGTTTGTGCTTTGCGAAGCCGGGGATCACGCCGCCCGCCACGATTCCGGCACGGTTGTGACGCCTGACCAGATCCTTGCGGAGCTCGTAGAGCCGGCGTCCGATGCCTCGACCCCGGTAGGCCGGCAAGACGGCGATGTCGGTGCCGTAGTACCACTCGCCGAATTCGTCGTGGTACTCGCATCCATGGGGACCGACGACGTCTGCCAACGAGTGCTGCGGGTGGTCGAAGTCGAAGTCGACGAACACGCCCATACCCATTCCGATCGCCGTGTCGCCGTCGAGCACGACGAAGGAGCCCTCGGGGAACACCTCGCACTGGGCGAGGACGTCGTCGGCCTTCAGCAGACCTTCGGCGTCTGCCGTCGGAAAGCAGATCCTCTCGATCTCTGCGAGCGCCTCGGCATACTTCGGTTCGAGCTCCACGTAGCGGATCACGGCACCAGTATGGTCCGCCCGCAGTCCACCCGTCCCACGGAAGCACGAACAATGTTCGGCCTGTCGGAGTCCGCTGCGTAGCCTGCGGTCCGTGAGCCAGCGCATCGTGTCCGTGATCATGCCGGTCCGCAACGAGGCGGACTCGATCGTCGCCGCCGTCGAGAGCATCGCGGCCCAGCGAGTCGATGCCGCCCTCGAGATCGTGGTCGCCGACGGGATGAGTACCGACGGCACCCGTGAGACCCTCGCCGATCTCCAGCGACGTGTGCCCGGGCTCGTCGTCGTCGACAATCCCTTGGGTCGCACCCCGTCCGGCCTGAACCGGGCGATCGCGGCATCGTCTGGCGACGTGATCGTGCGCTGTGATGCCCACGCCGAGCTGCCGCCCGGATACATCGCTCGGACGGTCGAGCTGCTCGATGCCACCGGCGCAGGCAACGTGGGCGGCGTACAGCAGGCCGTCGGTGTCGCACCCGTGCAGCGGGCGGTCGCCGCGGGCATGACGACACCGCTCGGTGTCGGCGACGCCAGGTTTCATCGCGGGGGAGCTGCCGGTCCGGTGGACACCGTGTATCTCGGTGCGTTCAGACGCACGGCGCTCGCCGATGTGGGTGGATACGACGAGAGCCTCGTTCGCAACCAGGACTACGAGTTGAATCACCGGCTGCGGGTCAACGGCCACACCGTGTACTTCGATCCGGCGCTGCAAGTGGTGTACCGGCCTCGTGCGACGCTCCGTGCGCTCGCCTCGCAGTACTTCCAGTACGGGAGGTGGAAGCGGGTGATGCTGACGCGGAACCCCACGTCGCTGCGGTGGCGGCAGCTGGTGCCTCCGCTGTTCGTGGTGGCGCTGCTCGTGTCGCTGGCGGCCCTCGCCGCAGGGACGGCGCTCGGGCTGATCGTGCCGGCCGTCTATGGCGCCGCGGTGGTGACTGCCGCCGTCGTCGAAGCCATCCGGCGGCGCGATCTCGCAGTACTGGGACTCGTCTTCGTGCTTCCCGTCATGCACGTGGCATGGGGTATCGGGTTCCTGATCGGCATCCGAGATGCCGAAGCCCCGCGAATCCCCGACATCGCCTGATCGGTCTTCAGAACGGATCCATTCGTGCCGATTGACTAGTCATGTCCGGCAGGGGTGTGCCGGGCTCGACTGAAGGGTTTGGCAGTGCGGCGAACAACGATGGCGGCGGTGGTGCTGTTCGCCATGACGATGTCGTCCGTCGTGGCTCCTGCAGCAGCTCCTGCCGACGAGCCAGAGACCGACGGGCACGTGCACGGAGACCTGGAGGAGATGTCCGGGTTCCATCTGCACGGATCCGATGCGCGCACGGCCCGCGAAGCCGCTCTGTTCGGCGCCACGTACTTCAACGAGTCTGCCGGGTGTGGGGAGCCCAGGGGGGTCATGCCGCCGCTCACCACCACGAACTCGACGTCGAATCGCTCGATCCCGTCCAATCATCAAGTGCGAGGTCCGTGGGGCGACTTCTTCGGTCGTGACTACGGCGACGTGTCCGGCTCGATGGTGACCTGGACCATCCCGATGTCCGGTGGCCGGACGACGAAGGTGCACGAGCGTGCGCTGCCTGCCTTCGAGCGGGTGGCGGCCAACCTGGCCGCCGAGGCCGCCAAAGGCCGTCAGTACGACGTTCGCATCGCCGGTGGCTGGGTGTGGCGGCGAATCGGCGGCCTCTATCGGATGTCGACGCACTCGTTCGGCACCACGATCGACATCAACTGGGACACCAATCCGTATCGGTCCGACAACGAGCTGGTGACCGACATGCCGGAGTGGTTCGTGGATGCATGGCGCGACGCCGGCTTCTGCTGGGGTGGTGACTGGCAGACGATCAAGGACCCGATGCACTTCTCATGGCAAGGGCCGCTCGCCACGCCGGGCTATGGCGCCATCCCGGCGCCGTTCGATCCGGTCACGGCGCCGTCCGACTATGGCGACGTCGAGGCGACGTTCACCTCGACGTTCGGTGCCCTCGAGTCCGGCATGCACTACACGTTCCAGGACGGCAATGCCGACGCAGCTCCGGACGTGTTCCGAGTGGAGCCGTGGGGCGACGACGACCTCCTCGTCTCCTTCGCGCGTTCGTCGCGAGACTTCTCCTATTGCGGCGTGTCGACTGCCGTCTTCGAGGGAGGAGCGCGCCCCGGAGCGTCGATCCTGGTCGCAGACCATGCCGGAACGGCGCGCGCCGATGTCTGGGTGATCGAAGACGGCGGGGCCGACCTCCGGATCACGGTGGGTCGCTACGCGGATCGCTATTCGGATCCGCTCGTCCTCTCGCCCGGAATCGGCTCTCCCGCGAACGGGACATATCTCGCCGGGGATCACAACCGTGACGGCGTCCCGGACCTGTACGTCGTGAGCCGCGGTGCCAGGACCGTCGTCGATGTCTACAACGGCGCCACCGATTTCACGACGAAGATCTACCGCGCCACCCTCGACATCGGCGACACCACCGACGGTTCCGCCTGGCGCTTCGATCTGACGGATCATGATCTCGACGGCCGGGCCGATCTCGCCGTCATCGAGGTGGACGGCACCGTGACGCTCCGCGTCTATGCCGGCGCCGACAAGCTCGCCACGAGGCTGCAGCGCCAGGTCACTGGTGCGGCTGCTCTCGCCGGGGGCCTCTACGAGTTGGAGGACTGGGACGGCGACGGGCGGCGCGACCTCATGATGATGACACCCGCCGGCACTGTGCGTGTGTACCTGGGCGGTGTGCAGAGTCGCAGCGACACCTTCTGGTTCCAGGAGCCGGATTGGACGTGTGGCGCGGTCGGCAGCGACGTGCCGTGGGATCTCGACGGGGACCGGATCGCCGATCTCCCGATCGGCATTCCCGGAGAGGACGTCGATGGGAAGACCGATGCCGGTGTCGTCGACGTCTTGTATGGCACCAAGGCAGGACCCACCACGACCGGTGCCCAGCGATGGCATCAGGACGTCGGATCGCTCGGCAGTCCCGTCGAAGCCGGAGACGCCTTCGGGTCTGCCATGGCGACGGGTGACTTCGACGGAGACGGGTACGGTGACCTCGTCGTCGGGGCGCCGGAAGACGGTGTCGGAGACATCGCCGCCGCAGGTGTCGTGAATGTGATCCCGGGGAGCAAGCGCGGCCTGACCGACGTCGACAGCGTGATGCTCCACCGTGATCTGGAAGGAATGGCCGGCGCCGCCCGCCCCAACGCACGTTTCGGCGCTGCACTGGCCGCCGGCGACTTCAACGGCGACGGCTGGGACGATCTCGCGGTCGGAGCACCCGGCGACAACATCTCACGGCGAGCCGCCGGTTCGGTGACGGTGGTCTACGGCGCCAAGTCGGGTCTGGGCGCTGCCGGCTCTCAGCTGTGGTCGCAGAACTCGGCCGGCATCAAGGGCACGGCGGGCAAAGCCGATTGGTTCGGCGCCACGCTCGCCGTTGGCGACTTCGACGGCGACGGGTATGACGACCTGGCGGTGGGCGCCCCCTTCGACGCGCAGCAGGGCGAGGACCTGGCGGGCGTCGTCAACGTCCTCTACGGAGGGAGCAAGGGGTTGACGGCATCCGGGAACCAGCGATTCTCGCAGGCCAAGTCGGCGATTCCGGGTGAACCGAAACGCGGCGATCGCTTCGGTATGGCCTTGGCCGCGGCCGACTTCAACAGTGACGGGAAGGACGAGCTCGCCATCGGAGTGCCGGGGGAGCGGACTTCGGGTCGCTGGCATGCGGGCGCGGTCCACGTGCTCCGCGGCACCAATTCGGGCCTCGTCGCGTATCTGAGTGAAACGTGGCACGCGGACGTGCCCGGGGTGCCTGGCACGGCCGACGGTGGCGACGAGTTCGGTGCGTCCTTGACGGCAGGCGACTTCGACCGTGATGGGTTCGCGGATCTCGCCATCGGTCACCCTGGTGAGAGCATCCCGAGCGCGTCCAAGACCGGGGCCGTGACGGTGCTGTACGGGTCGGCTGATCGTCTCGCTGCCATCGGGGCCGATCTGTGGCTGCAGGGTCACGACGGGCTCCCGGCGTCTCCTGAAGACGGCGACCACTTCGGTGAGTACCTGCGCGCCGCAGATCTCGACGGCGATGCACACGACGATCTGATCGTCGGCATGCCGAGCGAGGACCTCGAGGTGCCGGCGGCGGGTGTCGTGATGATCATCTACGGCGAGTCGATCGGGCTCCAGAGCGGCGGGGCACAGGTCTGGTACGAGGAGTCGCCCGGTCTGAGCGGCATCGCCGAGGCCGGTGACGGGCTCGGACGGCTCTGACCCTCAGCGGATCTCCCAGACCCGGATCTCGGCGACATCGGCCCGGCTGTCCCGCACCACCCTCAGGTCCCAGATGCGAGTGTCTGCCGGCGACTCCAGGTTGCCACCGAGGAGGAGGCTGAGCCCGTCGAAGGCGAGACGGATGGTGCCGCCGTAGGCCGTGTCGGTCCGACGCAGGCCCCTGAGCGTGAGGTGCACGCCGACGGGGTTGCGACCCAGCAGCCTGGGATGTGCCGACACCGCATCTGCAAGCGTGCGCGGATCCAGCTTCCCGGCGGCGGTGAGGGGCACCTCGACCAGCCGGTCGATGACGGGTGGGAAGCCCGGCGTCGTCTCCGAGATGCGCAAGCCGGTCCGCTCGCCCTCACCGAACGTCGCCCACAGCGACACCGGATCGTTGCGCATCTCGTCGAGCACCGGCTTCAGGTAGTCGTCGAGCCCTCGCCTGCGTGGCGAGCGCAGCGACGGCAGCGTGAACGCGAAGTAGGGGCGGTTGAGGACTTTCGGCAGTTCGCGTGTCACCAGCCAAACCCACGCCCCCTCTCGATGACCCATCCACGGCACGGGCTCGCCCTCCACGAACCGGGCGCGGGGCCGGTCGTCGCGGCGGGTCCTGCGTCGCTTTTCGCCGAGCAGGTCGTTCCATGCGAAGTCGCCGTACGTCATGTCGGGTCACCAGTCGGCGAGTGGACCGAGATCTTGCGTCTCAGGTCCGAGCGATCGCGATCTGCATCCAGCGGTCACCCGCTTCGGTGAAGGGCTCCGCTCCGGCGGCGACGAGCTCCGCCACCTCGTCTGCGGCGCGCCGGGCGCCTTGCACGACGTGGTCCGGATAGCCGAGGCTCATCCGGTGCTCGGCGAACTCGTCCTCGTCGAGGATCGACACCAAGCCGTCCCCGGCCTGCCGCTCCACATCGAGGTCGAGATCGATCATCGTGACCCGGTCCCCGTTCCACTTCGCAGGAGTGATGATGTCCACGTAGAGGTCGTGGCGTGCGCTGTCGTTCCAGATGGCGGTCCACCACGCCCCGGGTCGAATGAGCTTGACGTTCGTGTGTCTGAAGACCTTGGGTTCCTCGTCGCCCCGACGTGCGACCGAGCCCGGCGGGGTCCACAACCACGTGCCCCATTCGTCGTCGGCCAGGTGATACATGGTGAACTGCCAGTGGATCGTGTCCGGCCACTTGCGGAAGTCGACGTGGACGGCGCGTCCGGTCATGGAGCGAGCCGCTGTCGGGTCCACGCATCTCCCGCACGCGTGTACAGCGCGCGATCGTGCATCCGGTTGCGCCGTCCCTGCCACAACTCGACGACGTCGGGCAGCAACCGGAATCCACCCCAATGCTCGGGTCTCGGGATCTCGCGATCGGCATACTCGTCTTCGAGTTCGCTCACCGCCCGTTCCAGCGCGCCACGTCCGCTGATGGGGGTGCTCTGGGCAGACGCCAGCGCCGCCAGCATCGCCCCGCGCGGCCTGGTGCTCCAGTACGCATCGGACTCGGCGGCCGACGTCCGCTCGACGCGACCCTCTGCTCGGACCTGTCGATGGAGGACGACCCACGTGAGACCGATGGCGGCGACACCCGTTGCGGAGATATCGCGACCCTTGCGTGACTCGTAGTTCGTGTAGAACACGAACCCGTGATCGACACCTTTGAGCAGCACGGAGCGCGCCGACGGCCGACCATCGGGGCCGACCGTGGCAAGCGTCATCGCATCGGGTTGCGGCTCGTCCCCGGCGGCGGCGAGCTCGATCCACCGCCGGGTCTGCACGAGCGGATCCGGATCGAGGTCGGCGATCCGGAACCCATCGGTCTCGTAGTCGGTCCGCTCGATGTCGATGCGGCTCACAGGGGTCCGGAGATCAGTCGACGGACCAGGTGCCCACGCCTCTGACGAGAGAGGCGAGGTCGCCTGAGCCCTTGTTGGACTGCGCCGCAGCCAATTGTTGCTGGAGCTGGCCGGCGTAGCCGGCGCGACTCACCGATCGGAACACGCCGATCGGGGTCGGTCCGTACGGACCGTGGCTGAGGCGGCTCAGCGCAAAGGCTCCGCTCGGGTCCTCCAGTGTCGGGTCGTGCACGTGGATCGCATCGAGCCCGACGTCGGCGACATCGACGACGCGAGCACCGGTTGCGTCCACCACGACGCCCTTCTCGTCGTTGGGCCCGAACACGACGGGCTTGCCCGGTTCGAGGGTGATCCGGTTCTCGGCACGCTCCTCGCGACCGGTGAGCTGGATGAACGCCTTGTCGTTGAAGACGTTGCAGTTCTGATAGATCTCGAGGAACGCCGCACCCTCGTGGGCGTGGGCGGCGGCCAGCATCTCTGTCGTGTGATGACGGTCCATGTCGATCGTGCGCGCCACGAACGAGGCCTCGGCCCCGAGTGCCAGGCTGATCGGGTTGAAGGGGGTCTCGATGGATCCCATCGGGCTGGTCTTTGTCCGCTTCCCTCGCTCCGATGTGGGGGAGTACTGGCCCTTGGTCAGACCGTAGATCTGGTTGTTGAACAGCAGCACCTTGATGTTGATGTTGCGCCGGAGGGCGTGGATCAGGTGGTTGCCGCCGATCGAAAGGGCATCGCCGTCACCGGTGACCACCCACACATTGAGGTCGGGGTTGGCCGTGGCGACACCGGTGGCGATGGCGGGTGCCCGACCGTGGATCGAGTGCATGCCGTACGTCTCGACGTAGTACGGGAAGCGGGCGGCACAGCCGATGCCGGAGATGAAGACGTGCTTTTCGCGATCGATGTCGAGCGAGGCCAGGAAGTTCTGAACCGAGGCGAGGATCGTGTAGTCGCCACATCCGGGACACCAGCGGACCTCCTGGTCCGACTGGAAGTCGCCGCGTTCGTAACGGGTGTCGGTCATGCCTCTGCCTCCATGTCGGCGAGCACCTCGCCGATCTTCGCCGAGATCTCGCTCGCCTTGAACGGCAGGCCCTGGATCTTCGGATATGACGTGGTGTCGATGAGGAACTCGGCCCGGATCAGCTTCGACAGCTGGCCCCGGTTGAGCTCGGGGATCAGCACCTTGCGGTACCTCCGCAAGACCTCCTCGATGTTCTTCGGGAAGGGGAAGAGGTGGCGGATGTGGGCGTGGGCGACCAAGTGGCCGGCCTCCTGCATCCTGATCACCGCCGCCCGGATCGCGCCGTATGTGGACCCCCACCCCAGCACGAGGATGTCGCCGTCCGTCGGGCCGAAGACAGTGACGTCGGCGATGTCCTCCGCGATGCCCATCACCTTCTGTTCCCGCAACAGCGTCATGCGCTCGTGGTTCTCCGGCGAGTACTCGACGTTGCCGGTCAGGTCGGCGTGCTCGAGGCCACCCACCCGGTGCTCGAGACCCGGTGTGCCCGGGATCGCCCACGGCCGGGCGAGCGTGTCCTCGTCTCGCCGATACGGCAAGAACTCCTCGTCGGTGTTGGTGGCGAACGGCCGGGAGATGTCGGGGAGATCCGACATGTCCGGGAGTCGCCACGGCTCGGAGCTGTTGGCGATGTACCCGTCCGAGAGCAACAACACCGGGGTCATGTACTTGATGGCGATCCGGCATGCCTCGACGGTCGTCTCGAACGCATCGGCGGGTGTGGCGGGAGCCAGGATCGGCATGGGAGCCTCCCCGTGGCGGCCGTACATCGCCAGCATGAGATCGGCCTGCTCCGTCTTCGTCGGCATGCCTGTGGACGGTCCCGCTCGCTGGACGTCGACGATCACCATCGGCAACTCCACCTGGAACGCCAAAGAGATGGTCTCCGACTTGAGGGCGACGCCGGGACCGCTCGTGCCCGTTGCGCCGAGATGTCCGGCGAAGGCGGCACCGAGGGCGACTCCGACGGCTGCGATCTCGTCCTCGGCCTGGAACGTCCGGACCCCGAAGTTCTTGTGTTTGGCGAGTTCCTCGAGGATGCTCGATGCGGGCGTGATCGGGTAGGAGCCGTAGAAGAGCGGCAGCTTGGCCTGGTGAGCGGCTGCGATGAGCCCCCACGCCACCGCCGTGTTCCCCGTGATGTTCGTGTACTCGCCCTCCGGGAGCGTCGCCGGCTTGACGATGTACGTGTGATGGAAGGCCTCCGTGGTGAGGCCGTAGTTGTACCCGGCCTTGAGGGCCATGGAGTTCGCCTTGCCGACCGGGTCGTCACCGAAGCGTCGTGCGATCCAGTTCTCGATGAGCTCGAGCGGCCGATTGAACATCCACGAGACGAGACCGAGCGCAAAGAAGTTCTTGGAGCGCAGGGTGGCACGGCCCTTGACACCGCTGTCCGTCACGGCGAGCTTCGTGAGCTCGGTCATCGGGGCGGTCATGACGTTGTAGCGCTCGAGCGATCCGTTCTTGAGCGGATCGGAGTCGTAGCCCGCCTTGGTGAGGTTGCGCTCGTCGAAGGCGTCCGTGTTGATCAGCAGCAGGCCGCCGTCGAGCAGGTCGTCGATGTTGGCTTTCAGCGCTGCCGGGTTCATCGCGACGAGCACGTCGGGGGCGTCACCCGGCGTCAGGATGTCGCTGTCGGCGATCTGCACCTGGAACGACGAGACGCCGGGCAGGGTCCCCTGCGGTGCGCGGATCTCGGCGGGGATGTTGGGCAGCGTTGCGTGGTCGTTGCCGGACAGTGCGGACGCTGCGGTGAATCGGGTACCGGCGAGCTGCATACCGTCGCCCGAGTCGCCGGCGAACCGGATGACGAGGCTGTCCCTCTCCTCCGGGACCGGGGGCGCGGTCAGCGTTTCTTCAGACATGATGCTCCTGTGTGGCGCACGCTGCACACACCGGCTCTGCGTGTGGAGGTGCGATTCGTGATTGGCCCAGTCGGCGACACATCGGTCACGAATGTGCAGTCTATGCCTCTCCGGATCGCACGCAGACCTTTTACGCGGTCTGACCCAGGAGCACAGTCGTGATCGGTGCGACCGGGGTGGCTCGTCACCGGTATGGCGGTGTCCGGGGCGTGACCAGTCCCGACCTCTCGAGGGCACGGCCGATGCCGATCAGCAGGCTTTCGCTCCACGCCCGGCCGATCAGCTGCAGCCCTGGCGGAGGGGTGCCGGGGCCCGGCAGCGGCAGCGAGAGCGCAGGCAATCCGGCGTGGTTGACGGGGGCGGTGAACCTCGAGAGCGGCAGCCGGTATGGCTCCTCGACGCCTCCGGTGACGAGCGTGTCGGCGCCGATCGGTTTGCGCGTCGTGGCGACGGAAGGCGTGAGGAGCACGTCCACGTCGTCGAGCAAGCCGTCGAATCGGAGCCGGAGCCGTCTCCGCCAGGCGAGTGCTTCGAGGTAGTCGTCGAACGTCGTCGTGAGGGCGACGCGGATGCGGTCGGCGACCTCGGGCCCATAGGTCTCGGGCTGCTCCGCGAACCGGGTCCGGTGGACGTTGGCGACTTCGTATCCGAAGCTCGCCGGCATCGACCCCGTGAGGTCGATCTCTGCCTCCATGGCCTGGACCACCGCCCCCTCGCTCCTCAGGAATGCGATCGCATCGTTCCAGGCCGAGGCGACGTCGTCGTCGAGCGGTGTCGTCGTCCACGGCACGGGGAACCCGAAGCGCACATCCTCGAGGCGGAGCGTCGGTGGTGGGGTCACCGGTGCTGGCAGCGACCACGGATCGTGCTCCGAGAGACCCGCCATCACGGCGTAGAGCAGCGCCGCATCCTCGACGGTTCTCGCCAGCGGACCGACGGTGTCGATCGACGGTGCCAGCGGGTAGACGCCGTCGATCGGGATACGCCCGTGGGTCACTTTGAGCCCGACGACGCCGCACATCGCGGCCGGCACGCGCACCGAACCTCCGGTGTCGGTCCCGAGGGCGGCTGGGACGAGCCCGGCGGCCACCGCGGCGCCGGAGCCCCCCGAGGACCCGCCGGGGGACAGCGACAAGTCCCACGGGTTGTGGATCGGCCCGGACCAGGGGTTCTCGCTGCTGAAGCCGAAGGCGTACTCGTGGAGGCCGGTCCGGCCCACGACGATGGCGCCTGCATCCTCCAGCCTGGCGACACAGGTTGCGGTGCGCGTCGACGGCTCACGGGCGATCGACGATCCCCGAGTGTTGACCCTGCCTTCGTGATCGATGAGGTCCTTCACCGCGACCGGCACGCCACCGAGCGGCCCCACGGACCTTCCGGTGGCGATCGCCTCGTCGATGGCTGCAGCCCGTTCCAGCGCCTGCGGATCCGGCTGGGTGAACGCGTTGAGTCTGCTGCCGTCGATCCGCGCCAGGGCATCTGTGACGACGTCGGTCGCCTCGACCTCACGCGAGGCGATGCGAGCTGCGGTCTCCGTCACGCCGTCCACGAGCCGATGGTAGGAGTCGATGGCTCATCGAGTCTCGGCGTCCCACGTGACACGTTGATGGGACGGGAAGATCGAGATCCACAGTTGCCCGCGTGGGATGACCATCGGAGAGCCGTCGACGAGCTCGAGCGTGAACGGTTCTTCGATGCTGTCCCGATCCCACGTGCCTTCCACGAGCCGGCCCGAATGGAAGAGCAGCGCCTGGCCGGATCCAACGGTGTCGAGGGCCGGCACCGAGGAGCCCTTCCCCGGCGGGGTCGCCGTGTACTGGCGTGCCGTGAGGACGAGCAAGGCGGGAACGGCTATCTGCTCCTCCTCGCCCTCGGCTGTGATCCATGTGTGCGGTTCGGAGGCGTTCCACCGCAAGTAGGACGTTCCGTCCCAGGTCCAGACGACCTCGGGACGACTCGACCAGTCGAGGGTGACCGTCGTGGCGGCGATGCCGTCGGCGGGGGTGTCGCCGAACAGGAACATCGGATCCGGGGAATCGTCGGGATAGCCTCGCGAGTCTGACACGTCCCGCATGGCCGCCACCCGCCCGTAGAGGTTGTGCGGCGCGTTTCGAGACGAATCGCGGAAGGTGGTCGCACCGTTGTCGCCGATCAGCTTGACGCCCGTCGAGTTGATGTAGGAGATGATCCAGCTCTGCGCCCCGGAGATCTGGAGGGGGGCGTCGAGGAAGGCCACCAACGTCGGATCGGTCGGCCGTCCGCTGCGGATGGGCCCCACCCGGTCGGGGTCGATGGTCTGGAAGAGCCCGATGAAGCGGGTGAGGCCACCTTCGACCAGGAGCTCGTACATCGCGTCTGCCTGGTCGAGCCCCGTCTGAGGCCGGGCGGCCGGATGGTTGTCGATCTTGACGGCGATGACCCGATGGTCCACGGCGTCGGCTTCGACAGGCAGGCCGTTCAGTGGCGACCAGGGTCCCGGGTAGATCGTGGTGGTCGTCGTCGCCTGTGTCGTCGTCGTGGACGACGACGTGGTCGGCGCGAGCGTGGTGGTCGGCGCGAGCGTGGTGGTGGTCGTGGTGGTCGTGGTCGTCGTGGTCGTCTGGGCGGCTACGGCCTCATCGCCGCCACTGCACGCAGCAGCGCCGAGCGCCATCACCACCACCCAGATCCCCAACCGGTGTATCACGAGGCGCAAGTGTATCGGGGTCCTTCGATAACGGATGCTGTCTCCTGTGTCCTGTGGTGTGGTCGGCCTCGATCGACTCCGGTTGCGCGATGGACGTCCGTCCCCGGGTGGGCCGCCGGGCGAGGTCGGTATCGTTCCGGTGTCGAGGGAGGTCACCTTGAATCTCGGTGCTCCGGATGCCGCCTACGTCCGGCGGGTCGCCGACGCGGTCGCAATGGTGCAGGAGGAGTGGTCGGCGCTCGCCGACCCGGCGAACGCCGCGGCCATGGCGGCGTACATGAAGACCGACATGCCCTTCTACGGCATCAAGTCACCCGATCGAAAGCCGATGGCCCGACGGATACGTGACGAGCTGCCACCGGCATCCGACGCGGAGTACGACCACCTCGTGCGCACCTTCTGGCGGCTTCCCCATCGCGAGGAGAAGTACCTGGCGATGGGTCTGGCGAGCGACCATCGACGATTCATGACGAGCCGGCACCTCGGTCTCTATCACGACCTCATCGTCGAGGGCGCATGGTGGGATTTCGTCGACCACGTCGCAGCGAAGTGCGTGGGGAGTGCACTGCGTCGGGAGCGGGAAGTAGTGGCGCCGGTGATGGAGCGATGGGTCGCCGCCGACGACATGTGGCTGCGGCGTTCCGCCCTGCTCGCCCATCTCGGCCACAAGTCCGACACCGACGTGAGCTCGCTGTTCGACCACTGTCTCCGTCTCGCTCACGAGCAGGAGTTCTTCATCCGGAAGGCGATCGGCTGGGTGCTGCGGGAGTACGCGAAGACCGATCCCGATGCGGTGCTCGAGTTCGTCACGAGCCATCGTGACCGACTGTGCGGGCTGACGTTCAGGGAGGCGACGAAACACCTCGACGTCACCTGAGGTCGTTGGAGCTCAGGACGCCATCGGGTAGAACCGTGCGCCATGCGGTGCAGATGGTGTCGGAGCGAGATGCGATATGTACACGGTCACGCAGCCTGTGTGGACGGCCGCTGTCCCATGTTCGGGCTCAACCAGGCCGAGTGCTGTGACGGTGAGACGGCGGCCGTCTGCCCTGCCCCCTCGGCGACCGTGGCCGGCCGGTCACCCTCGGCCCCGCTCTCTCCGTTCCCCGGTCAACGTACCCGTCCGATCGCGGAGAGCGGCCAATAGCGGGCGACCACGCGATGCTCCAGATCCGACACCGGAATCGGCCCGAACGACCGTGAATCGGCGAGGGTCGCGGCGCGATTGTCGGAGAACACGATCACCTCGTCGGGTCCGGCCTCGAGTGTCATGTCCGGCTGGGTCGGTCCGTTGGCCCATGGCTCGGCGAGCACGGCGTCGCCGATGTGTGCCTGGCCGCGGCTGACGACGAGCTGTTCGCCCGGGAGACCGACGACTCTCTTCACGAGCAAGAGCTCGGGTCGTGACGGATGCCGGAAGGTGACGATGTCTCCACGTCGGGGTCGACGGACGGTCCTGGCGAGCACGTAGTCGCCACTCTCGAGGGCGGGCTGCATCGAGTGTTCAGCGATGGCGAGTCGGCGAATCGATCGTCCCGCGACGGCCGCTACGACCGCACCGAGCACGCTGGCGGCGACGGCGCCGCGCCGGGAAGGCATCGGCGGATGGTACCGCAGGCCGTCGCCGCCCCCCGGGAGATTGCTCACACGGGCGGTGTAGGGTCAGACGCGATCGACAACAAACCGTGGAGGTGTCACCAGTGGGTCTCTTCAAGCCGTCACAAGTCGCACACGCACACTGCGACCTGTTCTGCGGGGTCTACGACCCGGCGCAAGCGATGATCGAAGCCAAGAGCGTCCTGCAGTGCGCCGTGAAGTATCACGGCTCCGACGACGACGTCTTTCGAGCTCGCGCCATCTCCATCAAGCAAGAGCGCGCCGAGCTGGTCAAGCACCATCTCTCGGTGCTGTGGACCGACTTCTTCAAGCCACCACACGTCGAGCAGTTTCCCCAGCTGCACGATCTCTTCTGGCGTGCCATCAAGCAGGCAGGCGAGGCCAAGAAGTCCATGGATCCCGCGGTGAGCGAGAAGCTCATCGAGTTGATCCAGGAGATCTCGGACATCTTCTGGCAGACCGAGGCATCGGCGAACGTGGGGGTCTACCCGCCGGCGTGATCGACCACATCCGCAGGGGGGAGAGGGCCGTCCGGTGGGCGGCCCTCTTGCATGGTTCGTCGCAGCAGATCGTGGAGGCCCGCTCCCGTGAGCAGCGCGACGCCCGCAAAGACCACCGCGCCGACTCCTGCCTGGGCGAGGTTGGACAGGAACCCCGCCGGAAGCAGCGCATCGAGGCCCTGCGCGGTCGCCCATGCGGCCAGGCCTCCCGCCACGGCCAGCGGCACGGCCCTGCCGGTTCTCTCGAGTACACGGCCCAACCTGCCCTCGGTGTCATCGCCGCCGTACCAGCGAAAGGCGAGTGTGGCGGCATACAGGGCGAGGACGATCGTGGAGGCGACGGCGACGCCCCGCAGACCGAACGCCCGCTGCAGCGACCAGTAGATGGGCACGGCCACCAGGGTGGCTCCGGTTCCGATGACGACCGGTGTCCACATGTCCTTGCGGGCGTAGAACGCCCTGGTGAGGATCTGCAGACCGCCCCAGATCGGGATCGAGAAGGCATAGAAGAACAGGGCGGCCGCGCTGGCGACGGTGTCCGTTCGGTCGAACGACCCGCGCTCGAACAGGGTGGCCATGATCGGTGTGCTCAGGGCGACGAGCAGCCCCGTTGCGAGGATGCTGAGCGTGACGACATAGCGAAGTGAGGTGTCGACGGTGTCTCTCATCCGTCGCTCCTTGCCCTCGGCGAAGAGACGGGCGAGGAACGGGTAGGCGGCGACGCCGGCAGCCTGGGCAACGACCCCGACGGGAACCAGCATCGTGCGTCTGGCGAACTGGAGCTGGGTTTGCGCCCCGTCACCGGCGAGGTCACCGAACGTGCTCATGAAGGTCTCGTCGAGGACGACGATCGACTGCCCGATCATGAGCGGGATGGCGATCAGGAGGTACTCGCGAAGTGCCGGATGCCGCCATGGTGTCGGGGCGAGCAGCCTCATGCCGACGCGAGCGGCTCCCCACCACTGGAGGGCGAAGTTGCCGATGAAGGCACCGACGACGGCTCCCCAGATGAAGCCCTCCGGATCGGCCTCTCCCGTGACGCCCGCGAACGCGAGGCCACCGGTGATGATGGCGATGTTGTAGATGATGGGGGCGAGGGTCGGGATCGTGAACACGCCCTTGGCGTACTGCACCGCCGTGAACAACGCCCCGGTCACGAAGAAGATCTGCGCAGGCAGCACGATGCGGGTGAGCCGCACCGTGGCGTCGAGCTGACTCGCCGTGAACTCGGGGTAGATCAGCTCGATGACCAACGGCGCACCGATCCACCCCAGCGCCACGAGCAGGGTGATGCCGACCGCGATCGGGCGCATGATGGCCCGGAGCGCCGCCCAGCCGCCCTCCTCGTCGTCGTCGGCCAGATATCGGGAGAAGATGGGGATGAACGTGATCGAGAGAAACCCGCCCGCCAGCAGGTAGTTGAGGAAGTCGGGGATGCGGAACGCGGCCACGTACTGGTCGGTGATCGGGGTGGCGCCGAGGAGCCACGCGAAGACGATCTCGCGAACCTGCCCGAGGATCCGCGACAGCAGGACGCCGCCCGAGACGATGAGCGCGGCGATGCCCATCGTGCGCTCCATCGACCTGGTGTTGCTCGCCACGTGGGGAAGCTAGCGGCGGACGCAACGTGGGCGAGGCATCAGGCCCTTAGGCTCAGACCAGATCGCGGGTCCGGAGCAGCCATCCGGTGACGACGGTGCCGATGACGGTGAGGATCAGCACCCGGGTCAGCGACGAGCCGACGGTCGGATCGAGATCGCCGACGCTGAACTCTGGAATCACGTTTTCGGTGCCCTCAGGCGCCAGGGCAACGAAGGCGAGGAAGCCCACGCGCCACAAGGACGACCAGGCGAGTCCGGCGATCGTGCCCGCAATGGCGCTCTCCCAGATGAACACGTAGGCGAGGCCGATCACCGACGCCCGCTCGGTCACGTAGCCGAGGGGGACCAGCACGGCGGTGTACGCCAGGGTCGAGATCAGCGTGCCGACGAGCAGGGGAACGATGTAGCCGGCGTCCTCGAGTCGGATGAGGGCGACGAATCCGATGGCCAGCGCCCCGAGACCGGTCAGGGCGTACGCAGTGAGCAGGCCGCCGACGATCTTGGCGAGGCCGATGAACGGACGGCTCAGAGGTCGCAGGGCGATGAACGAGATGGTTGCGTCCCGCCGGTCGGCGCCGAGGGCGGTCGTGGCCAGCATGACGGACACCACGGGTATGGCGACGACGAAGAAGGTCCCGACCGTGATGTCGATCACGTCGTTGATCGCTGCCGCCGGGCTCTGGTTCCCCGTCGAGAGCCACATGATCCCCGCCGGGCCCAGGATCAGGAGGATGAAGCCGATGAGCCGCTTGCCGCCGATGACCTGGCGTGCCGTGGTGCGGGCGATGGCGACGTACGGGGTCATTTCGTCACCGCCGCCCCACCAAATACCGGAAGACGCTCTCGAGCGACTCGTCCTCCGGTCGGAACTCCGTGACCCGGACCCCCAGCCGCGACGCCACACGAGGCACCTCGGCACCCAGGTCGAGCACGCTGCGCGTCGTGATGCGCGCCGTGGCGCCGTCCACCGTCGCCCCGTCGACGTGGTCGCTGGCCAGCAACTCGGCGGCCAGGGCCCTGGCGTCGGAGGCGGCGATGCGGACGTGATACGGGATGTCCGTCATCGCCGATCGGATCGCCGTGAAGTCGCCTGCGGCGGCGAGTTTGCCGTCGACCATGGCGATGACCCGATCGGTCATCCGTTCGACCTCCTCGAGGACGTGCGACGACACGATCACTGTTCGGCCCTCGTGCCCGAGCTGCCGGAACAGATCGATGAGGTGGGCGCGCTGCACCGGATCGGTCCCATTGAGGGGCTCGTCGAGGACGAGCACCGAGGGATCGTGGACGAGGGCGGCGGCCACCTTGATGCGCTGTCGCATGCCCTTCGAATAGCCGCCGACCTCTCGATCGGCGGCATCCTGCATCGCCACCAGGTCGAGGACGCGGTCGACGGCATGACGGGAAGCCGTCCTCGTCAGGGTGGCGGCATACGTCACGTAGTTCCGTCCCGTCATGAACCCATAGAGACCGCTCTCCTCGGGAACGAGCGCCACGTCCTGGTGGACGGAGTGATCGGTGCGCGGGTTCCGACCCTGGATCGTCACCGAACCCTGCGACGGCGAGATCAGACCCGACAGCATGCGGAGCATGGTGGTCTTGCCTGCGCCATTCGGGCCGAGCAGCCCGGTGACGCCGGGTCCGAACGACATGGAGACGCTCGAGACGGCGACCTTCTGGCCGAACCACTTGGAGACCTGATCGACCTCGACGACCGGAGTGTCGGCGAATGCGGGATCGAGCGTCACACCAGCCTCCGGTAGCGGACGATCGCAACCCTGACCGTCACGGCGGCCAACACGATCATCATCAGCAGCGACAGACCCGGTCCGAAGCCGGCACGGGCCGGGATCGTGTCCGACGTGATCCCGTAGACCCAGTCACGGATGTAGAACGGCTGATCGAGTAGGGCCCCGAACGCGGCATAGCGAGCCAGGTCGAAGGCTCCGGACTCGACGAGGGCCGCGGAGAGGCCGGACGAACCGACGAGCCCACCGAGAAAGAGGGCGCGAGCCGTGGTGGTGCGGCCGGCGAACACGGCGATGAAGAACCCGATGACGCCCCAGCCGAGGAAGAAGCTCGTCGACGTTGCGACCATCCGCCACAGCTCGGGCCAGTTGCCGATCACCGCCGTCAGGAAGCCACGATCGTCGAGTGCGGCGAATCCCGTGTACATCAAGAGTTGAGGAACGAGCGTGAAGCCGGCGACGAGCACACCGAGCGTGCCGAGCCGGGCCAGCACGTAGTCCCGCGAGCTGATGGGTCGCGAGCTGTAGACGCTGAGCACGCCCTGGGTGCGGTCGGGGATGAGCAGCTCCGGTGCGGCGAGCGCCACGAAGACGAAGGTGGGGACCCCCGCCAGCGCGTAGTAGTCGGCGTGGCTGCCGAAGGGGCTGTCGAGATCCGGGGCGAAGCTGTCGACGAAGAACGCCAGGCCGACGAACACGATCGCGGGCAGCATGGCGATGGTGAACATCATCCAGGGAAAGACCTTGCGCCGCGCTTTGCGGCGGATTCCCATGACGCGGCGGATCCCGTCGGCGACGATGGCACGGATCGCGCCGCCTCGCCCGAGCCGAGGACCGTCATGGGGCACGTAGCCCAGGTCGTAGACGACGCCGCTGCGGCCGCTCACGGTTCCACCTCGTTCGCCGAGGCCTCGCCGAGGAAGATGTCTTCGAGGGTCGTCGATCTGACGCCGAGCCGCCGGATGCCGGAGCCGACTGCGACGAGCGTGTCACGAATGAGGTCGTAGGCGTCGACGTCACCGTTCGTCGACAGCACGCGGATCACGTCGCCGATGCGATCGATCACCGCCCCGCGTTGCACGAGTGCCTCCCCGACGGCCCTTGCGTTCGCGGTGACCTCGACCTCGGCGACCCCGGTGTCCGAGAGCCCGCTGATCGGTCCGTTACGGAGCACGCGCCCGCCATCGAGCATGATCACCCAGTCGCAGGTCTTCTCGATGTCCGACAGCACGTGCGACGACGCGAGCACGTTGATGCCGAACCCGGAGAGGCGGTCGATGAGGTCGAGCATCTCGTCGCGACCGGCCGGGTCGAGACCTGCGGTGGGTTCATCGAGGTAGACGAGCAACGGATCGTGGACGATCGCTTGGGCGAGCTTCGCTCGCTGCTTCATGCCGGTCGAGAACTCGCCGAGATACCGGAAACGCTCCTCGTCGAGACCCACCAGCGTCAGGACGTCCGAGGCCCGCTGCCGTGCTGCCGTGCCCTGGAGCCCGGCCAGGAGCGCGGCGTAGACGATGAAGTCGGACGCCTTCTGGTCGAGAGGCAGACACTCCGCCTCGGGCATGTAGCCGACGCGATCGCGCTGTGCGATCGTCGTCGCCGTGACCGGGGCACCCAACACGGCGAGGTCGCCCGCGGTGGGGCTGAGGATGCCGAGGAGGATCTTGATGAGTGTGGACTTGCCAGCGCCGTTCGCGCCCACGAGCCCGATGGTCCCGGCCGGCACGTCGAGATCGACGTGGTGGAGCGCGACGATGTCGCCGTAGGCGTGCCCGAGGCCACGAGTCTGGATGATGGACGTCGCCGGCGAGACGGTCACCCGGTGCGACGCCTCATCTCGGATCTGATCCGATCGACTTGGCGGCGGGCCCAGCGGAACTCGGTGCCGAGGATGGCGAGCCCGGCGGGAATGACGAGGATGGCCGGCCCCGGTGTCACGATCATCACGACACCGATCACGAGCACGGTCGTGCCGACGACTCCGACCGCGACGCGGCGTGCGGCGCGCCGCGTGCCATCGGCGAGCGTCTTGACGCTGAAGCGCCCTTCGGCCGTGTCTCGAATCGCCCTCACCCCCTGGATGCCTGTGGGTTCGATTGTATGACACCGTTCGACATAGCTGCACGGTGAATCTTGCTCGACCGGGGGCCAATCTGGTCGGCGGCGGAACGCTTTAGCCTGCAGCCCATGGATCTGGTGCTCGCGACGATCGCAGCCGTCATCGCCACCGAGTTCGCCATCGACCTCTGGATCGGTCACCGGCGCCGCCCCCGGTCGCATGCGGCCACGTGGTCCGTGGCGATGGGCATGTACGCGCTCGCCACATGGGCGCTCGTCGTCGGTCTCGCCGGCGGGTGGTCCGACACGTCCTTCCGGGTCTTCTATCTGTTCGGGGCGATCGCCAACATCCCGCTGCTCGCATTGGGGTCGATCATGCTGGGGGCATCGGAGCGAACGGCCCGGCGGTCGACGGTCGTCGTGATCGCGTTTCTCGGCCTCGCCACGTGGATCACGATGGCGGCACCCGCGGTCGGGAACATCGCCGACGTGGGCATCCCTGAGGGCTCTGAGGTGTTCGAAGCCGGGATGACCGAGATCGATGGCGCCCCTTTGCCGAGCCCCCGCGTCTTCGCGGCGATCGCAGGCGGTCTCGGGACCCTGGTCATCGTCGGTCTCGCCGTGCGTGCGATCCTCGTGCACCGGAGAGGCAACCGTCGCATCGTCCTCGGCAACATCCTCATCGTGCTCGGAACCCTGGCGCCGGCGACCGGTGGTTCGCTGACCGCCTTGGGTGAAGGCGGTGGCTTCGCCATCTCCCTGCTCGTCGGCGCTCTGCTGCTGTGGGCGGGGTACCGGACGGCTTCCGGAGTGCGTTCGAGTGGGCCGCTCGCCGATACGATGTCGCCATGACCGCAGGCCGCAGCCGTGTCCTCACCACGCCGATGAGGCTCTTCGTGGTCGCCTCGATCGCGATGCTCCCGGCGTGCTCACCCGACGCCCCCCTCGAGATCCCGGAGCCGGAGGTGGTGGAAGAGGTGGCGTCGTGTGACGAGGTCGTCGACGTCGCCGAGGACTACGTCAGGCTGATGGCTGCCGAACTGGTCGAAGCACCACGAGCTGTCGTGACCGGCGAGGCACCGGCAACGCCGCGCATCGCAGCTCTTCGCGACATCGGGGAGATCCTCGACGAGCGTGCCATCAGGCTGGCGTGCGAGCCTCTGCAGCTGCGTACCGAGTTGAATGAGCGCATCGTCGATCTGGAGTCGGATCACCCCGTCGTCTCGCTGTTCCTCGACATCGTGCGGGAACGGGGCGCGATTCCGGGAAGCTGACTCCGCCGAGCCACGGGCTAGGCGTTCGCCGACCTCGAGAACCGGGCCGGGCGTTCAGGCGCTGCCGAGGCGTGAGGCGGCGGCGGCGTCGAGGAGCCACGTGACGGCGGCTGCGCCGGCGGCGACACGCTGCGCCGGATGGGGCGCTTCGTCGTCGATGATCTCGCGGACCGTTTCGGCCTTGTCGGCGCCGGTGACGAGGAAGACGATCCGGTCGGCCGCCCAGAGGGCGGGGAACGTCATGGTGAGACGCCACGTCTCCTTTGCCGCGACCCAGGTCGCCACGTAGTCGCGGTCCATGCGGTCGAGCGCGTCGCTGCCGGGAAAGAGCGATGCCGTGTGTCCGTCGGCACCCATGCCGAGCATCACGAGCCCCGGTGTCACACGACCCGCCGCACTGGTGTCGAGCACGGTTCGGAGGGTGATCTCGTAATGGGCGGCAGCAATCGCCGGGTCGGAACCCGTGGTGTCCGGTGTCACGAATCGGGCCGCGACCTCGTCGGCGATGGTCAGCCGTGCCATTCGGGTGTTGGCGTCCTCGTGGTCCGGCGGCACCCAGCGCTCGTCCCCCAGCCACAGGGTCACCTGGGTCCACGGCAGATCGAGCCCGGCCAGGTGGCGGTGCACGGGCCTGGGGGTGGAGCCACCGGCGAGTCCGAGATCGGTGCCTCCGGCCCGGATGTAGTCGGCGACCAGGTCGGCAGCCGCCGCCTGCAATGCCTCCACGTCGTCGATGATCCTCACGTCCACGCCGCCAACATAGACGGCGTTCTGGACGAGGCGATCCCCGTCGAGATGTCGCCATCGACGCCGTCCTCATAGGATCGGGTGATGACGACTCCGGACGAGATCCGCGACCTGACCGAGAAGGTCTCGCCCGCCGTCCGCAAACTGGCGCGGGTGACGCCGCTGGAACCGATGACTCATTTGTCGCGGCCGAGACGACCGGTGTTCGCCAAGCGCGAAGACCTCCAGGTGACGGGATCGTTCAAGCTGCGGGGTGTCGCCGCAAAGGTGTCCACGCTGACGGCAGCGCAGCTCGAGTGCGGGCTCTGGGCGGCCTCGACCGGCAATCACGGTCTGGCCGTGGCGCACGTCGCACAGCACGCGGGCGTGGCGGCGAAGGTGTGTGTTCCCGCCGGCGCACAGCCCGCCAAGCTCGCCCGCATCACTGCGGCCGGCGCCGAGGTCATCGAGGTCGGCGGCAACGCCATCGAGGCCGAACGAGCCGCACGCCTGGCCGCCGCCGATGCGGGAGGGGTCTACGTCTCGCCCTACAACGACCCTGCCGTGGTCGCTGGGCAGGGCACCATCGGCCGGGAGTTGCGTGAGCAGGTCGGCGAACCGTTCACCCTCGTCGCCGCGGTCGGTGGTGGTGGCCTCATCTCGGGTGTCGCCGCCAACTTGCAGGGTCTGTTGAACGGCGTCGTCGGCACCTCACCCGTCGTCGATGCGGCAATGGCGGCGTCGGTCGTCGCGGGAGTAATCGTTGCTGTGGACGGTGACCCGACACTGTCGGATGGCACGGCAGGCGATCTCGAGCCCGGGACGATCACGCTGGAGCTGTGTCGGCTCCTCGTGAACCGCTGGGTGCTGCAGCCGGAGGAGCGGATCGCGGCTGCGCTCGGCGATCATCGCTCCGCTGCGGGATACGAGATCGAAGGAAGCGCCGCCATGGCGCTGGCGACGGCAGAGGATCTCGACGTCGTGGGTCCCGTCGTCGTGATCGTCTGTGGAGGAAACGTGTGATCGGTTCCGTGATTCGATGACCCGAACGGTCGAGATCCCCTGGGGCTCGGACGGCCCCGTGCGCGGCGTCCTCGAACTCCGCGACCCCGGCGTCGGGGTTCTACTCGCCCCGGGAGCCGGTGCCGGCCAGGACCATCCGTTCATGGCGTCCGTCCGGTCCGGCCTCGCCGCCGGCGACATCACGACGCTGACCTTCGACTACGCGTACCGGATGGCCGGACGCAGGGCTCCGGATCGTCTGCCGAAGCTGCTCGACGTCCACGATGCCGCCCATCGGTGGCTCGCCGGCCGTGTCGAGCGAGTTGTGCTCGCAGGGAAGTCGATGGGAGGGAGAGTGGGCTCGCACCTGGCCGGCGGCGTCGACGGCGGGGCCGGCCGTACCGGCGAAGAACTGGCGGCGCTGGTCTACCTCGGGTATCCACTCGTTGCGATCGGCAAGACGGAGCCGCGATCTGTCGAGCATCTGCGCCGCATCGACGTGCCGCAGCTCTTCGTGGCCGGGACACGTGACCGTCTGGCGCCGCTGGAGCTCGTCCGGGAGGTCGCCGAGTCACTCCCGGCCCCGACCTTGCACGTCGTCGACGACGCCGATCACGGGTTCCACGTCACCAAACGCTCCGGCCGTGACGACGCAGAGGTGCTCGAAGAGATCGTCGGTGTGGTCGCCGGGTTCGTCCGTCAGGCGAGGGGTGGCACGTAGCGGGCCTCGACCACCTTGCCACGGCGGGTCTCCAGAACCCAGATCGAGCCCTTCCTCCATTCGAGGGGGCCGTCGATGTCGACGCCCTTCCTGGCGAGTGATCCGATGAGATCGCCGATCACGTCCCCCTGGCTGGAGAGGACGGCGCTCGTCGGGCCGAGCGTCTCGATGAACCTCGCGAGCTGTTTGGGGCGGGTGCCTTCGGCGAGCAGCTTCTGGCGCCGGATCTTCAGGCCGAGGGTCCGCGCCAGTGGCTCCACCGTCTCCTCACAGCGTTCGAACGGGCTGCTGTAGATGCGATCCACCGGGAGATGGACGAAGTAGTCGGCGAGTGCCTCGGCCTGGCGAATGCCACGTTTCGACAGAGGCCGGAGCCGGTCACGACCCGTCCACTGTGTCCGATCTCCGGCCCGGCCGTGTCTGGTGAGGAAGATGCGGCCGCTCTGGGGGCGTCTCACCATCTCGATGCCGCGTGTCAGCACCGCGCGATCGCGCTCGTACGTGAGCCGCGCCCTCGCCTTCTTCCCGCCAAGCCAATCGATGGCTGCCACCTCGCGGCTGGGGCGGAACTTCCCCTTCTCGGCACGGATCAACCAGTACCGGACGACTTTCTGGTTGCCGGCCGGGGTCTCGTAGGCGATCGATCCGATGCGTCCGATCGTGGGGCCCTTTGCGCCGGTCTCTTCCCGGATCTCGCGCACTGCGGCACGCCGGAAGGTCTCGCCGCGGCTCAGCTTGCCCTTTGGGAGGCTCCAGTCGTCGTAGTGCTTGCGGTAGATGATGAGGTACTCGGGTTTGCCGTCGGGTCGGGTGCGTGTCACCACGCCGCCGGCAGCCCAGATCGAAGGTTTGCGGCGGCTGGCCATCAGCGGGGACCGGGCTCCTCGCGGCTGCGTTCGATGGCGAGCGCCTGGAGACGGAGGTGGGCATTGACATTGGCATTCTCGGGCACCCTCTCCCAGGTGCCGGTCGGCGTCATCTCGTAGGCCAGTTCGTCGTCGGCCCACAGGACGTTGAGGATCTCCTCGATCCGTGCCACAGATCGGGGAGCGGTCACCGGCATCAAGGCCTCGACCCGTCGATGCAGGTTTCTCGGCATCATGTCCGCCGAGCCGAGGTAGTAGACGGCGTCGCGATCGGGGTGGCCGAAGCGGTAGAGACGCGAGTGCTCGAGGTATCGCCCGACGATGGAGCGGACCCGGACGGTTTCGCTCACCTCCGGAACCCCGGCACGGATCGAATTCATCCCGCGAACGATCAGGTCGATGCGGCAGCCCTTCTCGGCGGCGGCGTACAGCTCTTCGACGATGGCCGGCTCGACGAGATGGTTGAGCTTCCACATGATCCAGCCGTCCTCGCCCCGATCTGCCTCCCGCCTGATGAGGGCGATGAACCGGTCGAGGAGCGTCGACGGCGCCACGAGCAGCTTCTGATAGCCACGGGTGCCGGGATAACCGGTGAGCGAGTTGAAGAGCTCCGAGAGGTCGGCCCCGATGTCGGGGTCGACGGTGAAGATCCCGATGTCCTCGTAGATCCTGGCGGTGTTCGGGTTGTAGTTGCCCGTCCCGACGTGGGCGTAGCGACGCAGCTTGCCGTGCTCTCTCCGCACGACCAGCAGGATCTTGCAGTGGGTCTTGAGGCCCTCGACGCCGTAGATGACATGGACGCCACCGGCTTCCAGCATCTTCGCCCAGTTGATGTTGGCCGCCTCGTCGAACCTCGCCTTCAGCTCGACGAGCACCACGACCTGCTTGCCCGCCGCCGCGGCGTTCATGAGGCTGCGGACGACGGCTGCCTCGCCACCGAGAGCGGGGTCGGTGGGCGCCGAGGTCCGGTAGAGCGTCTGCTTGATCGCCAGCACGTCCGGGTCGGAGGCAGCCTGGGCGATGAACGCCGCAGTCGACGTGGCGAACGACTCGTAGGGGTGGTGGACGAACACGTCGCCCTTCGAGATCTCGTCGAAGAGGTCGTGTCCCTCGTACCCCTCGGCGAGCCTCGCCTGGGTCGTGGGGGTGTAGTGCGGGTCCTTGAGGTCGGAGCGGGGCAGCGAGAACAACGACCAGAGGTCGACGAGGCCGAGTGGCGTCGTGCGCCGGTAGACGTCGCGGGCGTTCAGCCCCAGCTGCTCGACGAGCAGTTCGAGGGCATGGTCGCCCACCGACTCGCCGACCTCGAGCCGAACCGCGTCCGCCGAACGCCGGCGCATGTGCAGCACCGTCTCCATCGCCTCGAGGAGATCCTCGGCTTCCTCCTCGACCGTGAGGTCGGCGTTGCGCGTCACCCGGAACACGAATCGGTCCACGATCTCGTGGGCGAAGATGCGATCGAGATGATGGGCGATCACGTCCTCGAGCAGGACGAACCGATGGCCGTCGCGCAGCGGATAGAAGCGGGGGAGGAGCGGCGGCACCTTCACCCTGGCGAACGACAGCTCGTCGCCGTCGCCGTCTTCGAGATAGACGGCGAGGTTCAGCGACAGATCGGAGATGTAGGGGAACGGATGCAGCGGATCGACCGCGAGCGGCGTCAACACCGGGAAGATCTCGTGTTCGAACTGGTCGGCCAGGTACGCCTTGTCGGCAGGCCCGAGGTCGTCCCACGTCTCGATCCGGACGTCCGCCTTGTCGAGCAGTGGCTGGATGTCGCCCCGGTAGAGCTCGTCGACGGCGTCGTTGATCTCGATCACACGTTTCGAGATGGCCTCGAGTTGCTCGTGAGGTGTCATCCCGTCGGGAGAGGGATGATCGCCGCCTGTCGCCTCTTGTTCCCTGATGCCGGCGACCCTGACCTGGAAGAACTCATCCAGGTTGGAGGAGACGATCGCGATGTACTTGACGCGTTCGAGCAGAGGGAGATCCGGGTTGCGGGCGAGGCCGAGCACCCGCTCCTGGAAGTCGAGCAGTGCCAGGTCTCGGTTGATGTACAGATCTGGTCGCATCACATGGAATCCCGTCGATGAGACGCCCTGCTCGCAGCGTCGGCGCGCCGGACCAGGGACCTTAGGAAGTTACCAGCCGGAGTCTCCAACCCCTCTCAGGGTAGGTTTCCGTCATGCGACGACTGCTACCGCTTCTGCTCGGCTCGGTCCTCTGGGCGGGCACGACGGGGTGTGGCGCGCCGCCCGACGCGCCACCCGTCGGCGCCGTCGCCGAGGCGTGTGCCGAGACCTCGTTCTGCATCGGGATGCCGGAGGGGTGGACCGCCGTCGACCGGGGTCCGCGCCACGTGACGATCGAGCACCCGGACGGTGCCGACGCAACGGTCGGGTTCGTCGAGATGGACCGCGTGGTGGCCGCCACCGGCGGGTCGTGGCCGCAGTCACCCGAGCAGGTCGCACGCTCACTGTGGGCGCTCTTCGATGGCGGCGACGCAGCGTTGGACGAGGTGACGACGCGCCCCGACGGATCGGTGCGCTCGGCAGGCTCGATCTCGACGGGCACGCAATGGCACCTCCTCGTCCCACTGGAGGACGCCTCCGCCGTGGGCGTCGTCGTCAGGGCACCGGCCGCCTCCTGGGAGTCACACGTCGATGCGGTCTTCGGAGGCCTCCGGCTCCGCTGACGGCGCGGGACGTCGATCCGCTTCGAAGCGGGGAATCCGCCATAGACTCTCCTGATGCAGCAGCTGAGCATCACCGGCGGGAGACGGCTCGAGGGCATCGCTCCCGTGTACGGCGCCAAGAACGCGGCGCTCAAGCACATGGTGGCCACGCTGCTGGCCCCGGGCACGCACCACCTCACCAACGTGCCACCGATACTCGACGTCGAGATCATGGGCGATGTGTTGGGTCACGTCGGTGCCACCTGCGACGTCGAGGGTCTGTCGCTCATCATCGATGTGCCCGAGCGCCCCCGACCGGAAGCACCGCTCGAGCTGGTCCGGAAGATGCGCGCCTCGATCCTGATCCTCGGAGCGCTGCTCGCCCGGTGCGGGGAGGCACGCGTGGCCTTGCCGGGTGGCGACGACTTCGGATCGCGACCCATCGACTTCCATCTCGATGGTCTGCGCGAGATGGGGGCGGAGTTCGTGTTGAGTCACGGTGTCCTCACCGGCACGGCACCCGACGGACTGCACGGCGCCGACATCTATCTGGAGTTCCCGAGCGTCGGGGCGACCGAGAACCTGTTGCTCGCCTCCGTCCTCGCCAACGGGGTGACCACGATCGGCAACGCCGCACGCGAGCCCGAGCTCGCCGATCTCGCCGTCTACCTCAACGAGATGGGCGCCAAGATCGAGGGGGCGGGAACCTCGACGATCGTGGTGCACGGCGTGCCGGCGCTCGCGCCCGCCGAGCACAGCGTCGTCCCCGACCGCCTCGAGGCGGGCACGTTCGCGCTCGCCGGAGCGATGACCGGCGGCACCGTGCGCGTGACCGACTGTGTGCCCGAGCACCTGCGGATGGAGCTGCGCAAGATGGAGGCCGCCGGGTGTTCCCTGACCGTCGGCGAGGACTGGTTCGAGATCTCAGGACCCGACCGCCCGGTGGCGGTCGATTTCGCCACCCTTCCGTTCCCCGGATTCCACACCGACATGCATCCACAGATGGTGGCGCTGCTGTCCGTTGCGGACGGGACCTCGATCGTGACCGAGAACGTCTACGCGGCCCGCTTTCGCTACATCGGCGAGCTCAATCGGATGGGAGCCGACATCGCTACGGACGGCCAGCACGTCGTGGTACGAGGCGTGCCAGCGCTCGATGGCTGCGAGGTCGACGGCACCGACATCCGGGCGGGAGCGGCCCTCGCCATCGCCGCACTCCGTGCGGATGGCGTCACCACCATCGTCGAGGCCCATCACGTGGCACGAGGGTACGCGGACTTCGTCGCCAAGCTCACGGGTCTCGGAGCAGACGTCGTCGCAACGTGATGCGGCGGCTGACCGTGGTGCTGGCGCTGGTCGCCGCCGCGGCGACACCGGCCGCAGCCGCCGCCGGTCCGCCGGATGCGGAGCTCCGTCTCGTTCCGGGCGAGGGAGCACGGATCCTCTTCGCCGACGGCAGCTATGCGAATCCCATGACCATCGTCGCCAGGCCGGGCGGCCTGGGTCTGGTCGAGGAACAGACGGTCGACGGCTATCTGGCGGGAATCAGGGAAGTGCCCTTCAGCTGGCCCGACGAGACCCTGCGAGCCCAGGCGATCGCGGCCCGCACATATCTGGCGTGGACGCTGCAGCGGGGAAGGTCGGCCACCGGTCGAGCGTACGGATACGACATCTGCGCCTCCACGGTCTGTCAGGTCTACCGGGGAGCGGGCGTGGTGGATGGCCCGGAGGGCAGCCGGTGGCTCGATGCGCTCCAGGCGACCTCTGGTCAGATCCTGGTGCACGACGGTGCGGCGGCTCAAGCCTTGTATTCGTCGAGCCACGGGCCCGAGAGTCGCGGCGTCGAGGAGATCTGGGGTGGGGACGGTCTTCCCTATCTCGTGCGGGTTTCGTCGCCCGAGCTGGGTGTGAGTCCCTTCGACTCGTGGACCATCGAGATGCCGACCGAGATCTTCGTCCAGGTCCTGCGCAGCGGTGGAGTGGCGCTGGGGAGCGACATCGACGTCGTCGAGGTGGCAGCGGCTCCCGGGAGCATCTCGGAGCTTCGCATCGCCTCGGCATCCGGCATCACGACGCTCCCGTTGACCCGGGTCAGGGCGATCTTCAACGTGCACGGGCCCGCCCGATACCCGGGACTCTTCCCCACCGACCGCAACGACGGGCGGCGACTCCCGCAGTCGGTGCCGTCGTACAGCTTCACCGCCGAGCTGGAAGCATCCGAGCCGGAACCGGCGGGTGGGCTCGGGCTGCTGGCGCCCGGGGAGCGTCCCGAGTCCGGGGTGGTGCGGTTCGTCGGCGCAGGATGGGGACACGGTGTGGGCATGTCGCAGTGGGGCGCCTATGCGATGGGCGTCGACGGAGCCGATGCGGCGGCCATTCTCGGGCACTACTACGGAGGGCTGACACCGGTCGCGGCAGGCGATCTGTTGCCGGCCAGCGTCGCCGTCGGTCTCGCCGCCGGTAGATCGGAGCTGGAGTTCGAGGTGATCGGAGAGGTCGAGTTCGTCCTGGACGGCCGCCCGTCCGCCGTCCTCTCCGAAGGGCGCTGGCGTGCCGAGGCCGTCGGCGGCGGCGTCGTTCTGGTGGCCGTGGGTCACGACGGTGTCATCCGTCCCCAGGGAAGGTTGTTGCGCTGACAGCGACACGACCACTCCTACACTCCTGAGGGGAAGAAACGCACGCCTGCCCTGGTTGAACGTCACCCATGAGCGACACAGCACCACAGACATCGATCATCTCCGTCGCCTCGCCCGCAGATGCGACCGATCCGGCCGCGACCGCGGTGGGCGAGAGCGACATCGATGCCGCCCTCCTCGACGAGACACTGGAGTACATCCGGCCCGCCCTCCAGGCGGACGGTGGGGACCTCATCCTGCTCGGCACCAACGGCGGCAAGGTGACGCTGCAGCTCGTGGGGGCCTGCGGCGGCTGCCCGATGTCCACCATGACCCTGACGGCGGGTATCGAGCGCATCCTCATCGATCGAGTGCCAGGCGTCGAAGAGGTCGTCGCCATCTGAGTCGGCGGTAGCCTCGGACGAACGCGATCCCGAGGAGCCTCATGGAATTGGTCGAGTACACCACCAGCGGCGCGGTGGCGCGCCTCACGTTGAACCGGCCTCCGGTCAACGCCCTCGACTCGGCGTTGATCGGCGACATCTCGGAGGCACTGGACCTCGCCGCCGATCCCGGAGTCCGCGCCCTGGTGCTCCATGGCGAGGGCAGGCACTTCGCCGCCGGTGCCGACATCAAGCGCTTCGTCGATTCGTTCGACAGCCCCGCCGGAGCCGACGAGCAACAGGCCTCGGAACTGGGTCGGCTGGTCGCCAAGTTCGAGGCGCTTCCCAAGATCACGATTGCGGCCATCCACGGGTCCGCACTCGGCGGCGGTCTGGAGCTGGCCATGGGCGCCGACTTCCGATACATGGCACGTTCGGCCTCGGTGGGGCAACCCGAGATCCTCCTGGGCATCATTCCCGGAGCGGGCGGCACGCAGCGGTTGCCGAGGCTCGTCGGGTTCCAGCGTGCGCTCGAGATGAACCTCTCCGGGCGCAAGGTCCCGGCGGACCAAGCCGCGGCCATGGGCCTCGCCGACAAGATCGTCGACGACGACTACCTGCTCGAGGTGGCGATGGCCGATGCCGCCAAGTGGGCGGAGGGCCCGACCCTGGCGTATCGCGCTGTGAAGGCGGCGATGCGCCGAGGCTGGGGGCGGCCCATCGACGAGGCGCTCGCCGTGGAACGTGAGGAGTTCAACCGGGTGTTCGCCTCTGAGGACGCGAGACGCGGGATCCTGGCGTTCATCGACAAGAAGACACCCGAGTTCCGGGGCGAGTGACGGCCGGCTCAGTCGAAGCGGGCGGCGAGCCGCTTGAGGTTGCGCTGCCAGATGGCCTTGAGGATGGGTTTGGCGAAGAACTCGCCGACGGGTCCTCCGAAGGCCGCAGGGAAGTCGAGATCCTCCCGCCATGTGACGCGAGTGCGTCCCTGGCCCGCCTCGGACAGCACGATCTCGCCCGTTCCCGACACGAGACCCTCGTGTCGGATCGCCATGCGATGCGGCGGCTCCCAGGCGATGAATTCCATGACGTCGGTCGTCTTCAGCGGTCCGACCTTCGTGAGGACCTCCATGCGGGTCCCTTCACCGCTGTGATGGTCTGTCAGGAAATCGATGCGCTCGGCGTCCGCCATCCATTCGACGTGGGTGTCCAGGCGTGCGATGTCGGCCCACACCCTGTCCACCGGTGCGGCCACTTCCACGGACGTCTCGATGCTCGCCATGCGCCGGAGGATAGGCGCTCGGTCTGCCGTAGCCGGCTGTCGCCGGACCGGTAGTACCGTCCCCGCGAATGGAACGACCGGATGCCACAACGCTCCGCCGGCTCGCCGCGGTCGTCGGCGTCGTGCTGGGCATCGCCTACGTCGTCGCGGTGTGGCTCGCCTCCAACGACATCAGAAACGATCTGCTCGTTCCGCGACCACTCGCGGAGGGAACCCCGGTCGAGATCGCGACGATCGGGGGAGGTCGCATCGGTCTCGTGCGGGACGCCGTGGTCGAGGCCGACGGCGTCTGGGGTCTGCGGGGCGCGGCGGCGTTCGGCATCGTCGGCGAGATCATCGAGCTGCGGGACGACGTGGTGGTGCGCGAGATCGATGTCGTCGAAGGCGGTTTCGCCATCGGCGAGGAGGCTCTGTGGGATCCACTCGTCCGTCGTGGTGACCCGGCGACCGCGCTGGGGATCGACTACGAGCCGGTGCGGATACCCGGCGAGCTGGGCGTCGATCTGGCCTGGTTCATCGATGGACGTCAGGACACCTGGGTGATCGTGGTGCATGGTCGGGACTCCTCGCTGGAGCAGTCCCTGCGCCTCCTCCCGGCATTGGTCGAAGCCGACTATCCCGTGGTGGTGACGAGCTGGCGTGGTGATGGCCTCGCTCCCGACACGCGGTCCGGTCGTTACACCTGGGGTGTCGAGGAGTGGCCGGACGTGGAGGCCGCCGTGGCGTGGGCTCAGGGCCAGGGAGCGAGAGGTGTCGCCGTCGTCGGATTCGGGATGGGTGCTGCGATCTCCGCACAGTTCCTCCACGAATCGACCCTGCTCCCGATCGTTCGCGGTGTCGTCTTCGATTCGCCGGTTCTCGATCTCGAGGCCACGTCCGATCGGAACGCGACGGCGAGCAACATCCCCGGCTTCATCCATGCCCCGGCGAAGGGGGTGGCCCGGTTGCGGTTCAATCTGGAGTGGAACCGGCTCGACCATGCGGCGCGGGCGTCGGAGTTCGACGTGCCTGTCCTGCTGCTGCAGGGTGGGGCCGACGACGTCGCCCCTGTCGACGTTGCCACGGAGTTCGCCGCCTGTCTTCCCGAGGGGCTGGGGACGTTGAACGTGATCGAAGGCGCCGGACACGAGACGATCTGGAACGCCAACCCGGCGAGGTACGAGTTCGCCGTGCTGCGGTTCCTGCAGGACGTGACACCGGAGCGATGATCCGGCCGTGGTGGCAGGGTTCGACGGCGCCGGCGGCGACCATCGGCGTGGTGGTCGGGACGGCGCGTCCTCAGCGGGTCGCGGCGGCGACGATGCGTTCGGCGGACGGGTTGACGAACGCCTTGCGCCCGACCTTGACCGTGGGGACGGTCTCGTTGCCGTCGGCCACCGAGCGAACGTACGCCGCTGCCGACGGGTCTTCCCAGATGTTGCGCTTCTCGTAGGTCAGGCCGGTGGCCTCGAGGTCGCCGAGGAGACGGGTGCAGAACCCACATCCGGGTCGCCAGAAGACCGTGACCGGCTTCTGCTCCTGCTGTCGTGACACGGGTTCCCCCACGGTTGCCTCCGACCCGTCAACCAGAGCGAGCCGGGGGTGATTCCCGGGTTTCGGGATCGCGCGCCCCGATCACACAGACGTCCGGGATCCCGCGACGTCGATCACCGTGCGCACGCCGCCGCGGAACCGTTCGAGTCGATCCATGGCCGTATCGATCGCTCCGGCATCGAGAGGGACGCGATCGGTGATGACCGACGCGACGTCGATCCGGCGCTGCGAGGCCATCTCCAACAGCTCGGGGATCTCGGCGCCCAGGTGGTCGGAGCACCCGATGAGCTCGCGCTCGCCGATGATGAGATCTTCGTAGGGGCGGATCGCAACGGCATCGTCCACGAGGCCGACGGCGACCATGCGACCCAGGGGACGCAGCGCCTCCATCCCGATCCGCACCAGTTCGACGGAGCCGAGGAGGTCGAGCGCGACATCGACTCCGCCCTCTTCCTGGAGGCGGGCTCCGACGTCCACGGCATCGGCGGCAACCGGCACGGCACCATGGGCCTGAGCGAGGGCGAGTCGGTCCCTGTCGATGTCGACGGCGTACACGACACCGGCGCCGAGCTCACGGGCCAGCTGCACCGCCGACATGCCGAGGCCGCCCGTCCCGAGGACTGCGACGCGTTCGCCCTCGATCAGTCGGCCCTTGCGCAGCGCATGGAAGGCGGTGGCGGTCGAGCACATCATCACGGCCGCCTGCTCTGCGCTCACATCGTCCGGGACCGGGTAGGCGTTGCCGGCAGGGACGACCACCTGCTCTGCGTATCCGCCGTGGCGGCTCTTGCCGAGCATCTCTCCGTCCGGACAGAACTGCTCGTGACCCCTCGTGCAGAACTCACACGTCCCGCACGACGTCTGATAGTGCAGTGCGACCCGCTCTCTCAGCCGGCCCGAGGCCACCTCCGACCCGCAAGCGACGATCGTGCCCGCCACTTCGTGACCGAGCGTGATCGGGAGAAAGGCAGTCGTCGGAAAGCCGGCCCGGTAGTGCACGTCGGACCGGCAGATGCCCGCCGCCTCGACCGCCACGACGACGTCGGTGGGCCCGGGCTCGAGAGCGGGCCCCTGCTGGTTCACGAGCGGCGTCCCGGGTTCGACGAGCTGAACGCTGCGCATGTCGAACAGGGTAGGCGGCATGGTGGTGGCGGCGGGCTGCGAGAATCGATCCCGACGATGACGATCTATCTCGACCATGCGGCCACCACCACGGTGCGTCCCGAAGTGCGAGAGGCGATGGCGCCGTTCCTGGACGACGCCTACGGCAATCCCTCGGGCCTCCATGCCGTATCGCGTCGCGCCAAGAACGCCCTCGAAGAGGCGCGGGAACGGGCCGCCGAGTTCCTCGGTGCGGCACGTCCCTTCGAGATCGTGTTCACGGGTGGCGGAACGGAGGCCGACAACCTCGCCGTCGCAGGCAGCGCGCTCGCCGGCGAAACGGTCGGCGGAGTGGTGACCGTCGCCACGGAGCACGAGGCCGTGCTCGAGGCGGCCCACTTCGTGGGCCGCCTCGGTGGTCGTGTTGCGATCGTCGGCGTGGATGGCTTCGGGCGGGTCGAGCCCGCCGAGGTCGCCGCTGCCGTGGACGACACCACGACGATCGCATCTGTCATGTATGCCAACAACGAGACGGGTGTCATCCAGCCCGTCGCCGACGTCGCCGCTGCAGTCCGGGCTCGCCGCAGCGAGGTGCTCATGCACTCGGATGCAGTGCAGGCGTTCCTCACGTGTGACGTGACGGTTGCAGGAACGGCCTGCGACCTCCTGTCGCTCGCAGCACACAAGTTCGGCGGTCCCAAGGGTGTCGGGCTGCTGTACGTGCGGAACGGCGTCGAGCTGGAACCCGTGCTCCACGGCGGAGGTCAGGAGCTCGGCCGTCGCTCCGGCACCCAGAACGTGGCCGGCATCGTCGGCATGGTGGCTGCGATGGAGGTGACCGTCGCCGATCGCGCCGATGCGGCCCGTCGCATCGGCCGGCTGCGTGACCGCTTCGAAGAGGCGCTGCGGGCAGGATCGCTCGACATCGAGGTCAACGCTCCCGTCGCGGCCCGGCTCCCTCAACACAGCCATCTCCGGATCGTCGGCGTCGCCAGTGAGACGCTCCTCATCCGTCTCGATCAGGCCGGCGTCGCCGCCGCGGCGGGCTCGGCTTGTCAGAGCGGCGCCATCGACGTCTCCCACGTCCTCGCTGCCATGGGATACGGCGAGGAGGCCGCCGCGGAGTGCGTTCGCTTCTCCTTCGGCTGGTCGACCACCGAGGCCGAGGTGGACAAGGCCGCCGCCATCGTCGTCGACACCGTGCGAGCGCTGACGTGAGGGCGCTCGTCGCCATGTCGGGCGGGGTCGACTCGTCGGTTGCGGCTGCGCTCATGCTCGAAGCGGGGCACGAGGTCGTCGGCGTGACGCTGAAGCAGTGGGAGGGCCCCGGCGGAGCGCTGCCGACGGCGGGCTGTTGCACGCTCGCCGACGCCGAGGATGCCCGGCGTGTGGCTGCACAACTGGACGTCCCGTATTACGTGCTCGATCACGTCGACGACTTCACCGAGCGCGTCGTGCAGCGCTTCGGCGCCGACTACGCAGTCGGTCTGACCCCCAATCCGTGCATCGACTGCAACCGGCGGGTCCGGTTCAACGTCCTGCTCGATCGTGTCGACGAGCTCGGCTGTGACGTGCTCGTCACCGGTCATTACGCCCGTGTCGCCCAGGTCGCCGGACGCTGGCGGCTACAGCGCGGGGTGGACCCGAGCAAGGACCAGTCGTACGTTTTGCACATGCTCGGTCAGCGGCAGCTCGCTCGTGTCCGTCTCCCGATCGGCGAGCTCCACAAGACGGCCGTACGCGACCACGCTCGTCGCCTCGGCTTGCGCACCGCGGCAAAGCCGGACAGCCAGGACATCTGCTTCGTGGGGGACGGCGACTATCGGGGCTTTCTCCGGTCGCATTTCCCCGAGGTGGCGGCGGCCGGACCCGTCGTGGACATGGAGGGTCGGTCGCTCGGAACCCACGAGGGGATCGTCGATTTCACGGTCGGCCAGCGCCGGGGTCTCGGCGTCGCGCTCGGAGAGCCACGGTACGTGGTGGGGGTCCGGCCGGACACGGCAACGGTCGTCGTCGGCCGCCGGACCGACCTGTTGGTCGACGGTATCCGGCTGGATGAGGTGTCCTTCGTCGACGACGAGGCGCCTGCGGACCCGGACGTCGAGGTCATGGTGAGGTACCGGGGTGAACCGGTTCGGGGTCGTCTCGACGACGACGGGGGCTGGATCGTGCGGTTCGACCAGCCGTTCGGCCCCGTCGCACCGGGTCAGGCGGCGGTGCTCTACCGCGGCGGCGACGTCGTGGGCGGCGGCACGATCACATCGACCTTCCGGGTCTGAGGCGATGCTCTTCACCCGAGAGGCGTGGCAGGGGATCGCCGACGGAACGATCACCGTGACGTTCCGCACCTGGTCGAGCCGCCGCGTGGTCCCCGGTCGCGACTACCACGTCGTGCCCGGGATCATCCACGTCGACGCTGTGGAACGGGTCCGAGTCGGCGACATCGGCGAGGACGATGCCGCCGCGGCGGGGACCGACCTCGATGCGCTGCGCAAACGGCTCGGGCTCGGTGACGACGAAGAGGTGTGGCGTGTCGACTTCCGATTCATCGGTCCCGACCCCCGCATCGCGCTTCGCGAGCTCGTGCCGGTCGGGGAGGAGTTGGATCAGCTGGTGACCCGGCTCGAACGCATGGATCGTCGCGCCCCGGACGGACCGTGGACGGGAACCGTGCTGGCGACGATCGCATCGAGCCCCGGGGTGGCGGCCCCCGAGCTGGCCGGCCGGGTCGGGCTGGAGACGCAGGACTTCAAGCGGCGGGTGCGGCGACTCAAGGACATCGGTCTGACCGAGAGCCTGCGAGTCGGCTACCGCATCTCACCACGGGGCGCAGCGGTGCTCGCCGCTCTCGAGGAGACGGCGTGAGTCCCACGGTCACGGCCTTCGGGGGCGCACCACAGGGTGGGGACGACGACGTCGTCGACTTGATCCTGGGGATGACGACGGCACCGTTTCTCCCCGCCGATGTCGGTTCGTCGATGAGCGGGTGGCTCGAAGGCACGCCACGGCCGATTTCGGAGGTGGCCCGTCGTGTGGTCGAAGGTGCTGCCGAAGGGGCCCATCTCGTCACGACGACGCCGGGGCCGCTGACGCTCGCGATGGCGGCGCGGGCGGCCGCCCATCCCGCCTATCGCACCCACCTCGCGCTGGATGCGCTGGCCGCATGGATCGAAGCCCGCTGCGAGGAGATCGCACGCCACCGCAGTGACCTCCTGGTCACGATCGTCATGGACGAACCCGCGCTCGCCGTGTTCGCCCCTGACGCGCCCGAGGCAGGCCGGTACCGCGAGGTGGCGGTGAAGACGCTGGCCACGATGGTGGAGCGGTCGGATGCCCCGCTCGTCATCCACTCCGGAGAGGACACGGACTGGTCGGTGGTCGCCGCGGCCGAACCGGCGTATGTCGGATGGAACACCACGGAGCTGGGAGTCGGATTCGAAGCCCACGCGGACGAGATCGCTCGTGCGATCGGCGACGGCATGGGGATCATGTGGGGCGTGGCGTCGGTCGAGCCGACCCCGCAGGGCTCGGACGATGTCATCCTCGCCAGGTACCGTGCGGCCCTCGCCAGGCTCGTCGTGGCCGGAGCGCCCATCGCTGCGATCCGGGACGACGCGTGGTTCGCTCCCAGCGGGAGCATGGAGCGTCTCGACGTCGGTCGGGCACAACGGGTCCTGGAACGGGTGGCGGCACTCACGGGAGAGCTGGAATGACCGACGACGTGGCGGCACGGATCGAGGAGCTGCGAGCGCAGCTGCGACACCATGCCCACCGCTACTACGTGCTCGACGATCCCGAGATCTCGGATGCCGAGTACGACGCGCTCAACCGGGAGCTCCTGGCTCTCGAAGAGGTGCATCCTGCTCTGGTCACCGCCGATTCGCCGACACAGCGCGTCGGTGCACCCATTTCGGACGCGTTCGCCCCGGTGGTCCACCGGGCCCGGATGTTCTCGCTCGACAACGTCGAGTCGGCCGATGAGCTCACCGCGTGGGCGCAGCGGCTGGAGCGGGTGCTGGGTCACCCGCCGGCCGGTTTTGCGTGTGAGTTGAAGATCGACGGGCTGGCCGTCTCGCTCACCTACGAGAACGGCCTCCTGACCAGGGCCGCGACCCGCGGCGACGGGGTGACGGGGGAGGATGTGACCGCCAACGTCCGCACCATCGAGTCGGTGCCACTCCGGCTGCTCGGTGAGGACGTCCCCACCGCCATGGAGGTAAGGGGCGAGATCTACATGCCGGTGTCCGCGTTCGACGAGCTCAACGCTGCGCAGGCAGAGGCCGGCGGCAAGCCCTATGTGAATCCTCGCAACACGGCCGCGGGCTCCGTGCGGCAGAAGGACCCGGCCGTGACCGCGTCGCGCCGGCTCGACATCTGGGTGTACCAGCTCGGAATGATCGAGGGCGGGCCGAGCTTCGACTCCCACACCGAATCGCTGGCGTGGCTGCGGGACCACGGTCTCCGGGTCAACCCGGCCGGTCGTCACGTCGACGACATCGAGGATGTCGTCGCCTATGTCGCCGATGCCGAGGCGAATCGCCACGCCAGCGACTACGAGATCGACGGTGTGGTCATCAAGGTCGACGCGCTCGAGGATCAACAGGCGGCCGGGTTCACGGCCAAGAGCCCCCGCTGGGCCGTCGCCTACAAGATGCCTCCCGAGGAGAAGACGACGATCCTGCGCGCCATCGAGATCAACGTGGGACGCACCGGCGCCGTGACTCCCTACGCCGTGCTCGAACCGGTGTTCGTCGGTGGCGTCACCGTGACCACGGCGACCCTCCACAACGAGGGCGAGGTGCAGCGCAAGGACGTCAGGGTGGGCGACACCGTCATCGTGCGTCGCGCCGGCGACGTCATCCCGGAGGTCGTCGGTCCCGTGCTCGCCTTGCGTCCGGCCGACGCGGCGGTGTGGCACATGCCCGACACCTGTCCCTTCTCGGGGCATCCGATCGTGCTGCCTGAGGGAGAGGCGAAGGCCAGGTGCACGGGAGGCTACGAGTGTCCGAGCCGGCTCAGGGAGTACCTCTTCCACTTCGCCTCCCGGGGGGCGATGGACATCGAAGGTCTCGGCTACAAGACGGTCGATCTGCTCCTCCAGGAAGGGTTGATCTCCGACCCGGCCGACATCTTCACGCTCGACTACGAACGGCTGCTCTCCTACGACGGCTGGGGTGAGACGTCGGTCGGCAAGCTCGCCGCCGCCATCGATGCGGCGAAGGACCGCGGGCTCGGCCGCCTGCTGACGGCGCTCGGGATCGACCACGTGGGCGGTACGGTGGCGAGGACGCTGGCAGACCGGTTCCGGTCGATGGACCGGCTGCTCGCGGCCGAGGTCGACGACATCGTCGCCATCGAGGGCATCGGGCCCGAGATCGCATCGGCCGTGGTGTCCTGGTTCGCCGAGGACGAGAACCGTGATCTCATCGAGCGGCTGCGGGCCGCCGGGGTGCGGCTCGATGATCCCGAGCCCGAAGCCGTGGAGGGGTCCGATCTGCTCGCAGGCCTCACCTTCGTCGTGACCGGCACGCTGGAGGGATTCACGCGGGACGAGGCCACAGAGGCCCTCGAACGGCGGGGCGCCAAGGTGACCGGCTCGGTGTCTGGCAAGACGTCGATGCTGATCGCGGGGGCGAACGCAGGGTCGAAACTGGCGAAGGCAGAGACGCTCGGTGTTCCTGTCATCGACGAGGAGGGGCTCGTGCGTCTGCTCGAAGAGGGGCCGCCCCCCGAACTCACTGTGCGGTGAACGTCCAGGCGAGGCTGCCGGGGTCGGGGATGGGTCCGTCCCTGTCCCAGACGATGCGAACCGTGTGCTCACCCGGCGTCCATTCGGGCACGAACGTGTCGCTCGAAGGGGACCACCGGTAGAGGCCGATCTCGGGAGTCCCGGCCAGCTGGTCGTCTGGGATGCGCACCCCGTCGACATACAGCTCGATCGAGTAACCGATCTGCATACTGATCTCGAGGTCCGTCTGGCGCAGCACCAGGGCGCCTTCGGTCGGGCTGATGGACCGGACCTGTTCCGGCAGCGCGACGCCGGTGCCCTGAGGCGCGATCAGCACCGTCACGACGACGACGACACCGAGGGCCAGCCCGAGACCGGCCATCACGAGGCGATTGCGTGTGCTCACGGGGCGGATGATACGAGCGGCGGTCGCCCACCGGAGATCCTCCAACGCTCATACCCGGCCCGATGCATGTACGTCGCTGGCCTCACCTACTCAGGGCAACTCACCGACGGGCACATCCCATCCCTCATCGTCGCTGCGCAGCTCATGCCAGGCGAAGCCATCGAGAACGTCGCCGACTGGGCCGCCGAGCTCGTCAAAGTCGGCCTCTGGGGCCTCAACGCTGAAGACGGCGGATGGTCCATCACCAACTACCTCGAGTACAAGCCGTCACGCGAACGAGTCCTCGCCGACCGAGAAGCCACCCGCAAAGCCAAGAGACATGGCGCCAGAACCGCAAACACGTAACGCCGTCACCAACACCGACGTAACGCGTGACGACCCCGTTAGTAGCGCCGTTACTAACGCGTCACGTAACGCCGTTAGTCACCCCGTTGGTAACGCTGCCCCGGCCCGACCCGACCCGCTAGAGCTCGCTGACGCTCGCTCTACGGGCGCGCGCGAAGAATCGAATCCAGATCCACCAGCAGCCGAAGCCGCCCGACAGCTCCTCACCGCGTTCGCTGATACGCAGAACATCGAACCTGACCCGTCGTTCCTCAACGGCCACCAGGCCGCAGCCATCAACGTCATGGTGCGCCTCATGGAACCCCTCGACGTGATCCTCATCGAGTTCGTGCCATGGGCCATCGACAAAGGCTGCTACTCCCCGAACGGACTCCCATCCTTCGCCGGCGAATGGGCCACAACCAGAACCCGCGCCTCACCAAACCACATGCCCTGCGGTCCCGACGACGACGGCTGCGGGGGCCGCACGTGGATCACAACCGACGACGGGAACTCATGGCCATGTCCGAATGTCGCGAAACCTGGCAACCTGCGCGGCCTGGTGCATCGCCTAAGCGCTCCTGACTGTGGGACCCGGGCCCACGCAACATGGGAGTCCGCCGCGCGGCGAGTCGCTTCTCAGCCTTCGTCCGGGTTCGTCGTCTCCTCGGCATCGTCATCGGCGGCCCATTGCGCAAGCAAGTTAGCGGCGTCGCCTCGACTCATCGCGTCTGTCGAGACCTCAGCGCGTCCTGAACCGGGCCTCACATTGACGTAGACACGGTCGTTATCGAGACGGATAGCGTCGATGGCGGCGCCGTCGAACGACGAAGACGAGAACCGGAAGCCATCGATGACCTTGTCAGTGACGAATGCCGTCCAATCATCACCGGGAGCTGTGAGCACCGTCACTGTGTGGTTGCCTGCGTCCAAGGCAGCTGCGTACACGATGCCGGTTGGCGACGTAATGACGAGGAATTGATCTGGTCTACCGCTGTCCTCGATATCCACGAGGATCTGCACGTTCTCGAGGTCAGCAAGCACATCCGGTGGGGTGAGTTCGGGGTCCAATGCGCGAGCGTCTGGATCGAGGTCGTGCCACCCGCGCCACGGGTCTTGTGGAGAGGAGCGAAGCTCGTCGAAGGCGGTCTGGATCGGACCGTTGGCCGGACCCTCGTCTGCTTCGGCCGCCCAGTCGGACAGGAACTGAGCGTCGCCAGCGCGACCCGATGCGGCGGCTACACCTGCTAGTTGCGTTGTCCATCGATCGCCGTTTGTAGCGTGCAAGATGCTCACGGTCTCGCCGGGAGCGCCAGTCGCAACGAATCTCATGACCCACTCTGACTGGTATCCGTTTGAGTCCTCCAAGGGCACGTACAACAGTCCAAGCAAGTAGGGCCCATCCCCGGATTCCAACAAGTGCTGCCGTTCGCCATGACTGTTTGTCTCGGCTCCGACAACGATCCGGTCTCCAACTGCAACGTTCAATCCCCTTCGGTCGTGATGTTGTGCAGTCACGAGGACTGACCAGGATTCGACCGTTCGGTTGGCGCTCTCGACGAAGACGCTCCCGGCGTCCTCGATGTCCTGGACTGAGACGATCAGGTCGGATGCGAGGACCCGCTTGTCGACGGTGACCAGGGGGGCATCGATATCGACAGGCGCAGCCCGATTGGCAAGGCCATAGATGCCGCCAGCGGCAGCGCCGACCGCGACCACCGCAGCAATAGTGGCTAGGCGTTTACGAACACTCATGGTACGTGCTTCCCCCTTACCCGATCGACGTCGACGTCCGCTGGGTCGGTTCCGAAGTAGGTCAGATCGTTCTCGACCCAGACCTGAAGGTCATAGGCATCCCAGTCGTTACCGTCGTCCCAGTCCCCTGCGACTTCAACACCCAGGATGTCGTCGGCGTGATGACCTTTGTTTTCTCTGTGACGAACGTCCCCGAACTCGGAACATACGTGATTGCGTGCACATCACCGTTCAGATCCCATTCGTTGATGAACCTGTTCCCGTAGCAGAAGTCGCCGTCGACGAGCTCGCCATACTGGACTTCTCGAGCCTTTAGAAGGAGCGATATCGTGCCGCTCGCTATCGAGTCCTCCTTGCGGCTGTAGAGCTGGACGCGGGTTACGCCGGGGTCGACGACGCGCACCTTCTGATACATATAGCCGTCGCCCTGGAGTCGCTATCGACACTTCAACCCCCCGCCTGAGTCGTGAAATGTGATGACAGTCATGATACGAGCCATCCAAGCTATTCAAGGGGTCAGTTCCCTACACCAGAGATTGTTGCCCGGTCTCGGCATTGCGTACGAGCTCATCGGCGTGAGAACAGACGAGGTCCTGTTTGACAACATCAGCAACGGCAACCTGAAACCCAACCAGGCCTACAGAGAAGGCGACCCCTTGCCAACCGCCGGCGAGGAGTTCGATCTGACGCTCCAATACATCGACGCCTCGGAGATCCCGCCGGGATCAGACCTGATCGCTTGGGTACTGCCGACACCCTCAGACACGTACTACTGGTGGGCAGCCGTGGTGGGAGTCGTTGAGGGTGACGACGTGCGCTTCGTAGGTCAGCTGGCCAGTGAGTACGACGAGCAACTACAGCACGTAGCGACTGTCCTGGGCGTGTCCCGGCTTGACGCGTTCCTCACACTCGGAACTGAGATCGCAATAGCGACCTACAACCCGCCCGAAACGCGCGCTCCAGCCATGGCTGCGATCGACAACTTGTTCAATGGTCCAAGTTACGACGAGATCTGGCATGGCACAGACCCGCGTCTGCGGGGACTACAAGACGACTCCGCGCCCCCAGATGTATGGGCCCAAGTCGAGTCGCGACGGGCCCTCTTCGACATTCCAGCGGAGTTGGCTGAGTCGGATGAACTGATCGTCGTGGTGAGGTCCGCGACGGGCGTCTCCTCGTCGCTAGCAGCTCGTGTGGCCCAACGGGTGAAGTTGCCCGACGACACTGTTGCGGGGCTTCCTGGGGAAGACCTCGAGATTGCGTTGACGTCGCATGAGGACCCCATTGGCGAGGCAATCGGGACGGTTTCGTACGCTCAGTGGTCGGAATCAGAGGCGTTGATGATCAAGATCAGCCTCGTTGACGGCGTTGCGGCTGCAGACGTGACAGGTCTGACCATCGACGAGTTTCGCAATGCCCGGTCCGCTGACTGAGTCCGCGCGGCGACGGGGTCCCCATCCGCAACACCCATTAGGCGGCGCCTAGAAGCCGTTTGGGGCACAAGGCATCTCCTGTGGTGTTGTACCCTCTCGGGTGTCGCTGACCTGACAGCCGATCATGTGATCCCCAGGGCTCACGGCGGCGAAGAAGGCCACTCACCGTCCTCTGTAGCGCATGCAATAGGCAGGCGTGGTGCGACTCCTCGGCCCGTCTGAGGGCCTCTGGGGAGGGGGAGTCGGAAAGTTCACGGACTTGCACTTCTCCATGACCCCTTGAATCCGCTCCGGGGCCCACCCGCTACCGTTGCGGCGATGGAGCTCAACCCGATCCTCGAGCAGCTCGGCTCGTACCCGATCGCGCTCGTCCACCAGCGAGCGCGTGCCCGGGTCGAGGCCGGTCTCCCCACGTATGACTTCTCGATCGGCGATCCCCGGGAGCCCACGCCCGACTTCATCCCGGCTGCGCTGCACGAGGCGGTACCGGCCGTTTCGCAGTATCCCCTCACGGCCGGCCTGCGCGAGCTGCGTGAGGCCATCGCCGGATACCTGGCGCGGCGCTTCGACGTCACCGTCGATCCGGAAACACAGGTCCTGCCGACATCGGGGTCGAAAGAAGCCGTATTCAACACGCCGCTGGCATTCATCGACCGCAACTCGGCGAAGCGCACGGTCGTCTATCCGACACCGGGCTACCCCATCTACGAGCGTGGGGCGCTGTTCGCCGGCGCCGAGATCCACCCCGTCGTCCTCGAGGGCGACTTCGTGCAGCGCGTCGGCCAGGTGCCGGACGACGTGTGGGAGCGCGCCCGCATCGTCTGGTCCTGCTCCCCACACAATCCAGCCGGATCGGTGATGTCGTCGGCGAACCTCGCAGAGCACGTCGAACGGAGTCGAGCTGCCGGCGCCCTGTTCTTCGCCGACGAGTGCTATCTCGACGTCTACGAGGACGATGCATTCCCCGACGGGCCGGCGAGCGTGCTCCAGGCGGCGGGCCCGGGGGCGCCCGGTGTCCTCTCGTTCCTGTCGCTCTCGAAGCGGTCCGGCATGACGGGCTATCGCTCCGGGGCGATGGTCGGCGATCCCGAGATCATCGGTGCCTTGAAGAAGCTGCGCACGGCCACGGGCACCGCATCTCCGGAGTTCGTGCAATGGGCTGCGGTCGCCGCATGGGGTGACGATGAGCACGCCGCTCAGCGGCGCAAGGTGTTCGCAGAGAAGCGGGCCATCATCTCGAAGGCGTTTGCCGATATCGGGCTGCGCGTCGTGGCGTCGCGAGCCGGTCTGTACGTCTGGGTGGAGGTCGAAGACGACATGGCGGCGACGGATCGTCTGCTCGAGCACGGTGTCGTCGTGTCCCCGGGTCGCTTCTTCGGCGAGGGCGGCGAGGGTCACCTGAGACTCGCCCTCGTCCCGACGCTCGCCGAGTGCGAAGCGGCCGCCGATGCCCTGAGGAGGGCGCTGCGATGACCATCACCGCCGCCCAGCGCGCTGCGATCGAGGCTGCCTACGCGGATCTCGCCCTCATCGACGAGGCCCGTGACGCAGTAGTCGACACGATCGCCGCCCTCGACCGCGGCCTGGTGAGGGTCGCCGAGCCCCGCGACGGAGAGTGGGTCGTCAACGGCTGGGTGAAAGAGGCGATCATGCTCTACTTCCGCATCGCCGAGCTGGAGACCGTCGAGGCGGGTGACATCGA
>CAYFYC010000005.1:66691-75921 GCA_964347305.1 uncultured Acidimicrobiaceae bacterium | reverse complement strand
CATGTTGTCGCGCAGGTAGTCGAAGCCGAACTCGTTGTTGGTGCCGTAGGTGATGTCGGCGGCGTACGCAGGGCGTCGCTCCTCCGGAGTCATCTCGGCCTGGATGAGCCCGACCTCGAGTCCGAGGAAGCGGTGGATGTTGCCCATCCACTCGGCGTCACGCTTGGCGAGGTAGTCGTTGACCGTGACCATGTGCACGCCCTGGCCACCGAGCGCGTTGAGATAGGCTGGCATGGTGGAGACGAGGGTCTTGCCCTCACCGGTACGCATCTCGGCGATCATCGCCCGGTGCATCGCACCACCACCGATGATCTGGACGTCGTAGTGGCGCTGACCCAGCACCCGCTTGGCCGTCTCGCGAACGACGGCGAACGCCTCGCACTCGAGATCGTCGAGCGTCTCCCCTGCGGCGAGCCGGGACCGGAACTCGTCGGTCTTGGCACGCAACTCGGCGTCGCTGAGCCGCGACATCTCGTCCTCGAGGCCGTTGACGCAGTCGACCAGGCTCTCGAGCTGCTTGAGGCGCTTGCCTTCTCCGGCGCGCAGCACCTTGGTGAAGATGGACATGGATACCGTTCTGTCGTGCGAAGTGGCCCCAGTCTACGAGGGGGCAGGCCTATGGGGAACTGTTGTGGCGCGAGAGGTGTTCCGTGGGCCGGCCGATCGGCCGCTCGTCGTGGTCGAAAGGGCTCAAGCGACGCCGAATGCGCGACACCGCACGCTCGTGCACTCGCTGGAGCGACCGTTGGGAGGGGAATCCCCCATGGTCGGCGCACGGTGCCGGCGTGAAACTGGGCACATGGAACGCAATGCGAGAACGAGCGAGTCACGGAAGATGTCCGAGCACACCCCGTTGGTGGGCATCGCAACCGTCGTGCTCATGTGGGGGTACTGGATCGCCGTCGACCTGGACGACGACTGGATGTTCTACTTCGTGATGGGGTCTACCGCTGTGTCGGCGGTGTTCCTCTTGGTGCGAGGTCTGTGGGGACTCGCCACAGTCGGGCTGCTGTCGGCCGTGGCCGCCGCCCCGCTGCTGGCCATCATGCTGCCCCCGGTCACGCTGATGGCGCTCGTCACCGGTCCATTCGTCGTCGGCGCCGCCCTCGGCGAGCTGATGACGTATCCCGCACGGGTCTGGATTCCGGTGGTTGCGATCGCAGCGGTCGGATTCGTGGCCGGCGACCTGGTCGGTGTCGGAGTCACCGGACCGCCGCCACCGATGTACTCGCCCGGAAGCTGTGTTCGCATCCACGACGCCGGCGGCGGCCGAACCCCCTGGGCCATCCCCAATCCCACGTGCGGCTCCGCCTGGCCGGACGACGGCGTGGTCCTCGCCGTCGTCACCGACGAATCCGAGTGCCCCGCAGAGACGAGCTTCACGCGGATCAACCTGCCTCCCTCCGATGACGGCCGCGATCTCGCCTGCATACGAGACGACCGCTAGCTGGCCTCGAGAGCCCGCTGATTGGGCCTCGAAGAGCTCGGGTGCGTGCCCCCCCTGAAGGCCGGGAGACCGCCGACCTCCCAGCCGGTCGGTTGTTCGGGCGTAGGCTTCGACCGAGGTGTTTCGACCCAGTGAGGAGCGAAGACCGTGGCGCCTTCCAAGGCAGGTCGATGACGACACCCTCCGTGTTTGCGTTCGTCGGTCTGGTGCCCACGGCATTCGTCTTGTGGACAGTTGCCACTCGTCATCGGCGTGGGTCCCTCGAATCGGCCTCGTGGCTCGTGGTTCTGGGGGCGACGATCTTCGGACTCGAGCATGCGGTGTTCGCCACGACGTGCGCAGCCGAGGTCGGGTGCCCGACCCCAGGCACGTTCTTCGCCGGAGACCATGTCCGCCTCCACGTGTTCATGGCGGGGGCCTACACCGTCGTGGGTGCTGGAGCGCTCATGGTCATCGCGCGGACGCTGCTGCTCGACGGGAGGCGCGCAGGGTGGTTCGCTGTGCTCGGAGCTCTCGCTGTCGGTGGCTCGCTCGAGCTGATCCTCGCCAACATCTGGTTCGCTCACGCTCTCACCGAGGATGTCACCCCCGGCGCAGCAACCTTCGAGGACTACGCGTGGATGCTCTTGTTCTCATATCTGTTCGCCTGGACGTCGGCGCTCGTCATCTCATACCGCACGGTCTTCCAACGGAGCAGTCCGGTCTAGGACGATGTCGCGAGGCGCCGGAAGAACGAGGCCGGCTCAGGCGATGTAGTCCACCATTGCGGCGGGGTCGATGCCGAGGTGGCTCGGGAGGAGCTGGCGGGTCACCGTTCCAGGATCGATCTCGACGGGGACCGGCTCCACGAGCTCGTGACCGACCGAGTCGGCGACCAGGAGCCCTGCCAACGGCTCCCCGGGCTCGACGCGAGCGACGACCAGTGCCTTCATGCCATCTTCGAGCTCGAGCAGCGAGCCCGGCGGGTAGATCCCCATCATGCCGATGAAGACCCTGACGACGTCCGGATCGAAGTGCGATCCGGCGTCCGTGAGGATGACCTGCAGCGCCTGGTTGGGCGTCTCGGCACGTCGGTACGCCCGCCTCGTCGTCAGGGCGTCGTAGACGTCGACGACGCTGACCATGCGGCTGTAGACATGCGGCTTGCGGGTGCGGTTCAGCCCCGGATAGCCCCCACCGTCGTATCGAGCGTGGTGTTCGAGGGCCACCGTGGCCGCGATCTGATGCCGGTCGCCCCCGGCCGCCATGATCGCCAGGGCACCCTCCTGGGGGTGGTAGGTGATCTCGCGCCACTGCTCCTTGTCGAGCCGGCCCGGGTAGTTGAGGACGTTCGGCGACACGGTGACCTTGCCGATGTCGTGGAGCACGGCGCCGACTCCGATGGAGATGAGGTCTTCTTTGTCGATCCCCAACATCCGTCCGGTGGCCAGCGCGAGCATGCAGGCGTTGACGGAGTGGTAATACGTGTACTGGTCGTGGCTCTTGACGGTCGAGAGCAACAAGGCGGCGCTGGAGTTGGCGACCGTGGACTCGAAGAGCGATTCGACGGCCTCGACGACCGTGGTCAGCTCGAATCCACCGCCGACCATCATCGACCCGGTCACGGTGCGCAGCGCATCGAGTGATGAGCGATAGGAGCCGCGGAGACCCGAGAGCGGCGTCTCGGCGACATCGGCGAGGGTCAGCGTCGAATCGTTGAGCCGAACGGTGCCATCGGCGGGGAGATCGTCCGCCACACCGACGATGAACGAGGCGAGGTCGTACAGATCCGATCCGGACAGAGGCTTCATCACTCGCACGGAGTTGATGCCGCGGTCCTGCATCTCCCGGAGCACGTCGTGCTGCTCGAGCGACGTGTGCGGCAACGCGGTCCGGTTGTGATAGAAGGCGCTGTCGAGAATGGTGATCACGAACTCCTCGGCGGCGTCGTCGGCCATGACCTCTTCACCGGCCGTCACGGCGGCGGTCAGCGCCTCCACCGTGAGCGGGTGTTGCTCCGGGTAGAGGCCGACCTGGCGCATGAGCCGGCGCAGGGCTTGCACGAATCCGGCGGGGAGGCGTTCTCTCATGCCATCTTCTCCAGGGCCTCGCGTGCGGCGTCACGAACCTGTTTGCGGGCGCCCCACACGAACCGTCGCGCAGCCAACCGCTCGATCACGTTCACGGCCCCCGGCGACTTGCGACTGCCGAGAATCCGAATCACGACCTGGGACTCCTCCACACCGAGCTTCCCGCTCTCGAGCTCGGCGACGAGGAGCTGGTCGAGCTCACCGCCGCCCACACTCCTCGCCAGCGACACGGCTGTCTGCCGTACTCGCTCATGGTCGTCGGACAGCAGCCTGACGAGGGTCGGCGCTGCGCCGTCGCCGTCGAGTCGGGCGAGAGCACGGGTGGCCTCGACGCGAACACGGTGGTCCTCGTGGGCGAGCAGGCGACGCACGCCCGGGATGGCCGAGGTGCGGCCCGTCTTGCCGAGCACGGTGGCGAGGTTGCGGAGCACGAACCACGGCTGATTCGCGAGATACGGATCGAGGGCGGCCGGGTCGTGACGGGCTGCAGACGCCAGCAGTTCGGTGAGCAACCGGCGCCGCTGACCGTCCTCCTCCTGGGAGAGCGCTGCCACGAGCGGCACCACCGTCGGCGTGCCCAGGGCATCGATCATCATCACCATCTCCGCCGACGGCTCCGATCCGGACTCCCGCTCGAGGGCGAGCCTGATGGTATTGCGATCGGCGATCCGATCGATCCCTTCGGCGATGATCGGCTGACGGGTCCTGTCGTAAGGCGGTAGATCGACGACACCACGGAACAGCGCCGTCCCCTTCGCCATGTCCCCGTTGCGGAAGTAGCGGGCGACGCGGCCCGACCAGACCCTGACGATGCGCTTGAACCGGTCGGTCCGGTCCTCACACTCCATGAGCGCCCGGATGACCTCGAGCTCGAGCACCTCGTCGGAGGTGCGATCGATCTGAGCGCGCACCGACGAAGAGAGCTCCTCGACGATGGATCGCTCGTCTCTGGCCTGGTCAAGGACCTCACTGATGCGGTTGGCGACCACGCGCTTGGCATCGCTGACCTGCGCCTGTGAGGGCATCGTGCTGATCACCTCGTCGACCGGCCTGCCCTGCTCGGAGGTGACCACCGCGGCCCAGGCGGCGAGCGCGCCACGACCCCGGTCGGACAGGTCCCGGTAGAAGTCGGCGAGCTCGGCTCCCGAGAGCTGATCGACGAGCAGGGTGCCCCAGGTGGCATCGGACGAGAGCACCGTTTCGAGGATCTCGAGCTGTGCGGGGCGGTCGAGGAAGAAGAAGGACTCCATGAACCCACGGAAGCCGCGCCATGCGTCGCCGGTGCTCGAATCGAGAGGGTTCAGGGACTCGACATGGGCCCCGGCTCCGGGAGCGGCGTGCCGGTACAGCTCACCGAGCGCCTCGAGGAACCCACCGACGGCTCCGTCACCGGGGCTCTCGTCGTCCTCGAGCATCGTGGCCAGCACGGAGGGGGGTACGCCGCGATGAGCAGCGGCCGCGAGGTCGGAGAGATCATCGATGTCGGCGATCTCGTGCTCGTACTCACCGTGCTCGGCATCACCAGAGGCGAGCATCCCCCGCTCGTAGACCTCGACGGTCCGTGCGCCGGCCTCGTGCAGACGGGCCCGCAGGCCCCCTTCGTCACGAAGCTGGTCCTCGTCGAGCGAGAGCGCACGGAAGAAGGCGAGCAGATCAGCTTCGGAGACCGGTGGGAGGATGCGCACGACCTCGATCTCACGCAGGAAGAGCTCGCGGGCGAGCCGATGGGCGGTGTCGTTCTCGGGATCGAGCTCCTCGCCGTCGAACAGAATGGCCCCGGGTCCGACGACGAGGATGACGGGCTCGGTCTCCTCGGAGAGCGACGCCACCGCCATGACGAATCCCGGTTGACCGGCGGGGTCGGGATAGAGGGACGTGACCGAAAACGCGGTGGCCAGGGCTCTGAGAGCGGCTACGGCGTTCTGTCTGGCGCCGGTGTCGGTCTCGACCGACATGCGATCAGCCGATCGAGATGAGGTTCTCGCGAACCGCGTAGAGGACGGCTTCGTTGCGGGAGTGCAGACCGAGCTTGTCGAGGATGTTCCTGATGTGGTTCTTGACGGTGTTCTCGGAGATGAAGAGCGCTTCGCCGATCTCCCGGCTCGTGTTCCCCTTGGCGACCAGCTCCAGCACCTCGATCTCACGTCCGGTGAGGGCCGGCTTGCGCGCCTGGAGCAGTTCCTGATGGCGGAGCAGCTGGCGGCACACGTCGAAGAGCTTCCCGGCCATCTGTGTCGAGATCGTCGCTCCCCCGCCGGCGACCTGGGCGATCGACTCGACCAGCCGCGGGAACGGGGTGTCCTTGACGATGTAGCCCCGTGCGCCGGCCTTGATGGCGATGAGCATGTCCTCTTCGGACTCGCTGCCCGTCAACAGCACGACCTGGCTGCCCGGAGCGACCGCTGTGATCTTCTCGACGACCTCGAGGCCGGAGAGACCGGGCATGAGCACGTCGAGCAACACGAGATCCGGCTGAAGCGCCTCGGCTTCCGCAACGGCTCCCTCGGCATTGTCCGCCTCCCCGACCACGTCGAGACCGGCATCCTTCAGCGCGGATATCAGCCCGGCTCGGAAGAGAGGCACATTCGTCATTCTGGCTCGATCAGTCCTAGCGATCCGTCGTTGCGGTGGTACAGAACGGCATGCTTGCCGGTCTCTGCGTCGAGGAAGAAGAAGAAATCATGCCCGATCATCTCCATCTCCAACGCAGCCTCCTCTGCAGTCATGGGCCGCATCGCATGCCGCTTCGTGCGCACGATGGTCCGGTCCATCCCAGATGCATCATCGGGTGCAAACGCCTGGTCGTTTAGCTCTTTTGTCTTCGGGACGCGGGACCGCTGCACCAGCCGCTCCTTGAGCCTGCGGAGCTGACGCTCGAACTTGTCGATCGCCCGGTCGAGGGCACTGCGATCGTCGGGACCGGATGCCTCGGCGCGCACCACATGTCCGTGCACGGTGCTGGTGATCTCGACCCGGATTCGATCGTCGGCGATCCGGGGATTGGTGGCCTCCGTGTACTCGACATCGGCCGCCGAACTCTCACCGAAGATCCGGGAGGCGTGTTCGACCTTGCGCTCGGTGATCGCCTTGATCTTGTTCGTGAGATTCATGTTCGATCCGTGCACCCGAATGTCCACTCGACACTCCTTTCGGAGACAACAAAGGGCACCGCCTCACGCGATGCCCTCCGACAGATCGGTCGGTCGCTCTTGCTCGCGTGCCGCACACGACCCCGGACCCACCACACCTGCTGGCGTGGATCGGCCGAGGAGTGTCGTCACCGGCAATCGACCTCCCAATCGACTGATTCGTTCCTTGGCGACCACCATACTCACGCCGGGCAACACGTGAAGAGACCGACGGCCCTATCGAACCGGGTACCCGCCGCCGGACGTGGCGGTGTAGGCGAGACCGATCTCCGGGAGCATCGATGCCGCCACCTGCAGCGTGGAACCCGTGGTCACGACATCGTCCACGAATGCCGCACCCGTCGGCACCCTGCGCCGTGACGGCATCAGCCCGGGAGGGACTCGCTTGCTGCCGGGGCGGGCATGTCGCGGCCACCACCACGCCGAGCGAACGGCTCCCACCACCGGCACGCCGAGCTCGGCACCGAGGTGGGTGGCGATGACGACGGCGGGGTCGACACCGTGGAGTCCGCGCCGGAGCTGTGCTCGTGGCAACGGGACCAGGGCAGACGGGTCGTCGCCGGCCAGCCGGATCAACTCGGCGAGCCGCTCCACGAGCGGCCAGGCCGCCGACGTCAGGCCCTGGTATTTGAGTCGATGGACGAGACGGCGAGCCGACCCTTCGTGGGCCCAGGCGCTGCGCACGACGACACCCGCCACCACCCGATCCGGGGCCGCCACCAGCGCGCCCCGGCACCGGTGGCAGAGCAGCCCACCTCGAGCGACATCTCCACATGATCGGCACATGGCGTCACCGTACGAGTGGACTGTGACGGAAGCCGGGGTGGGGCGGCGCACCTACAGTGACGCACCATGGAACTCGCCGGTCGCAACGTGATCATCACCGGTGGCGGCGCCGGCATCGGTGCGGCGCTGGCGAGAGAGCTGCGCCGGCGCAACGCAGGGCACATCGTCGTGGCCGATCTCGACGGTGACCGTGCCACCGAGGTGGCCGGCGCCATCGGCGGCGGCTCCGCCGCACTCGACGTCGGAGACGAAGCGGCCCTCGTCGAGCTCGTGGAGCGGACGACCCGCGATCACGGCCCGATCGGGTTGTTCGTCTCGAACGCGGGCTATGTGACCCTGGGTGGCCTCGAGGACGACAACGCCCGGATCGAGCGCATGTGGGAAGTGCACGTGATGGCCCACATCTACGCCGCCCGTGCCGTCGTCCCCTCGATGGTCGCCGCGGGTGGAGGACACCTCCTGAACACGGCGTCCGCTGCCGGCCTGCTCTCACAGATCGGATCGATGGCCTACACGATCACCAAGCATGCGGCCGTGGCCCTCTCGGAGTGGCTCGCGATCACCCATCATCATCAGGGCATCGGCGTGTCCGTCCTCTGCCCCCAGGCGGTGCGGACGGATCTGCTGTCGAACAGCCCGGACCACCTCTCCGGCCCCGGGGAGGATCCTTGGGAGGGCGGCACGGCGAGTGGAGACGGGGTCCTCGACCCCGAGCACGTGGCTGCGGTGGCGTGCGACGCCGTCGAGGAAGGACGATTCCTCGTCTTGCCCCACCCCGAGGTGGCGACCTACATGACGCGGAAAGCGGTCGACATCGAGCGGTGGCTCGATGGAATGCGCCGGCTCCAACGTTCTCTGGCAGGAGACGGACCCCTCCCCGGCGATCGGCTGATCGGTGACTAGCCCATCGGTGGCGGGTTTTTTGGTCGTTACGCCGTAGTCCACCCTGGGTTACCTTCGACACAGGCTTTCGACACCGGGAGGTAACACGCGTGGGGCACGCGAGATCGGGTGCGACACGCGTCGCACATCTCATGGACGTGCCGCGGGCGCGAGAAGCCCACAGGCAGCGCAGGCTGCGCCGGCTCGCCTTCCTGCTCACCCCACTCGCCGGCTGGCTCTGGTGGCGGATCGCCGGCGGCAACCCCGTTCGGCCCGGCCTTCCCTCGCTGCCGCCGGATCTCATGCTGTGGCTGCCCGCGCTCATCTTCTTCGGGCTCCTCGGGGCGATCATCATCGTGCCGATGCTGGCGGCCGGCCGATCGCCGCACGTCATCTACATGCCCGAGCAGATCGACATCGGCTTCGACGACGTGCGGGGCCTCACCCCCGTCCTGCGCGAGGTCCGTCACACGCTGGAGGTGTTTCTCAACCACATACGGTTCCGTGACGACCTCGGTGGCAAGCCACGCCGCGGCGTACTCTTCGAAGGTCCGCCCGGCACCGGCAAGACCCACATGGCCAAGGCCATGGCCCGGGAAGCGGGTGTCCCGTTCCTCTTCGTCTCCGCGACCGCCTTCCAATCGATGTGGTACGGGGCGACGGCACGCAAGATCAGGAGCTTCTTCCGGGCACTCCGCAAGGTCGCCCGCAAGGAGGGGGGAGCCATCGGCTTCATCGAGGAGATCGACGCCATCGCCACCGCGCGCTCCGGTCTCTCCGGCGCCACACCACTCGGCGGTGCTGCGGCGTTCGGGGGGCTGCGCAGGGAGAAGGCAGGCATCTCCGAGTCGGTCGGCGGTGTCGTGAACGAGCTCCTCATCCAGATGCAGAGCTTCG
>CAYFYC010000005.1:36542-66681 GCA_964347305.1 uncultured Acidimicrobiaceae bacterium | reverse complement strand
TCCGGGTGCGCGGCCCGGGCCGCGCGGACGCCTGCGACCGATCCGACGGGCCGACCCGGTGACGACGGGCCGACCCGGGGGGCCAAGGTCGTCAACGGCGTGATCCGGAGCATCAACCGGAATCTCCCCGCTCACTTCCAGATCCCGACGTTCTCGGCACCATTCGCCAACATCATGTTGGTCGGGGCCACCAATCGCGCCGACAAGCTCGATCCGGCGCTGATGCGACCGGGACGGTTCGACAGAGTCCTCCACTTCGGGCTCCCGGCACGGAGGGATCGGCGCGAGCTGATCGACTACTTCGCCGATCGTCGAGCCGCTGCCGACGAGTTCGACGACGAGCGCCGCGACAGCCTCGCCGCCATCACGATGGGAGCCACACCGGCGACGCTCGAGCGACTCTTCGACGAAGCGCTGCTCCTCGCCCTCCAGGACGGCCGCGACGCCTTCACCTATGCGGACGTCCGCCAGGCGCAGATGGACAACGAGATCGGTCTCCCCAGTCCCGTCGAGTATCCCCAGGCAGAACGGGAGGCCATCGCGACGCACGAAGCGGGACACGCCACCGTCGCATATCTCGTCGGCATCGACCGCCGGCTCGAGATGCTCTCGATCGTCAAGCGAGCCAACGCGCTGGGCATGCTCGCACACCGTGACGAGTACGAGCGCTACACCCGCACCGCAGGCGAGTTGCGCTCGTTGATCATGATCGCCTTCGGAGGGATGGCCGCCGAGGAGCTCATGTTCGGCGAAGCGGGCACGGGCCCGGCTGGTGACCTCGCCGCCGCCACGCGGCTGGCGGTGGAGATGGTCGGCGCCTACGGCATGGCCGACTCGTACGTGTCCTACAACACCGCGGAGGAGGCGTTGGCCGGGAACCTCGCCGCCAAGGTGCTCGCCGACCCGAAAGGACGCAAGGCCGTCGACCGCATCCTCGACCAGGCGAAGGCTGCGACCGTCGAAGTGGTGCGAGAGGGACGCCACATCGTCGCCGCCCTCCGTGATGCACTGCTCGACCAGGAGGAGCTCACGGAGGACGAGATCCAGGCGGTCATCGCCGCCGCCCGACACAACGACAGCGACCCGGACGACCACGTGCTCGTCGACCTGCGAGACATCCAGGACCGCATCCGCCGCTGAACACCCTCAGCCGCGGAGGCGCTTGAGCCCGGCCGATGCCGCGGTGAAGCCACACGCCTCGACGTAGAAGGGGGCGTGTTCCTCGTCGAAGTCGACATGGAGCCACTCGCACCCCGCCTTCTGCGCCCCCGTCTCGGCAGCCCGGACGAGACCCAGCCCGATGCCGCGGCGCCGGAACTCGGGCGCCACGATCACGTCCTGCAGCCAGGCGTGCGCCTGTCCATCGGTCACGACGTTGACGAAGCCGACCAACTCGTCCGAGCTCCGAGCCGTGACCCAGCCCACGCTGTGTCGGTCCGTCATCGCCAGCCAGTCGTCATCGAGCACGTCGTGATCGAAGGCCGCAGCATGCAGCCGGTTCACCTCTGCGTTGGTGAATGCGCCGCGCCAGCGGTGGACGATCGGGCCCGTCTCCGGCTCGATCAGGTGCCCTCTTCCCAGCTGTTGAGGTACTCGATCTGACGCTCGGTCAACTGTTCGAGCCCGCCACCCATGGCCGCCAGCTTGATGCGAGCGACCTCTGCGTCGAGCTCGCGCGGCAGCACGTAGACCTGACGGGCCAGCGAGGCGTGGTGCTTCCAGATCCACTCGGCGGCGAGCGCCTGGTCGGAGAAGGACATGTCCATCACATCGGCGGGATGCCCCTCCGCCGCGCCCAGGTTCACCAGACGGCCCTCGGCGACGACGAGCAGCCGCCGGCCGTCCTCGAGCGTGTACTCGTGGAGGCTTTCTCGCAACTCCCGATCCTCCACCGACATCTCGCGCAGCCGCTCGAGATCGATCTCGACGTCGAAATGACCGGCGTTGGCGAGGATGGCGCCATCCTTCATGACGTTGAAGTGCTCTTCCCGGAAGACGCTGACGTTCCCGGTGGCGGTGATGAAGACGTCGCCCTCGCGTGCCGCGTCGGCTCCGGTCATGACACGGTGACCGGCCATCGCTGCGGAGACCGCCCGGATCGGATCGACCTCGGTGACGATGACGTCGGCACCGAGGCCCTTGGCCCGCTCGGCGATTCCCCAGCCACAGTCGCCGTAGCCGGCCACCACGACCTTGCGACCGGCGAACAGGATGTTGCTGGCCCGGAGGATGCCGTCGAGCGACGATTGCCCGGTGCCGTGCCGGTTGTCGAAGAGGTGCTTGGTGTCGGAGTCGTTGACGGCGACGACGGGAAACCTGAGCACGTCGTCCTCGGCCATCGCCCGCAGCCGGATGACGCCGGTCGTGGTCTCTTCGAGCCCACCGAGGATCTCCTGATCGACCCGCTCCCGATGGAGCACCGTCGTCATGTCGGCGCCGTCGTCGAAGATGATGTGGGGTTGGGTGTCGAGCACCGACGCGATGTGGCGGTAGAAGGTGTCGGAATCCTCACCGCGAATCGCAAACACCGGAATGCCGTCCGCGACCAACGCCGCGGCGACGTCGTCTTGGGTCGAAAGTGGATTCGAGGCGCAGAGTGCCACCTCGGCGCCACCCGCCCGCAGCGCGAGCACGAGGTTGGCGGTTTCGCTGGTCACATGCATGCACGCCCCCACCCGCACCCCGGCTAGAGGCTGCTCCTTCTCGAACCTGATCCGGATCGACTCGAGTACGGGCATGCGGCGCGCCGCCCATTCGATGCGGCGGCCGCCGAGCTCGGCGAGCGCGATGTCGGCGATGTCGTGGTCCACGATGGCTACCTCTCAGAGAAGTCGGTGGTGGGATTCTCGCAGATCGCTGGCGACGCTGGCTGCAGCGCGCTCACGGCTCGATGGCCGCCTCGTCGAGCATCACCGGGATGCCGTCCTCGACGGGATAGGCGACGCCGCACTCGACGCAGAGCAGCGCCGGGGGGTCACGACGTTCCTCGAGGGCTCCCCCGTCGCGCGGGCATTGCATGATCGCCAGCAGCTCGGGCGCGATGAGCGGCTCGCTCATCCGAAGCGGCTCAACACCGAACGCACGGCGCCGACGACCTCGGCGACTCCGTCCGTGTCGGGCGCCTCCACGTTCAAGCGGAGCACCGGCTCCGTGTTGGACGGCCTGAGGTTGAACCAGCGATCGCCCATGTCGACGGTGAGCCCATCGAGACGATCGGTGGACGCCTCGGGGAAGCTCTCCTCGACGGCGTCGATGGCCGCCGCCTTGGCTTCGACTTCGAAGTTGATCTCACCCGACTGGGCGTACGGCTCGTACTCCTGCCGCAGCTGCGACAGCGCCCGTCCGTCTTCGGAGAGAACCTGGAGGAGCACCAGCATCGTGAGGATCCCCGAGTCTGCCCGGTAGTTGTCACGGAAGTAGTAGTGACCCGAGTGCTCGCCCCCGAAGATGGCGCCGGTCTCCTTCATGACCTGTTTGATGAACGAGTGACCGACCCGGGTGCGCACAGGAACACCGCCGTGTGTCTTCACCGTCTCCGGCACCGCCTTCGAGCAGATGAGATTGTGGACGATGTGAGAGCCGGGCTCCCGGTCGAGGAACCACCTGGCCACCATCGCCGTCACGGTCGACCCGGGGAGCGGCGCGAGCTGATCGTCGACGAAGAAGGCCCGGTCGGCGTCGCCGTCGAAAGCGACCCCGAGGTCGGGCTGCTCGTCCTCCATGAGGGTGATGAGATCGCGCAGGTTCTCGGGTTGGAGCGGATCCGCGGGGTGGTTGGGGAACGTCCCGTCCGGCTCGAGGTAGAGACCGATCAGCTGCAGCGATGTCTGATCGAACACGGCCGGGAGCGCGATGCCGGCCATGCCGTTGCCGCCGTCGACGGCGATGCGGAGTGGCCCGTAGGTGGAGACGTCGACGACACCGAGCACGTGCTCGACGTATCCGGAGAGTGCATCGACCTCGATGACGGATCCCGTCGAGGCCGCGGGACCGGGTGGATCCTGCGCCGTGGCCTTGATATCGAGGAGCCCCGTGTCGGCAGCGACAGGGGCCGCTCCGGCCAGACAGAACTTCATCCCGTTGTACTGGGCCGGATTGTGCGACGCGGTGATGACGACGCCCGGCACCTGCTCCTTGCCCGAGTAGTAGTAGAGCATGTCGGTCGTGATCTCACCCAGCAGCGCGACGTCGACGCCCTGGGAGGTGATGCCGCCGATCAGGGCGTCGGCGAGATCGGGCGACGAGGTTCGGCAGTCGTGACCGACCGCGACGAGCGGTGCGTCTGCGAATCGGGCGAATCCCACACCGATGCCGTACGCCATGTCGGCGTCGAACTGGTCGGGGACCACCCCGCGTACGTCGTAGGCCTTGAAGATCTCGTCGAAGCTCATAGAGCGGCGAGTCTATCGCCATGCGGCACACCGGCGGCGTCCACCTACACTTGCGCCCCGCCATGGCATCCATCCACAACGAGGCCTCCTCCCTGCGCGGAGCCATGATCGAGCTGATGGCGGAGCTCGCCGGACTCCCCGCATCGATCGACGTGGTGCTCGCCGAGAACGGCTCGACCGACGGCACCCGTGAGCTGGCGAACGAGATCGCAGCGGCGGACGAGCGCATCAGCGTGCTCGAGCTCGCCGACCCCGACTACGGCGGCGCCATGCGCGAGGGCTTCCTCCGCTCACGAGGCGACTGGGTGGTCAACTTCGACATCGACTACTTCTCGGGCCCGTTCATCGAGCGCGTCACCACCCTCGTCGATGACGCCGACATCGTGCTCGCCTCCAAGCGGGACCCGGAGTCGGATGATCGCCGCTCCCCTGTCCGCCGAATGGCGACATGGGGCTTCAACCTCGTGCTCCGCCTCATGGTCGGGTCGAAGGTGAGCGACACCCACGGGATCAAGGCGCTGCGGCGAACCGTCGTCGACGACATCGCGCCGGTCGTGGCCTCGCGGAAGGACCTGTTCGACACGGAGCTCGTGATCCGTGCCGAGAAGGCCGGCTACCGCATCGTCGAGGTGCCGATCGTGGTCGAAGAGAAGCGCGAGGCTCGATCGAGCCTGCTGTCGCGGGTGCCGCGAACCCTGCGCGGGGTGTGGGACATCCGGCGCCGTCTCGCCGCCGAGCGCAAGACCGGCTGACCGGTCAGGAGGTCGCGGCGCGTTCTGCGGTGTCCGCCTCGGCTGCATCCTGGCGGAGCGCATGTCCGAAGACGCCTTCTCGATACCCGATGAACTTGGGCAACAGGATCATCCCGCTGATGACGAGAAGCGCCACGTTCTCACCCAACCGGCTCAGCGGCCCGAACCACGCTTGTGCGACCCGCATCAAACCCTCGGTGATGGCCCACGCCACCACGTTGATGGCGAAGAACTTCCACGTCTCGGTCAGGTTCTCCCCGCTGTCGTTGAGCCGGAACGACCAGCGACGGTTGAGAACGTACGACATCAGCGTGGCCAGGGTGAAGGCGATGGCGAGCGAGCCCGTGACACCGATACCCGCGGTACGAGCCACGTTGTAGATCACAAAGGTGGCGACGGTATTGGCCACGCCGACGAGACCGACCTTGAGGAACTGCACGGCGGTCTCCCGCGAGGTGAACATCTGCAGCGTGCGGGTCATACGGCTTCCACGAGCTCGGGGGTGTCTTCATGCCTGCGCCGGCGCACCCACCAGCCGAGACCGGCCAGGGCGGTGACGGTCAGCGCCGCACCCATGTATTCGTCCCACGTCCTCACAAACTCAAGCACGACTTCCTCTTCGGTGGGGACGATCACCATGAGCGACGGCGCCGCCCGATAGGGCCCTTCGGCGCCTGTCGCACGCCAATTCGGGAAGTAGCTCACCTTCACGAGGTGGGGAACACCGACGGCGGTCGTGGTGAACGAGAGCCTGTGGTCCTCGATCACGATGTCGCTCACGGTGCCCGACGGGAGCGCCGGTCGGCTGCGCCGCTCGTCGATGTCGTCGATCCGCCGCCAGTCCTCCGGGCCGTCCATCACCACCCACTGGTCGAGCCGCTCGACGTCGTCGTAGTAGTCGAGCGTGGCCTCGAAGAACTCCTCGTCACCGTCCCAGACCGACGGCTCCACGGTGGCGATGTCGACCAGTTGCGAGCCGGGAAGGGCGAACACGGCGAACGGCTCGGTCTCGGCGAGCATCTCCCACCCCTGCTCGGTGGCTCCGAGCTTGCCCGCATCCGTGTACGAGACGTAGTAGCTCACGTCGTACAGCGCGAGGTGGGCCTCCGCCCTCTCGAAATCCATGCGACGGTAGTTCAACCCGCGGACCGGGTTCGAGGGTCGTTGCGACACCTCGGATGCATTGAGGAAGTGGAACGGAGTGGTCAGCGACGACTCGAAATAGAGCCCCTCCATCGAGGCGTGCGTGTCCGTCCAATACGGGATCAGCATGAGCGCCATCGGCGTCCCGTACTTGTTGAGCTCGTTGTTCGCCTCCCACATGACGCGGCCGGGCGGTAGCTCGGAGATGACGAGCATCAGGCTCTCGAACTCGTCGTACGGTTTCGTCCGCGTGCAGGTGTCTGATGGTTCCGACGAGTCCGCGCACACGCCCTCGACCCCCGTGTAGTTCCACCGGACCCACCCGGGCAGATCGTGGAGACCGACGGCGAGCACGGTGAGCAGCGTGAACACGGCGACGGCACCGCCCACGGCGAGGTTCTGCGTCCGGTGTGGCATCCATCGCGACACCGCCAACACCGCGAGGCCCACGGCGATGCCGGCGAAGATATGGAGGCCGAGATACCAGTAGGGCAGCAACCGGGCGTTGTAGACGAGGGTCCACGTCGTCGTCTCGAGTTGCAGGATCCAGAACCCGACGAAGGGCACCACCGTCATCGTTGCCAGCACGGCGACGTGATCCCGGCGCAGCAGGGTCCACACCAGGCCGATCGTTCCGAGGACGAAGATCGGGATGAACTCGTTGGGCAGCGGGGTGGCGATGACACCGGGTGCGAACGAGTCGCCGACCAAGCCGCGGACCGCCTGCCACCCCATGTCCGTGTTGAGGCCCTCGAAGAAGCGGAGGGCGAACGGGATCGTCCAGAAGGCACTCAGGGCGAAACCGATGACCCAGCTCCGCACGAGCACCCGCGCCCCACGCCCACGGAAGAGCAGCGGGAGCGACACCACCACGATCACGATCGTCGTCACGACGTGGCTGAGCACGGTGAGGGCGAGCACGACGCCGGCGAGGGGACTCGGCCTGCCCTCCCGTCTCGTGTCACGGATCACGAGCCCGAGGTACACGAGTGACAACGCAAAGGACCACGAGAAGGAGTACTCACCCGCCAGCGTGGACTTCACGTTGCCGCCGAAGATGGAGAAGCTCTCCATGAAGACGTACATCGAGCCGGCCGTCGTCGCCACGGCCGCCACCGGACGGGCAAACCCGATCGACCGCACGAGGAAGTAGACGGCGGCGGGGAGACCGACGAGTCCCAGGATGGTGGTGATCTTGAACGCCACGCCGTAGGGGATGAAGACGTCCAGCAACACGGTCGTGAGCGCCGGCAGGGGGAAGTAGAAGTAGAGCGCTGGATACCCGGCGTACCAGTCGTTGCTCCAACCGAAGACGCGACCCGCGGGAAGCAGGTTGTCCCTCAGATACTGGGGCAGCAGAACGTGGGCACCCATGTCACCGCCCGTCGGAGTGTTCGCCAGGAACAGGGCGGGCGCCTCCCAGTCGATCGACACGAAGGGGAAGGCGCTCGAGAGCGTGACGTTGCCGATGAACCCCATCATGATCGCAAGGATGGCGAGGGTCGGCAGACCCACGCCGGCGATCACGAGCCACTTCGTCGACCTGGCTTCGCCGAGGCCGTCCCGGTTCGGGTCGGTCGGAGGGGGCGCAGGCGCGACTCGATCGATGGGCGGGGAGATCACGAGTGGGAGATTAGTTCCGCGGTGCGGCAACGAGTGAGGGAGGCGGGTGCGCCGGCTGCGTCAGCTGCGTGACTTGCGGGCGAGCTCGAGCACGTCCGTGAGCGGAAGGGGCTCCCCCTCGCGATCCCACCAGCGGTTCTCACAGTTGTGGCAGCTGTAGAAGTCGACGGCGGTGCCGTCGGGGAGGGTGAGATCGATCTGGATGACCGTCGTGGAACTGCACGATGTGCAGGTGAGGGTGCTGTCGGCGTTGGTCATGACTCGCGAAAACCTACTACCCCTGGGAACTTGAGTCGACAACCGAGCGGAGCAGTGGCTGCTCGGGTTCCTTCTCCGGCAGATCCTCGAGCTTGCCGAGGTACCGCGAGCGACGCTTGCCGTCCTCCCACCAGTAGGCGTACCAGTAGGGGCCATGGGGGCACCGGGTGCAGGAGTCCTTCCCGCACTTGACCATCTGCGACCGGAGCTTCACGTCGGGGTCCGTGGGAAAGGCAACGCCGCGTTGTTCGAGCCGCGCCTTGGCGAGCATGAACAGCCGACGCAGCTCATGCTCGTCCATCTCCCGCACCGCCTCGAGCACGTCGCGATCGATCGGCATCGCTCAGGCGACGTCCACTGAGAACAACGACTGCATCGGACTGCGGCGATCGTGGAGCGACCAGCCGACGGGTGGCGTCAGAGATGCGGCGTGACCGTCGCAGAACGGATAGGCATACCGTTCGACGACGCCATCGTGATCATCGATCCAGATGCTGGCTGCTGCGTAGTCGAACCGCATGAGAGCGGTGGCGGTGGTCGAGCAGCGTGCGCAGCGTGTCGTCATGGGTTCGCGACGCTAGGCCCCGAGCCGGACGCGACCAAGGACCGCAGCCGGCGGCGCCCGGGCCGCCCCGCCATCTGACCGCGAGTCGCTCCCGTGCCGTCGCGCACCACGACGAGCGGAACGGACTCGACCCCCGCCGACTCGAACACGCCGGGCTCCAGCTCCCACGTCACTTCGCGGTACGAGACACCGAGCTCCTTGAGTGCACCACGGACGGCTTTGCAGTTCACACACTCCGAACTCGTGAAGACGATCACGCCGTTGGGGAGCTGCGTGCTGGTCAGATCGACCGGGGGGTGGGTCGGTCGTTGCCACCCCCGGGTGGCTCGCGCCGCGATGAGGGCGAAGCCGACCACGACGACCACGACGAGAATCCGGGCCAGGAGGTCATCCATCGAGATCTTCGATCGGAGTGCCCGCAGCAAAGGCCACTGCGTTCGGCGTGTGGATGCTCCAGGACGCCACCACGGGTTGGGTCGCCTCGACCAGATACGCGACACCGGCCGTGCCGCGATCGATGAGATACCGCCGCGCCCGGCCCGGGTCGATGCTGATCTTGTCGGCTGCCAGCGACCGTCCGCCGAGCGGCTGGATGGTGACCGTGACGGTGTCGGCGGTCGGGTTCATGATCCACAACGACGAGCGCGGTTCGAGCAGGTGATTCGGCCCCGGCAACAGCCAGCGACGTGCCGCGACCTCGGATCCGACCGTGCCCGCGATCCTCTCGAACGGACGTTGCGGCTGGTCGTCGGATTCGACCTTGGGATCACCGTCTTCGGCGACGACCACCGCCGCAACGGACCCGGTCGAGCTCACCCGGATACCGAAGACCCCGATCGCCAACTCGGTGAGATCCACGCGCACGGGCAGCCCGGCGGGGACGTCGAGGGTGGCGGCGTCGATGGTCGTCACGCCCGTGCCGAACACGTCGATCGTGGCCTGCACGTCCAGGTCTCCCGGGTTGAACAGCATGAGCGTCGGCGTGAGCCCGCCCTGGGTGACGGTCGGGAAGTACCACGTCGACGAGGGTGCGATGCCGGGCCAGCTCGCCTCGTCGCCGGTCCCGGTGGCGACCACGAGCGAGGGCACCACGTCGCCCTCGAGCACGGTGACCGTGAGGCTGAGGTCGTCGAGGAACGGGACCAGCTCGGTGAGGTCGATGTCGACCCAGCTCCGGGAGCCGACGTCGAGATTGGCGAGCCCGGTGATGGGTTCGAGACCGAACTCGCTGGCTCCGACGACTTCGACCTTGGCGTCGTTGGGGAGCGGATTGAAGATGCGGAGTGTCGTCGCCCGTCCCTCTCGTGTGGTGCCGCCCGGGAGGTACCACTGCTTCTCGAGGTTGCGAACGCAGCGATCGGCCGTCAGCAACGCCTCGCCCCGTACCGCAACGGCGGAGCCTGCCGGTCCGCGGCCGATCTCGACGAGGCCCGGCGCATCGCCGTTGCGAACGTTGAACTCCCCGAGATCCAGGGCGACCGCACCCGGCTCGGCAATGATCGTGCTGTCGATCTGATCGGCCTGTTCGGTCGAGAGAGCCGACGGGAGCGTGGCCCTGATGTCTGTGCCGACCTCGCTGGCGACGAGATAGGTCGTGTCGCGGAAGCCGCCGGAGTTCGCCCACGTGCAATACCAGACGGACGAACTCGCGGTCGACTCCGGACCGAGAGCCGCATCTGCATCGAACACCGGTTGATCTGGCGGCGAAGGCGCCGGAAGCACGCCGGCGAAGGCGGCACCCACGGCGAGGATCATGACCACGAAGAGCCGGCGGGTCATCTCCACCTCCTCGCGACGATGCCGACGACGGCCAGCGCGGCGGCGACCCCGAGCGCAAGACCTGCTGCGCCCGCCCTCCCCGCATCACGGTCGAAGGCGGCGACGCCGGCCGAGGCGTCGACCGAGTTGGCCCAGCCCACCTGCTCCCAGGGTTGGGGACCCCAGCGCGGATCGGCGGCCTCCGCCACCGTCACGGTCCCTCCGGGAAGCGGCGTCCCCTCGTACGCGGTGCCCGTCCACCGCCACACGTCGCCACCGCTGGTGATCGCACGGCCTGCCTCGACATCGCTGACGTATGTCACGAGCGAGAGACCGTTCAGCGGCCTGAGATCGAGCTGGCGGGTCAGCAACGGCGCAAATGGGGTATCGCCGGTGAGGATGACCCAGCGAATCCCGAACGGTGCGAGCGCGGCACCGGCTCGCTGGGTCTCGCCCGTGGCGATGGCACGAAGGGCGCCGGCCAGCGCCTCGTCACCTGGAGAAGCCGGGGCAGGACGCACCGCGGCGAGCGTCGGATCGGGAACGTCGACGACCCGGTAGACGGCTCCATCCATGGTGCGCGCGGTTCCCGGCAGCTCGGGTGCATCGCCCAGCAGGAGCACCCGCGCCTCACCGCCGTCCTCGGCCGCCGCGATGAACTCGACCATCTCGGGAAAGACGCCGCCTGGGATGCCGAGTCTCCCCCCGACCATCACCGGCGTAGCCGCCACGACCACCACGAGTGCCGCCGCCGCGGCGACACCGATGCCTACGCGAGCGACGGAGCGGACCTCGAAGCCGCTCCGGGTGACACCCTCGAGTGCGGCGGCCACGACCACGGCGGTGCCGAACGCAACTGCGGCCAGCCCGGCGAGCTCCGGCTCACGGCCCAGACCGAGCTCGTCGAGCCGGGCGACGATGGCCCCGGCGACACCGACGAACGAGCCCCAGGCCGCAGCACGCGCCACCTGTCCTGGGGCAAACAACACCGTGCCGAGAACGACGAGGGCGACGAAGGCGAGCGCGATCGGCCCCGGCTCCCAGTAGGCCGATCCGTCGCCGAGCAACCACTCCACATCGACGTTGTCCACCCACGGTCGCAGGGCGACGAACGCCACGGCCACGCCGAAGAGCGCCGAGCCGAGTCCGAGCCAGCGACCCCGCGCCGTGCCGAACACCATCCACACCAGCACAGCCGCCACGGCGACCGACACGACGAGTGGAGAGAACACTGCCACGAGCACCGACGTGGCGCCGATCGTGGCGACTCTGCCGATGCGTGGGATCCAGCCGTCCGGCCATGCCGCGGTCATCGCTCGCACCGCCCAGGGCAGCACAGCCGTCGCGACGAGAGCCCCGAATGCCGTTTCGGATGCCATGGCGCGACTGGCCGGGCCGGCGATCAACACGACGCCGGCTGCGATGGCGGGAGCCGTGTCGATGCCCCAGCTCCGCAGGAGACGAACCATCCCCCAGGCCGCGGCCACGACGGCCCCCAGCGCCACGACCCCGACAGCCAGCCCTGGATCTCCGAGAGTGATGCGCTGCACGACGCCGAGGGTGCCGACGAGGGGGTCCACGGGCTCGGCGGACCCGAGCCCGGCGGGGTTCCAACCCCCGGCGTACGTCGTGATCGCCTCGCCCGGGTCCGGCCCGAGGCCGGCGAGAAAGCCTGCAGTCGGGAGACCCCGCCACATCGATCGCGTCGCCATGAGGGCGAACACCACGCTCGCCGCTCCTGCAACGAAGGACGGGCGTCGGAGATCGCGGCCCAGGCCGGCCAGCGTGAACCGATCGTCCTGCGGCAGTCGGTCGCGAAGACGCTGCACCACCACGGTGCCGATGGTCCGCAGGCGCGCCGAGCCACGAACCTGATAGCGGAAGAGCTCCTCGTCGGGCTGGGGTGCGCCGAGACGCGTCGCTCGGCGACGAGCGACGGTCGTCGGCATGGTGGCGAGAAACCACAGCCACGCCCGTATCCAGGAGAAGAGGGTCCAGCGCCCGACGAACGGTGCGACGACGGCTTCGACCAGACCGATGAGGAGCCGCAGCGGCAGGACCCACGACAGGGTGAGCGCGCTGTAGGACGATGTCACGGCCCGCAGCTGGCCGGCACGCTCACGCCACCCCCGCCACTCGAGCATCTCCGGCGGCGCCTCGACCACTGCGGAGGGGACCACCACGACCCGGCCGCCACGGAGATGGGCGCGGTGGCACAACTCGAGTGCTGCTGCCCCGGGGCCGACATCGGAGGCGAGGCCGCCGAGACCGACGAGCAGGTCGCGACGCACGAGCATCGACGTGGTGGAGACCCAGGCGACATCCCTCACGACGTCGTACTGTCCGGCGTCGATCTCGTCGGGTTCGAGACCGTTGTACGGAATGCCGAACACGTCGGTGGCCATGCCGACTTCGAGCAACCGACGCGACCCGTCGTCGGCGATGACCTTCGATCCTGCGATGCCTGCGCCGACCCGATTCGACTCCGAGATGAGCGAGCCGAGGGCCTCCTCGTCGGGGATCGCTCCCGCTCTCACGAACCACACGTGGGTGCGCGACCGATCGGAGGCCTCGAGCGCAGCCGCCACATCGGCCACCCGCTGCGAACCATCGGTCGTCTGGCTCGCATCATCCGCCGGGTCGACAACCACGATCTGATCCACCCCGTACACTTGCGCGCCGATCGCTCCGAGCGTCGGCGCGACGTCGGCGTCGGGTGTGGGGAGAACGATGGCGGCCACGGAAGGGCGCGACACCGCGGAGGGGCGGGATGACATCGGAGGCATTCTGGAGGGGGCCGTGAATTACCGCAATGATCACACGGTTGTGCTCTCCGGAGGAATCGGCGGTGCCCGGCTGGCGCGTGGACTCGCCGGCGTGGTCGAACCCGGCGACCTGACCGTCGTCGTGAACGTGGGCGACGACCAGGACATGTACGGCGTGCGGGTCGCCGCCGATCTCGACACCGTCACGTACACCCTGGCCGGGATCGAGGGGCCACACGGTTGGGGTGTGACCGGCGACACCTTCGTCGTCATGGAGCACCTCGCCGCGCTGGGCGTGGACACCTCGTTCCGTCTCGGCGATCGCGACCTGGCCACGTGTCTCGAGCGATCGATGCTGTTGCGTGGCGGACATCGCCTGTCGGAGGCCACCTCGGTGATCACCCGACAGCTCGGGGTCGACCACCGGGTGCTGCCCGCCTCGGATGATCCGGTGGCGACGAGAGTGCAGATCGGCGACGGGACCTGGCTCGCCTTCCAGGACTACTTCGTGCTCCGTGGTCACGAGGACGAGGTGATCGGCATCGAATTCTCGGGTGCCGATGCGGCCGAGCCCGCCCCCGGTGTGGTCGAATCGATCGCTTCGGCGGCTCGCATCGTCATCGCACCGTCCAACCCGCCCCTGTCGATCTGGCCGATCCTCGCAATCCCGGAGTTACGCGAAGCTCTCCAGCAGGCGCCACTGGTGATCGCCGTCAGCCCCTTGATCCAGGGGAAGGCCCTCAAGGGGCCGGCCGATCGGGTGATGTCGTCGCTGGGGCTCCCTGCGGGCAATGCAGGGGTCCTCGCCGCCTACGAGGGTCTGCTCAGCCACCTCGTCGTCCACGAGACGGATGCAACCGACGTGAGCGAGCTCGGCGAGCAGGTCGAGGTCGTCGTCACCGACACGCTGATCCGGGAAGCCGGCGCCGCACGGCGTCTCGCCCGGGAACTGCTCGCCATCGCCTGACCGGCACCCGGACCGACGCCGATCGGTACGATCGCCACGTGGGCACACCCCTCACCATCATCCCCGTCACGGGCATGGGCGACATCGTGCGCGGCGACGACGTCGCTGCGGCCGTCGTCGCCGCCATCCAAGAGTCGGGTGAGGCTCTGCAGGACGGTGATGTGCTCGTCGTGACGCACAAAGTGATCTCGAAGGCCGAGGGCCGGACCGCGACCTACACCGACGAGACCGAGTACCGCGCCCTCGTGTTGGACGAGGCCGTCGAGGTGATCAGACGCCGCGGCGACCTCATCATCGCCAAGACCAGCCACGGCTTCATCTGTGCCAACGCCGGGATCGACCGGTCCAACGTCGGCGCCGACAACACGGTGATCCTCCTCCCGCTCGATCCCGATCGCTCTGCCCACGGCATCCGGATGAGGGTGCTGGCCATCACCGGCGTCGACTGCCCGGTCGTCGTGTCCGACACATTCGGTCGTCCGTGGCGTCGCGGGCTCACCGACGTCGCCATCGGCGTGTCGGGGATCGAGCCGATCGACGACCTCCGCGGGACTCAGGACATGTACGGCCGCGACCTGGATGTCACCGAGGTCGCCGTCGCCGACGAGTTGGCCGCCGCCGCCGATCTCGTCATGGGCAAGGCATCGGGTACGCCGGCGGCCATCATCCGGGGCTGGGCCCACCGCCGTGGCGAAGGTCGGGTTCGCGACGTGATCCGCCCGGCGGCCGAGGATCTCTTCCGGTGACCCGTGCCTGAGCTGCCTGAGATCGAGGCTTACCTCCACGCACTGCGGCCGCGCGTCGTCGGGCAGCCGTTGCGGCGCGCCCGGATCGCGTCGTTCGCCGTGCTCAAGACGTACGACCCGCCGATCGACGCCCTCCACGGCCGGCCCGTCGAGGGACTGAGCAGGATCGGAAAGCGCATCGTCTTCCGCTTCGACGACGACCTCGCCATGGTGATCCACCTCATGGTGGCGGGACGTTTTCAGTGGAAGGAGTCGGGTGCGGCGGTTCCGAAACGGCGTGGTCTCGCCGCCTTCGATTTCCCTGAGGGCACGCTGCTTCTCACCGAGGCAGGTACCAAGCATCGGGCCTCGATTCACGTCACCAGGGGTCAAGAAGCCTTGGCTGCCCTCGATCCGGGTGGCATCGAGGTCGCGGCGGCATCGTTCGACGAGTTCAAGAACGGGCTGCTGGCAGGCAGGCACACGTTGAAGCGAGCCCTGACCGACGCCCGGCATCTCTCCGGGATCGGTGGCGCCTTCGCCGACGAGATCCTCCACGCCGCCAAGCTGTCCCCGCTCCAGATGAACACGAATCTCGACGACGAGGAGATCGCCCGGCTGCACCGGGCGGCCATCGAGATACTCGAGCGATGGACGGCGATCCGCATCGAGGAGACCGGCGACGGCTTCCCCACCAAGGTCACCGCCTTCCACGACCGCATGGCCGTCCACGGCAAGTACGGCGAACCGTGCCCGGTCTGCGGCACGGAGGTCCAACGCATCGTCTACTCGAGCCGCGAGACCAACTACTGCCCCCGCTGCCAGACCGAAGGCAAGCTCCTCGCCGATCGCTCCCTCTCCCGCCTCCTCAAGGACGACTGGCCCACGAGAATCGAAGAGTTGGAGGGCTGATACATGGTCGGCTGGCTCGCCCCGGCTAACTGTGTCGTCGGCCTCTGGCGCCCAGCCGACAGCTGCCGCCGAGTGGTGACACGCCGTACGTGGCTCGGCCTGGCGGCCTCGCCTTGAATCCACCCCACTGACGCGGCAGAGCTGATCGCGCAGGTGTCTGCGTCGCCGGGTGTCCCGCGGGGTTGCGATGCGAGCGCAGCGGCTCTTGCGAAGCGAGCGGTAGCGAGCGAGCCACGGGGGTGCTCGAGGCGGAGGGCCTTTGTGCCGTCCCCCTCGTCAGCGAGGGAGGGGACATGCGCCCCGACCGAGGAAACGAGCAGCGCCGAGAGGCGCTTCAGATACGAGCCGAAGGCGGCGTCAGCCGCCGAAGGCGAGAAGCTCGGACAAACGCTTGCGTTTGGCCGAAACCGCGCTGACTAGTCCATGCAGGGTCAATCGGAATCAACATTGTCCCTGTTCGCGAGGCGGTGGTACATTCGCGGAGGGCCAGGAAACAACCTATGTCTGAGGGGTAGACGGAACATGGAACGTGTTCTCGTTACAGGGGCTGGTGGCTTCATCGGTCATCATCTTGTCACGTATCTGAAAGAGCGGGGATATTGGGTTCGCGGCGTCGATCTCAAGTACCCGGAGTTCACCGACGTTGACGCAGACGAGTTCGAGATCCTCGATCTGCGGCGCTGGGACAACTGTCTGCAGGCCACCCGCGACGTCGACCAGGTGTACGCGCTCGCCGCCGACATGGGCGGCATGGGGTTCATCTCGGCTCATCACGCGGAGATCCTCCGCAACAACGCGCTCATCAACCTGCACACGCTCGATGCCGCGCGGGTCAACGACGTCGGGCGGTATCTCTACACCTCCTCTGCGTGCATCTACCCCGAGTACCTGCAGACGGAGACCGACGTCACGCCGCTGAAGGAGTCGGATGCCTTCCCTGCTGCTCCCCAGGACGCCTACGGGTGGGAGAAGCTCGTCTCCGAGCTCGCCGTCAAGTACTTCGCGGACGACTACGGCATGGAGACCCGCACGGTTCGGTTCCACAACATCTACGGCCCGTACGGAACCTACGACGGTGGCCGTGAAAAGGCACCGGCGGCGCTGGCACGCAAGATCGCCAAGGCGGCCGATGGCGACGCCATCGAGATCTGGGGCGACGGCGAGCAGACCCGCTCGTTCTGCCACATCGACGATTGTGTCGAGGGCATCTATCGCCTCATGCAGTCGGACTACCGGGAGCCGCTGAACCTCGGCCGTGACCGCATGGTGACCATCAACCAGCTCGCCGAGATCATCATCGAGATCTCGGGCAAGAAAGAGCTGACGCTCCAACACGTCGACGGGCCCCAGGGCGTCCGCGGCCGCAACAGCGACAACAGCCTCTTGCGCGAGGTGCTCGATTGGGAGCCGGACATCGCGCTCGAGGAGGGCATGGTCCCCACGTACACGTGGATCGACAAGATGGTCAAGGGTGGCTGACGACACGGCGACGAGCCCTGTGACCAGCCTCCCCAATCCACATATCCCCCGGGTCGACGTGCTCGGTGTCGGGGTCTCGATCGTCGACATGGAGTCGACGATCGCCGAGATCGGACGGTGGATCGAAGAGGGCGAGCGACACTACGTCTGCGTGACCGGTGTCCATGGCGTGATGGAGTCGCAGAAGGACCCCGACCTGCTCGCCATCCACAATGCCTCGGGGATGACCATCCCCGATGGGATGCCGATGGTCTGGGCAGGCAAGCACGCCGGCTTCGAGACCATCGATCGGGTGTCCGGCCCAGACCTCATGCCGCTGCTGTGCGAGCGTGGTGCCGCACGCGGTTGGCGACACTTCTTCTACGGGGGCGCGGAAGGCGTACCAGAGAAGCTCGCGGCAAAGCTCGCCGAGCGGGTCCCACACCTGGCCGTCGTCGGGACCCATTCGCCACCCTTCCGCGCCCTCACCGCAGACGAGGAGACCGAGATCATCGACATGATCAACGCCTCCGGGGCAGACATCGTCTGGGTCGGCCTCTCGACCCCGAAGCAGGAGCGGTGGATGGCCGCGATGGCAGGCCGTCTGGAGGCGGCCGCCGTGCTCGGCGTCGGCGCCGCGTTCGATTTCCACTCCGGCGGGTTGAAGCGAGCCCCCATGTGGATGCAGCGATCTGGTCTCGAGTGGCTCTACAGGATGATGAAGGAGCCACGACGCCTCGCCCGCCGTTATCTGACCAACAACCCCCGTTTCGTCCTCAGCATCCTCCGCCGCCGACCGAGGCCGCTGACATGAGCCGGAGCCGCCGCCACCTTCCTGCCCCCGAGCGCGCCCCCGGTCGTTCCAGACCCTCACTGGTACGATCTCAGCGGGGCAGGGACGACATCCGGGGGCGGACATGACGATCGACACCACGAGCGCACCTCGGATCGCGGTCGTCGGCACCGGCTACGTCGGAACCGTCGTCGCCGCGTGTCTCTCGCTGATCGGCCGGCGCGTCGTCGGAGTGGAGATCGACAACGCGAAGCTCGAACAGCTGCGATCGGGCACGGCGCCGTTCTACGAGCCGGGTCTGGACGAGCTCCTCCGGGACCAGGTCGCCTCTGGACGACTCTCCTTCACGGACGACATGGCCGTTGCACTGGAAGCCGCCGACATCGTCTTCCTGGCCGTGGGAACCCCGACGGGCCGGGACGGCCACCCCGACATGTCGGCCGTGGCTGCGGCAGCCAAGGCCATCGGGCCCCACATCCGCGACGGCATGGCGCTCGTCACCAAGAGCACGGTGCCCATCGGAAGCGGGGCCTGGCTCGGATCCATCATCGAAGAGAGCCACGAGCGGTCGGTCGACTTCGCCGTCGTCTCGAATCCCGAGTTCCTCCGCGAGGGTTCCGCCATCGACGACTTCCTCCATCCCGATCGGGTGGTGATCGGGTCCAAGTCGACGGAGGCGATCGAGCTCGTGACCGAGGCGTACCGCCCGATTCTCGATCAGAGCTTCGAGGGCGGTCGACCCGACGCGACCCCCCACCTCGTCACGACCGGTCTCGCGACGGCGGAGACGATCAAGTACGCCGCCAACGCCTTCCTCGCCACGAAGATCTCGTACATCAACGAGATTTCACAGATCTGCGAGAAGGTCGGCGCCGACGTCACCGAGGTCGCCCATGCCATCGGGCTCGACCAACGCATCGGCGACAAGTTCCTGAATGCCGGCGTCGGCTGGGGCGGATCCTGCTTCGGCAAGGACCTCGATGCCCTCGCCGCCATCGCCAGAGACTATGGACTCGATCCCGAGATGCTCGATGCGGTGCGTCAGGTGAACCAGCGCCAGCGGCTGCACGTCGTCGACAAGCTCCAGTTGCACCTCAAGACGCTGCGAGGACGCCGGGTGGCGCTCTTCGGGCTCTCGTTCAAGCCGGGCACCGACGACCTGCGGGACGCCCCGGCCATCGAGATCGCTCGCCGGCTCGTCGATCTGGGGGCGACCGTCCTGGGCTACGACCCCATCGTCAAGGAAGTGCCCGGGTTCCCCGAGTTGCGCACGACGAGCGAGGCCTTCGAGGCCGCCGAGCGCGCCGACGCCGTGGTCATCGTCACCGAGTGGCCCGAGTTCGCAGAGCTCGACATGGAGCGCCTCGCCGAGGTCATGCGCGGCGACCTCTTCTTCGACGGCCGCAACGCCATCGACGCCGCCACCGTTCGAGCGGCCGGCTTGCGCTACGAAGGCATAGGTCGCGGCGAGATCTTCTACACCAGCCCCGCCTTCCAAACGATTCCGGAGTGACCCGGAGCCCCGCGACCTCGGTCAGGCAGAGGCCGTCGCCACGCCCTCACGGCTGCGTCGCCACGCCACCAGCCCGATGCCGACGGCGAGCAGGCTCAACGCCGCGGTGACCACGAGGGTGTCGGTGAGCCCCGCCGCCTGCGCCGCGGGCGGTGCCGATTCGGCCGTGCCGCCACCCGCATAGGAGACGGTCCGTGCGGCCCAGATCGTCCCGAGCACGGCGATACCGACGATCTGACCCGTGATCCGATTGATCGTGAGCAGACCGCTCGTGATGCCGAGCCGGCTCGGCGGGACGGACCCCAGGATGGCGCTGTTGTTGGGCGACTGGAACAGCCCGAATCCCGCACCGATCACGAGGCCGGCGAGAACGAACTGCAGTGCGCTCGTCTCGGTGTCGTACAACAACGCGGCGAGAGCGAAACCCGCAAACGTGACCACGACACCGGCCGTCGTCACGGGTCTCGTCCCGAGCCGATCCGACAGCGCTCCCGAGAACGGGGCGATGATCCCGAGCGTGACAGGCACCGAGGCCAGGAGCAGTCCGACGACACGCGTCGAGAACCCGAGGACGTCCTCCAGGTAGAACGGCAGGATCAGGAACAGCCCGGCGATTGCGACGAACTGCAGGAACCCCATCGTGAGGTTCACGCTGAGGTCCCGATCCTCGAAGAGCGACAGGTCGACCATGGGGTGATCGACGTGACGCTCGATGAGAAGGAACGCGACCAGCGCGACCGCGGCCAACACGAAGCCGAAGAGCACGGGTCCCGTCACGAACCCGATCTCCTGGCCATACGTGAGCGCCGACAGCAGAGACAGCAGCGCCACGAAGAAGACCCCTGCCCCGAGCCAGTCGAAGCGCTGGGCCGTCTTCGGCTTCGTGTTCGGAACGAATGCGATGGCCGTCATCGTGCCGATGATCCCGATCGGCAGGTTGACGAGGAAGATCCAGCGCCAGGATGCCAGGTCGATGAGGATCCCGCCGAGCACGGGGCCGGCGATGATTCCCAGCGAGACCATGGCTCCGTTGATCCCGAGCGCCATGCCACGCTCGTTGGAGGGGAAGGCCTCGGTGGTGATGGCGAAACCGAGGGCGAAGATCATCGCCGCACCGACCGCCTGAAAGACCCGCGCTGCGATCAGGAATCCGATGGTCGGGGCCAGCCCGGCGACGACCGAGAACACGGTGAACACGCCGAACCCGGCCGTGAAGATCGGCTTCTTCCCCATGATGTCGCCCAGTCGGCCGAACCCGAGGGTCAACGTCGCCTGGGTGAGCAGATAGCCGAGCGACACCCACTGCACGACACCGAAGGACGTGCCGAACTCGTCGGCGAGCGTGGGCAGCGCGACGTTGACGATGGAGCCGTCGATGGTGCCGAGGAAGATGGCCATCGCGATGGCGATCAGGACGAGCCACTTGCGGGAGTAGTCGACACCCTCGGGTGGCGGTGGCGCGGTGTCCTGCTGCATCAGCGTGAGCGTAGGCCCGGCAGGACGCAGAGGCGACGCGTCAGCGAGCCTCGCGGAACCAGGCGACGGTTCGGGCAAGCCCGGTTGCGACATCGACCTCGGGCCGCCACCCGAGCGCCTCGCCGGCGAGCGTGATATCGGGACTGCGCACCGTCGGATCGTCCTCGGGTCGAGGTTGAAACTCGAGATCGGGCTCCACACCGGCAGCGGCAGCCACGGCTCGAGCGACCTCGAGGATGCTCATCTCATGCGGATTTCCCATGTTCATCGGGCCGGGGTGACCCGATGCGGCGAACGCCACGATGCCGTCGATCAAGTCGTCGACGTAGCAGAGCGACCTCGTCTGGGAGCCGTCGCCGTGGATCGGCATGGGTGCGCCGTCGAGCGCGGCGATGATGAAGTTGGGCACCGCTCGCCCGTCGTCGAACCGCATCCGGGGCCCGTAGGTGTTGAAGATCCGCACGATCCCCGTGTCGACGTGGTGGGTGCGACGAAACGCCATCGTGGCCGCCTCGGCGAAGCGCTTCGCCTCGTCGTAGACGCTGCGGGGGCCGATCGGATTGACGTTGCCCCAGTAGGTCTCGGGCTGCGGATTGACCTGCGGGTCTCCGTACACCTCACTCGTGGAGGCCAGGATGAATCGCGCGCCGTGCTGCCGTGCCACCTCGAGCCACGCCAGCGTCGCCGTCGAACCGGCGCGCAGCGTGACGATCGGGGCTGCGAGATAGGCAGGCGGCGAGGCCGGTGATGCGAAGTGATAGACCTCGTCGATCGCATCGCCCACGTCCACGACTTCGGCGACGTCCGCCTCGATCACCGCCACGTCGTCACGGTCCCGGAGATGGGCGAGGTTGTCGTAGCGGCCCGTGATCATCGAGTCGATGACGGTGACTCGCCGGCCGCTCGTCAACAACCGATCGACGAGGTGCGAACCGAGGAAACCGGCTCCTCCGAGCACGACGGCATGAGGTGCGCCGGGAGTGGCGCCGGCAGCGTGGTCCATGACGAAGAGGCTAGAGCCCCACCGGACCTGTCCAGCTCAACCCGAGGGTCACTTTCCCTTCCCCCTTCCCAGCATGGCCGGGATCGTCTTCATGAGAATTCTGATGTCGGTGAGCAGGGAGACGGTCTCGACGTACTCGATGTCGAGGTGAGTTGCCTCGTGCAGCGGCGTGCCGTTGCGTTCGCTCACCTGCCAGATACCGGTGATCCCTGGACGCACCTGATGACGATCGTGCTGCCAGGGCTCGTAGCGCTCGACGATCGTCACCAGCTCGGGCCGGGGGCCCACCATGCTCATCTCGCCGCGCAGGACGTTGAAGAACTGGGGCAACTCGTCGAGGCTCCACTTGCGGAGAAACCGGCCGAACCCGGTGTGCCGCGGATCGTCGGCCGACTTGTGGTTGTGGCGACGCTCCGGGCCCACGTACAGCACCTGCTCGAGACGGCGATCCTCCGCCATGGTCCGGAACTTCAAGACTTCGAAGACCACGCCGTTCTTGCCCACCCGGGACTGCCGGTAGAGCACGCCTTGGCCGAGCCTCACACGGATGCCGAGGGCGACCAATGCGAGGACCGGGAGCGACACGACGATCGCCACGACGGCGAGCAGCACGTCCAGGACCGGCTTGACGAGCCTCACATAGGGGCTGCGGGCCTGCGAGCGAATCGGGCCGGCCGGTTCGACCCGAATGACCGGATCGCCGGAGCGCAGATCGATGACCGTGGCGCTCGGCGTCGGGTCGACCGCCGCGTCGGGTTCGCCGATCGCCACGATCTCCTGCGAGTCGTGCGTCGTATCGGCGTCCTGAACCCCGCCGGACGCGTTCGTGCTTCCTGTCGACTCCGCGGATGCGGAACCGCCCCTCACCTCAGCCCCCACGCCACCATGCCTCCTACTCGCATCCGCCGGGCAGCCCAGCCCGGTGGATTCGTCCAAGCCCTGTTCGGCCGACATGGTGCTTCCTGGCCCTTCGGCGCCATGTCACGAGCGATCTTCCGACCACTCACGCCACTTGTGATGTTACGCAGCGCATTCAAGTCGAGCAAGGGTCGGCGGCCGTCGCAGCGGCGTCAATTCGGACGGTCGCGGATGGACTAGTCACCAGGTCCATTTTGGGCAAAACGTTAAGGGGGCCTCAAACATCCGCGCGGCAGGACTAAGTCCAGAACAAGACGCTATGGAGAAACTTGCATGGGTCGACCGACCTATGTACAAACACTGCCTGGGAGAGCTGCCCGTGCGCCACGACGCGTCGTCTCCGGACACCCCGGGTCGTGGAGGCAGCCACTCCACGAGGGGGCCGAAGAGCAAAGGGAATGGACCGAAGGGAACGTTCCGTACGGCCATGTGCTGTGGCCGCGCCGAACGTTGGTGGAGAACCATGAGCACCTGTGCGAAAAGCAGCTCAAGTTCACTCACAGTGGTGCCGACCGTCACCCAGAGGAGTCGAATCGCGTCGTGGGGACGGCGGATTCACAATCCGATGGTGAAGGGGAACTGACGTGTACTTCACGATGGCCTGGCCTCGTCGTGTGTGGCTACGGAATGCGGCCGGTCGCCGCACCCGAATCGTCCTGGCGGCATTCGCCGTCTTCGCAAGCATCCTGGTCGCCGCGGTCGCCTTGCCGGCGATGGCGGGCTCGACCGGCTCCATGGATCTCAACGGCGCGTACCTCCGTGGCCCTTCCAAGGCCCACGGCGGCGACATGGAGTGGACGTTCTGGGCCAAGCCCGACGCCTGGACCGGCAGCCGTCAGACCGTTGTCGCCAGGTGGCAGGCGGCCTCCGCAGACAAGGCATTCCGAGTTCAGTTCACCAACGACGGCTCGCTCCAGGTCGTCGCCAAGGCGTCGAACGGCAGCGACTACCTCTGGTCGACGAGCCGCGCCGAGCTCGGCACGAAGAGCGGCGAGGGCAAGTGGTTCCGGGTCAGGCTGGACCGCAGCACCAACGGCAAGAGCAAGGTGACCTTCTGGACCTCTGATCAGGCGCCGGGCACCGCCTACTCCAAGCTCTCGTGGGGATCACCGGCCGGATCGGACACCGAACCGACCACGTTCACCTGGGGCTCGACATCGGCTCGATGGACGCTCGGCGCCTACAAGACCGGATCCAGCTCCTTCAAGGGCGAGATCCGGGCGCTGCGTGTCTACCGGGGTGGCTGGTCGTCGACCGGCGGCACGAAGGTCGTCGACATCAACTTCCGGAACCCGGACCAGGCGTCCGCAGATCGCACGGTGTGGACCGAGGGCAACGGCGGCACGTGGGCCGTCAAGGGCTCCGGTTGGAACTACGTCGAGCCGACGACCTCGAGCGGCGGCGGAGGTGGCGACGACGGCGGGGGTGGCGGCTCGGGCGGAACCGGTGATCCGAGCACCGCTCCCGGACCCTCGGCGAACGACGACCGCAACAGCCTCGTCCTGCCGGGTACCGCAGGCAACCACATGCGCACCTCCTCCCGGCACCACGGCTCCGGCGACCTCGAGTTCATCTTCCGAGCCGCCCTCGACGACTGGACCAGCGGTTCCCGGCAGTCGATCGTCTCACGCTGGGACGGAACCGGCGCCTCCGGCAACAGCGTCAAGCTCCAGTTCAACGGCTCGGGCGACCTCCAGCTCGTGGTGAAGACCACGTCCGGCGCAGACAAGGTCTTCACGGCGCCGTACGAGGACTTCATGCTGGCGAACGGGAAGGCCTACTGGTTCCGGGTTCGCTTCGACTCGGCCAGGGACGGCAACTCCCAAGCCCGATTCTGGGCGTCCGGCGACACCGCGTTCACGACAGTGGGCAACATCGCGTGGGGCACGCCATCGATCAGCACCGAGAGCGGCACTGCGGCGCCACGCACCGGCACGGCTCAGTGGGAGATCGGCAGCGCCGACAAGGGCAGAGCCAACAACGTCGACGGTTCCGTCATGTTCCTGCGTGCCTTCCGCAACGGATGGATGGGCAATGGCGGCGCCAAGTTCCTCGATGTCGACCTCCGCTTCGTCGGAGACGGGACGACCACCACCACCGCGTGGGACACGTGGGAGGACGACTCTTGGGGCGACTGGAGGGTCTACGGAACGGCGTGGGACTACGACACCACTCAGCCGGCGCCGGAACCGCCCGACAACCGGGCACCGGTCGCCGCCAAGGACAGCTTCGCGATCGACGAGGGCTCGCAGCTGACGTTCACGAACAACAACCTGTTGTCGAACGACAGCGATCCGGACGGCGACTCCATCCGCGTCGACTCCGTCGCCACCTCGTCCAACCTGGGCGGGACCATCACCAAGTCGAGCGGCCAGTACACGTTCACCCCCAAGACGGGGACCACCGGCACGGACAAGTTCATCTACGTCCTCGCCGATGACGCGGGGAACACCGCGATCGGAACCGTCGAGGTGGCGATCGCGGCCGACGCCCCGAGCGGCTTCGACGTGACCGTCAGCCCGGGCGACGACGTCCAGAAGCTCATCGACAACAACCCCGGTGGCACGAGCTTCTGGTTCACGGCCGGCACCTACCGGCGTTTCTCGGTCGAGCCCAAGACCGGGAACGTGTTCGTCGGTGCGAACGGTGCGGTGTTGAAGGGCTCGAAGGTGCTCAACAACTGGCAGTCCGACGGGAGCCGCTGGTACGTCACCGGCCAGACCCAGGGCTCGTCATCGAAGAGCGAGGGCGACAGCTGGGGTCGCTGCGACTCCGGATACGACCACTGTGTCTATCCCGAGGACGTCTTCATCAACGGCAGGACGCTGTGGCAGGTGAGCTCCAAGTCGGCCGTCGGTCCCGGCAAGTACTACTTCGACTACAGCAACGACCGCATCTACATCGGCGAGAACCCCGACGGCAAGACGGTGGAGACCAGCGTCGAGGCCCATGCCTTCTTCGGAAGGGCCTTCAACGTCACGATCAAGAACTTCGAGATCACCCAATACGCCAACCCGGGCCGGCAGGGGGCGATCAACCCGAGGTTTGGACGCACAGGGGACTCGGGCGGCAACTGGAAGGTCATCAACAACGAGATCCACCGCAACCACGGGTGGGGCGTGAAGATCGAGCACGACTTCGTCATCCGTGGCAACAACATCCACCACAACGGCCAGGGCGGCATCGGTGGGGTCGGCGACGACCTGCTCATCGAGAACAACGAGATCTCGAACAACTGCATCCTCGGCTTCAAGTGCTTCGGATTCGAGGGCGGTGCGCTCAAGATCAACGCGTCGACGAACGCCATCGTCCGCGGCAACACCGTCCGCGACAACTGGGGTCACGGCCTCCACTTCGACATCGCCTCCCGAAACGTCACGCTCGAGGACAACGTCGTCACCGGGAACGAGGGCGTCGGCATCCACTACGAGATCAGCTACGACGCCGTGATCCGCAACAACGTGATCGAGGACAACGGCTACCGGCGTGACGGATCGTGGGGTGACCCGGGGATCATGGTGCTGTCGTCCCGCGACGTCGAGGTCTACGGCAACGAGGTGCGCGACAACTTCCTCGGAATCCTCGCCAGACAGGACGATCGCACATCGGTCGGAGTGCGCAACCTCTACGTGCACGACAACCTGGTCGAGATGCGAGGCGACGCCAAGACCGGTCTCGCCCTCTCCGGAACGTCGAACACCGCGTACTACACGGACTACAACAACCGGTTCCGCAACAACGACTACATCATCCACGGCGGAAGCTCCCGAAAGGCCTTCAAGTGGCTGGGTGGAGACATGACGGCGTCGTCGTGGAAGAACGCAGGTCAGGACACCGGCGGCACCTTCACCTTCAAGTGATGTAGCACCTTCAAGTGATGTAGCCCGGCACCGAGCCCCGGCGAGCGAGTGACGCGCCGAGGCGATGTCGCCCGACGGCCGTAGCATGCTCGGATCGACCGACGGCCGGAGCCCGCATGCGCATCCTGCAGATCCACACGCACTACCGCCAGCCCGGTGGCGAGGATGCCGTCGTCGCCGCCGAGTCCGAATTGCTGCGGCGTGCCGGCCACGAGGTCGTCGAGTGGCGCAACCGCAACCCCGATCGCCCTGCGGCAACCATCGGTGCGCTCGCCGTGGGCGCCTGGAATCGGTCCACCGCCGCTCGGTTCGCCGAGGAGACGGTGGGTGAACACGACGTCGCCCACGTCCACAACACCTGGTTCGCCACCACCCCGTCGATCCTCGCCGACCTGGAACGGCGCGGCACACCGATCGTCATGACGCTCCACAACTACCGGCTGACCTGCGCCAACGCGCTGCTGCTGCGAGACGGAGCTCCGTGTGAGCTGTGCATCGGTTCGCATCCGTGGCATGCGGTCCGCCACGCCTGCTACCGGGGCTCGAGAGCCCAGTCGTTGTTCGCCGCAGGGGCCATCGCAGGCAATCGACGCACCGGAGCGTGGGATCGAGTCGATCGGTTCCTGGCGCTGACCGAGTTCGCCAGACGCACGATGGCCGAGGCAGGGCTGCCCCAAGACAAGCTCGTGGTGAAGCCGAACTTCGTCGCCGATCCGGGCCCCCGAGCCGCGCCGCCGTCGTCGTCCGGCCGGGTGCTCTTCGTCGGGAGGCTGGCGCCCGAGAAGGGAGTGCGAACACTGGTCGAGGCCTGGAATGCGGCCGACACGGGGGATCTCGAGCTGACGATCGCCGGTGATGGCCCGCTGACGGCCGAGCTCGCCGACATCGCCGGTGCCGGGGTACACGTCGTGGGCAGGGTCGATGCGGACGAGGTGCGGCGCCTCATGCTCGACAGTCGTGCCCTCGTGTTTCCTTCGCAGTGGTACGAGGGAATGCCGATGACGATGCTCGAGGCGTTGGCGGCAGGGCTCCCGATACTCGCCTCCGACCTGGGTTCCATGACGGAGATCGTCGCGCCGCTCGGGCCGTCGTGGCTGACGGCACCCGGGGACATCGGTGGGCTCGCCGAAGCGCTACGGGGCCTGGCGACGGCGGATGTCGACGGCGCCGGTGCCCTTGCCCGCGAGCTGTGGGCGACCCGCTACTCGCCCGATGTGGCGCTCGGCGCCCTGCTCGCTGCCTATAGGTTCTGAGCACCGACACCGACGACCCGGCGGCTGCGCGCCGGCAGCGGTGGTCGGCTGCGGCGATTCGTCTGCCAGGTCACGTCCGACAGCGCCACCACCAGCACGAAGAGCATGTAGTTGACGTTGAACCACCCGCCGAAGCCCATGCCGATCGAGTTCTGCAGGATCAGAGGGAAGGCGAGCATCGCGTACGGGACGTCCATCTTGGCGGCGAGACTGCGCACGCTCCACACCACCATGCGTACCGCCGCGATCATCAGCGGCACGAACCCGAGGAGCCCGACACCGACCAGCGCCTCGAGATAGCCGTTGTGGAGATGCGTGAACTGCTCCTTGCCGATGGGACGCAGTGCGACGATGCGGGAGATCCCCAGACCATGACCCGTGAGCGGCTGTTGGGTGAGCGCTTCCCATCCCGCAGCCCAGAAGGTGGTGCGGCCCGTGAGCGTCGCCACGGAGCCCCGGTTCTGTTCGCGGAGCACGACCTCCCACAAGGTGCTCCACTGCGTGACGGCGACGGCGACTGCGAGCGGAGCACCGACGAGCACGGTGAACACACGCCGGTAGATGAAGAACAACGCGGCCACGGACACCACGAGGATGATCAGACCCTGCCGGCCCGAAGCCAGGATCGTCGCCACCGAGCCCAGGGTGATCACGGCGAACCACGGTGCGAGACGGCCTCCGCGCCGGGTCTCGAACGCTCTCGCCACTCCCCACCCCGTGAGCATCGCCCCCATCACGGAGAACCCGTTCGGACCCGAATACGGAGCATCCATGGTGGCAGCGAAGACGAACCCGGGGCGGCTCAGACGAACCGCGAAGAGAGAAGGTGCGACGAAGAACCCGATGACCGCCGTGAGCACGAGCGCACCCTCGAGGAAGAGCACGAACGAGATCGTGCGCCGGATGGCGTCTCCTGCGTCTTCACGAAACGCCAGCACGAAGACCAGCGCCAGCGCCACCGCCATCTCGAAGACCTTGCCGAGCGTCGACACCAGGTCGACCGTGTAGGCGACGGAGAGGATGCCGACGGCGATGTACACGAGCAGCGCAGCCATCCCCCACATGCGTCGGCGGTAGATGCGGTTGACCCTCATCTGGGCGACGAAGCGGGGCCCGATGACCACCATGGCCAGGAAGCCGAACCCGCCACGCAGCGCGTCCTGGAGCAGACCGGACCCGCCTGCGGCGCCGGGCAATTCGGCACCCGTGTGGAAGGTGAGGAGCAGCAGCACGAGCGCCAGGTGCTCCCTGGCGAGCCCGCGGCTCATGTTGCGCAGGAATGAGCCGAACCCGGCCGTGCGGGTGACTCCGACGGCGATGAGCCAGATGACCGCGGTGAAACCGGCGCCGAACATCGATCACTCCATGACGGATCGTGCGATCGACGGTAGCGGACGGCGCCGGATCGTCACGCGTCACACCTCGTAGATGCTGAAGACGGCGTTGAGACCCTGTGGCTCGAGATCGATGCGTTGCTCGAGAGAGCCTTTGGCGAGATCGTATCGGGCGATGTGCGTGCCGACCTGTCGCTTGAAACCGTCCTTGACCCAGGCGACGTTCTCCCGCGCCTTCGTGGGTCGCAGCCGCGAGAAGCCCACCCAGATGTGATCGCCTTCGAACGCGATCCCCCGACACCAGCCGAGCAGCGGGGTCTCGGTGTCGATCTCGCGGAGGTCGACCATCTCGGCGACTTCGAGCGTGTCGGCATCGACGATGGCCACGTGACCGTTGACCGCGGTGAAGTAGATGTGATCTCCCACGACGACGCCGTCGTGCACCCGTTCGGCACCGATCGAGATGCGCCGTCCGGGGTCGTCGAGCGACACGGCATCCATGTGTTTGAACCGGGTCGCCCACACCTCGGCACCGATGGTGAACACGTGGTTCGGATGGGCGTCGTACGGCTTGGTGGACGAGGCGCGTCGATAGTCGACGGTGGGATCGTGACGGTGCCACGGGTCCTTGTGCTCCACGTTCCACTCCCGCAGCACCGAACCGTCCAGGTC
>CAYFYC010000005.1:19033-36532 GCA_964347305.1 uncultured Acidimicrobiaceae bacterium | reverse complement strand
TGCCGGTGCCGCGGATCTCGGTGCTCGACGGTCCATTCGTTGACGGCCGAACCGCCGGCGACGAGCTCGAGGACCTGGTCGAGACCGGTGTTGACGACGAGCAGAGTGCCCTGTTCGGTGGGACGCACGTGGTGGACGTCGTTGAAGCGAGGCAGGGAGATGTAGTGCTCGACCTCCCACTCCGGATAGCGGTAGACGATGATCTCCGTCTGGGTGGTCTGGTACAACCGACCGTCGGTCATCGTGCCCTGCTTGTACAGGATCGCCGGCTCTTCCACGGCGGTGACCTCGGGCGGGCTCACGTACTCGTGCTCGATCTCGACGTCGCCGGTCGTCGTGTCGACGCGCAGGGCCAGGGCCCGCTCGTACTTGTACCAGCTGCCACTGCCCGCCCGCAGGGCTCGTCTCCCCCGCTGCTTGCCGCCCACGACGACCAATTCCACCTTGCTCACCTCTTCGAATCGTCGATCACGAACGGACCGACGTTGCATGCTCTCGTACCGTGTCGGCACCCAGCGCCGTGCCGTACACGACTATTTCGTCGATCACGCCCTTGAAATGGAGACCGGAACCGTACCGGGCGTGACGTTTTGTGCGAGTGCCCTCGACGGCTGCGCCCACGGCACGGTCGTTGCCGTGTCTCCCGATGGACGACACCCCGACGACCTCGTCGGCGACCTCGCCGTCGACATACAGGAGGAGACGCCCCGAGGTCGCATCGAAGACCATCGCCACGTGTGTCAGAACGCCTCGCGGGATACGGGCAGACGCAAACGCGACGAAGGCGGTTCCGGCACCGATCGCCTGCCGTGACGTGTCCCACGCGCCGGCATGCACGTAGCCGCTGTTCGTGTAGAGAGTGAGGCCGCGGGTGACGCCACCCTCTTCGTAGAGCACGCCGGGGCCGGAGCCACGGGAGATGAAGGCCGCCTCGATGGTGCGGGCCACTGTTCGAGCTGCGGTGTTGGCCCGCTCGTCGTCGGGGAGCAATACGACGTCGTCACGTCCGTCGAAGGCGCTCGCTCCGCCCCGGCCCACCCGGCCCCGGACGACACGCACCCCGCCGTCCGCCTGGCCGTGGCGCTCACCGACCGCATCGATGACCACGCCGTCGTCACCCATGCGCCAGTAGCTGAGAGGCTCGTCGACAAGCCGGGTCTCTTCGTGATCGAGAGCGACCCGGCCGGCATCGAGCGCCGTCGTCCCGACAGCGTGGTGATCGGCGATCTGCTGTGCGGACAACTGGACGTCGTAGAGGGCCACTTCGTCGATCGTCCCCCTGAACTCGCGACCCTCCCCGGCCTCGGCGCCGGTCTCGAAGCAGCTGCCGTCGACCATGGCGCCGATGGCGCTGTCCCGACTGTGACTGGCGATGGAACCGGCGCCGTTGGTGCTGTCACGCTCGCTCCCGTCCACGTAGAGCCTCACGGTTCCGGGGCCGTTCGAGCCGTGGACGAAGGCGACATGATGGGTCGCCCCGGCCGTGATCGCCGTCGAGGTCCACACTGCGCCGGCACACCCCGACCAGACGCCGGCGTGCACCGAACCACTCTCGACGTACACGACGTAGCCTCGCGCCTCACCACCGGTCTCCACGAGCACCTGACGAGCCGAGGTGGCGTCGGCACGGAACCACAGCTCGATGGTGCGGTCCGTGTACGGGCCGCCGGTGTTCACGGCGGCGTCGTCGGGCAGCTCCACCGCATCGTCTCCGCTCAGCCGGACCGCCGTGTCCGGGCCCGTCACGAGCCCGGTGACGCCTTTCTTCGGCGTTCCCGTGTATGTCCCGTCGACGTTGTCGATCTCCTCGACCGCATCGCTGCCGACGGCCTCGCCGAGCCGCCAGTAGGCATCCGCTCCATCGAGGATGACGGTGGAAGCGTAGAGCCCATCGTCTTCGACGATGGCGCCGATCTTGGCCACGTGCTGTGAGGTGCGGCTGCGCACGAGATGGAAGTCGCCTCCCAGCCAGATGGCACCGGAGAAGTGGCTCATGGCGAAGATGCTCAGCTCCCCGTCTGCCGACGGCGTCCATTCGTTCGACAGGGCCCCGCTGACCCGATCGACGGCAAAGAGCCTCGTGCGGAGCTGACCATCGATCTCGTCGAAGTGGCCGCCCACGTAGGCGTGGTCACCGACGAGGGTCACGGCCTGCACGTCGCCGTCCGCCGAGAGCGAGTAGTCCTCGGTGCCGGTATCGAGGTCCATGGCCGAGAACCGGCCTCCGGCTCCGCCCATCGCCGCGTAGAGACGGTCCTGATCGGTCGTCAAGTCGTAGACCTTGCGACCGGTGACTCCGCCGAACGAGAAGATGAGATTCCCGGTGGCGGCCTCGAGCGCGGCGAGGTTGGCGCGAGGCACGCCGTCGACGGTGGCGAAGTCGCCACCCACGTAGACGACGTCGCCGTCGGGAGACGTCGTGATCGCACGCACCCGACCGTCGACGTCGGCGCGGAACCCCAGGTCGAGGGCACCGAACACCGGGTCCAGCGAGGCGACGCGGGCGCGGCGGGTGCTGGCGATCGACGTGAACTCACCGCCCACGTAGACGTGTTCCTGGGTGGCGTGGATGGCGAAGACGTTGCCCGACGCCTGCGGTCTCCACGTGGAGATGATCTCACCGGTCTTGGCCTTCACCGCGCCCAGGCGGTTCCTGGAGAAGCCACCGAGGGTGGAGAACCGTCCACCGACGAAGACGCGGAACCCGTTGAACGACACCGCCAGCGACAGCACCTCGTCATCGGTGTCGGCCCTCCAGTTCGTGTCGAGCGCCCCGGATGCCGCATCGAGCGCTGCCAGATTGGCCCGGCTGACTCCGTTGATGGATCCGAAGGCGCCGCCGGCGAAGACCGTTCCCGAGCCCACTGCGACCGTCCACGCCTCGCCGTTGGCGTTCGGATCCCAAGACGTCGCGGAGGCGTCCGACGTCCGGATCTCGGCGAGGCGGTTTCGGGTGCTCCCCGCCACCTGGGTGAATGCACCGGCAATCAGCAGTTCGGAGTCGCCGGCGGCGAGCGCCAGCCCGTAGACGACATCATCGGGATCCGGATCGAAGCCGGTGGCGTTCCCACCTGTGGTGACCTCGGCCACGTTGTCCCGGCCCGCGCCGCCAACCGTGCCGAATGCGCCACCGACATAGACCGACGCCAGATCGGAGGCCTCGACGATCTCGTGAACCGGCCCGTCGGTACCCGGATTCCATGCGAGGAGCGCACCGGCGGACGTGACTGCGGCGAGTCGGCTGCGACCCGTGGCGGCGATCGTCGTGAAGTCGCCACCGACGTACACCGTCGACCCGTTCCCGGAGGCCACGATGGTGCGCACCGCGGCGTCGGCGGCCGGCGCAAAGGTGGTTGCGGTGCCCGTGGCGATCGTCACCTCGGCGAGCCGGCTCCTGGCCACTCCTGCGATCGTGGCGAACTCCCCACCGACGAGGATGCCGGTGCCCGCATGGTTGCGCGCCATGGCGAGCACGGCGCCGTCCGTGCCGGGATCCCAGGGCAGGAGGCTAACGGCTTCGCTCGAGACGTCGAGGGCCGCCAGTCCGCTGCGCAAGGCTCCTGCGACGGTCGTGAACGACCCGCCGACGTACAACGTGGAGCCGTCCCGGACGAGGCTCTCGACAGAACCGCCGGTGACGAGTGGCTGCCACGACGTCACCGCCCCGTCGGAACCGATGTGGGCCACCCGGGGTCGCCACTTGTCGTCGACGTAGATGAAGTCGCCGCCGATGTACCAGCCGCCGGAGCCGTCGGGCACGACGGCCTTCACATCACCGTCGATCCGGTCGAAAGGGAGCTCGCGGAGACCCGAGGCGGCGTCGATGAGCACGCCGCCTCCCGTGCGTGGCCCGACCTGGCTGAAGTCGCCACCGATGAACACGCGGCCGTTTCCCACCGCGACGGCGTTGACCTCGCCGTCGGTCACCCAGACGTCTGCGGGCAGAATGGCGGCCTCGGCCGCACCGGGAACGGCGACGAGCAGCGCCACGGCGCTGAACAACGCCGTGGTGATCGATCTGATGCGGTGCGCGTGTCCCAATTCCCCGCCCTACGCGAACACGGAAGCTCCTGGACCCGGAGGTACCGGGCCCCGTGTACCCCCATCGAGCCAGTCTGGCTGGAGGCACCCGGGCACGACGAGTGTATGGACGCCCCTGCACCTCCGCAAAGCGCCACAGGCCCCGGTTTTCTGAGGATCCGGGCGGCCAGCGGCGTGACCGGGCGTTGTCGAGACCCAGGGGTACGATGCCGATGCTCACCCGGCGGACGACGACCACCGCCCGGTCGCGACGAGGAGAGATGAGAACTCGAATCCCAGCAGGGCTGCTCGACTCCGGCTTCACGGCGCTCGGCACGTTCATCATCAACCTCTACGCGATCGCCCAGATCGGCGATCTCGACAACCCGGAAGATCTGGGCGTCTACGGGCTGTTCATGGCCGCCTTCCTGTTCGTGGCCGCCGTGACGACACAGGTGATGTTCATCCCCGCCGAGAAGGTGACGCTGGACCTCGAGCCTGCCGACCGGACGGGTCTGGCGGGCGCCATCCTCATCAGGGGCGCTCCCGTGGCGGCAGTCGTGTCATCGCTGGTGTCGCTCGCTGCGGTCTTCGCCGCATGGCAGGGTGCGGCCGGAGATGTGATCGTCCCGTTCTTGGTGACGGCGATCCTCGCCGGGATCGTGACCCCGCTCCAGGACCACATCAGGAGGCTGCTCCATCTCGCCGAACACTCGTGGTGGGCGTCGCGGGTGTCACTCGTTCAGCTCGCCGCTGCAATCGGTTGGCTGGTGGTCCTCGGCGCCGTCATGCCGGATCCCGTGTGGGTTCCCTTCGCGGCCATCTTCGCCAGCAGGCTGACGTCGCTGACCGTGGGTCTCGGCGCCGCCGCTCGCACCGCGCGTGGCCGTGACCTGCTCGCTCCGGGGCTCGACCGCCAACTCGCCTATGGCGCCCTGTTCGTCTCGGGGAGGTATCTCGCGGCCACCGGAGCCCTCTCGACCGGCAACAACCTCGTCGTGGCGGCCATCGTGACCGCTTTCGTCGGCTTCGACGTCCTCGCCTACGCCGAGGCCGCCCGCACGGTGGGCCAGCCGGTGCTCGTGCTGGCCAACGGCCTGCGTGCGGTGACCGGACCGCGATCCATGGAGTCGGCGAGAGCCGGCGATCGGGCGGCGGCCCGAGATGTGGCCGGGCTGTTCTATCTCCTGTCCACCGGACTGGCGGCCGTCTACGTGGTCGTCGCCGGGTTCGATTGGATCCTCAACCCGCTGCGGGGTCTCGCCGAGGAGGCCTACGTCGTCGGTGGGCTCGTCATCGTGACGATCTTCGCCAATCTGCTCAACGGAGCAGCCTTCCCGAATCGGTTCGAGCTCATCGGTGCCGACAAGGAGCGGTCGCTCTTGGGGGCGGAGATCCTGGCAAACGGAGTGCAGCTGAGCATCGCAACGGTGATGTCGCTGGTCGCAGGGACGTCGGTCACGATCGGGGCGATGGCACGACCGGTGGCCTTCGCCGGCCTGGGCACCAGCCGGCTCCTGCTCTATCGCCGTGAGCTGCGCAAGCATTACGGGGGCGTGCCGGCGTGAGCAGATACAAGGACTTCCCGCCGGGCTGGAACCACATCCTGGTGCCCGTCGAGTCACGGGCGACCGCGAGGGCGGGGCTCGCCATGTACACACCGTGCCGTCGCCGGGGCGAAGCGAGTCAGACGCTGGCCTGGCGAGCCGTCGGCTGGTTCGGTCCCGGCATCCTGCCGGGCCGAAGCATCGAGTGGTCTCCGCCCGCTCCGACCGAGCGATGGGATCGACTCATGGCCCGGCTGCGCAAGCTGGTGGGCGACTTCGACGGACACGTGGTCTACGAGCGCCGGGAGCAGCGACCCGGCGTCTTGCTCGTCCTGTTGCGTGGCGGCGCCACCGTCGCATTCGTCAAGATCCGGCTCGAGCCCGACGACGCCTTCGGCGTCGAGGCAGAGGCGCTCGACCTCGTCGCCAGGTCGGCCCACGGCAGCTTCTCTTCGCCGCAGCTCATGGGATCGGGCGAACTCGAGGGATGGTCGTACCTGGTCACCTCACCCCTTCCTGCAGGCCGCCACCGCATGCTGCGCCATGGCCCGCCACCCGAGTTGTATCGCGAGGTCACCATCTCGCTCGCCGGTCTGCCTCGCCGGGACGACGCGCCTGACCACTGGGAGCCGATGCACGGCGATCTGACGCCGTGGAATCTGCGGAGCTTCGGAAACGGCCCCTGGCTCATCGACTGGGAATCGGCGGATTGGGGGCCCCCGCACGCCGACGAGGTCCTCTATCGCGCCACCGCTGCCGCGCTCGGGCGACCGGTGGACTCTCCGACCCCGCCGGATATCGACGAGGCCGTCGAGCACTGGCGCGCAGAGGTGCGCCGGCGCGCCGCCGAGCGTACCCGTGACGGGCTTCCGGCCGAGGACATCGACGGGGCGACCCTCGAAGCGCTCGATGCGCTCCAGAAGGGCACGGCGTCGCCGTGAACGACGTGACCCGGGTCATTTCGATCGCCGGCAGCGACCGGAGCGGGAGCACGCTCCTCGACACGATCCTCGGAACCGTCGACGGATTCTTCTCGGCCGGTGAGCTGCGGTATCTGTGGGAACGCGGCGTCATCGAGGGACGGCGCTGTGGGTGTGGCGATCCGATCCCCGAGTGCGAGGTCTGGGGACCGGTCCTGGCCGCCCTGGCAGGCCACGACGGGATTCCGGATGCGACGGCGTTCGTCGGCGAACTCGACCTCCTGCGCACTCGCTATGCCCCGCTCGCCATGACACCCTTCTCGAGGGCACGCTTCGTTCGCCACATCGAGCCCATCGTGGACGTGTACGCCCGGCTGCTGCCGACCGTGCGGGAGATCACCGGGAGCCGGGTCATCGTCGACTCGTCGAAGCGCCCGCTGTACACCTTCATGCTGTCTCGAGTCCCCGGGGTCGAACTCACCGTCGTCCACGTCGTGCGTGACCCCCGGGCGGTGGCTCACAGCCGGAGTCGTTACAAGCGCCAGCTCGACACCGCCGAGCAACGGGGCATGACTCAGGCGCCACCGTTGCGCGCCGCCATGTCGTGGACGATGTGGAACGTGGGGGTGCGCTCCCTGGCAGGCCGGCTGCCTCGGTACGTCGTCGTGCGCTACGAGGACCTCATCGGCGAACCCGAGGCGACGATCCGTCGCATCATGCACACGGCGGGTGCGGACGACGCCGCCGTTCCGTTCATCAGCGGCTCCACGGTGACCCTCCAGCCCAACCACACCGTGTCGGGCAACCCGAGCCGTTTCACCACCGGTGACGTCGAGCTGCGTCTCGACGCCGCGTGGGAGCGAGACATGCGACCCCGTGACCGCCGCCTCGTCACCGCCGTGACGCTGCCGCTCCTCGGGCGGTACGGGTACCCGGTGCGAACGAGCTGACGCTCCTCAGCGCGGCCGCTGCAGCTCGAGATTCCTCGTTCGCTTGTTTCGCCGATGACGCACGGACGCAAACCGCATCCGCATGCGGAGGAGCCGCCACAGATAGGGGCCCCGGTAGCCAGGGTGCTGATGGGCGAGCAGAGCTCGCGGTGGGAACAGGACTCGCAGGTAGTGCCGCAGCGCCTCTCGACGCCGACCCCGCATGAGGAAAGGAATGGCGTGTTTGGCTCGGACTTTCTGCTGCATCCCCTCGTGCCCTCGCAGCCTCGTCGCGCGGGGCCAGACCCGCTCGACGGAGGCAGTGCCGAGACCGGCGTTCGGAGCGACCATCGAGTGCACGTTGAGCTCGTCGAGCACGATCGACAACGCCGGCCAGAAGAGGCCGGCGAGACCCTCTGCGCGCAGTGTCGCCGCCACGACGTCCCAATCGACGTCTCCCGATTGCACGATCCGCGCGATGTCGGCGTGGCCCCGCAACAACGAGAAGCGATCCTTCAACTGGTGAACCACGGCCTGGACGAGCGCATCGGCCGGTTCGAGGGTCCTGAGCGATCGACCGTCGGCCGTCTCACGAACGATGGTCCGCTCCCACATGGCGCCGTGGGACCGCAGCTCGACTCCGGTCTTGATGGGGTCGACGTGGATGTCGAGCCATGTTCGTGAGGGCAACCGGACATCCACGGATTGGAGGAGGCCGCGAGCAACGAGATCGTCCATCTCGCCGATCAGCCCATGGCCGGGATCGACGGCTGCGACCACCTCGGAGATCCGCGACGCAGCGGCAGGGTCGATGACGATGTCGAGATCGGCCGCAGGCCGAGTCGCTTGCGCCGGATAGAAGAGGAGGTCGAACGCGATGCCCTTGATGACGGCGATCTCGATGCCGATCGCCTGCAGCCGATCTCGCACCTCCTCGTAGTCGTCCCAGAGCCGCAGGTTGCGAGCTCGCATCGTGAGACGCGCCTCTGCCGAGGCCTTGCGCAGCGTGTCACCGGCAACGAGGTCTCCGGTGGCGATGCCGTGATGGACGAGACCGGAGACGCGGTGCTCACCGGCGGAGTTGTAGGCGTCGGCGGAGATGGCCGTGCCGGGCCGGGTACGACCCGAGGCGAGGTCGATCAGGCTGGGATGTGGCCGCGCCATCCGACTCCTCCCGAGACGAACCACTCATCACACGCGCCCCACTCGCCGATGTTCGATGGAGCGGTGTCGATCCTATCGGCAGGTGGCGCGGTCGGCGGCCTTCCGCAGACCCGTGCCGTGGCCGACGAGGTAAGGTCCATCGCTACGTTCGCAGCGCACCGCGGCCAGGAATCAGCCCATGAACGACGATCGGTCACTCGAACCAACACTGCTGCGTGCGGTGTGGCAATACCGCGTTCTCGTGTCCTTCTTCGTGATCGTGTTCGGGGCAGCCGCCTTCCTCTTCGCCCAGGCGACCGACACGTCGGAGTACGAGGCCATCGCCGGCGCCCAGGTCACCGACCCGCTCTCGACCGCCATCTTCGGGCAGGCCACCCAGCGGCTGGGCGACTTCGTCGAGGGTCAGGCCGAGATCATGCGGTCCGGTCCCGTGCTCCAGGACGCCGTGCGGGAGCTCACACAGACCAATCCGCTGTGGCCCTATGACATCACGGAGTATCTCGACCGCCTGCGGGTCCAGGTGGGCGAGAGTGCCGTCATCATCGTGACGTTCCGGGCCGACAGCGAGCCGAACGCAGTGCAGGGCGCCAACCAGCTCATCAACTCGTATCAGGATTTCGTCGAGACGGCGACGCGTCAGGGATTCGAGTCGACGGTCCAGGTGCTGACACAGACGATCGCTCAGCTCGACATCGACCTCATCGACGTGAACCTGCAGATCTCGGATGCGAGGGAGGCAGATCCCGCCATCAGGGAGCTGCGAGCGAGTTTCGACATCCTCAAGGAGGACCTGGTCGACCTCTTCGCCAGAGCGGCCGATGCGTCCTTCGACGAACAGCCGGCGATCCTCGCCGAGCTCCGCACCGTGGAGGCCGAGCTGCGAGTGCTCCAGGACGTCTTCACGATCGAGGACAGCGAGACGCTTGGCGATCTGCTCGCCGAGCGCACCCGGATCCAGACCCGTCTCGACGATCTCACCGAGCGTCGTGACCAGATCGAGGTGGACATCTCGCTGCTCGCCAGCCCGGTCCAGGTCGCGTCTCCGGCCATCACGGCGACCCCGGTGCCCTCGAACGTGCAGCGCCTTCTCCTCGTGGGTGTGTTCCTGGGCGGTCTGATCGGCTCCGGCGTCGCGTACCTGCTGGCGCTGCGTCGCCGCACGTTCGTCGACCGCAGCCAGCCCGAGCTCATCCTCGATGCCCCGCTCATCGCCGCCGTGCCCAACTTCCGCCAGGAGGGCATCCGCACGTCGCTGCCCGTCCGCGATGCCCCCCACTCGGTGTCGGCCGAGGCGTTCCGCTTCGCGGCCGGGGCCCTCGACCTCTCACGCACGACTCCGAGCGGCACGATCGTCACCCAGGGCAAAGTGGTGGCCCTCTCCTCCGCCGATGTGGCCGAGGGCAAGACCGTGGCCGCCTGCAACATCGCACTCGCCGCTGCCCGTGTCGGCAAGCGGGTGCTCCTCATCGACGGGGACTTCGGCAACCAGGTCGCCACCGAGCTGCTGTCCGATGGCCAGCGCGCCGCCGCCGGGATCACCGAGGTGGTCGAATCAGGCGTCGCGCTGTCGAAGGCGGTCATCCCCGTCGAGGGCACCGGCACCACCGGTCTGCACCTGCTGTCACGGGGATGGAGTTCGACGACGGCCCCCGAGTTCTTCCGTCTGCCGGCGACGAGAGAGTTCCTCGAGCAGGTCCAGGACTACTACGACCTGGTGCTCGTCGACGCTCCCCCGGTGCTGCACGTGGCCTATGCGTCGGTGCTGCTCGGTCTCGTCGATCGGATCCTGGTGGTCGTGCGGCACGAATCGAGCGCCTCGGATCTCGAGGAATTCCAGGATCGCCTCGATCTCATCGGAACGGCGACGGTCGGATACCTCTACAACCTGACACCCCTGCGCACGGACCTCAGCAGGGGCCAGGGATCGGCGCGAGACGTGCTGGGGACGGCGGAGCCACCCCAGGGCGATGCGTTCTAGCCGTCGTGACCCGACCGGATCATGACGCGACAACGCTCTTGCGAGCACGTCACAGACGTCACCTGCTCGCAAGAGCGTCGTACTCGACCCGAGCTCACTTCCCGGAGGGAACCGGCTCTTCGGTCGACACCACGATCACCGGTGGCTCGTATGTCTTCATGGATGCCCCACTCTGCCCCATCATCCCCGGTCGTCCCGAGAGACTCTTCCTACTCAGAGTAGCGGTGACTACTCCTCGCGACCAGGAGGCTAGGAAGACTAGTTCGCGCGGTCAATGGGTCCCGGGACCCATATGGCCCAGGATGCGGTGGGTCGATCCCCGCGGCGGGGAAACGACATGACCGGACCGTTGCACGGCGCGTACGGCTTCAGGATCGAGGGCGCGGGTGACGCCGTCCACCTGCTCACCGAGATGACCCCGGAGGCGCCGTTGCTCAGGATCTCCCAGGAGCTCGACGAGGCGCCGGCGCCCACCGGTGTGTCGATCGAGGCGAACCGGGCGATCGTCGCCCTCCTCCCCTCTGGCTGGCTGGAGCTCGACAGGGAGCGCGCCTCGGCCACGTATCACGTCCCCGCACCGATCGGGATCGAAGCCCTCATCCACCCGTATCTGGCACCCGCGGCCGCCGTGGCGGCCCTCTGGCAGAGATGGAACCCGTACCACGCGGCCGGAGTCCTCATAGACGGCGGCGTGTGGGCGATCTCCGGTGCGAGAGAGGTCGGGAAGTCGACGCTGATCGCGGCGCTGGCGGCCCGCGGCCACGTCGTGATGGCGGACGATCTCCTCGTCCTCCGCGACGGGAACGCTCTGGCCGGCCCGCGGACGATCGATCTCCGGGACGGACACGCCGCCGGTCTGGGGGCGACACGAGAGCTCGGCGTCACCGGCATGCGCGAGCGCTGGCGGGTCGATCTGCCACCGGCGCCACCCGAGGCACCCCTGGCGGGGTGGATCTACCCGGAGTGGGGCGAGGCGACGTCGATCGACGCTCCGCCGCTCGCCGAGCGTCTGGAACGGCCCCAGCAACAACGGGCGGCGACGCTGGATCCGCCCTCACCGGAACACGCCATGTGGCTCGCCCGGCTTCCTGCGCTCGTCTTTCGCAGACGGCGCAGCTGGGACGATCTCGACACGTCGGTGACCGCACTCCTCGATGCCATCGGGACGAGTGGTGTTCAGTCGGCGGCGAGAAGCGAGTAGTCCTCGAGCGCCGCAACGAAGCGCTCGACGTCCTGGCCGGCGGTTGAGGCATCGACGCCGTACTCGGAGCACAACGCCTCGACGAGGTCCGGCAGCGCAGCGCCTTCGGCGATACGCAGCCACAACACCGCAGCCGAATGATTGAGCGTGTACGACATGGACCGACGCTCGTCGCGCACGACGACCTCGCCGTCGTGTTCGGACCAGCGAAGATCGGCGTCTCGGAGCCTGATCGTCGTCGCGTGCAAGGCGGTCTGCGCTTTCTTTCCCCTTCACCCGAGAATGTAATCGCATCGGGGACCCTTTTGAAAGAGATTTCGCGCGGCGCGTCACCCGGATCCGCAGCAGAGCGCCCGACACCGGTTTGAATACACGGCGATGTCACTCGATGCCTGGCTCACCCTCATCGTCACACTCGCCGCCGTCTACGGCATGGCGCGGGGAATCGTCCCTCCGGCCGTTGCAGTCCTCGGGGCGTCCGTCGTCCTGCTGCTCGTCGACGTGATGGATGCGGGTCAGGCCTTCTCGGGCTTCTCCAACCCGGCGCCGCTCACGATCGCCGCCCTGTACGTGCTCGCCGGTGCCGTGACCAAGTCCGGTGCGATCCAGCCGCTGACCGCCCGTCTGCTGCGCCCCACGGACAACGAGACCGGAACCCTGCGGCGGCTGCTGCCGCCCGTGGCCGCCGGATCGGCGTTTCTGAACAACACCCCCATCGTGGCGATGCTGGTGCCCGAGATCTCCGCCTGGTCCTCCCGTCACGGCCGAGCCGTGTCGCGTCTCCTCATGCCGCTCTCGTTCGCATCGATCCTCGGCGGCACGATCACGCTCATCGGCACCTCCACGACACTCGTGGTGTCGGGGCTCCTGGAGACGTCGGGCCGTGACCCGCTGTCCTTCTTCGAGATCTCCGCCCTGGGGCTGCCGTTCGCCGTGCTGGGGATCATCCTCATGATCGTCCTCGCACCGCGACTGCTACCCGACCGGCGGAACATCGAGGACGACCTCACAGAGCTGGCACGCGAGTTCGTCGTCGACATGATCGTGTCCGACTCGGGAGAGCTGGACGGCGTGAACGTCGACGATGCCGGGCTCCGCCACCTCGAGGGCGTCTTCCTCGTCCAGATCGAGCGGGATGGCGACTCGATCACGCCGGTGAGCCCGCACACGATCCTTCACGGCGGAGACCGACTGCGCTTCGTCGGCAAAGCCGACAACATCGTCGATCTGCACGCCATGCCCGGTCTCTCGTCGGGCGAGGAGGCCCAGTTCCGCGGCTTCGACCTGTCGAGGTCCTTCTTCTTCGAAGCCGTCGTCGGCTCGTCGTCGCCACTCGTCGGCAGCACGCTGCGCGAGATCGAATTCCGCAGCCGGTACCAGGCGGCCGTCGTCGCCATCCACCGGGCCGGCCAGCGGCTCGACGCGAAACTCGGGGACGTGCGCATTCGCGTCGGCGACACGCTGGTCCTGCTGAGCGACAGACGGTTCCGGGAGCGCCACCGGGAGCGTCGCGATTTCCTCCTCGTCGCCCCGCTGGGTCGTTCGCAGACCCCGGCCGTGCAGCACCAGACCTCGGTGCTGCTCATCGGGCTGGGTGTCATCGTGGTCGCCGCCACCGGCCTGCTCCCCATTCTCGAAGCGTCGCTTCTCGGAGTGCTGGCTCTGCTCGGGCTTCGCATCATGAGCCCCGGTGAGGCCCGCAGCGCCATCGATCTCGATGTGATCCTCGTCATCGCCGGGGGCATCGGGCTGGCGGAGGCGATGCGGTCTTCGGGCCTGGCGGACGAGCTCGCCGCCGGGCTGGTCTCCACCCTCGGAGAACTCGGCGCCGTCGGTGCGCTCGTCGGTGTGGTCGTGGCGACGATCCTCCTCACCGAGGCGGTCTCCAACGCCGCTGCCGCCGCGATCATGTTCCCCATCGCCGTCGCCGCCGCCACGTCGTTGGGCTCCGACCCGCGCGGCTTCGCGGTGGCCGTGGCGCTCACGGCGTCGGCGAGCTTCCTCACCCCCATCGGGTACCAGACCAACACCATGGTGTACGGGCCGGGCAACTATCGATACGGCGACTACGCCAGGCTCGGCGTTCCGCTCACGTTGCTCGCCGTCCTGGTGGCGGTCATCGGCACCCCGCTCCTCTGGACGATCTGACGGCCAGATACGCAACCCGGACGGCCCGGTATCCTTGGAGTCTCCCCGACGAGTTCGCCGAACTGCGAGGTGGCCGTGACCGGCACCGCACGCCGCACATCCCTGCTCTGGGCTGCGCTGGGGCTGATGGCGACTGTTGTGGCCACGGTCCTCGCCTCCGCCGCGCCCGGAAGAGCGGCGTTCACGGTCTGCCCGGCGCAGACCGTCACGGCGGGCGATCCGGACGGCACAGCGTTCACCATCTCGCTCAACACCCCTGAGGCGTCGTTCGTCCAGATCCTCAATCCCAATGGAACTGGTGGCACTCGCTTGCAGTTTCTCGACTCAGGCACCCATGAGAGCCCCGGTCCTTGGTCGATCTCGGCAAAGGTGTTTGCCATCGACAGCGCGACCAGCGGTACGCACACTCTCCAGGAGAAGGCTCGCGACGATCTCGCCGTTCTCGACTCGTGCACGATCAACGTCACCGTGGTGACCACGACCACGGTCCCTCCGACGACAGAACCGCCCACCACGACCACCACCACGCAGCCACCGACCACGACCACCACCCAGCCACCCACGACCACCACGACCACCCAGCCGCCGACGACGACCACCACGACTTCGACAACAACGACGACCACCACGACGGTCGCCCCCACCACGACGAGCACGATCGCCCCGACGACCTCGACGACGGTTGCGCCCACCACGTCGACGACGTCGGCCCCGACCACGACATCGACCACGTCCTCGACGACGACGACCGTCCAGGCCATCCCGGGGAACACCGCTCCACCGGGCTCGCTCGCCGCCCTGCCCCCGGAGACCGGTGGCACAGGAACGCCGCTGTGGATCGTCGTCGTCCTGGTGTCGGTGATCGTGCTCGGTGTGGCGACGATCGCAGTGACGATCGTGCCCGGGGCTGCTGCCGTCGTCGACGCCCGACTCCGTCCCAACGGCGAGACCGGCGTCCGCCCGACCCTCCGCCAGCGACTCGCCGGGTCGTGGCTGGGGGCACTGGTGTGGAACAGGTCGCGGCGTGTGAAAGGGCCGACGCTCACGAGCAGACTCAAGGACACCGAGTTCGCCAGAGCGTGGCGCACGCGACGCGACGTCAAGCGTGCCCGCAATCAGATCGAGGACCGACGCCGCCCCTGATCAGCCGGGCGGCAGCGTCTTCTCGAAGAAGGTGGTGAGACGCTCCATGGCGTCCGCAAAGGCGGGTTGATCGAATCCGTCCCGGTAGTCGTCGAAGAAGTCGCCACCGAGCGCGTCGTAGACGATCCACTCGGCATGGGGTGCTGTGCTGCGCACGCTCTCGAGCCGATCCTTCGGCAACGACTCGTCGGCGCCGCCGGAGATCCCGAGGATCGGAGCTGCGACCGCCGCCAGCGCCGGCGTCACGTCGAGCGGCGGGACTTCGTCGTCGGCGTCGGGATCGACGGGAGCCACGAGTTCAGGAGAGACGAGGGCGAGACCCGCGACACCGGCACCTCTCGCCGCAGCGACACCGGGCCGCGCCCCGCTCCCGAGTGCCAGCAGCCCGAACCCGTCCTCGGCGTTCGACCAATAGCCGGCAGGGTTCCGGATGAACTCGACGATGTCCTCGATGATCGCCGCGGTGCGCCGAGCCGGGACACGGAGGGCGGCGAGGCGCGCCTCCTCGACATCGACACCGGGAGACGGCGCCGCGCCGACGTAGCAATCCGGGGCGACCACGGCGAAACCCTGTCGGGCGAGGCGGCGACAGATGTCCTTGACCGACGAGGTGAGTCCCCAGGCGCCCGCCAGGACGATGATCGTGGGCCATTCGCCGGTCAGATCGGGACGCGCCAGGTACCCGCCGTGGATGACCGATCCTGCGGCGATGCTCGACGATCCGAAGAGGATCGGTACCTTTCCTTCGCCTTTGAGGACGCTCACTCGGCCTCCCGGGATGCATCGTCCGTGTCGGCCGCAAGCGTAGCCCGCCGCACGAGCCGCACCGCACCGGAGTGGAGCTCGACGCGTTCGGTGCCGACGGCCACGACGAGAGCGCCGTCGTCCGCCACGTCGACGGCGGTTCCGGATCCCCCCTCCCAGGTGATGGGTGCGCCCAGCAGCATGCTCGCCTCCCTGTAGGCCTTGCGATTCCAGGGCCGGTCGGATGCCAGGGCGTCGAGCAGCCGATCGGCCCAGATGGTGGCGACGCGCTCCGCGACATGACGCCCCGGATCCGAGGGGAAGCAGCCGGCCATGCCCGCCGGTGCGTTCTCGAAGTAGAGGTTCACGCCGGCGCCGATCACCACGATCTCGCCGTCCGACTCGCTGAGGATGCCGCCCACCTTGACCCCGTCCACGTCCATGAGGTCGTTCGGCCACTTCACCATGACCCGCACCCCGACCTCGTCCAGTGCCGAGCGCATGGCGAGACCCGCCACGAGCGGGATCGTGCCGAGGTGTGGCGTCGCCGGGGCGTCGAAGGCGAGGGACGCGGCCACGGCTCGATCGGCGTTGATCCAGCCGATCCCGGTGCGGCCGCGACCGGCTTCCTGGCGCTTCGCCGTCACCAGAACGGGACGCGAGCGGTCGTCTCTGAAGGCCAGTCGCGCCACGTCCTGCGTCGATGGGACGGTGTCGACGGAGATGAGCGAATATCGTGTAGCCAACCGGCACCGCCGGGAGTCGAAGATGTATGCCGCGCCGGAGCCTACCGGGGAGGGGTCGTGAGCACTGAAAAGAGGATCGAAGAGCTTCGAGCGCTTCGGAGCCAGCTGGCCGCTCCGGCGGACCGGCGTGCCATCGATCGCCAGCACGACCTCGGCAAGCTGACGGCCCGCGAGCGGATCGAGCTGCTGGTCGACAAGGGTTCGTTCCAGGAGTTCGACAGCCTCGTGCGCCACCAGGCGAAGGGCTTCGGCATCGAGGACAAGCGCCCGCTGGGCGATGCGGTCGTCACGGGATACGGCAGCATCGATGGACGAACCGTGTTCGTGTTCGCCGAGGACTTCACCCACTTCGGGGGAAGCCTCGGCGAGGCCGTTGCCGACAAGATCACAAAGGTCATGGACCTGGCGATGAGCACCGGAGCGCCGATCGTCGGGCTGAAGGACTCGGGGGGAGCCCGCATCCAGGAGGGCGTCGTCGCCCTCGACGGATACGGCCGGATCTTCGAGCGCAACGTGCGCGCCTCGGGCGTGATCCCCCAGATCTCGATCATCATGGGTCCGTGCGCCGGCGGCGCGGTCTACTCGCCGGCCATCACGGACTTCGTGGACCAGGTCGAGGAGAACTCACACCTCTTCATCACCGGCCCGGACGTCATCAAGGCAGTGACCGGCGAGAGCGTGACCATGGATCAGCTCGGCGGAGCCCGGGCCCACGGATCGGTGTCGGGTGTCACCCACTTCGTCACGCCGACCGGCAAGGCTGCGCTGGACGAGGTGCGCTACCTGCTGTCGTTCCTTCCTGCGAACAACATGGAGGTGCCGCCCTACTTCACTCCGCTCGATGCGCCGGACCGGGCACCGGAAGAGCTGACGACGATCATCCCCGACTCGCCGAACCAGCCGTACGACATGGTCGAGCTGATCGAACACGTCGTCGACGACGCCGACTTCTACCAGGT
>CAYFYC010000005.1:0-18927 GCA_964347305.1 uncultured Acidimicrobiaceae bacterium | reverse complement strand
GCCTCGGTGAAGGGCGCCCGCTTCATCCGATTCTGCGACGCTTTCAACATCCCGATCGTCACGTTCGTCGACGTTCCCGGGTTCCTCCCCGGTGTGGAGCAGGAGCACGGCGGCATCATCCGTCACGGCGCCAAGCTGCTGTATGCATACGCCGAGGCCACGGTCCCCCGTGTCACGGTGATCACCCGCAAGGCCTACGGAGGCGCCTACCTCGTCATGAACTCGCGGGCCCTGAGAGCCGATGTGGCGTTTGCCTGGCCGACGGCGCAGATCGCCGTGATGGGCGCCCAGGGCGCCGTGAACGTGATCCACAGGCGCGAGATCGCCAAGGCCGACGACGAGGACGCCAGGCGAGCCGAGCTCATCGCCGAGTACGAGGAGGCCTTCAACAATCCCTACGTCGCCGCCGAACGCGGGCTGATCGACGAGGTGATCGAGCCACGGGAGACCCGCACCAGGCTGATCCGGACGCTCGGCATGCTGCGCAACAAGCGGGAGAACCTCCCCCCGAAGAAGCACGGGAACATCCCCTTGTGATGTGCCCCGATCGGTGGCGGCGGTGCCGCTTCTCTAGGATGCTTCGGTGCACTCCGTACTGATCGCCAACCGCGGCGAGATCGCCGTTCGCGTCATCCGCGCCGCCCAGGAACTCGGGCTGCGGACGATCGCGATCTATTCGGAGCTCGACCGTGACGCCCGTCACGTCGATCTCGCCGACGAGGCCTGGAACGTGGGCGGGGCACCGGCTGCCGAGTCGTACCTCAACATCGATCGGATCCTGGAGGTCGCCAAGGAGGCGAAGGCCGACGCCATCCATCCCGGATACGGCTTCCTCGCCGAGAACGCCACCTTCGCCCGCAGGGTCATCGAGTCGGGCCGGATCTGGGTGGGGCCCTCGCCGGAGTCGATCGCGACCATGGGCGACAAGATCGCCAGCCGTAGAGCCGCCGAGGACGCCGGCGTCCCCGGTGTCCCGGGAACCCTCGCCCCCCTCGAGTCGCTCGACGAGGTGAAGGCATTCGCCGACGACCACGGGTTCCCCATCGCGATCAAGGCCGCACACGGCGGCGGTGGGCGCGGGCTCAAGGTGGTTCGTTCCACCGAGGGACTCGAGGCGGCATTCGAGGCTGCGAGCCGCGAGGCACAGGCGTGGTTCGGGTCACCCGAGGTGTATCTGGAGCGCTACCTCGAACGTCCGCGGCACATCGAGGCTCAGATCATCGGTGACACTCACGGCAACATCGTCTTCCTCGGTGAACGCGACTGCTCCATTCAACGGCGCCACCAGAAGCTCGTCGAAGAGGCTCCCGCCCCGAACTTCACCAAGGCGCAACGGGCCCGCGTCGGCGAGCTCGCGATCGCCCTGGCCGAGGCGGTCGACTACGTGAGCGCCGGCACCTTGGAGTTCCTCATGGACCAGACCGGCGAGCTGTACTTTCTCGAGATGAACACCCGGATCCAGGTGGAGCACACGGTGACCGAGATGGTCACCGGGATCGATCTCGTCAAGGCGCAGCTCCGGGTCGCAGCCGGCGAACCACTCGGGTTCGCGAAGAACCCGGGGCCGATCGGTCACGCCATCGAGTTCCGCATCAACGCCGAGGACCCGGCGAGGGACTTCATGCCGAACCCGGGCCCGCTCGTCGAGTATCGCGAGCCGGGCGGATTCGGCATCCGGGTGGACTCGGGCGTGGCCGCCGGCGACACGATCTCGCAGTACTACGACAACATGATCGCCAAGCTGGTCGTCTGGGGCAGAGACAGAGACGAGGCGATCCAGCGCAGCAAGCGAGCACTGGCGAGCTTCCGCGTGAGTGGAGTGCCGACCACCATCCCCGCCCATCGCCGGATCCTCGACACCGAGGCCTTCGCCGAGGGCGACGTGGCGACCACGTTCCTGGGCGAGCACGTCGACCTCTCCGGGATCACCCACCCCTCGGCGGGCACGCTCCCCGAGGACGAGGAGCTCAGCGAGCGCTCACTCACCGTCGAGGTCGGGGGGCGCCGCCACATGGTCAAGTTCTGGACGACCGCCTTGCCGGCGTCCACCGGAGGACCGCAACGTGCCACGCCCCGCCGGCGGGCTCCCCGACTGGAGAAGGAGACGGCGGCGCCCGAAGATGCCGGGGTCGTGCTGGCCCCGATGCAGGGCACCATCGTCAAGGTGCACCACGGTGCAGGCAGCAAGGTCTCGACCGGCGACTCCCTGTGCGTGCTCGAGGCCATGAAGATGGAGAACGAGATCAAGGCGCCGGTCGACGGCGAGATCGTGGACCTGCGGGTCCAACCCGGTGACAGCGTCGCCAGCGGCGCCGTCCTCATGGTCATTCGCTGAGCTCGGGTTTCGCAGCGTCCCCGATGCAGTACCGTTTCGCCGATGAGTGACGTCATCGGACCACACGCCGATCTCCTGCTCGAGGAGCGCGTCGACGACGAGGTCGTCGTGTACAACCGGGCCACCGACGCCTACTACACGCTGAATACGACGGCGGCCGCCGTGTGGGATCTGGCCACGGGAGAGCACACGCTCGACGGGCTCGTCGCCGTTCTCGCCGAGCACTTCGCCATCGGACCAGAGGAGATCAGGTCCGACATCGCCGCCATCATCCGGGAGTTCGCCGATGCCGGGCTCCTGCAGTCACCGGCGCCCACCGACGCAGAATGACGAAGGACGCCCCGCAGGGCGTCCCAGTCTCCGAGAGCGGGCGAATGCTCCGATTTGATCTCAGGAGGGCCTGACGCAGCAGGTCACGACGAGCTCCACGTGCGAGATGGCTCGTGCACCTGCCGTGAACGTGGCGGAGGCGCCGTCGACGTCCGCAGCGACACAGGCGGTGCCCGCCTTGTGTGACGCTGCCGTTATCTCGCAGTCGGGCAACTCGTGGGTGACTACGACGAGCTCGCTGTCTCCGGTGATGGTCACCGGGAGATCGGTCGGGACGAGATCGGTCCAGTCGCCGCCGACGAGACAGTCGTTGCTGCCCTCCCCCTTGACCCAGACCCAGCCGTCGCCTGTCCATTCGGCCTTGAGACGGTAGAGCACGTCGACGCAGTCGCCGGGTCGGGTCGTCGGAGGCGTCGTGGTGGTGACGCTGGTGTTGAACTCACCGGCGAGCGCCCCCGTCATGTTGACCACCTGGAGGGCGGGCACCATCCACGCCACCTTGCCGGTCTGCGTGAGGAACTGGCGGCGATCAGTGGTGCGCCTCGTGTCGTCTGGCCGCATGATCGAACCTCCCACCGTGTCGTAGCCCCAGCCCTGCCCTCAGCGTATGGGGGACGATGCCTTGCAGCCAGACACAAGCTCCGGATGCACCGGCGGACTAGTCACCGGAGTCCGAACGCGGAGAAGGGCGCCCATCGGGCGCCCTTCTCAATCCGTTGTCGTGAAGCCGCTACGGAATCAGACGTCGATGCAACAGCAGACGATGAGCTCGACGTGCGAGATGCCCTTCGGCTGCGCAGTGAAGACGGCGTAGCCGCCGCCCTGACCCTTCCCGTCGTTGATCTCGGCGGCGAAGCACGCGTCACCCTGGTTCGGGCTGCCCGCCTTGTGATAGGCCTTGTAGATGTAGCAATTCGGGATCTCGTGCTTGACGACGACCTTTTCTTCGTCACCCTCGATGGAGATCGGCAGCCCGTCGGGGACGAGCGCCTCCCAATTGCCATTCGTGAGGCAGTCGTTGCGACCTTCGCCCTTGGTCCACACCCAGCCCCTGCCGGACGGCTCGGCCTTGAGGCGGAAGTACACCTCGCGACAGTCCGGTGGACGCGTCGTGGGTGGCGTCGTGGTGGTCACGACGCTCACATTGACCTCGCCGGCCAGCGCACCCGTCATGTTCACGACCTGTACGGCGGGCACCGTCCATGCGGCGACACCGGCCTTCTTCAAGAAATCGCGGCGGCTGTTGCCTTCCACGTTCACCTCTTCATGCTTTCCCACTCGATGCCCCCAGACTGGCTTCACGGCCGCTCCCCCTCCGGAACGGGCGCGGCTTCCCCGCCGCGCGTTCGCACAGTAACGCTCCGTGGCGGTCGATGGCAGTCACATCACAACGAGGTAACCCACCATGGGTCACGTTTTGGCCCACCGGTCAGTGCGTCGATCGACCTGTTCTCGACACGATGTTGGAGGCGGGGGGTCTCAATGGTGCAGGGGCGGCGGCTCGTGTGGGAGGGTGGCAACGCACACCACCCTCCCACGGTGTCGTCGGCTCGCCGCATGCGGCCACCGACGTGGCGACATCACCCCGACCCGCGGCGTGGGAGGTACACCGACGCCGACGCGGATGTCGCCGCTGCGCAGGTCTGTGCCGCCGGCCAACGCACCGGCATGTGGCGGTGAAGCACTGGAGGGTCGGGCGGTGGGTCCGCCCGCTCGATGCCACCCGGACCGGAGCCCGGGAAGCCGTCGCCGCCTGCCACCGCTACCCCGGTGGCGATTCGAGCCGCCCCCCTCCGGAGCGGATGCGCGATGGGTCAAGCACGCATCCGTCGAAGGTACACGGGATCGCGGGCGACGTCACCGGATCGAGCAGGTGGCTGACCGAGGCCCGACCACGAAATTGGCGCACAGTCGGCCGGGTCGGACGACCCATTTTCGGGCGGTCGCTACTCGGCCGCCTCGGAGATGCTCTCGGAGAGCGACGGATGCACCATCATCGTGTCGAACAGCACGTCGACGCGAAGCCGGGCGGTGACGGCGAGCGCGATCGGCGCCACCAGTTCCGACGCGTGCTGACCGACCACGGTGCCGCCGAGCACGACCCGGGTCGCCGGGTCCGAGATGACCTTGACGAAGCCTGCCGGATAGCCGTCGATCAGAGATCTCGGGTTTGCGGCGAACGGCACCTTGGTGATTCGCACCTTTCGCCCCTCGGCGGCGGCGTGGACCTCCTCGAGACCCACGGTTGCGATCTCGGGACGGGTGAAGATCGCCTGCGCCACCTTGTTGTAGTCGATCGGATCGACGTCCTGCCCCACGACATGGCGGCCGATCTTGGTCCCCTGAGTCGTGGCGACCGACGACAACGGGATCTGACCGGTGATGTCGCCTGCCGCATAGATGTGAGGCACCGACGTGCGCAGCATCTCGTCGACGACGATGTTGCCCGCCTCGTCGACCTCGACACCGGCGAGATCGAGCCCGATCCCGTCCGTGTTCGGCACCGAGCCGACGGCGAGCAATGCGTGCGTGCCTGTCACGATCCTGCCGTCGTTCGTGGTGACCACGACCTCGTCACCCTTCGTCTCGATCCCCGAGGCGCGGCAGCCCTTGAGGAGGCGCACCCCCCGTGCGATGAAATCGTCCTCGAGCACCGCGGCGACCTCGGCGTCACGCAGCGGCAGCACGTGCTGCCGGCTGACGAGCAACGTCACATCGGCCCCGAGACTGGAGAAGATGTGGACCATCTCGACGCCCGTCACGCCCGAACCGATGATCACGATGTGCTTCGGCAACTCGGGCAAGGAATAGGCATGCCGGGTGGTCAGCACCCGTTTGCCGTCCACGGCGGCGAACTTCGGGATCCAGGGGCGCGAGCCGGTGGCGATCACCGCCTTGTCGAAGCGGATCTCGCGCTCGCCGTCCTCCCCCGTCACGACGGCCGTGTTGGGTCCCGTGAAGCTGCCCCGACCCTTCACGATGTCGACCCCCTGGCTCACCAACATCGAGGAGAGACCGGTGGCGAGGCGCGACGACACCGACTGGAGGTGGGCGGCCAGACGATCCATGTGGATGTCGACGCTGCCGATGTCCGTGATCCCGACCCCCGCCGAGTCCTTGATCGTGGCGAGACGCATCGAGCTCGACACCATCGCCTTGGAAGGGACACAGTCCCAGAGGTGGGCCGCGCCGCCCAGGATGTTGTCCTCGGCGAGCGTCACCACGGCACCGAGGCTGGCCGCCGTCGTCGCCGCAGCATGGCCGCCCGGGCCGCCACCGATGACGAGCAGCCGGACCCGTCGTTCGTCGTCGTGTCTCATGCGGGCTCCAAGTTACCCGGATTCCCCCATGGAGTCGGCTCAGCGTCCCCCGACCTGACGCAACGGTGGCTCGTATCGTCCGAAGACCTCCTCGAGCGCAGCCGACAGCTCACCCACCGTGGCACCGGCCCGCAGCGCCTCCTTCATCGGGTAGAGCAGGTTGTGTGTGGACGTTGCCGTCTGCGTGACGTCACGCAGCGCTGCCTCCACCGCAGCCGCCTTGCGACCGCGGCGGTACCCGGCGACCCGCCGGCGCTGCATCGCCTCGAGCTCCGGATCGACACGTGACACGGGCACGACGCCGTCCTCGTCGACGATGTGGGCGTTCACGCCGACCACCACCTGGTGACCGTCGTCGGTGGCGAGTGCGGCTTCGTACGCCGAAGCCTCGATGGCGGCCTGCTGATGGCCCGCGGCGATGGCGGCGACCGCACCTCCGAGGGCGTCGATCTCCTCGATGAGGGCGCTCGCCGCCGTCTCGATGGCATTGGTGAGCGCTTCGACGTGATACGACCCGGCCAGAGGATCGATGGCATCCGTGACACCGGTTTCGGCAGCCAGGATCTGCTGCGTGCGGAGAGCCAGGCGCGCCGACTCGTCGGTCGGGAGGCCCAGCGCCTCGTCGTATGAGTTGGTGTGGAGCGACTGGGTGCCACCGAGCACGGCCGACAACGCCTGGTAGGCGGTGCGCACCACGTTGTTGAGCGGCTGCTGTGCCGTGAGTGACGAGCCGGCGGTCTGCGTGTGGAATCGCATCCGCTGCGACGCCGGATCACGAGCACCCATGCGGTCCCGCATGAGATGCGCCCACATCCGCCGAGCGGCCCGATACTTGGCCGCCTCCTCGAAGAGACCGTTGTGGGCGTTCCAGAAGAAGGAGAGACGCGGCGCGAACACGTCGACATCGAGACCGGCGGCCACTGCCGCCTCGACATACGCAACACCGTTCGCCAGGGTGAACGCCACCTCCTGCGCGGCCGTCGAGCCGGCCTCGCTGATGTGCTAGCCGCTGATCGAGATCGGGTTCCACGACGGCAACTCCGTGGCCGCGTAGGCGAACGTGTCGGTGATGATCCGCATCGACGCCTCGACGGGGTAGATGTACGTCCCCCGGGCGATGTACTCCTTGAGGACGTCATTCTGGATTGTTCCCCTGATGTTCCCCGGCGCCACGCCCTGCTCTTCGGCGACGAGCTGGTACATCAGGAGGAGGATCGCCGCTGTGGCGTTGATGGTCATCGAGGTCGAGACCTCGCCCAGGGGGATGTTCCGAAACAGCACACGCATGTCGTCGAGCGAGTCGATGGCGACCCCGACCTTGCCGACCTCGCCCGTCGCCATCGGATGATCCGAGTCGTAGCCCATCTGTGTCGGGAGATCGAAGGCGACGGAGAGCCCCGTCTGTCCGGCGCCGAGCAGCGAGCGAAAGCGTTCGTTGGTCTCCTCTGCCGTGCCGAAGCCTGCGTACTGGCGCATCGTCCAGGGCCGGCCCCGATACATGGTCGGATAGGGCCCACGCGTGTACGGGAACGAACCCGGTGCTCCCAACGCCACTTCGGGATCCCACCCTTCGGGGAGCCCATCGAGCGGCGGTGTATCGGGGTCTGGTGGCACGGTCCGCATCTCCGGCATTGCAGCGGCGTTGTCCACACCCGCTCCTAACATCCGGGTGTCTCACGGCGATGGTACCGCTGGGAACCACCCACCCACCATGCGTCGTTGAACCGATGGAACGCCAGAGCTCGAGAGCTGCATGGAACCCAGCATCCACATGGCCGAGAGAAGGGAACGTCGCGGCAGGCGCGTCACCGCCGCCGCGTTCCTCGTCGTCGTGGGTCTCCTCACCGCGTCCACGGTCGGTCTGTTCGGATTCCTCGAGGCAAACGCGGCCTACGGCACGGTCGAGGACGTCTACGACGCGCTGACCTGCGATCCGGACGAGTTCGTCCTGGACTTCCCAGAGATCGGGCGTCTCTCCGAGGTCTACACCAGTGATGGTGTGCTGCTCGGCAAGCTGTCGGAACGCAACTCGCAGCCCGTGGCGTACGACGACATCCCCGACACCGTGATCCACGCCATCCTCGCCGCCGAGGACGCCAAGTTCTTCGAGCACGAGGGCATCGACTTCAAAGCGATCCTGCGTGCGGCGCTCGGCAACGCCCGCGGGGGCAACCTGCAGGGCGGGTCAACCATCACCCAGCAGATCGTGAAGACCAACTTCCTGTCCGCCGAGCAGACGCTGGAGCGAAAGACGTGTGAAGCCCAGCTCGCCGCGAAGCTCGAGCGGCAGTACACCAAGGAACAGATCCTCGAGTTCTACGTGAACTCGGTCTTCTTCGGGTCGAACGCATACGGCGTGAAGGCTGCGGCCCAGGAGTACTTCGACAAGGATCTCGACGACGTCACGATCGCCGAGGCCGCCGCCATGGTGACGGCGATCCGCAACCCGTCGCTCTACGACATGCGGGACAACCCCAGCCAGGTCATCCGGGCCCGCAACGACGTGATCGATCAGATGCTGCAAGAGGACTGGATCACGCCCCGTGAGGCGCGCGGCGCGCGGGCCGAACCGATCCGACCGGCCCCTCCCCAGGAGTTCGTCGAGCAGGCGCCCCAGGTGCTGATCGCGGCGCGGGAAGAGATCCTGCGCGACCCCGAGAACAAGTACGGGCTCGGCGACACCTTCACGCAACGAAAGCGTGCGCTCTTCGGCTGTCCTGCAGACGACACCGATTGCGAGGGCGGTGGTGGCCTGGAGATCACCGTCACGGTCGATTGGGAGCTCCAGAACACGGCGAACGAGATCCTCCGCTCGTGGTTCTTCGACCTGTCCGGCCCCACGGGCGCGATCGCCATGGTCGAGAACGACACCGGGGCGATCCGCGTCATGGCGTCCGGCCTCGACTTCGGCGACGACATCGAGGCCGGTCAGCGACCGTACGACCTCGCCACGAAGGGCAGACGTCAGGCGGGCTCCGCCTTCAAGCCCTTTGCCCTCGCCGCAGCGCTCGTCAACGGGACGGAGGAGGGTGTTCCCGTGACGCTCAACACCTGGTGGGACCAGACGTCGCCGCAGCAGCTCGACTGTGGGTTCCCGTGCAGCCCCGACGGTGGCCCGATCTGGACGGTGTCGAACGCAGGGGGCGGTGGCTCTGGCATCACCACGCTCGAGCGAGCCACCTACCTGTCGCTCAATACGGTGTACGCCCAGGTGTCGCTGGCCGTGGGCCCCGACAAAGTGGCCGAGATGGCAGGGTCGATGGGCATCGAGTCGGCGCTCAACCCCTTCCCATCGATCGCGCTCGGCACCCAGAGCGTGAGCCCACTCGAGATGGCGGCGGCCTACTCGACCTTTGCCAACCTCGGCGAGCGGGTCGAGACCTACCTCATCGAGAAGATCGTCGACGCCGAAGGCGCCGTGCTGTACCAGCACGAGGTCGAGCGGGAGCGCGTGCTCGACCAGGCCATGACCAGGGCCATCGTCGCCACGCTGGAGAAGGTCGTCGCCCAGGGCACGGCGACTCGCGCCAACATCGGTCGCCCCCAGGCCGGCAAGACCGGCACCGCACAGAACTTCAGAGACGTCTGGTTCATGGGCTTCATCCCCCAGTACACGACGTCCGTCTGGGTCGGGTATCCGGACGCCCAGGTCGAGCTCGTCAATTTCACGGTGCGCAACGCCAGGGGCGATCTCCAGGGCGTCGCCCGGGCGTATGGCGGCACGGTCGCCGCGCCGATCTGGAAGCAGTTCATGGAGATCGTCACCGCCGATCTCCCGGTCGTCGACTGGCCCGACGTGGCCGGCACGGCCGAGTTCTTCAAGACGCCCGAGGTCGAGGTCCCCGATCTCACGGACCTCACCGAGGAAGAGGCGATCGATGCGGTCCGCAAGGCCGGGCTCTTCGACGAGGTCGTCTCCGTCTCCAGCATCGAGGAGGCGGGCACCCTCATCGGACAGCTGCCGGAACCCGGCGAGATCGTGAAGCAGGGCAGCACCGTCGAGATCAGGATCTCGACGGGCGAGCCTGCCGTGATGTTCAACCTCGTCTCTGCGCTCGAAGAGAACATCGCAGAACGCTTCGAACGCTTCAACGCCCGTACCGGTCTGAACGTGACCTACGAGATCCTCTACGTCGAGCGGAACCGTCCGAACGACTGGGGCAAGGTGGTCTGGACCAGTCCGCCTGCCGGTGTGGCGCTGGAGCCCGACACCGTCGTCCGTATCGCGGTCGGCATCAAGCCGGGCAACAAGGGCGGCCAGTAGCGGCCCGGTTCAGGGCTCGATGCGAACGAGCACCAGGTCGGGGCCGACGTCGAGCGTTGCGCCGTCTCTGAACACCCCGATGCTCCCGAGGGCACCGACGACGAGGACCTCGCCGTCGCCATCGCTGCCCGTGGACCGCACGACGAGAGCGTCGCCGTCTGCCGTGCCGAGCTCCCACACGAGCAGTTGGAGACCGTCGCTCGAGAACCTGGCGTCTGCGATCGCCGACCCGAACAGGGGGCGCACGGCGCGCTCCCCGCCGTCGACGAGATCCACGATCCGTAGCTCGACCGTGGTTCCCATCAGCTCGCCGCGCCCCACCGCCACGAGGGCTGCCGTGCCCATGGGGTGCACATCGATCAGCCGCCAGCCCTCGGCGGCATCCTCCGTCGGCGGGGCGAAGAGCGGGCGGACCGCACCGGTGCCGACGACGAGCTCATGGATGCCTGCGGTCACACCGTCGGGTCGCACGAGATTGAAGATGATCCTGGGGTCGTCGGGATCGACGACGCGCGTTCCGCTGCTCAACTCGACGGATCCCGTGATCGTGGCAAGCGGCGCCGGCGGACCGCCGGACGCTTCTGCCCCGTGCCACGTCGTGGTCGTCGCGCCATCGACATCGAGGCTGCGAACGAAGGCGACGGTGTCGTCGTCGATCCAGACCGGCAAGGTGTCCTCCCCGGCATCGCCCGAGATGTTCGTCGTCGCCCCGGCCACCGGGTCGAACACCCAGATGTCCGACTCGGAGCCGATGCTGACCCCCATGAGCGCCGCCCGGGCACCGTCCGGTGACCACCGTGAGAAGAACGCCCCTGGCTGGAAGTCGACGCAGTCGAGTACCGGCTCTGCGACCGGCAGCGCCTCGATCGGTGCGGCCTTGATCCCGGCCGGAACCCCGGTGACGACTCGCCCGGTGCACAACTCGCCGGGACGGGCGACCAACAGCGGGAGCCCGTCCGGCGATGCGCTGAGCGCCTCGCCATCCACCACGAACCTGACCGCACCCGAGAGCTCGAGATCCGTGACGGAAGGCACGGCTGCTGCGCACGCCGTCGCCACCACAGCCAGGGCGCCGAGCCAGCCGGCCAGCGATCTCGTCACCCGGTGACCAGCCGTGCCTCGAGGTCGGCTGCTGCCTGGCTCAAGCCCTCCTCGAGCAACACCAACCGTTCCGCAGGCTCGTCGATCGCAAGGAGTTGCTGACGATCGAACGGGCCGAGAGGCGCCGCAGTGCAGAGCTCCCAGATGGCGCTGCTCTGATCCGCCGACAGATCGAGATCGGTGATCTCCACGTCGTACCCGAGTTCCACCGCGAGAGCCTGGATGCGACGCCAGGACCTGGCGGCGCGGTCGATCGCATCGGAGAGATCGGTGGACGGCTCCAGCACAGGCAGGTCCCGCACGAGCGCCCGCGGGTATGGATCGTCATCGAGCCACTCGGCCACTTCGATCCTTCGCGTGCCCACGGCGAGGATCAACATGCGGCCATCGTCGAGCGTCTCGTGGCTGACGATCCTGGCGACGGTGCCGAGGCCGGTGCGCACGTTGTCCGAGCCCTCTGCGGGGCCCCGCTCGATGAGCACGACCGCGAACTCGCCGTTGTCGTCGAGCGCCTCGCCGATCATCGTCAGATACCGCTCCTCGAAGATGTGGAGCGGCATCAGGCCCCTCGGAAACAGGACGGTGCCGAGGGGGAACATTCGCATCGACGTCGGTTCGCTCATCGGTCTCGGAGTATGGCCGAACCCGCCCATTACTGCCCGTTGCGGCCCGGCGATACACTCCCGCACCTTGGACAGATCTCGACCGCTCGCCCGACTGTGGGCCTACGCCCAGACCTCCCGCCGCCGCATCTGGTGGGCGGCCGGCCTGTCTGCGGCGAACAAGGCCGTGGACGTGGCACCCCCGCTCCTCATCGGGATGGCCCTGTCGACGGTCACATCGCAGGAGGATTCGCTGATCGCCAACTGGTTCGGCGTCGAGGATCCCCGCAGTCAACTGCTCTTGCTGGCCGCGATCACCTTTGCGGTGTGGTCGTTCGAGTCCCTCTTCGAGTATCTGCTCAGCGTGGCGTGGCGAAGCATCGCTCAGGACATCCAGCACGGCCTGCGAGTCGATGCCTACACACACATGCAGGAGCTGGAGTTGGGATTCTTCGAAGACGAGCGCACTGGTGATCTGCTGGCGGTGGTCAACGACGACGTGAACCAGCTCGAGAGGTTCCTCGATCACGGGGCGAACGACATCATCCAGCTGCTCACGACGGTGGTCGTGGTCGGGGCGGCGTTCTGGGTGATCGCCCCCGAGGTCGCATGGCTCGCCTTCCTCCCGATGCCGATCATCATCTGGGGCTCGCTCCGCTTCCAGCGCCGTCTCGAGCCCCGGTATGCCGAGGTCCGTAGCCAGGCGGGAGCGATCAACTCGGCGCTCGCCAACAACCTCGGGGGCATCGCCACGATCAAGAGCTTCACGGCCGAGGATGCCGAGGTGGAGCGGATCTCGGACGAGAGCGATCGTTACCGCTCGGTCAACGCAGCTGCCATCCGGCTCAGCTCGGCGTTCTCGCCGCTCATCCGGTTCGCGATCCTCACCGGCTTCATCGCCACGCTGGTGATCGGCGGGTTCAGGACGCTCGACGGCGCCCTCGATGCGGGCCTCTACGCGACGATGGTGTTCCTCACGCAGCGGCTCCTGTGGCCCTTGACCCGCCTCGGCGAAACCCTCGACCTCTATCAGCGGGCCATGGCCTCGACCAACCGTGTCCTCAACGTCCTCGATCGATCCCCTCGCATCCTCTCCGGGCCCGAGCCGCTCCCCTTCGAGACCGTCAAAGGCGCCATCTTCCTCGACGCCGTCGATTTCGCCTACACGAAAGGATTCCCCGCCCTCGTCGATGCGACGATCGAGGCCACGCCAGGCGAGACGATTGCGCTCGTCGGTGCAACGGGCTCGGGGAAGACGACCGTCGTCAAGCTGCTGTTGCGCTTCTACGACGTCGACTCGGGTTCCGTGACGGTGGATGGCAAGGACGTGCGCGATCTCGAGATCACCGACCTGCGGCAGGCGATCGGTCTCGTCTCCCAGGATGTGTTCCTCTTCCACGGCACCGTGGCGGAGAACATCTCGTATGGCAGACCCGGAGCCGACATCGATGCCATCCGGAATGCCGCCGAGATCGCCGAGGCGCATGACTTCATCGTGGAGTTGCCGAACGGCTACGACACCATCGTCGGGGAGCGAGGCCAGAAGCTCAGCGGCGGCCAGCGACAGCGGATCTCGATCGCGAGGGCCATCCTGAAGAACCCGCCGATCCTGGTCCTGGACGAGGCCACCTCGGCGGTCGACAACGAGACGGAGGCCGCGATCCAGCGGTCCCTCGCCCGGCTCGCCCACACGCGGACGAGCGTCGTCGTGGCCCACCGTCTCTCCACGATCCGCAACGCAGATCGCATCTACGTGCTCGACGGAGGCCGGGTCGTGGAATCCGGCACCCATGACGAACTCGTCGTCAGACCGGGCCCCTACCGGGCATTGTGGGACGTCCAGACGGGCGCCGCCATCGTCGACTAGCCAGGTCCGCCTGCGGCCGAGACGGCCCGTTCTCTCGAAAGTCCGAGTATGTTCGGAAGGAGACCCGGGTGATGCGATGGCGGCAAAGGGCAACGTCAGCGTCGCGGGATTCCTAGACGCCAGGCGTACGCAGTTTCGTCAGTGGAGAGATCTTCCCGTTTGCAGCGGCTATTCGGCTGACGTGGGCCTGAGAGTCCTGTTCGACAATCGGCTGACCAAGAAGAACCCGGTGCTTGGCGTGTTCGTTGTCATGACTTTGGCACCTCTGTTGATGTTCGGAGTCATAGCCGCCGCATCGGGGACCCTTACGCTCGAACAGGATCAGATCGGGTTCCTGGACGACTTCGTCGTTTTGGCGCTCCTGCCGGTGCTCGGCGCGATGCTCTGTCTCACACGCCGCCTCCTGGAGAAAGCCAACGCCGCGTTCACCGGGGTGCAATCGGCGCTCGACAAGGACAAAGTGGAAGAGGATGACTACTCGGACCTCCTGAAGCGAATCTGGAAGATCGTCGAAGGGCGCGGCAAGTATGCCCGGTATCGAATCGCCTTCATGGCTGGTGGCTTCTTCTACTGGGTGTGGAGCTCGCTCAGCCACTACTTCTACATCGGCTACGACGGAACCGAGATCTGGTCGTTTGGAGACCACCCGGTCGCCTATGCGGCCCGAGTTGCGTGGGAGTTTGCGGTCTTTGTGTTCATCTTTCCGGCCGTGATCTACAAGGTGATCGCTCTCATCTACGCCATGAATCGGTTCTTCAACGAGATCGAAGTCGAATCGTTCCGCCTCCGCCCCGTATCACCGGACGGTGCGGCGGGGTTGGGAGATATGGGCGAGCTCGCACTCAACATGGAATACCTGTTCCTGCCGCTCGTCGGTGTTGCGATCATCAACTATCTGCAGAACGGTCTGACGACCACGCTGCTGATTCTCTTCCCGGGCCTCGTATGCCTGCTTGTCGTGGTGTTTTGGTTCCCGCTGTGGTCGGCGCACAGCACGATGCTTCAGGCGAAGTCGCAGGCGTTGGAGCTGTTGGAGACAGAGTTCAACCACCATTACGACTTCCTCATCTTCACCATCGAGTCTGAGGATGCGACCCTCGGACATCCCGAACCCTCCCAAGCAGTTGAGACGGTCGAGAAGCTGAAGTACCTCTACGAAGAGACGGAGAAGATGCCGGTGTGGCCATTCGACACCGCTGTCTTGAAGCGCTTCTCGGCGACGATCGTCATCCCTGTGCTCGTCGTTCTCATACCAGAGTTCATCGTCCGTCTGTGAGACGGGAGTCGCTGGCGGTGGTATCGCTGCGCCGCCTCTCGGACAATGTGGTGCGGCGCCACAACACAATTCTTTCGCGCACTCTGCTCGGGTCTGTTCACTCTGTCTCATCTACTTGATATTTATTCATGCATGTCCAAGTCAGCGACAGCGCCCGGAGCATTCCGCCGTGATGCCCGTCCTCCCATCTCGCCGGATCCCGCACCCACTCCGGGCGCTGTCGCCCCCTCGTTGCGACGCACCGTCGTGCCCCGTCCTGCTGTCCGCCCGGTGATGACCCGTCGCCGATCTCACAACGACAGCCGCGCCGACGTCTCGGATGTCGCAGTCACCGACGGCTACGTGCGTCGTTTCTGGACTGCGGTACTCGGTCCGGGAGCGGTCGCCGATCTGCTACGTCTGGCTGCCGCAGCCGAAGGCGGCCGCTCCCTCCCTCGTCCCGTTCACCTGGACGTGCTGGTGCGCTCCGGTCTCGTCGGAGGTGGCACCGGATCTGTCGTGATCGTCTCCGATCGCGTGCCGCTCCTCCCCCGGCATCTCCTTGCGACACTGCCGCCCGGGCTGCGAAGGAGCCACGACGAGTGGGTGACGTCGATGGTCTAGCGTGCAGCGGTATGAGCACCGTTGCCGCCGCCGCCGACCTGCTCGCAGATCGACGCCGCATTCTCGTCTTCACAGGAGCCGGCATCTCCACCGAATCCGGCATCCCCGACTTTCGGGGCCCGGACGGGTTGTGGACCAAGGTGGATCCCGAAGACTTCACCATCGGTCGCTACCTCGAGTCGGAGGAGGTCCGCATACGATCCTGGGCGAACCGGTTCAGCACCCGCAGCGGACCGTTCGAGCCGAACGACGCACATCGAGCCCTGACGAGGCTGTGGGAATCGGATCGAATGATCGGGTGCATCACGCAGAACGTCGACGGACTCCACCATGCCGGTGGCCTCCCCGAGGACGCCGTCGCCGAGCTCCACGGCAACGGTCGCACCGTGGCTTGCGTCGACAACGGCCACCGAGCCGAGCGAGACGACGTGGAGGCGCGCTGGCGCAACGGCGAACCCGACCCCCGGTGCACCGTGTGCGGATCGATCCTCAAGGTCGGCGTCGTCTTCTTCGGGGAGCTGCTCCCGGAGGCAGCCATCGCCCGGGCAGACGATTTCACCGCCCGGGCAGACGCGGTCGTCGCGATCGGCTCCACGCTCGCCGTGTACCCGGCTGCGTTCTATCCGCTCGAGGTGGCATCACGAGGGGAGCCGTTCGTGATCGTGAACCGGGGCGAGACCGAGATGGACGGCGTGGCTACGGTCCGCATCGAGGGCAGCGCCGGCACGGTCGTTCCGGAGCTGGTCGATCTGCTCACTCGGTGACCACACCCGCCGCGATCGCCGCACTGCGATACCAGGTGGCCAACGATGCCACCGTTTCGTGGGCGTTGAGACCGCTCGGGTTGGGAACGGCCCACACCGCTGCTCCGCCGATGACATGCTCCTGGGGTCCCATCGTCGCGCCGGGCCGCCGAAAGCCGGTGCGATAGGCGGTGATCCCCGCAACGGCCACGATCGTCGGCCGCCAGACCTCGATCCGCTGTTCCAGGGCGGCCGCACCGTCGCGCAGCTCCCGTGTCGACAGCTCCGACGCTCGCGCCGTCGCTCGTGACACGACGTTCGTGATGGCGAGCCCGCGCCCGACAAAGCGTCGCCGATCATCTTCGGTCATGCCTTCCGAAGGGTCGATTCTCCAGTCGACGACGCCGCCCTCGAGGAGAGCGGGATAGAAGCGATTGCCGGGATGAGCGAAGTGAGTCTGGACCGCGGCCGTCCACAACCCTGGGTTGATGCCCACGAAGAGGAGCTTCGGCTCCGGGCCGACGAGGTCTGGAACCTCGGCGCCACGAAATGCCTCGAGTTGCGCTCGGGTGAAGCCCACGACGGCAACCTATCAGGCACCGGTGAGACCGGCGCCCGTGGTGCCGCACACCGGGTCCGTCGGACCCGCACTTCGTGGACGAAAGACTCTGTCGCGAGGGATCGGTGCAACGCAGGATCGCTACCAGCCAACGAACCAGAGGAGAAGCACCAATGGCAGACCACGACGAAGAAGCTGCCGCGCGTCGCGACATCAGCATGGGCGTCCTCGCCTTTTCGCTCGCCTTCGGGCTCTTTGCGATGGTGTTCGCGGTCGCTGCGCTCATCCAGTCGAACTCGCCGGATGCAGCTCCCGGGGCCGCCGCACCCGAGACGCCCGATGCCCCCAGCGAGGCGGCGGTGTCGGAGATCGCCGTTGCTCTCAACGAGTTCTCCATCGACGGCACCCTCACCGCTCCGGCCGGTCGGGTCGTTCTCGATGTGGTCAACGAAGGACGCGTCCCGCACAACGTCGTGCTCGTCAACGGTCCGTCGACTGCAGATCTCAACACGGGCGAGACGGCACAGCTCGATCTGGGCGAGCTGACGCCGGGCACGTACGAGCTGATTTGCGACATCCCGGGACACGCCGACGCCGGCATGCGCACGCAACTCTCGATCACACCCGCCGGCACGGCTGCCGGCGACGGTCACGGCCACGAGGGCGAAGATGTCGACTGGGAGGAGCTCGACCGGGCCATGGTCGAGTCGATCCTCGCGTTCCCCGCGTCGACAGAAGGCGTCGGCAACGTGCCACTCGAGCCGACCATCCTGGCCGACGGAACCAAGCAGTTCGAGATCACGGCACAGATCGTCGACTGGGAGGTCGCTCCCGGCGACGTCGTGAAGGCGTGGACGTACAACGGCATGGTGCCCGGGCCCGCCATTCGTGTGGACCTCGGAGACAGGGTCGAGGTCATCGTCAACAACGAACTGCCGATGAGCACCGACGTCCACTGGCACGGCATCTCGACGCCGTGGAGCATGGACGGGGTGGCCCCGATCACACAGGACTTGATCGGTCCCGGTGAGACGTTCGTCTACGAGTTCGTGGCGGAGGAGCCCGCCATCGGCATGTACCACGCCCACCACCACGCCCAGATGCAGGTGGTGAACGGCATGTTCGCCACGTTCATCATCGGCGACACGCCGATTCCCTACGGCGAGGAGATCTCGGGCACCGTGATTCCGGCGGATCTCGAAATAGCCGACGAGCTCCCGATGGTGCTCAACGACGCCGGTGTCATCGGCTACTCGCTCAACGGGAAGTCGTTCCCGGCGACCGCACCACTCGTGGTCGAGGAGGGTGACTGGTTCGTCGTCCACTATTACAACGAGGGTCTGCAGATACATCCGATGCACCTGCACCAGTTCGAGCAGATCGTGTTCGCCAAGGACGGCATCCCGCTCGACTACCCGTACATCGCCGACACGATCAATGTGGCGCCGGGTGAGCGTTTCAGCGTGCTGGTCCACGCCGACCGGGCCGGGACCTGGGTCTGGCACTGCCACATCCTCACCCACGTCGAACGCGATGAGGGGATGTTCGGAATGGTCACCGCGATCGTGGTGACGCCGCCTGCCTGACAGGCGACGACGACCGATCGCAGAGAGGCGGGGCTCATCGGGCCCCGCCTCTCTCGTTGTCGTCGCTCCGAACAACGAAGCAAGGCCACCCGCTCATGCGGATCCGTCACCTGCCGATACGATGACGAAGGGAAGGAGCTCTTCATGGGCACTGCTCGGGTCGGGCTGCCATGCACGCTGGACGACGGATACGTCCTGCCGGCCGGGACCCACCACATCGAAAGGCCGTTCGACTTCCTCTGGAATGGAGAGCCCATCACGGTTCTCGCAGAGCCTGTTGCTGTCACCGTCGAGTCTCTGCCGCCAATGTCGCTGCCACCCCGGGAGCCGCCGCCGATGCC
>CAYFYC010000004.1:76897-80425 GCA_964347305.1 uncultured Acidimicrobiaceae bacterium | reverse complement strand
TGAGATTCAATGGGTTCGGCCACCAATGCTGGTTCGCCGTGGCGCCAATCGTCGTGTTCGGTCCGTGAGCCACCGGGCATCCGCCCGCGATGCTGTCTGCCACCTGATTCCTCCTGCCGAGGTCGTCGTCGGGATGTGCCTCCAAACCTAACGGCGGCGCGACGCAAATGAGCCGCCGATACGAGGTCGGTTTTCCCCACCGGGAGCGGCATCCAGATGCTCCCGCCTGGGTTCGCGGGACGTCCGAGCGTCGACCGACCTAGCCTCAGACCCATGGAGATCGCGACGCTGGACACCCAGGATCTCGACGCCGACACCGCGGCGCGGCTGCGGCTCCTCCTCGAGGAGGCGTTCGACGGCGACTTCGACGCAGACGACTGGCGCCATGCCCTCGGCGGCGTTCACGTGCTTGCTCTCGACGACGGTGTCATCGTCGCTCACGCCGCCGTCGTGCCGAGGGTGATCGAGGCGGACGAGCGGTCGTATCAGGCCGGGTACGTCGAAGCGGTGGCGACGAACCCGGACCGGCGGGGTGAGGGCATCGCCACAGCCGTCATGGAGGAGGTGGGCGAGATCATCCGTGACGACTACGAGATCGGGGTCCTCGCCACCGGAGAGCACGGCTTCTACGAGCAGCTCGACTGGCTGCGCTGGCAGGGCCCGTCCTATGTGCGCACGACCGATGGAGAGAAACGCACCGAGGACGACGACGACGCCATCATGGTGCTCAGGTTCGGGTCGAGCACCGGTATCGACCTGCGCTCGGCCATCGTCTGCGAACAACGCTCCGGCGACGTGTGGTGAACGCGGCTCTCGGCGACCGGAGAGTCGGAGTTGCGTCGGTCAGTGCGGTGACGAGCCAGGCGCTTCGTCTGCGACGCGGACCACGATCTTGCCGAGCGCCCGGCCCTCCTCGAGGTATTTGAGAGCAGAGGCGACCTCGGCGAGCCCGAACGGAGTCTCTTCGAGCACCGGCCGTATCGCTCCCGCCGCGACGAGGGCTCGGGTCGCGACACGATGATCGGGGCGATCCTTCCTCGCCGATTGCCTGCCGCGCCCGAATGGAGCCTCGAGTCCCAGCCTCAGCATGCGCGGAATCGTCGAGCCGAGGACGCGGTGTCGTCTCTTGGCGAAGCGATCGTGACCGATGTAGACATAGGAACCACCCGGCCGCAGCACCCTGGCGAGATCGTCGAACGAGCGATTACCAGGGATGTCGACGATGAGGTCGAAGCCGTCGGGATCGGCGGTGAAGTCCTCCGCTGCGTAGTCGACGACCTCGTCGGCCCCGATCCGCCGCATCATGTCGAGTTTGGCGCCGCTGTCCACTCCGGTCACATGGGCGCCGGCTGCCTTGGCGATCTGGACGCAGAACATCCCGACACCACCTGCCGCTCCGTTGACGGCCACGCGCATGCCGTCGTCGACGAGGTGGCCCATGTTGTCGTAGGCGATGTAGGCGGACGTCGGGATCGCGGCCGCCTCCGCGAACGAGAGGTCGGCAGGTTTCGGGGCAAGCGCCGATTCGTGCACCGTGGCGTACTCGGCGAAGGCCCCTCCATTCTTCCACTGGTGCCCGCGCAGCGTCTCTCCATACACGGCGTCACCGGGGGAGTGCTGCGTCACCGAGCGCCCCACTCGTTCCACGATGCCGGCCATGTCGGTACCGGGCACGGCCACGCGCGGGCGGCGGACGCCTGCGCCCATCAGCCGTAGAACGAGGGGGAACCCCCGAACGACGTGCCACACGTCGGGGTGTACCGATGCGGCATGAATGCGGACCAGCACCTCATCGGCGGCCGGCTCCGGGACGGCGACGTCGGCGAGCTCCAGCACCTGATCGGGGGAGCCGTAGCCACGTTGGACGATTGCTCGCATGTCGACTCCTCAGGACCGATCGAGGTGGAGGAACCGGTCGACGCCGATCCAGCGAGGCGGCCGGTCGACGCTCGGGGGCAGGTCGTCTTCGCCGACCAGTCTGGGATCGACCAGATCGATGGTCTCGCCGTCGAGGCTGAGTGTGGCGTGCCCTGCGGCGAGGACGTTGCGGACCCAGTCCGTGTCGGGACCGTACAGCGGCGTGAAGACGACGCCGCCCTCCACGAGATGGGCATCGAGCGGCGTACTGAATCGTCTGCCGCTCATCCTGCCGACGTGTTCGAGCACGGGTCGCTCACCTCGTCGCAGCTCGAGGGGGTTGAAGACGGCCCGGTTGAGGCGAGCGAGCCAACGTGGCAGCGCCATCAGCCGTTCCCCGGTTCCGCATCACGAACCACGATCACCGTCTTGCCCTGTGCGTGGCCCTCGCCTTGATGCCGCATCGCCTCCGCGATCTCCGGCAGACCGTACCGGCGATCGAAGACGGTGCGCACCTCGCCGGATCGCACGAGTTCGCTCAGCTCCTCGAGATCCGCCTTGTCGAACGTCGAGAGGAACGGGCGGAGTCGCTGTCTCGTCGTGAGCGACAGCAGCATCATCCGCAGCATCCGCGGCAACGGCCCGAGGAGAGCGCCCTTCGGGCCCGACACCAGCACGTACGTCCCGGTCGGCTTCAGGATGCGGCGGAGATCGGAGAACGGTCGCAGCCCGACGTTGTCGAGGATGGCGTCGTAGCGGACGTCGGTGGCCGCGAAGTCGCTCGTCTCGTAGTCGACGACGTGGTCGGCGCCGAGCTCTCGCATCAGCTGCACGTTCCGGCCGCTCACGACCGCCGTGACCTCGGCGCCGTCGGCCTTGGCGATCTGCACCGCATAGGTGCCGACGCCGCCTGATGCACCGATGATGAGAGCGTGATCACCTGCCTCGAGGCCGGCCTTGTGACGGAGTCCCTGCAGTGCAGTGAGCCCGGCGATCGCGATGGCGCCTGTCGTCGCAAAGCCCACACCTTCCGGCTGGGGGACGAGGGTTCGCTCCTTGGCGAGCGCATACTCTGCATATGCGCCACGTGCCCCGCCCCACACCGCATCACCCACGGCGAATTCGGTGACGCCGGAGCCGACGGCTACGACGACCCCGGCGACGTCCGTGCCCAGCTCCGGTCGCTTGGGCCGGCGCAGACCGCTCTGCAGCCGAACCAGCCACGGCGAGCCCTTCATCACGTGCCAGTCGGCGGGGTTCACCGACGATGCATGGACGCGGATCAGGATCTCGTCTTCGGCGGGGCTTGGGGTCGCGACGTCGCCAAGGGTGAGAACCTCGGGTCCGCCGTAGGCATTGCGCGTCGCGGACCGCATCCTGGAATCGATCTCGATGGTCATCTCGTACTCCGTCTCGGACATCGGGTTTACGCTGTAAGGATCAGACCCAAGCCTATGCATACGCCGTAAGTCTGTCAAGCGAAAGCCGATGTGACCGAAGGCTTACCGTGTACGTTATGGTGCGAGCGAGCACCGGAGGTGCCGTGTCGACCCAGATCAAGCCTCTCGTCGAGCAGCGTGAGCCGCTCAGCCGCGAGCGTGTGGTGCGTGCCGCGGTCGCGCTCGCGGATCGGCAGGGCATCGAGTCCGTCAGCATGCGCAAGGTCGGCCA
>CAYFYC010000004.1:11774-76882 GCA_964347305.1 uncultured Acidimicrobiaceae bacterium | reverse complement strand
GCGCCGAGCGGCAGCGACGCGCCTCCGCTGTACAACGTCACGTTCTTCAACTGATCGAGCGTCTCACGGTCCTCCTCGCGAAATTGCATGACGAGATCGACCTCACGATCCGTGGCGACACCTGGAAGTCGCAGATGCGCAACCGCATCCTCGCAGCCCGTCAGAGCATGAAACGCCATCCCTGGGCGTCCGGCGTCATCGAGAGCCGCACCCGGCTCAAGCCGAACATGATGCGATACATGGACACGTTCGCCGGCATCCTCTTCGACAACGGGTTCTCCATGGAGCTGGCGCACCACGGCCTGCATGCCCTCGGCAGCAGGATGCTCGGCTTCTCCCAGGAGCTGTTCGACGACTCGGATGCGATGACCGAGAGTCCAGAGGTCGCGGCGGCAATGATGCAGCAGATGCTCGAGGAGTACCCGAACATCTCACGGATCGTTGCCGAGATCACCCACGACGACGACTCCGTCGTGGGGGCGGGGTGCGACGACGACTTCGAGTTCTTCTTCGCCCTCGATCTGATTCTCGATGGTCTCGATCGTCTCAAGAATGCCGAGGACGCCGCCTCGGCCTGATCGCAGCCGTGGCTCGGTCCTTGAGCCGAAACCGGACGTTCGGCCCTTGCAGTGCCTCCTTGGATCGACGTTGATGTGAGCTGTGGTCACCATCGGTATCGCCGCACCCACTCGCAATCCGCCGCTACCGGCGCGCCTCCACGAGGAGTTGACATGACGTCGTCCGCACCAGAGGGCTACCCGGCCCGTCTCTCCATCCAGTATCCCGATCGTGACCTCGATCGGTTGTCCTCTGCCCTCAGGCTCTTCTACGCCATTCCGATCCTGATCGTTCTTTCGTTCGTGGGGTCTGCAGGCGCACTGTTCATGCCGGTCCTCCTGATGCTCCTGTTCAGGCAGAAGTACCCGCGCTGGTGGTTCGACTTCGTGCTCGGGGTCGCCCGCTTCAGCACGCGTGTCGTCGCGTACGTGCTTCTGATGTCTGACCACTACCCGTCCACGGACGAGGACCAGTACGTCTGGCTCGACATCGAGTACCCCGATGCGGAGAACCTCAACCGATGGATGCCACTCGTGAAGTGGTTCCTGGCCATCCCGCACTACGTCGTGCTCGCGTTCCTCTTCGTCGGGGCGCTGTTCGCCTGGCTGTGGGCATGGCTGGTCATCCTCTTCACCGGGCGGTATCCCGAGGGCGTGTTCCGCTACATGGAGGGCGTCCTGGCGTGGGCGCTCCGTGTGGAGGCATACGCCACCTTCCTCGTGACCGATCGCTACCCGCCGTTTGCGTTGCGCTGAAGAAGGAGCGCCGCGCGGCGTGGTCACGGGGGTAGCCTCGCATCGAGGAGAGGGAGGGCCATGCCGCCGTTCGACAAGGATCAGTTCATCGCCGACTGCCTGACGGCAGTCCGTGGCGGTGATCGACCACACGCCCAGGTTCGGGAGCTCGTGGAACGGGCGGTGGCGCATCCTGCGGCCATCGAACGCGAGGTTCGGCCGTGGAGCGAGAGCCCGATGATGACGATCTGGCATCGCTCGGAAGAGTTCACCGCCCTCCACATCGTGTGGCCGCCGGAGGTGGACCTGTACGCCCATGACCACAACATGTGGGCGGTCATCGGGCTCTACGGCGGTCGGGAGGACAACAGCTTCTACCGACGTCGCGAAGACGGCCGCATCGAGCCACACACCGACAAGACGCTGCTGGCCAGAGATGTCGTGACGCTCGGTGACGAGGTCGTGCACTCGGTTGCCAACCCGACTCGCGAATGGACGGCGGCGATCCACTGTTACGGCGGTGAGTTCTTCACCACACCCCGCACCATGTGGGACAAAGAGACGCTGGAACCGCAGGTATTCGACCCAGATTTCGTTCGGGGCGTGCTCGAAACCGCGGCGCAACGGGCGCGCACCGCAACGACACCCGGCGAGCGGCCCTGACCCGTCACGGGCTGGTCACCACCCGCGGAGGCTTGCCACGGCCGCCCTCTGTCGGAGTACACTTGGCCCGCCACTCCCTGTGGCCGTCAGGCCACCACACGTGTTCCGCCGTCGGCGGAGAGACCGGCACGATCGGGGAGTGGGGGTCAGAGGAGGGAGACCCGGCAGAAGAGGTCGCGCCGTGGCCGACACGGGGGCGCGGGTACGGTGCCTTGCAGGGGAACGACAGGAACAGATGAACACACTTGTGAGCGTTCGACTCGACACCGGTCAGATCGAAGCGGACGACGAACGGCATGCCATGCATGTCGTGGCGTCGATGGGGGGCGAGGAAGCGCACGAAGCCCGACTCCCCGTCGTTGCACGTGGCGATGTGACGATCGGTGTCGTCGACGATCACGATCTCGTGAGCCAGCTGCTCGTCGGTGTGCTCTCCTCGGCCGGATTCCGCGCCTATGCCGCCTATTCAGAGGACCCGGCAGAGCTCGCCGAGACCGTGGCTGCTCGGGGCACGGACATCGTGCTCCTCGACTACTACCTGGGCGAGCAGACCGCCGAGGCCTTCATCGAGCAGCTGCTCGATCGTGACGTCACCGTGATCATGCTCACCGCCGCCGACGATCTGCTCACCATCGCCCAGTGCGTCGAGGCAGGCGCGGCCGGTCATCTCAGCAAGGGCGTGTCACCCGACGAGCTCGTTCGTTCCGTCGAGGTGGTCGTGACGGGTGGGGAGCTGCTCTCGGAGGACGATCGGTTCGAGCTCCGGGCGGCGCTGCTGCAGGAGAAGAGCCGTCTCGAGGCTCGCCTCGCTCCGTTCACCCGGCTCACCGATCGAGAGCGCCAGACGCTGCTCGCCATCTGCCAGGGCAGGTCAGCCGCTCAGATGGCCGAAGACTGGGATGTGTCCGTTGCGACCGTGCGTTCACACATCCGGGCCGTGCTCGTCAAGCTGGATGCCGGATCCCAGCTCGAGGCCGCAGCGCTCGCCCGACGGGTCGGTTGGCCGGACGCCCTCTCCGACATCGAGGCCTGAGCGAAGCTCGTCAGCCGTTGTCGTCGCGGACCAGGATCGAGATGTCCTGGAACTGCCACACATGCTCGGCCGTGTTCGTCCCGCGGACGTGCATGGTCGTCGCACTCTCCGGCATCGGCATCCAGTAGTTGCGGTAGCGCCACACGTAGTTCTCCCGATCGTGCTGGGTCACGGCTGCCAGCCACGTCGCCCCGGAATCGAAGGAGACCTCCAGTTCCTTTCCGATCGCCGTGAACTGGATCCAGCTGTCCGCGGGCGCCGGTGCGGGGAAGCTCACGAACGAGGCGGTCGACGCGTTCACGAAGCGGCGTGACGCCGGCAGCGCGCGGATCGGCTCGGCGGGTGCGAGCCGGATGTCGTCCCAGTGCCAGGTTGCCGGGCCCTCGGCGCAGCCCTCGTCGCATTCGAACACCTCGTAGGAGTTGTGTCCGAATTGGACGATGCCTCGCGTGAAGGGGAGCTCCGGTATGGCCTGGTCGATGAAGACGAGACCTTCTTCGGGCATCCAGACCTTGAGATGGTCGCTCTCGATCACGATCTCGAACGTCGAGCGTGCGGTACGGCTCGGCGTGAGCACGGTCTCGTAGCCATCGTTCGAGCCGATGATCTCGGTCTCGACGAACCCGTCGAAGATGGACGCGTCGAAGACTCCTTTCGAGGAGAAGGCGCGCAGCGAGACCACGAGAGCGTTTTCGGACGGCCCCTGCATCAGGACCCGGTCCGCCTGGAGCGGCATGCGTTGCAGGTCGTCGAATGGCGTGATCCAGATGTCGTACCAGTCGCGACGCGAGGCCCGGAGTGTCGATGCGTCGTACGTGATCGTGGCGGGGCCGCCACTGAAATCGAGGATCTGATTCGGCGAGAACATCGCCACCGCCATGTTCGTGCGGTCGGTGAACAGCCCGGAGCTCACCGCCGTCATCAGGTGGTCGCGGCAGCGATAGACCGCATCCTCGTAGGCGGTGATTGTGTGGGTCGCGGGAAGGGGAGCGCAATCGGGGCCGTGGTCGGCCTCCATGGCTGCGAGCTGGTGTTGCGTTGCGCCGATGCGTGAATTCACGGAGACCGAAAAGGACGCGGAGTTCGGCAGCGGGGTCGGTGATGGCGCATCGAAGTCGAAGGTCTCGAGGAAGACGGGGCCCTCGCACCCGTCGTCACGGGAGGTCGAGAGGCACTCGTCGAAGCCGGGGCCGGAGATGCCGCGATCGTCACCGGTTCCACCGGCCAGCAGGTCGGAGCCCGGACCGCCCTCGAGTACGTCGTCGCCGGCACCGCCGCGCAGCTCGTCTCGATGTGGGCCGCCGTGGACGATGTCGTTCCCGTACCGACCGAGCACGGAGTCGGCCCCTCTTCCTCCGAAGAGCCGGTCTCCTTGGGGTCCTCCGATGAGGAGATCGTTCCCGTCGTTGCCGTAGGCGATGTCACGGTCGGCTCCGCCGTCGAGCCGGTCGCCACCCGACCCTCCGAGCAGGCGGTCGTCTCCCGGGCCGCCGTCGATCGCATCGTGGCCGTCGTTGCCATGGACGACGTCGTTGCCTTCGTCGCCATGGATGTCGTCGGCGCCGCGGCCGCCCATGATGCGATCGTTGCCGGAGCCGCCGGAGATCACGTCGGCGCCGTTCCCGCCGCAGATGATGTCGTCGCCCCCGCCGCCATCGATGACGTCCGCTCCACCGTATCCGTGGATGACGTCGTCACCCGACGTGCCCGTGATCTCTTCGGCTTCGCTGCTGCCGTGGATGGTGATCTCGGCGCCACCACACAACTGTGCGGCGTGGGCCACGATGGGGACGGCGAGCGCGGCGAACAGGGTGAGCAACACGGCCGCGCGCGCTGTCCTTCGCCTCACGTCGTCGCCTCCTCGGGGAAGTGTGCCGGCGGCAAGATAGATGTGCCTGGCCGCGAAGTCACGGTACCGGCCGCCGGTCTCGACTGCTCAGTCGAGCGATAACCCCGTCGGGCAGCTCACGCCCGTGCCCTGGAGGCCGCAGTAGCCGTTCGGGTTCTTGGCCAGGTACTGCTGGTGGTACTCCTCGGCGTAATAGAACTCGGGCGCCTCGCGGATCTCGGTGGTGATCTCACCCCATCCCGACGCAGCGAGACGGTCCTGGTACTCATCACGCGCCAGCTTCGCCATCGCCAATTGCTCGGCGGTGGTGGTGTAGATCGTCGAGCGATACTGGGTGCCGACGTCGTTGCCCTGGCGCATCCCCTGCGTCGGGGCGTGCTCCTCGAAGAACGCCTTGAGCAGTTGGTCGTAGCCGATTGTCATCGGGTCGTACACGACGAGAACCGTCTCGGCGTGACCGGTGCGTCCCGAGCAGACCTCCTGATAGCTGGCGTTCTCGGTGTAGCCGCCCTGGTATCCGACGGCCGTGGAATACACGCCGTCGAGTCGCCAGAAGACCCGCTCCGCGCCCCAGAAGCACCCCATCCCGAAGTACGCGACCTCGAGTCCATCGGGGAACGGCGGGACGATGCGGTTGCCGTTCACCCAGTGCGTGTCGGGGACGGGGATCGACTCGGCTCGGCCCGGCAGGGCGTCGTCGGCCGTGGGCATGGACGTCTTGTTGCGGAAGAGAAACATGGGTTACCTCCTGGTACAACGATCGCAACCGGGCCGATCGGTGTGGTGTTCCCGCTGAAGCCCATGTTATGTGTGAACAATCACGAAACCGGGGCCACCCGAAGGCGGCCCCGGTTTCGCTGCATCGCCAAGCCCTACCCGGCGATCGCTGAGCTCAGGCGCCGTGCTCCTCTCCGGTGCGCACGAAGGAGAAGTACTTGTACTCACCGGTCGAGGCCTTCACCTTGACCTGGAACTCCTTGAAGTACGGAGCTTCGGGGAATTCCACCCGGAGCTCCCAGTGGCCCGTCTCGTCCGTGACCGTCTCGCCAGAGCCGAAGTCGGCCAGCACGTGGATCACCGTGCCTGGAATCGCCGTGCCGTGGAACACGTCGTAGGGCGACTCGATCCAGATCTTCTCGCCGGCATCGGCGCGGCCCCAGAACACGTCGTAGGGGATCTCCTCGCCACAGGAGCCGTACACCTGGTTCGCGGTGAACTCGACGGTCTCCTTGGTGACACGGAAGATCTCGACGACGTCCTTGGTCTCGCCGAAGTCGTTGAAGGCGACGGCGACGATCCGGTTCCATCCCGGCTCGAGCCCGATCCAGGCGTACCAGGTGAGGTCGTCGTTGACCGTCGCCTTGACACCGTTCACTTTCACCGTGGCGTTGGTCGAGATGACGCCGCGCACCTTGATCTCACCGTCGTCGACCTTCATCTCGTTGTGGAGATTCGTGATCTCGATCCCGAGTTCCTTGTGGTCGGTGATCCGGTAGATCGTGATCTCGTCCGACGCCGTGGCTCCGCTCTCCGTCTTCGCCGTGGCGACGAAGTGGTTCTTGCCGGGACGGAGGGGTACGACGACCCACCAGCTGCCGTTGTCGTTGACTTCTGCCAGCCAGTCGCCGACGACGACGCGGGCCGGAGCGTTGACGTAGCCCTGGATCTTGATGGACTCGCGCTCGGTCTCGGTGCCGTTGCGGGGACTGGTCACCTCGATGCCGAGGCGCACCGGCGGCTCTTCCTTGTCCCAGTAGACGACGATCGAGGCCTCGGCAACATGACCCGCCTCGTTCTCGGCACGTGCCGCGAGCACGTTCTTGCCGGGCTCGAGCCCGACGACCTTGGACCAGTGACCCTCGGGGCCGACCTCGACGGGATGGCCGTTGACGGTCACGCGGGCGGGCTGGTTGACGATGCCCTTCACCGCGAGCTCACCGACCTCGACGCGGGTTCCCGACTCCGGGCTCAGGAACTCGATCCCGAGATCCTTCACGGGATCGTCCTTCGTCTCGTCGTCTCCGTCTCCACCGTCTCCGGTGCCGTCCTCGACGACGTCGTCCTTCGTCTCGTCGTCGGAGCCGTCGTCTTTCGTCTCTGTCCCGTCATCCGACGGCTTCTCGCCGTCGGTCGATTCTCCGTCCTGCTTCTCGGCGGTGGCGTCGTTGCTGCCGTCCTCGGGGATCCCGATGAACGGAGCCGACGCGACGTCGCCCTCGGCGACGACCGTCGTGTCGTCATCCGGGGCGAACGTCCCCACCTGTGCGAGAGCAGCACCGCCAACAACGATCACCGTGAGTCCGGCGATCAGGGCCAGCATGCGGCGCAACTTCAGCATGTACCCGAACCTCCTGGTCGTTTGGGTTTCGCTGGGTCACTCGCACGAGCTGCGTGTCGGGTTTACCCGGAACGCGCGAAAACCAGGGAATGGGCCGCGCGACCCACTCAAGGGAGCGCCGCAACCTCGGCTGCGACCTTGTTGGCGGAGCCCCACGAGAGCGTGTACCCGTGACCCGCATGCCCGTAGTTGTGCACGACAGGGCCTCGGTCCGTGTGCTCCGTCTCGATGCGGGGTGTGGGTCGTCCCGGCCGCAGACCGACCCGAACCTCGTGGACACGGCTGGTGTCGATGCCGGGGTAGAGGCGGTGGGCGTCGCGAAGCATGCGCTCCGTCTGCCCGTCGTCCGGGATCGTCGACCAATCGCCGTACCAGAAGGTTCCGCCGACGATGACCTCGCGCTCGCGGGGAAACACATAGGAGATGTCTCGATCACCGATCTCGTCGGCTCGCCCCTCGTCGATGCCCGGATCGTCGATGGCGACGATCTGGCCGCGGATGGGATACATCGACCTGTCGTCGACGAGCGTGCGCGCACCGAGCCCCGTGCAGTTGACGACGACGTCGGCATCGTCGAAGAGGGGGGCGAGGCTCGTGAGCGGTGCATCGAGCACGGTGACCGCGGTGTCGTCGTCCGCGAGACGTCGTTCCATCCACGGGAGGTAGAGGTTCGGGTCGATACGCGGACAGATCATGGTGACTCCGCTCACATATGGATCCGGCACGTCGTCCGGTCCGAGGAACCGCAGTCCGGTGATCCCCTCCGTCCAGAGCCCGGGTGTGATCCGGCGGGAGGAGAACTCAGACACCTGCATGATGCGGATGCCGGGTACGCCTTCCTCGGCGAGCCGTTCGAACACGCGGAGACCCTCCAGCGCCATCGGGGCGATGACCTCCTGTGGCTCGGTCGTGACGGGCCACCAGATCGCAGCCGCATAGATGGAGGTCGAGCGGTCCGACGGTGCGGCGGTGACGACTCGAATCTCGTGCCCGTCGTCGAGGAGGCGAAGCGCGCTGGTGAGACCCGACACCCCGCTGCCGACGATCGTGATCCTCATCCGACGAGCTTGCCATGGCTGGATCGAGCGGGCGAGTCGGGTCCCCTGGGGATCGTGGGTGCTTGCAAAAGATAGCAATATGCGTACAATTGTTAGAACACGATGCGTGCCGCCCTCCACCCCACCTCTCTGCCCGACGGCTACCCGCGCCATCTGGAGCACGATCTCGTCCTCCATGACGGGACGCTCGTTCGCGTCCGACCCATCGTCCCGGACGACGCCGCCGTGCTCGCCGACGAGATACTCACGGCCGACAGCGAGACGCTGTATCTCCGCTTCTTCACGTCATCGGTGCGACCCGATGCGGCGATGCTCGCCCGTCTCACCGTGATGGACTATCGGTCGGCGCTCGCGGTCGGGGCGATCGAATCCGAGACGGGAACATCGCTGGGAATCGCCCGCTATGCGGAGGTCGATGAGTCGACCATCGAAGTCGCCGTGTCGGTGAAGGCCGGCTGGCGGCGCCACGGCATCGCCCGCCACCTCCTCGACATCATCGAAGCCGCGGCTCGGGATCGTGGCTACGTCACCTCGCTCGCCATCTACCTCGTGGAGAACGAGCCGGCCGCACAGCTCTTCGCCAGACGTGGCTACCACGTGCGCTCGACCGACAGAGGGATCGTCGAGGCAACCCTCGATCTGACCGGGGAAGGGAACGGCGCCTAGCATCGCCGCGATGTCCACGGTCGCCGAGATGTTGTCCGCAGTCGATCGGGTCGCGCCCCTCGGGAAGGGGGCTTCGTGGGACCCGGTGGGACTGCAGCTCGGTGATCTCGACGCTCCCGCCGAGCGAATCGCAGTGTGTCACGAGGTGACCGACGACGTCGTCGATGCCGCGCTCGACGGCGACATCGATGTGCTCGTCGCCTATCACCCTCTTCTCTTCGACGCCACCCGTCGCATCGTCGCCGGGTCGGGACCATCGGGGCGTGCGTTCCGTCTGTTGCGGCACGGGGTCGCTCTCGTCGTGGCGCACACGGCCGCGGACGTCGCGGATGGGGGGTGTGCCGATGCACTGGCGGGCGCGCTCGACCTGTCGGACATCGCACCCTTCGGGCCGATGTGGCCTGCGGATGGTGCCAAGGTGGTCACGTTTGCGCCGGCCGGCGCCGTCGATGCCATCCGTGCCGCGATGTCTGGTGCGGGCGCCGGTGTCATCGGTCGCTATGCCTCCTGCAGCTTCGTGCTGGAGGGGACGGGGACCTTCGTTCCCGGCGGCGGGGCGAAGCCGGTGTCCGGTCGCCACGGTGTGCTGAGCGCCGAGCCGGAGATGCGTATCGAGATGATCGCTCCGGCTTCCCGCGTGGATGCCGTCGTGACCGCTCTGGTCGCTGCCCATCCCTACGACGAGCCCGCCTACGACGTGTTCACGACGCGCTCCAACGCCGGATTCGTGGGTCGCATCGGCACGACGGACACGACGGTCGCCGACCTGGGGGCGCTGATCGAACAGCGTCTCGGCTCCGCACCGAAGATCGCGGGGTCCGGACCGGTCCGACGTGTGGCGGTGGTGCCGGGTTCGGGCGGCATGCTCATCGAAGCCGCCGCCGGAGTGGCCGATGCCATCGTGACGGGCGACGTGAGCCATCATCGGGCGCGGGCCGGTCTCGACCGGGGTCTCGCCATCCTCGATCCGGGCCACGTGGCCACCGAACGACCCGGTGTCGCGAACCTGTACGCTGCGTTGTCCGCCGAGGTCCTCGATGGGGACGTCGTCGACCTCACCGGGATCCGGGTGAGCCCCTGGGAGGATGGGTGATGGAAGACATCGACACGCTCAACGATCTCCTCGTACTCCAGGGCGTCGATCTCCAGATCGATCGGCTTCGACACGATCGCCAGGCGCTTCCCGAGCTCGAGAAGTTCCGGGAGGCGCATGAGTCGCTCAGTGTGCTCACGACCGAGCGCGATGCACTGCAGGCGTCGCTTCGTGAGACGTCGCTGGCGCAGGACAAGACGGCAGGTGAGCTCGAGATCACGGAAGGCCGTCTCGATGCCGAACAGAACCGGCTCTATGCCGGCGGGATGAGTGCACGTGATGCCGACTATCTCAGACGAGAGGTCGAGATGCTGGCGCGGAAGAAGTCGTCGATGGAGGACGAGGTCCTCGAGTTGATGGAGCGTCGCGAAGCGCTCGAAGTCGAGTTGGAGGCGGCAGAGGCGAAAGTGGGCGAGGCGACCGCTGCCAAGGCGGAGCTCGAATCGCTCATCACCGACGCCTGGAAAGAGATCGACGCAGAGCTCGCAGCTCAGGAGCGCCGGCGCTCGGACGCCGTCTCGCTGATTCCCGAGGACCTCCTCGAGCTGTACGAGGACTTGAGGAGCGTCAAGGACGGGGGAGTGGGTGCTGCCCGGCTCGCAGAGGGCATCTGTGGGGGTTGTCACCTGCGTCTCACCGCCGCCGAAGAGCTCGAGGCAAAGGCTTCGCATCCGCCCCGCTGCATCCACTGCAGACGCATCCTCGTTCTCTGAGGTCTCGCCATGCTGCTGTGGCACCTCGGAGCGACCGTCGCCCTCGTCCGCTACGCCTTCCGCGACGATCGCATGGATCTGCGGTTCCTGATGCTCGGGGCCGTGCTTCCCGATCTCATCGACACCCCGATCGGATGGATCTGGTTCGGGACGACGATGACGACGCGTCTCGTCCTCCACTCGCTCCTCTTCGCTTCGCTCGCCATGGTGATCGTGGTGCTGAGGACCAGGCGGGGCCGGCCCCGCAAGCGGTGGATGCCGCTTGCGATCGGGATGCTCGTGCATCTCGCCCTCGATGCGATGTGGGCGTCTCCGGAGACGCTGTGGTGGCCGTTCCTCGGGCTCGATTTCACGCCCGCGGGCGCCACCGATCTGGCGGGCCACGTCGGTGACGTTCTCACCGACGCTCGCGTCTGGCTGCTGGAGATCCTCGGGGCCGCGTATCTCTTCGTGCTCGCTCGTCGCGGCGGGCTTCATCGCGAAGCCGAGCGCAGAGCGTTTCTCGCATCGGGAGTCGTGGACGTCCCCATCGACGGGTGATCGCGTAGCCTGCTCTCCATGCAGGTCGGTCGCTGGGTGTTCGTCGTGGTGCTCTCGGTTGTCGCCGTCGCGTGCGGAGGCGACGGCGGATCGTCGTCGACCACGCTGCTGCCGGCGCCGGACATCGTGGTGCGCGAGTGGATCACCGCCGTCGATCAGGGGGACGTCGTGGCGCTCGACGGACTGGTCGCGTCCCCGTCGCTGGCGTTCGTGATCGGCATCGAGAGCCGGTTGACCACGGATGAGATCACACGATTGGCAGAAGCGGGCCCTTCCGCCGACGTAGTGGGCGCCTTCTGGGCCTCGTTCGAGCAGGCATTCGCCGAAATCGACGGCACGGAGTTCGCGTCCTTCTCGGTGGGATCGAGCCGAGAATTCGATGCGGGAGGGGCTCGATTCTCTGCCGTGACGATCGGCTCAGGAGATAGATCGACCGACGTGTTCGTTCGCCGCAGCGTGGAAGGGCGCTGGGAGATAGATGTGCTCGCCACGGTCGGTTCGGGCCTCGTCGTGCCACTCACGGATCTGGCCGCACGGGCCACCGCTGACCGGTTCCGCACCCTTTTCGAGCAATGGGTCCTGCCGGGTCTCGAAGCCGCCGCCCGGGTGGATGAAGGCGCCGACGTCGCAGATGCTGTGCGCGACCTGCGGATCGTGTTCGAGGGGGCACGCGGCGAGTGAGGGATCGGGCTGAACCCCTGATCCACCACCGAAACCGGCGTGGCTCGAGGCGGTTGCGGCGGAATGATGGAAACAGGGCCATTTCCTCAAGAAGCCTGCCTGACCGGCCGATGGCAACCCGTACGGATCGAACAGGTTTCCCGACAACTAGGTAGGACCGATGCCTGAGGCCCACAACGAGGGCGGCGAGCAGTTCCCCGACGTGCTCCTCGTCGAGGACAACCCGCTTCATGTCCGTCTCGTCCAGACGATGCTGCGCGAGGTGTGGAAAGACATCTCCACGCTGCGCGTGGCCAAGCGGCTCGACATCGCCATCGCTCACCTCCGCAAGTCGATTCCGGATGTGGTCCTTTTGGACCTCGTGCTCCCCGACGCCGACCAGCTCGAGGGGCTGCACGCCGTGCTCTCGTTTGCGCCCAACACACCGGTCGTGGTGCTCTCGGCCCACGAGGACGACGAGCATGCGCTCCAGGCCTTGGCGGTCGGGGCGCAGGACTATCTGGTCAAGGGCAGGGTCGGCTCGGACGCTCTCGCCCGCTCCATGCGCTACGCGATGGTCCGGGGCGGTGTCGCCGTGCCTCGCCGGAACGCACCTGCGACCTCGGAGCAGGCAGGCAATGCCATCGTCGGTCTCGATGGTGCCGTGCTGCGTGTCGATCGCGGTCTCACCGAGATCACCGGGCTCAGCGCCGGGCAACTCGTCGGCAACCACGTCATGGGAATCACGACTCCCGACGATGCCGCCAGCTGGAGCGAGCTGCTTCGTGACATCGACGACTCGACACAAGCCAAGAAGGTGGCCGTGAGCGTGCGGACCGCCTCGGGTGGGGTTCGGTTCGTCACCGCAGAACTCGTGCCGATGCTCGGCCCGAACGGTGCGTCCGAGGTGGTGGTTCGCTTCGCGACGGTGAACGCAGCGAGCAAGCCATCGGTCTCACATGAGGTCGACGCCTCGCAGGCCGCCGTCTCTGCCTGAAACGGCGAAGCCTCCGCCGTAGCGGAGGCTCCGCGGAGCTCCTGAAATCGAAGGCTCCGTGCGTGCGAGTCCGGGTGTAAGCCGGATTCTGTCGTGGGCGATCATCTGTCTCTGCGGCCCACCTGGGACGTGACGAGCAGGCGACTCTGTCCCGACTTGGCCTTGCACCGGATGGGGTTTACCGAGCCGGTGTCGTCACCGACACCGCTGGTGGTCTCTTACACCACCGTTTCACCCTTGCCTGTGACGCCGATCCGGAGATCGACGCCCATCGGCGGTCTGCTCTCTGTTGCACTTTCCATCGGGTCGCCCCGCCTGGCTGTTAGCCAGCATCCTGCCTTGTGGTGTCCGGACTTTCCTCAGCCGGTTGCCCGGCCGCGACCGCCTCCCGGACTCGCCACGACACGGTACCGGTCACGGCGTGTCCTGTGAACCCCCATCCCGCCGTTCCAGGACCCACTGACCGAGCGCGCCACCGGCGGAGCCGATCACGGCGGCAACGACGCTTCCGAGGACGATCGTGACCGTGGTCGCCCCCGACACCACGACCTGCAGCGCGAAGAGCACCATGGCGGCCAGACCTCCATTGAGGACGTGCGCCTGATGCGAGAACCTGCCCGCCACGAAGCCGGCGACCATGAACGCCGCATAGGTGAGGAAGATCAGGATGCTCTGACCCCGGAGATCGTTGTCGAGACCTGCGATCCCGAGCACGACGAAGACGAGCAGTGCCCCGGCCAACCCGGTCAAGGCTCCGTAGAGCACGGCACCCCACGCGACCGACTTCATTGCGCGACGTTCGAGGGTGTGGGGTGCATGCCGGGGCTCATGGGCGGTGTGGGTACAGAGTCCGGTGGAGTGTACGGCGCGGCATCTCGTTGTCCCGTACGGGAACCAAACCCACCCAGAAGGCGTCATAGAGGGGAACGGGCGGTGAACGAGAGACACCTCTGGAGGTGCCCATGCACGATCTGCTCGGCGATCAGACCGAATTCATTCCCATCCCGATCACCGAAGAGCGGCCATGGGTCGTCTTCTCGGCCTGTCGGGACAAAGACCCGGACATCTTCTTCCCCGAGGACAGGGCCGGTACCGCCGCAGCCGTCGCCATCTGCGCAACCTGCCCCGTTCGGGCGGAGTGCCTGGAGTACGCCATCGAGGCGGAGATACGGTACGGCGTGTGGGGCGGCATGACCGAGCGGCAGCGCCGGCGGCTCGTTCGCACCCTCGCCAGCTGACGGCCGATTGCGCCGTTTCGACGCGGGCTATGGTCTCCGTCGATGACTTTCTCGTGGACCAGCACGCTCGAGACGATCGTCGAGGGTGGGAACCTCGATCGGGACACGGCGCGAACCGCCATGGCCGAGATCATGAGCGGCGAGGCATCCCCCGTTCGCATTGCGGCGTTTCTCGCCGGGCTCAGAGCCAAGGGCGAGACGGCCGATGAGATGACCGGCTTCGTCGACGCCATGTTCGACGCCGCCGTCACCGTGGATGTGGGGGTCCCGGTGGTCGATCTCGTCGGGACCGGTGGCGATGGTTTCGGTACCTTCAACATCTCCACGACGGCCTCGCTCGTCGCTGCAGGCGCCGGAGTCAAGATCGCCAAGCACGGCAACCGTGCGGCGTCGTCGCAGACCGGTTCTGCGGATCTCCTCGAAGCGCTCGGTGTCGATCTCGACATGACGCCGGACCGGACGGTGGAGATGATTCGGGAGGTGGGCTTCGGGTTCTTCTTCGCCCCGAACTACCACCCGGCGATGCGTTTTGCCGGCCCGGTTCGTCGCGAGCTCGGTCTACGGACCGTGTTCAACTTCCTGGGACCGCTCTGCAATCCGGCAGGTGCGACGCTGGCGACCATCGGCGTGAGCGTCCCGGCCGTGGCGGAGAAGATGATCCACGTGCTGAAGAACCGGGGGCTCGAGTACGCCTTCGTCTACTACGGAGAAGAGGGTCTTGACGAGATGTCGATCGCAGGACCCTCCTTCATCTACCGGCTCCAGCGAGGCGAGATCACGACCGCCGAGTTCACACCCGAGGACTTCGGAGTCACCCGGTCGCCGGTGGAGTCGATCATCGGTGGCACCGCCGAGGACAATCTCGCCATCACCCTCGATGTGCTCGAGGGCGCCGAGGGCCCGCACCGCGACGCCACGATCATCAATGCCGCACCGGCCATCGTCGTCGGCGGGCTGGCAGAGGGATTCGTCGACGCCGCGGCGCTGGCCGCCCAGGCGATCGACTCGGGTGCGGCTCGCGCCGTCGTGGAGAACATCCGCGCCTTCTCCTGACCGACGAAGTCAGGTCTGAAGGTTCTGTGAACAGTCGCACGGAAGCTTCGGCTAGAGACGCACACCGGATAGCGTGGTCCCATGTTGGCTTCTCGTGGGACCGCTCGTCGCACCGGCCTGCTGGCCGTTGCCGTCGTCATGGCCGCCGGCTTGGCGGCGTGCGGTGGGGGCGAGTCGACTGCGCCGACGACGAGCGGGTCCGCCACCACGAGCGGGTCCGCCACCACGGCCGGGTCCGCTACGGATGATCGACCCGTCGCTCCGGACTTCACGCTGAGTCTGCAGCCCGAGGGCGAGTTCGTCCTCTCGGAGGCCGGCAACCCCGTGTACCTCGTGGTGTGGGCCGAGTGGTGACCGACCTGCCGGCGGGAGTTGCCCGTCGTCGCACAGGTTGCTGCCGAGTACGAAGGCCGGGTCGACTTCGTGGCCGTCGCAGGTCGCAGCGATCTCGAGTCGACCGCTGCGCGGGCTGAAGCGCTCTTCGGAGATGCGCTGCAATGGGGGCTCGACGACTCGATCTGGGACCTCTATGGAGCGAGGTATCAGCCGATCACGTTTGCCATCACGGCCGACGGTCGCGTCGCCGACACCTGGTACGGCGCCATCGGCGCTCCCGACATCCGCGAGGTCGTGGACGGCCTGCTGGCATCCTCCTGACGCCCGGTTCCGATCACTAGCCTCAATGCGACGGTCCGGCGATACCGGGAACCGTCTCGAAGGCTCGTGACGTCGTAATGCCGTGGGAGGAACGATCACACGCACGCTCAAGGTGGCCATCCTGGCGATGGTGGTGGCCGGCCTCGTCGTTCCTCCGGCGGCGGCTCAGGAAGCGCCGAAGACGTGGTCGCTCGAAGCCTCGGTCGGCGTCGGTGGGTTCGTCGATCCCGCTCGTGACACCGTGGTCGACATCGAGATCTCCTCCGAGTTGCTGCTCGTGGGTCGGCTCGACGTGTCGGCCGGCGGCACCACCACGAGCGAAGCCATCGAGGTTCCCGCAGGTGGTGTCAAGTCACTGCAGATCACTGCCGCCCCGTTGGGCGATCGCCGCGTCGTCAACGTCGTGCTCGTCGACACGTCCGGAGAGGAGACGAGGCAACTCGAGAGCCTGCAGCTCCGGGTGACGGTTCCGCTCCGTGCGGTCGTCGTCGCCCTGCTCGGTGCCGACGGTGCCGAGGCCTCCCTCCGCGCAGCGACGCCCGAGCCTGTCGACTTCGATGTCGAGATCGTCAGGGTGAGCCCCGACGACGTGGTGGCAGGTCTCCCGATCGTCGACTACCTCGTGATCGGGGACGACGGGCTGGCCGCCGCTTCAGGCGACGTGCTCGACCAGATCGCCGGCTGGGTCGACGATGGGGGTGTCCTCGTCGGCGCTCCGGGTGACATCGGCGTGGTTGCGGACTCCGGAGGAGCCGTCGTCTGGCCCGGGACCGCCTTCGCCGTCGACACCGTCGGCGACGGTGAGCTGGTCGCGGTGGCCGACGTCGGGTCGGTGACCGTCGCCGACTGGGGCACGATCCTCCGCCCCATCGACAATCCCGGTCTCCTGCGCAATCAAGGTTTCAACCAGGGACCAGGGCTGGTCTCCGCAGCGTCCGCCGGACGTGAGGCCGCCGTTCCCGGTCTCTCCTGGCTGCTCCTCGGCATCGCGCTGTTCGTCCTCCTCGTCGGTCCGGTGAACTTCGTCGTCCTCCGCCGGCTTCGCCGACCCGAGCTCGCATGGTTCACCGTGCCGGCCCTGTCCGTGCTCTTCGTCGCCGGCTTCTGGTTGGCCGGACGAGCCCAGGTCGCCGACGCCGCCGTCACCTCCGCTTCGATCTTCGTCGACAGAGGCGAGACCGTGACCGGGCGCGCCGGCGCCGTCGTGCAGGTGGCCACGGGGGGCGATCGCACTCTCGCATTCCCGGACGGCTGGCAGATCGCCCCTGCCCAAGGGTTCGGGTTCGCCTCGGGCGTTCAGGATGCAGACGATCCTCAGAGCATCACGTTCAACCTCCAGGATCTCGGCGTCGGGGCCGCCGAGGCGAGGGTCTCGGGCGCAGAGCCGCTCCAGCTCGACGTCGCAGTCGGCGAAGGCGGCGTGACCACCGTGACCAACTCCTCGCCGTACACCTTCTGGAGCTGGGGTCTCGTCGTCGACGGCGTGGGTTACACGGTCACGACGAGAGATGGGGATCTCGTCCCGAACCAGCCCCAGGAGCTGAGGATCGCCCAGCGCAACCGGGGTACCCGCTACGAACCGGTGGTGTTGGAAACGGCCCAGCGGCGGGCGTTTGCCGACCCGAACTTCTACGAGACCACGTATCAGGTGCTCTCGGCCCTCTCCTACGAGGCCGAGTCCATCGACCGAAAGTTGCTGCGCGACGGCACCTACTTCTTCGGTTTCACCGACTCACTCGACACGCCGGTCGCCATCGACGGGCGCAACCTCGCCGCCGCCGGTTCGACGCTCTTCATCAAGGAGTTCGACCTGCCGGCGAGCCTGCGTCAGGACCGCCCGGTCATCCCCACGCTGCTCGACGTCACAGGCTCTTCGTCCGTCGAGCAGTACTACGACGAGATCTACGCCTACGGCGCCGACGAGTTCCTCTTCCGCTACGACCTCCCGGTCGATGTGAGCGGGTCCGGGGTCATCCGGCCCTCGTTCACCCAATTGCGCAAGGTCGAGGTGTACGACTGGGCGAGTCGATCGTTCGTTCCATACGACTGGGGCGATCCCATCGATCTCGCCACGAAGCGCTCGCCCGGTGGTGAGCTGATCGTCCGGGCGAGTCTCAACGAGGACCAGGAGTTCTTCGAGGAGAGCCTCCAGCTCCAGCGGTTCCAGCTCTCGTGGGTGACGACGTGATCGTCGAATTCGACAGCGTCCGCAAGGCGTACAACGGGACGGTCGCGCTCGATGACGCGACCCTCACCGTCGAGGAGGGCTCGGTGCTCGGGCTGATCGGGCCGAACGGCGCGGGCAAGACCCCGTCGATGATGCTCATCACCTCGCTGCTGCGTCGCGATGCCGGGCGAGTGCGGGTCGGTGGTGTCGACCCCCAGGTGTCGCCGACCGCGGTTCGTCAGCATGTCGGCTACATGCCGGACTTCTTCGGCGTCTACGAGGGCTTCTCCAGTCGCGAGTATCTCGAGTTCTTCGCCGCGACCCAGAACATCCGTCCCAGCGCCCGGCCCGCCGTCGTCGCCGATCTATTGGCACTGGTGGATCTGGAGCACAAGGCGGACGCCGACGTCAACGGCCTCTCTCGAGGCATGAAGCAGCGGCTGTCGCTGGCGCGAGCGCTCGTGCACGATCCCGATCTGCTGGTCCTCGACGAGCCCGCGTCGGGGCTGGACCCCCGTGCCCGCGTCGATCTCCGTGAACTGATCACAGAGCTCAACCGCATGGGACGCACCATCATCATCTCGTCGCACATCCTGTCCGAGCTCGAGGGGATGTGTTCCCATCTCGCGATCGTGGATCACGGCAAGATCGTCGCCGAGGGTCCCGTGGACTCGATCCGGCAGCGGCTCCGGGCGACACGGAGGATCGAGGCAACCGTGGCGGCGGCATCCTCGCCGAAGCTCGAGGCGATGCTGAGGGCGAAGCCCGAGGTCAGCGACATCGATGTCGAGGTCAACCGGATGTCGTTCGTCCTCGACGGCGACGAGAAGGCATCGGCGGCGCTGTTGCGTGAGATCGTCAATGCAGAGGTGCCGGTGGCCGGCTGGCAGATGCGCACCCTGGGTCTGGAGGAGCTGTTCCTCCAGCTCACCGATGAGAAAGGCGAGGACGGGCAATGACGATGAACCCGGTGTTGCGGCGCGAGCTCCAGGAGCGCTTCAGGACCCTGCGTTCGCCGATCCTGCTGTCGATCTGGGTGCTCGCCGCCGGCGTGCTCACCTTCCTGGCATACGTCGTGGCTCGGAATGCAGCCGAGGATCGGTTCACCTCATTCGGGTTCGGCGGTCTCGGCACGCTGTTCGCCTCGGCATCGATGGGTCGCTTCATCCTCCATGTGTTGCTGATGGGTCTCCTCACCGCCGTCGTCTTCGTCGTGCCCGGTCAGGCGGCGGTGGCGATCGTGGGGGAGAAGGAGCGGCAGACGCTCCAGTTGCTCCAGGTCAGCCAGCTCAGCGCCTGGCGAATCGTGTGGGGGAAGCTGAGCGCAGCCCTCGCCTACGTCGTGTTGTTGCTGATCGCCACGACGCCGCTCATGGTGATCCCCATCCTGCTCGGTGGTGTCGACCTGATGGACCTCGTCGGCGGCGTGGCGCTGGTCCTCACGGCCAGCATCATGATCGGCTCGGTGTCCATCTGGGTGTCGGCGCGGGCGAAGTCCGTGCAGGGTGCGGTGCTCGGCTCCTACATGTGGACCGTTGCGCTCGTCTTCGGCACGCTCGCCCTCCTCGTGGCCGAGTTCTTCCTGATCGACGTGGATCCCGGTCTCACCCGGTTCCAGAGCGGCTACGCGCGCGACAACGGCCGTGAGCTGTACAGCGCCGTCATCAATCCCTACGTCGGGCTCGTCGACGCCTCGAGCGACGTGCTCGCCTTCCAGGGAGAGCTGGTGCCGTCGCCCTACATCCCGTTCCGCGCCATGCTCGTGAAGCGACAGGGCTTCGCCGCATCGGCCGCCAGCAGTGATCTGTTCGGCGGCTTCGGCTTCCCCGGGCAGGTCTTTGTGGAAATCGAGCCCGGCTTTCGCGACTTCCCCGGTGGGGTCCCCGCCCCACAGCAGATCGACCGGCCGCCGAACATCCGCCCGCCCGCCTGGCCGGGAACCGTCGCCTTCGAACTGAGCGTCTCAATGCTGGCGCTCTACGGAACAACCCGGCTCGTGAGGGCGCCTGCCTCGAGAAGACGGGTGTATCGGAGAAGGACCACAGATGCTGCCTGAATCTCTCACCAGGATCATCACCGCAGGTCGGCACAGACTCACCGCAGCGGGTGCCATGCGCCGCACCCTCGTCGCCATCGGGGTCGTTGCTGCTGCCTCCTCGGTGCTCCTCGCTGTCGCCCGTCGCATCGTCATGCCGTGGGCCGAGCCCGTGGCGCTCGGCGTGGGTGCTGCCGCGCTCATCGGTGTCGTGATCTACACCTTGGTGCGGCGCCCCGATTCCATGGTGGCTGCGATCGCCGTCGACCAGAGGCTCGGGGGCAGGGACCAGGTGTCCACGGCTCTGGAACTGTCGGCCAAGACCAGCAGGACATCCATCGAGGACGCCCAGATCTCTCGCTCCGCGGTGTGGGCCGAAGGCCGCACGTTCGATGCGTGGGGTCGGGTGGCACCCTCGCCGCGGCTGATCCTCCTCTCCGTGCTCGCCGTGGTCGCCGCCCTCGTGCTTGCGATCCCCACCTCTCCTGCCGACGCCATCCAGGCAGCGCGGGAAGCGGACGCAGCGATCATCGACACCGTGGCGCGTGAGCTGGAAGAACGTGCCGATGCCAACGAAGACCCCGAGATCGCCGACGATCTGCGTCGTCGCGCCGAGGAGCTTCGTGATGCCGCAGATGTCGAAGAGGCGCTCCGTGAGCTGGGCGAGGCGGACCAGGAGCTCGCCGATGCTTCCGACGAGCAGTCGCTCGCCATCAAGACCGCGCTCGCAGGGTTGGAAGCCAAGCTCGGGCAGCAACCACTCGCTTCCGGCTCCTCCGTGTCCGAGCAGTTGCAGAACCTGCCCTCCGAAGCCGATGACCTCGATCCGGCCGCGCGCCGTGAGCTGGCGCAGCAGGTCCAGGAGCTCGCCGATCAGGTGGGCCCCTCGGCAGGAGATCTCGGTGATGCGCTCGACGATCTCGCCGCCGCCCTCTCGTCCGAGACGGGAGATGTGGCCGGTGCGGCCGACGCCGTCCAACAGGCGCTCGCCAATGCGCAACAGCGTGTCGACCGCGCCGGAGCCGTTGCCGATGCCCGCGACGCCGTTCGCGACGCGCAGCGACAGCTGGCCGATCTGCGCGACGCCCAGGGCCAAGGTCAAGGCCAGGGCCAAGGTCAGGGCCAGGGTCAGGGTCAGGGACAGGGCCAGGGCCAGGGACAGGGTCAGGGTCAGGGACAGGGTCAGGGCCAGGGACAGGGTCAGGGTCAGGGACAGGGTCAGGGACAGGGACAGGGCCAGGGACAGGGCCAGGGACAGGGACAGGGCCAGGGTCAAGGCCAGGGCCAGGGTCAAGGCGGTGGTGGGGGAGGTTCCGGCAGCGGGGCCAACAACCCGGATCCCGTCACCGGCGGCACCGGGAGCGGCAGCGGTCCTGATGGACAGGGCCAGGGCGACAACGACATCGTTCGCGACCCGGCCCGCTCCCAGATCCTCGACCCGGTCGACTGGATCCGGGGAGACGAGAACCGGGTCGACTTCGACCCCGACGACCCCACGGGTCAGCTCGGCGGCTCGACGAGCGGCCAGGGTGTCGAGAATCTCCCGCTGGTCCCGTATGTCAACCGCTTTGCGGAATACCAGGCGCAGGCGTTGACCGCGCTGGACCGCATGACCGTTCCCACGAACCTCCAGGACATCGTTCGCATCTACTTCACGGAGTTGGGCTCATGACACCAGAAGCATTCGCCGAGCGGGTTCGCTCGATCGAGGCCGAGATCGGCAACGTCATCGTCGGTCAGGTCGAGCTCGTGAGAGCGGTCATGCTCGGATTGCTGTGCGAGGGCCACGTCCTGCTCGAGGGTGTCCCGGGTCTGGGCAAGACGTTGCTGCTCCGAACGCTCGGCGAGGCCATGGATGTCCAGTTCGGTCGTGTCCAGTTCACGCCAGATCTCATGCCGGCCGACATCCTCGGCACCAACGTGCTTCGGGATGGAGAGTTCAAGTTTCACCGCGGCCCGATCTTCGCCAATGTCGTGCTCGCCGACGAGGTCAACCGTGCCACGCCGAAAACGCAGTCCGCCCTCCTCGAGGCGATGCAGGAGCGACGGGTCACCCTCGGTGGTGTCACCCACACCCTGCCGCGGCCGTTCTTCGTGATGGCGACGCAGAACCCGCTCGAGATGGAGGGCACCTACCCACTGCCCGAGGCCCAGCTCGACCGATTCCTGTTCAAAGTGCTCGTTCCGTTTCCCTCCACCGACGAACTCGTGGAGATCCTCGACCGCACCACGACCGCCGAGGTGCCCGAGGTCGCGCAGCTCTCGAGTGCTGCCGAGCTCGTCGAGATGCTCGCCATGGTCCGTGAAGTGCCTGCAGCCACCCACCTCCTGCGGTACGCATCGACGCTCGTGTCGGCCACCCACCCGAAGCACGAAGACGCTCCGGCAGGGATTCGCCGCTACGTGCGGTTCGGTGCTTCGCCGCGTGCTGCACAGGCGATGGTGCTGGGCTCGAAGGCGATGGCTCTGGTCGATGGCCGCCTCAACGCCTCGACCGAGGACATCAGAGCGGTTGCGCCGCTCGCGCTCCGTCATCGCCTGGTCCTCGGCTACGAGGCGGCGGCGGATGACGTCGAGGCCGATGCGCTCATCGCCGAACTGCTCGAGGCACACCCGGCACCGGTGCCGGTGGCCTGATGCTGCTCGAGCCCGAACTCCGGGCCCGGCTCGAGCGTCTCGCTCTCCAGCACAGGCGACGCGTGAAGGGCATGTGGGCGGGCGGTCACCGCTCCGTGCAGCTCGGTGAGTCCCTGGACTTCGCCGACTACCGCGAATACTTCCCCGGAGATGATTTCCGGCGCATCGACTACAACCTCTGGGCGCGCATGGGCGTGGTCCTGGTGCGTCTGTTCGAGGCAGAGGACGAGTTGCCCTTGCAGATCGTCATCGACACGTCGCGGTCCATGTCCCACGGCGAGAAGTTCCTGACGGCGCAGCGTCTCACTGCAGCCATGGCCTATCTCGGTCTCGCATCTGGTGAGCGGGTCCGCATCGTCACCGTGCCTGCCGAAGGTCGTGTTTCGCTCCGCAGCCGGTGGGCCCGCCACCCGGGCTCATGGCCTGCGATCGAGCGTTGGATCGAGGATCTCGAGACGGAAGGGGGCACGGATCTCCCCGGTGCGGCTCACCTCCTCGCTGCCGCCGGAGCCCATCGCGGCCCGATCGTGCTCGTGTCCGATCTGCTGGCTCCAGGATGGGATCAATCGATCGACATCATCGGGAGCATCGGTGGGGGAGCCGTGTTGCACGTGCTCGCTCCGGACGAGATCGCCCCCGATCTCAGCGGTGATCTGTCGCTGCGTGATGTCGAGACCCGCCGCGAGGTTCCGGTCTCACTCGACACCGCTGCCGCCGACCGTTACGAGGAGCGGCTGCGCGGCTTCATCGAGGAGGCGGCGCTCCGTTCTCGTCGGGCCGGGATGGAGTATGTCCTCACCGTCGCTGCCCAGGATGCCGTCGATGCAGCACTGCGGCAGCTCATCGAGGCCGGGGTCGCATCGTGAGTTTCCTCGCTCCGGCTGCCCTGGGTGTGCTGGCGCTCTCGATTCCGCTCGTCGTGCTCTACATGTTGCGAAGCCGGCGCCAGGTGCAGGAAGTCCCGTCGACGATGCTCTGGGAGGGCGAGGAACAGTTCGTGAGTTCGTCGCTGCCCTGGCAGCGGCTCAAGATCACTGCCGCGCTGCTGCTCCAGCTGCTGGCGCTGGCCGCGTTCGCCCTGTTGCTCGCCAGGCCCTTCTTCCGTGAGGCGACCTTGCTGGGCCCGCACACGGTGATCGTCATCGACACGTCCGGCTCCATGGCCACCGCGGGTCGCTTCGAAGCGGCCCTGGCCGAGGCGCGACGGCTCGCCGGCGATGCATCCGAGGCGCAGCTCGTCTCGGTCGTCGAGGCGGGACCGAGGCCCCGGGTCTTGGCCGCGTTCTCGAGAGAGCCGTCCGACGTTCTCGCCGCGCTCGACGGGCTCGAAGTGGGTGGCGGGGTCGAAGACCTCGCCGGGGCGCTGCAGCTCGCCCGTGGCCTCGCCACACCCGACCGCCCGACGTCGGTGCTGCTGATGTCCGACGGCGGATTGGAGGGTGCCGTCGGCGAACCGGTGGTCGATGCACTCCACGTGCTGTATGACCAGGTGAACGACAACATCGCCATCACCGCCTTCGGGACGGGTGTTCCGGGCGAAGGTGCGGTGCGGCTCTTCGTGGAGATCGCGAACTTCGCCGGGCGCCCGGCTCAGGTCGACCTCGACGTGATGGTCGAGGGGCTGGCGACCGGCTCCACCCCGCTCGCGGTCGACCCCGGCGCACGAACTCGCGAGATCATCGAGGTGGATGCGGGACCCGGCGACGTCGTCACGGTGGCGCTTCGCGACAACGAAGACGCCAACCCGCTCGACGACGTGGCATCGCTCGTGCTCTCCGGCGCCAGGGAGCTGTCGGTGACGGTGGTGGGCGAGGGGTCACCGTTTCTCGATGCGCTGGTGCGAGCGCTGCCCGGATTCGGCCCTGCCGTGGGCGAGGCTCCCGACCTGGCCATCGTCGATGGAGCACAGGCGGCGACGATCGACCGTCCCACGTGGCTCATCGCACCGGACACCCCGCCTCCCGGCATCGAGATCGTCGGTCGTCTCGAGAACCCGGTGATCACGTTTCAGCAGCCGTCGGATCCGATCCTCGACGGCATCGACATGAGCGAGATCGTGATCGGTGAGGCGCAGATCATCGACGCTCCGGGGTGGTTTCCCATCGTGAGTGCCGGTTCGACCGATCTCGTGCTGCTCGGCGAGGTCGAGGGTCACCGCGTCGTGTATTTCACGTTCGATCTCGTCGAGAGCAACCTCCCTGTCCTCGTCACCTTCCCGATCCTCGGCTCTCGCATCATGTCGTATCTGGGAGGCGGTGGCCTCACCAGTGGATCGACGGCGGTCGCGGGCACCCCAATCCCCGTTGCCGTACCGGTGGGGACGACAGCCGAGGTGACGCGACCCGATGGCAGGGTCGACCGGCTCGTCGCCGGAACGCTGGAGTACACGGCCACCGAGCTGCCGGGCGTGTACCGGGTCGTCGTGACCGACGACTCTGAAACGACCGTCTCCGACCTGCGAACGGTGCGCCAGTTCGCCGCGACCGAATCGGCCGGGACGGCGAGACAGCTCTCGACCATCGTGTCCGATGACGTCGATCCCGAAGAGAGCGGTCTGTTGCGGGAGTGGGCGCCTGCGATTCTCGCCGCAGTGCTGCTCATCGTCTTGCTGGAGTGGTGGGTCGCCTACGGGCGGCCGCGGCCATGGCGTCGCTCGTCCCTGGAGAGGATCACCGCATGACGCTGGCCAGACCGCTGTTCCTGCTCGTCCTCGTGGTTGCCCTACCGGTGGTCCTCTACGTCGCCCGGCATGGCCGCCGCGCCGTGCCGCTGCGGCAACATCGGATCGCCGTGGGCATGCGTGTCGCCGGCGTGGTACTCATCGCGCTGTCCCTCGCAGGGCCGGGCCTCGTTCGTACGTCGAGCGACCGCGCCGTGTTGTTCCTCCTGGACCGATCTGCATCCGTGACGACAGACGTGCGCCAGGCCCAGGACGCCTACGTGCGAGACGCTGCAGCCGGTGCCGGACCTCGTGACCGGCTCGCCGTCGGCGTGTTCGGTGCGGAGCTTCGCCTCGACACGGCACTCAGCGAGAACGTGGTGTACACCGGTGCGAGGACCGTCGTCGACGAGTCCGCCACGGATCTCGCCGCCGCGCTCCGCGGTGGAGCGGCCATCCTTCCCACGGAAGGCTCGCGACGGATCATCGTGCTCACCGACGCAGTGGAGACGCTCGGGAACGCCAGGGCGGCGGCCGCAGAGTTGGCCGACGCCGGGGTCTCGGTCGACGTCGTCGTCCTCGACACCGGGCGCACCGCGGACGCGCTGGTGACGGCGGTCGATGCTCCCACGACCGCCCGGATCGGCGACGAGGTCGACATCGAGGTCGAGGTGACCTCGACGCTCTCCGGGGAGGCGACGATCTCCCTCGACGTCGATGGCGTCGTCCAGCGAGTGACCGCGACACTCGAGCCCGGCGTGAACACGGTCGGCTTCACGGTTCCCGCCACCGAGGCGGGGGCCATGGTCGTGACCGCGAGCGTCGACGCCGTAGGAGATCGCGTGCCGCAGAACGACACCGGTCAGGCCATCGTGCGGGTTCTCGGTCCCGCACAGGTCGCAGTGGTGGAAGGACGGTTGGGAGAGGCAGACGACCTGGCTCGAGCGCTCACCGCAGCAGGTGTGGAGGTGTCACGCTTCACCAACATCCCGACTGCCGACGAGCTGATCGGATTCGACGGTGTCGTGTTGGTCAACGTCGCCTCGCCACCCGATGAGCAGACCAACGACCTCGCCTCCTTCGTCGAGGACTTCGGCAGAGGTCTCGTCGTGGTCGGGGGAGACCAGGCATTCGGGCTCGGTGGCTACCAGGACGGTCCCCTCGAAGCGCTGTTGCCGGTGACCTCGGATCCCGACGATCTCCTGCGCCGTCAGCCGGTGGCCGAGGTGCTGGTCATCGACACGTCGGGTTCGATGGCCGATTGTCACTGTGGGAGTGGCGGAGATCACGATCCGTCCGAGCAGGGTGGGATCAACAAGACCGACATCTCACGGGCCGGTGCGGCGCTGGCCATCGATGCGCTCCAGGATCAGGACCGAGTCGGCGTCCTCGCCTTCACGTCGGGTACGCGCTGGGCCCTGCCCCTCGGGGTGAAACCCGATCAGGCCACCATCGAGGCTGCGCTCGCGACGCTCACGCCACAGGGGGACACCGAGATCTCGCCTGCGTTGCGGGCCGCGCTCGAGGAACTGAAGAACGCTCCCGAGGAGATCAAGCACATCGTGCTGTTCACCGACGGCTGGGGGGACGATCCAGATCTGTTCGAGGCCGCGCGCGAGGTGGCCCAAGCCGGGATCACCCTGTCGGTCCTGGGCACGGGTGAGGGCACCGGAGACGCCCTGCGTCGCACTGCTGCCCTGGGCGGAGGTCAGTACTACCCGGGCCGCGATCTGCAGAGTATCCCCGAGATCTTCGTGGAGGAGACCCTGCGTGTCGCTCGGCCGCTCATCGCCGAGGGCGCCTTCGTCCCCGCCCTCGGGGCCGCCTCACAGGTGACCGCGGGTCTGACGGCCACGCCGCCGCTGCGCGGCTATGTGCTCACGCGTCCGAAGGCGACCGCCAGCCTGCCGCTCGAGATCGGACCGGGCGACCCGCTGCTCGCCACGTGGCAGCGAGGCCTCGGCAGGGCCAGCACCTGGACCTCCGATGCAACCGTTCGGTGGTCCGCCGATTGGGTCGAGTGGGACGGCTTCGTAGAGTTCTGGGGCGCCGTCGTCGCCGACGTGTTGCCACCCGGGCGCGAAGCCCCACCCTCCGTGCGCATCGACGGCGGGTTCCTCGAGATCACGTTCGACGCGGAGGCGCCCCTCGACGCCGTCGGCGTCGCCCAGATCCGGTCGTCGGATGGTGATGTCGTCCAGGTCCCGATGCAGCGATCCACGGAGACACGGTTCGAGGCTCGGGTGCCGATCGAGGAGGCCGGCGCCCAATGGGTCGCGGTGCGGGTGGAGACACCGACCGGCCTGGTGGCAGGTGGCAGCAACGGAGTGGTCTCCGGCTACGCCCGCGAGTTCGCGCTGAGCGACCCCAACGACGATCTCGCCGCAGACGTGGCCGAGGTCACGGACGGCCGGGTCGACCCGCTCCCGATCCAGGCATTCGATCTCACTCCCAATCGAGGATCTGCCACATCGGAGCTCTGGCCGCTGCTCGCAGCGCTCGCGCTTGCCCTGTTCATGGCCGACGTCGCCCTGCGGAGGATCATCGTGGCGAGGGGCGATGTCGCCGAGTGGCGCAAGACCCTGACCCGGGCACCGCGGCGGGTCGAGGCCATCGCCACCGACGATCCCGTGCAGCTCGGAGGCGACGAGGAGACCGCGGCTCCTGTGCCGGACGCCGACGAGGCCGGCCGCCGGGAGATGCTCCCCGAGGAGGAGACGCTCAGTCAGCTGTTGCGCCGGAAGCGCCGGAGCTGAACCGGGTGCGGGCGATGGCGGCCCCACCGGCACCGACGATCACCGCCAGGACGTACCACGCCATGGGCCCACCACCGAGTGACAGTCGCATCGGCTGGGTGAGTAACCGAATCGCACCCGCTGCGGCCAGCGCCAACGCCGCGGCCCCGAACGGTGCGAGCGCAGCCCTGGACCGCAGCCACGAGAGCAGGAAGGCGGCCGCGAGCAAGAGAGCTGCTGCGTAGAGCTCGACGGGGTGCCGGGCGACGGACGAGGACGACGCCACGATGCCCCACGGCAGATCCGTGACCGTCCCCAGACAGGCGTCGCGGACCAGGCATCCGGCATGCCAGCCGGCCAGTCCGAAGAGAGCGGCGGCGGAGAGGCCGTCCAGGGCAACGGCGAGGTCGTGACGGCCCAGCCACGCCACGACGGCGATGGCGGCGATGGTGGCGCCGACCGTGTCGACTCCGGCTCTCACGATGATGAGATCGCGGCTGAAGGGGCTGACGCCGTCGAGGATCATGGCGACGATCCTCCCGGCGAAGACGCCGCTCACCGCAGCGGCGATCGCTCGATCCCAGTGCTCACGCACGCAGTCGGCGGCGTTTGCCCTGACGGCGTCCCATCTGATGCCGAGGTTGAGTGCGACGGCGGCAGCGAGCGCCGCCCCGAGCAGGGTGAATTCCATCAGCCGGCCCCGGCGAGCAGCTCGTCGATGAAGAAGGCGAGTCCGCGCTCGTCGATCACGCCGGTGTGGAGGTGCTGGAGCTCGCCACCAGCTGTGAAGAAGAACGTGAGGGGGACGCCGATGTTGCCGCCGATGGCCGGCGGAATCGCACCATTGCGATCGTGGAAGTGCTCGATCGGGGAATCGGCGAGGAACTCGGCGATGAACTCGCGTGCATCGAGCTGGCTGTCTCGGACGTTGAGCCCGACGAAACGCACCTGGTCGCGAAAGGCCACCGCGGCGGCGTCGAGCAGCGGCGCTTCGGACCGGCAAGGGATGCACCACGACGCCCAGACGTTGAGCACCACGGGCCGGCTCGAGCCGGCGAGCTGCTCCTCGATGGTCTCGAGATCGGCCGTGGGCAGCTCGGGGACCAGGTCGACGTCGACGGACGCTCGACCGCAAGAGGCGAGCAAGGCCGCGAGGGCGAAGACGGATACGGCGAGGAAGCGGACACGGCGCACGAGAGCAGTCTATGGGTCACCCACCGTGTCGACGCCGGGGATCGATGCGGCCGGCACCGATCCGGGCGGGCCGGGGTACCATCCTCCGCCATGGTGGATCAGCCTCCCGAACCGCCGGTGCGTTCGGCGTTTCTCGCTGCAGTCCTTTCGGCGATCGCGCCGGGGACCGGTCAGCTCTATGCCGGGGCCAGGCAGCGCGGTTTCGTGCTCGTCGGCGTCGATCTGTTCCTCGTCGTGATCGCGCTGCTCGTCGCGACCGACGAGCGGCTGCTCCTGGAGCTTGGACTCACCGTGGCGGGGGTGGGGTCGCTCCTCATCGCCAACATCGTGGTTCTGGCGTACCGGGTCTGGGCCGCAGACGATGCGGCCCGGCTCGCGGGTTCCACGGAACGCGCCGGGGTGGCGGCGTTCGTGGGGGGAGCGGTGGCGGTCGTGGCCCTCGTGTTGCTGCCACATGTCGTGCTCGGCCGCTACGCGCTGATCCAGTACGACGTTCTCGACGTCTTCGCCGACGAGGACATCGCCTCGGGAGCCACGACGACGACACCGCCGGTCCAGGATCCCGGTTCCGCAGGCTCGACCACGACCACCTTCCCGGTGGCGGAAGGTCCCCCGATCTGGGACGGGCTGGACCGGTTGAACATCCTCTTGCTCGGCGGCGACTCGGGGTCGGGTCGTCGCGAGATCCGCACCGACACCATGATCGTGGTGTCGATCGACCCGGTGACCGGGGACACGGCGATGTTCAGCATCCCGCGCAACATGGTCAACGTGCCGCTTCCGGAGGGCTACGGAGCGTGGGAGTGCGACTGCTTCCCCCGGCTCCTCAACGACCTCTACATCGCCGGGATCGAGAGCCCGGCGGCCTTCCCGGGTCCGCAGGAGCCCGAGGTCAACGCCGTCAAGGCCGGAATCGGGCATCTGCTGGATCTCGACATCCACTACTACGCGCTCGTCACGCTCGAGGGGTTCGTCGGCGTGGTCGACGCGCTCGGCGGGGTGGTCGTCGACGTGCAGTTCAACATCGTCGACGAGTCGTATCCGCACGAGAACGGCGTCGACCGTGAGTACATCGACATCCCGGTCGGTCCCAACGAGTTCGACGGGCACATGGCGCTGGCGTATGCGCGGATCCGCCGCAACGCCAACGACTACGCCCGAATGCAGCGACAACGGTGTGTGCTGGAGGCGGTCATCGAGCAGAGCAGTCCTCTCGAGTTCATCAGGGCGTATCCGGATCTCGCCGACGTGCTCCAGGACTCGCTGCGCACCGACATCCCGCGGTCCCGTCTCGTGGACTTCGTCGAGCTTGCGAGGAAGGTGCGCACCGACGAGATCGTCACGTTGCGCTTCATCCCGCCCGATTACATCTCGGGCTCGAACGAGCGAGGCAACATCCCGGACGTCGACCTGATCCGCGAGCACACCCGTCTCGCCACCAGCCAGAACCCGCAAGCCGTGATCCAGGCAACCCGGATCGAGTCGCTCGCCTCGACGCGCGCCTAGGTGGTGGAGTCGCTCCCCGATCTCAGGTCGCTCCTCATGGCGGCCGTCCACGCCGCTGACCCGGCTCGGGCCGTCGCCGCCGTCGTGACCGGGACGCCGGACCGTCTCCAGGTCGGTGATCACCCGTTCCCGATCGCCGAGCACGTTGCGGTGTTGGCACTCGGCAAAGCTGCGCCGGGAATGGTGCGAGGTCTGCGTGCGGCACTTCCGGACGTCACGCTCCACGGGCTCGAGATCACGCATGCGGGAGCGAGCCGTCTCCGCGGCATCGTCACGATCCATGGCAGCCATCCCGTCCCCGACGTGCGTTCCGTCATCGCCGGACATCGCCTTCTCGCTGCAGCGGCGCTCCTGCCGCACGACGTACCGACGGTGGTCCTCGTGTCCGGGGGAGGATCGTCGTTGGCGGAGGTCCCCCGGGAGGGTGTGACCCTGGGCGACATCGCCGGCATCACCGAACGGCTGCTCCGTTGCGGCGCCGACATCGAGGAGATCAACACGATCCGACGTCACCTCTCGGCGCTCAAGGGTGGGGGTCTGGCGGCGGCGCTCCGAGGCCCCCATGTCACGATTGCGATCTCCGATGTCGTCGGTTCGGCTCCGATCGCGATCGCGTCGGGCCCGACCGTCCCCGATCCCGCCGGTCCCGAGGCTGCGGTGCAGGTCGCCGATCGGTACGGCGTCGTCCTGCCCGCAGTCGCCGGCACGCCGGCGCAGGTCAAGCGGGGCGGGTTCGTCGTCGCGGCGGACGGTGGTGTGGCTGCCAGGGCGGTGATGCGCCGGGCGGATGCGGCGGGAGCGCATGCGGCAGTCCTCACCGAGACGCTGCGGGGCGACGTGACGGAGGCCGTGAGATGGGCGCTGGCGTCGACTCCGCCGGGAACCGTCGGGATCCTGGCCGGAGAGACGACGGTGAGGGTCACCGGTGACGGCAGAGGAGGGAGGAACCAGCACGCCGCACTGCTGGCCGCGCTGTCGATCGTCGGCACGTCCATCAGGTTCGCCACGATCGGGACCGACGGCAGAGACGGCAATTCGACGGCTGCGGGAGCGATCGTCGATGGGCGAACGGTGGATGCGGTGCGGCGAGTCGGTGGCGATGCGGAGGGCGCCCTCCGCCGTCACGACTCGCACACGGTGCTCGATGCGATCGGGGCGACCGTGGTCACCGGACCGACGGGTACGAACGTCGGCGATGTGTGGGTCGTCGATCGAAGCGCAGAGACGAGGGGCTAGCCGGTCGCGTCGGCCGGCCGGGCCCGCCTCTTCAGCTCGGCAACGACCATCGCGGGATCGACGGCGCGCTCGGCCAGCCCCACCATGAGGTGGTAGATCAGGTCGGCGGCCTCCTCGGCGACGCGGGCGTCGTTCGCGGTCCCGGCCGCGTGGTCCTTCATCGCAAGGAGCACCTCGGTCGACTCCTCCACGATCTTGCGTCCCGGGCCCTCCGGACCCTCCTCCACCAGCCGCACCGTGTACGAGCCCTCGGGTCGTTCCGTGACCCGGGTCGAGATCACATCCCAGAGCTGCTCGAGCGCAGCGAAGCCCTGTAACGCACGGTCGCCGAAGCACGACACGGTGCCGGTGTGACACGTCGGACCCGCCGGGGTGGCTTGGATGAGGAGGGCGTCCCCGTCACAGTCCTCGGTGATGTCGACGAGGTGGAGGACGTTTCCGCTGGTGGCGCCCTTTTCCCACAGCTCTTCGCGGCTCCGGCTCCAGAACGTGACCCGCCCGGTTCGCCGGGTCGCCTCGAGAGCCTCTGGATTCATGGAGGCGACCATGAGCACGGCTCCGGTGCTGTCATCCTGGACGACGGCCGTCACCAGCCCCCGATCGTCGAACTTCACGCTGGACGGATCGATCATGCCAACGGTTCCCTGACCGGCACGCCTGCTGCGGCGAGCCCTCGTTTCAGATCGGCGATCTCGATCTCGCGCCGGTGGAAGATCGAGGCCGCGAGCACGGCGTCGGCGCGGTCGTCGCCGAGCGCCTCGATGCAATGGTCGATGGTCCCTGCTCCACCGGAGGCGATGACGGGGATCGTGGTGGCGGCGCGCACTGCGCGCAGCAATTCGATGTCGTAGCCCGCATATGTGCCGTCGCGGTCCATGGAGGTGAGCAGGATCTCGCCGGCACCACGTCTGGCTCCTTCGGCGGCCCACTCGACGGCGTCGATGTTCGTGTTGTGACGTCCCCCGTGTGTGTACACGTCCCACCCCGAGCCGTCTGCCCTCCGCTTGGCATCGATGGCGAGCACGACACACTGCCGGCCGAACTCACGGGCGCATTCGTCGATGAGCGCCGGTCGTGCCACTGCGGCCGAGTTCACGGACACCTTGTCCGCTCCTGCGCGCAGGGCGGCTCGCATGTCGTCGGCGCTGCGGATCCCGCCGCCCACCGTCAGCGGCACGAACACGTTCTCCGCAGTGCGCCGCACCACGTCGAGCATCGTGTCGCGGTCCTCGTGCGATGCCGTGATGTCGAGGAAGCAGATCTCGTCGGCGCCTTCGGCGACATACCGCTCGGCCAACTCGACCGGATCGCCCTCGTCGACGAGATCCACGAACCGCACGCCCTTGACGACGCGTCCCTCGTGAACGTCGAGACACGGGATGACCCGCTTACGCAGCACGAGCCGACTCCTCACAGATGGCCACGAAGTTTCCGAGGACGCGGAGACCGAGCTCGGCGGACCGCTCGGGATGGAACTGCACCCCCACGCGATTCCCCGACCGGACGGCTGCGACGATCTCGCCTCCGTAGTCGGTCGTGCCGATCACCACCGCAGGATCTTCGGGCACCGGTGCGAACGAGTGCACGAAGTAGAACGGGCTGCCCGCAGGGACTCCGTCGAAGATCGGGTCGGCAGACGTCGCCACGTCGTTCCAACCGATGTGGGGGAGCAGGGGAGCACCGGAGAGACGGCGGACCACGCCGGGAATCAGGCCGAGACACGTGCCGTCGTCGTCCTCCTCGGATCGGTCGAAGAAGAGCTGCAGCCCGACACAGATGCCGAGCAGCGGCCCGTCCCACCGTTGCAGCGAATCGACGAAGCCGGATGCGGCGAGCCGTCGCATCGCAGCGCCGGTCGCCCCCACGCCGGGGAGCACGATGCCGGCCGGATCGCGCAGCTCTCCCGGCTCGTGGACGATGTCGACGACCGCCCCGGAACGTCGCAGACCCTGGGCGATCGAGACGAGGTTCCCGGCCCCGTGGTCGATGACCGCGATCCGGCTCACGTGGTGCCCTTGGTCGAGGGAACGCCGGTGCGTCTCGGATCGTCGGCCACGGCGGCTCGCAGCGCTCGTGCCAGAGCTTTGATCGCTGCTTCGGCCACGTGGTGGTCGTTGCGACCTCGAGCCGTGATGTGGACGGTGAAGCCTGCGGTGCGAGCGAGCGACTCGAGCGCATGCGGGATCATCTGGGTGCCGAGCTGCCCGATCCGCTCCGTGCGCAGCTCGATGTCGATCACCGCATAGGGCCGGCCACCGACGTCGACGGCAGCAGTCGCCAGTGCCTCGTCCATCGGCACGGTCGCGTTTCCGTACCGGACGATGCCGGCGCGATCGCCGAGGGCCTCGGCGAATGCGGAGCCGAGCACGAGCGCGGTGTCTTCGACGGTGTGGTGCTCGTCGATCTCCAGGTCGCCGTTCGTCGCAATCTCGAGATCGAACATGCCGTGATGAGCCAGTGCGGTCAGGAGGTGATCGAAGAAGCCGACTCCGGTGTCGATCGCAGCGGATCCCGACCCATCGAGATCGAGCGTGACGACAACGTCGGTCTCGTTGGTCGATCGGGTGACCTTGGCTGTCCGGCTCATGCGAGGCTCCTTTGCAGCGTCGAGAAGAGACGATCGTGCTCGTCGGGTGTGCGCACCGTGAAACGGAGATGGTTGGCGAGTGGTCCGTCGGCGAAGGTCCGGACGACGAGCCCGTCGTCTCGTGCGTCGGCGGCGATGGCAGCGGCCGATGGGCCGACAGGGGCCAGGAGGAAGTTGGTCGTGGAGGGCATCGGGGTCAGGCCCAGGCGGCGGAGGCCGTCGCCCAACTCCTTGCGCCGGTCGACGATCCAGGCGACGTTGTCACGCATGGCGTCTGCCGCCTGGAGTGCGGCCACCGCCAGGTCGACCGAGATGGAGGCGATCGATCCCGGGGGGCGCACCGCATCGAGCGCAGCAACCAGGCTCGGGTGGGCCATGGCGTAGCCGACCCGGATGCCGGCCAGTCCGAATCCCTTGGACAGCGTCCGGAGCACGACGAGGTTGTGACGCGCCTCCACCACGGCGCTCCACACCGGGCGGTTCTCGTCGAACTCCGCATAGGCCGCATCGACCACCACGAGCCCATCGGTCGCCGCCACGATGGCCTCGACGGCAGCGATGTCGAGCGAGGTTCCGATCGGGTTCCACGGAACGCAGAGCCACACGACGTCGGCATCACGGGCTGCCGCGATGACGTCGTCCACGGGAAATGCGAACGACGGCGGCTCGGCGGGGATCGCGACGAAGCGAGCGCCCACCTGGGCGGCGGAGATCTCGTAGAGGGGATAGGTGGGCGTCGCCGCGATGGTCGTCGCCCCCGGCCCGAGCAGCGCCCTGCCGATGAGCAGGATCAGCTCGTCCGCCCCGGCTCCCGGCATGATCTGCTCCGGTGCGAGACCGGTGTAGCGCGCCGCCGCCTCTCGAATCGTTCGGTAGCTGGCTCCCGGGTACTCGTTGAGTGTCGCGGCCTGGCGGGCAGCGATCTCGCGAGCCCATTCCGGCGAGATGGGGGACGTGTTGTGGTCGAAACGCACGACGGCGTCGACCGGGAGTCCGATGGCTGCGGCGATCTCGGCCGACGTCGGCTGCCAGCGATACGTGGGAATGGCAGTCATCGGCCCTCCTCGAATCTGATGTCGACGGCGAGCCGGTGCGCCGTGAGCCCCTCGGCCTCTGCCATGCCGGCCACCGTGGGCTGCAGCTCCCGCAGCCCGTTCTCGGTGAGCGTCTGCACCTGTCGCCACGAGCCGAAATGCTCGATCGAGAGCGGGCCGTAGGACCGCGCCAGCCCGCCCGTCGGCAGCACGTGGTTGGCGCCCGTGGCGTAGTCGCCTGCGGAATGCGGCGACCAGCGGCCGAGGAACACGGAGCCCGCCCGGGTCACCCGATCGGCGACCGTACCGGCGTCGGTGGTGTGGATGGCGAGATGCTCCGGTGCGTAGGCGTTGGCGAATGCGACCGCATCGTCGAGATCTGCGGCCACGACCACCCACCCGTGGTTCTCCAGGCTGGTCCGGATGATGTCGCTGCGATCGAGCCGGGCGAGCAGGTCGCCGACCTCGCGCACGACGGCGTCGGCCATCTCACTGGACGTGGTGACGAGCACGGCCTGCGAGTCCGGGCCGTGCTCGGCCTGAGAGATGAGATCCGCAGCGACGATCCGGGGCTCGGCGGTTTCATCGACGAGTTCGAGGGATTCGCTCGGCCCGGCAGGCAGGTCGATGCCGCACACGCCGAAGACGACGAGCTTGGCGGCGGTCACCCACGCATTTCCAGGGCCCACGATCATGTCGACCGACGCCACCGATTCGGTGCCGTGAGCGAGGGCGGCGACGGCCTGGGCACCACCCATGACGTAGAGCTCGTCGGCTCCCGCCAGCCCGGCGGCGGCGAGGAGGACCGGGTTCACGGATCCGTCCGGTCCGGCCGGGCTCGCAACGACCACCTCGGGGACGCCGGCGATCTTCGCCGGGAGCACGGTCATCAGCACAGACGACGGGTAGGGCGCCAGACCGCCGGGGACATAGGCGCCCACTCGCCGGTGCGGTGCCCAGCGGCGGGCGACTTCTACACCCGGCTGCGGCTGGACGACGGTCTCCCGGGGGACCTGATCGCGATGAACGGTTGCGATGTTGCCTGCCGCGTGCTCGAGGGAGCCACGGATCTGGGGATCCAGGGCTGCGGCGGCGGCCTCGAGGTCGGCACGGTCGTGGCGGAGCCGGCCGTCGGATGCCACCCCGCCCAGCCGTCGGCCGGCCTCGAGCAGTGCCCGATCGCCACCGTCTCGAACCTCGGCGACGATCGCTGCAGCGCCGGCGAGGATCGTCGGATCGGGAACCGGGGCCCGCCGCAGGAGCTCGTCTCGCTCGGCGGCCGAGATCTCCGACAGCACGATGCGACGCATCGCCACGGCGCGGGGAGGAGCCGTCATGGGATGAGCTGCTCGATGGGGAGAACGAGGATGCCCGACGCTCCTGCCTCTTCGAGCCGGGGCAGCACGTCCCACATCGTGTCGGCGTCGACCACCGAATGGATGGCGACCATGCCGTCGTGAGCGAGGGGGACCACGGTGGGTGCGTCGAGGCCCGGAATGATCGCCTCGATGCGTTCGACCGCCGCGCGAGTCGCGTTCATGAGCACGTACCGCTTGCGACGGGCGGCGACGACGGCGCGGAACATGGTCGCCAGGCGACCCGGGATCGGGTTGCCCGAGTCGAGCACGCCGACACCGGCGACCATCACGGCCTGTGAGTCGAGCACCGTGGCCACCGGCCGCAACCCGTTGACGCGCATCGTCGACCCGGATGAGACGAGGTCGACGACGGCGTCGGCGACGTCGAGCTTGGGAGCGACCTCGACCGATCCCCGGAGCGGAACAGTGGTGATCGACACTCCCTTGCCTGCGAAGAACGACGCAGTCGCCCTGGGGTGGGAGGTGGCGACGCGGAGACCTTCGAAGCCGGCGATGTCCTCGACCGGGCTGGCGTTGGGCACCGCCGCGGTGAGGGCACATCGTCCGTAGCCGAGCTCGGTGACGATCTCGGTCCCACCATTGCGCTCGGCGAGGAGATCCAGACCCGTGACACCGAGATGGGCGACGCCGTCCTCGACGAGCTCGCACACGTCCTCGGTCCTCACGAAGAGCAGCTCGAGGTCGATGTTGCGGACCGGAATCGAAAGAGCCCTGGTCGTCTTCTCGTATCGCAGACCTGCCTGGGAGAGGAGGGCTGCGGTCGGGGCCTCCAGCCGTCCTTTGTTCGGGACGGCCATCCGTATCGTTTCGCTCACGTCTCCTCCTCGATGATCCCCATGCGCTCCAGACCGAGGCGGTAGCCGCCCGTGCCGTGCTGGAGCCACTGGTTGATCCTGGTGATCGTCGCCGTCGAGACACCGGTGACGGCGTTGATCTCGCGATAGGACATGCCTGTGGAGAGCAGCCGTGCCACCTCCCAGCGCGCCGTCATCTCCTCGAGCTCGTGTCGCGTGCAGAGATCCCTGAAGAAGGCAGCCACCTCCTCACGGTCCTCGAGGGCGAGAACGGTGTCGAAGAGGGCGGCGGTGGCGTCGTTGCGCCAGTCGTCGTCGGTTCGTGCCGTCATGGTCCACTTGTATTCGTCGGCGTAGCGTTTCAGTGTTTTAATGTGCTAAAACACTGAAACGCAGTGTACACCCTCGAAGGAGGCACACAAGTCCGATGCAGATCCTCCCGGCGGTCGACGTCCTCGACGGCGCAGTGGTCAGGCTGACCAGAGGCGATTACGACGACGTGACGGTGTATGGAGACGATCCTGTGGCGATGGCGGTCTCGTTCGTGGCAGACGGGGCCGATCTCGTCCATGTCGTCGATCTCGCAGGGGCTCGCGACGGAACGCACGACCTCGAGCTGTGGCGTCGTCTCGGCACCGCAGGGATCCCGTATCAGGTCGGAGGCGGCATCCGGGATGCGAGCCGTGCCGAAGCGGCCGTCGCGGCGGGGGCCACCAGGGTGGTCGTCGGTACGGCGGCGGTGTGGGCTCCGGCCGCTCGCACCGAGATCCTCGGTGCCGTCGGCGCGGATGCGTTCGTCGCGGCACTCGATGTGAGTGACGGCAGAGCTCGTGGGGCCGGCTGGACCGACGAGGGGAGACCACTCGCAGAGGTCGCCGCAGAGCTGCAGAGCGTCGGCGTGCGGAGAGCGCTGGTGACCGGCATCGCTCGTGACGGCATGCTCACCGGCCCCGACGTCGGTGTGCTGGACGAGGTCGCCGCCGCGGCCCCCGAGCTGGCATTGATCGGCTCCGGTGGCGTGGGCACGCTCGACGACCTCCGAGCCCTGGCTCGTCACGGTGTCGAGGGTGCCATCGTCGGCCGTGCTCTCTACGAGGGACGGTTCACCGTCGCCGAAGCCGTTGCCGTGACGCGAGAGACCTGACGGCGGGCATCAACCGTCAGGTCTCGGAGGTGAATGTGTGGGGTCGCTTCAGCTCGCGATGCGACGAGCCAGGCTGGCCGCAACGCGATGATCGTGCAGCCGGAGCACGAGGCTGGGGTGGATGGTGGGGTTCATGATGGGCTTCTCTCTGTTCTCATGCGACGGTCTGGTGTGCAAACACCGAAGGTCGTGGCGTCTGTCACTACGTATACGGTGCTCCTACCCGTCCTGGACGCATCGAAACTCGCTGCGGCGGGGCTATGGTCAGGCGCCGTACGCGACATCTCTGGAGTGATCCGTGTCGATCCTTGCCGCCGCAGTGGAAGATGCATGTGGGAGCGATCCGAGCACCCTCTGTGAGTTCTTCTACAACCTGACGAAGAACGACACCGTGGCCTCGCTCGCCGACGTGGCGAGAACCCCCATCGCGATCGTGATCATCCTCCTCGTGGCGTGGTTGATCAATCGCTACGTGCGTCGTGCCATCTCGGGCTTCGTGGACCGAGTCGTGAGTTTCCACGAGGACGACCTGATCAACACGACGAACGCACGTGCGGAGCAGCGGGCGCGCACGCTGGGACAGGTGCTGCGCAACGGCGCCAGCATCGTGATCTACACGATCGCCATCGTGGTGGCGCTCGGTGAGCTGGAGATCAATCTGGGCCCGCTCATCGCCAGTGCCGGCATCGTCGGTGTGGCGCTGGGGTTCGGGTCGCAGAGCCTGGTCAAGGACTTCCTCTCGGGCATCTTCATGCTCATCGAGGACCAATACGGCGTCGGCGACGTCATCGACGTCGGCGAGGCGGCCGGCGTCGTCGAGGCCGTGAACCTGCGCACGACGGAGCTCCGCGACGTCTACGGCACACTGTGGCACGTTCCCAACGGCGAGATCCGACGGGTGGCCAACAAGTCACAGACCTGGGCGCGCACGGTGCTCGACATCGATGTGGCCTATGACACCGACATCGATCATGCGATGCGGGTCATCAAGGAGGTCGCCGACGGCGTCTGGCACGAGAAGCTGGAGAAGGCCACGATCCTCGAGGAGCCCGAGGTCTGGGGTGTGGAGGCGTTCCGGGCGGACTCCGTGGCGATCAGGCTGGCCGTCAAGGTGGAGCCGGCAGAGCAGTGGACGACCGCACGCGTCATCCGCGGCCGGCTCAAGGTCGCCTTCGACCGCCAAGGCATCCAGATTCCGTTCCCGCAGCGCACGGTGTGGATGCGAACCGTGAAAGACGACGAGGATTCGCCGGAGCAGCCCGGCGGCGAGCCGAAGGCCGAGGCGGAGAAGTTCACCCCGTCGGCATCGCCCAAGGGCGAGATGAACGCCTAGCGGACGGACCGGCTTCAGGTGCTCGAGGTGTAGCGCTCGAGAGCGTCCTGCATGTCGGCCATCGAGACCTCGATCGCCGAGGAGTCCCGGCGCAACGCTTGCAGCGCCGCTTCACGGAGAAGACCCGAGAGTTCGGCGAAGGACAATCCGTCGGTGGCGCCGATCACATGATCCATGTCGACATCGTCTCCGAACGGGACGTCCTGGATGTCGAAGAACGCCTTGCGGGAGGCTGCCACCGGGAGCCCGAGGTAGAGGTGTGTCTCGAGTCGTCCGGGGCGCAGCAGGGCCGAGTCCACGAGGTCCTTGCGATTCGTGGCGCCGATCACGAAGACATCGCCCCGGTCGGACACCCCGTCCATCTCGGTGAGCAGGGCGGCGACCACGGAGTCCGTGACGGAGTTCGAGGAGTTGCCCCGCACCGGGGCGAGGGCATCGATCTCGTCGAAGAACAGGAGCGCCGGGGCAACGGCGCGTGCTCTGGCGAACACTTCTCGAACCGCTCGCTCCGACTCTCCGACGTACTTGTCGAGCAACTCTGCGCCCTTGACCGTGAAGAAGGCGGCACCAGATTCATTTGCGAGGGCCCGCACCACGAACGTCTTGCCGGTCCCGGGTGGGCCGTACAGCAGCAAGCCGCGGGGCGGCTCGATGCCGAGCCGGGTGAACCGGTCTGGTTCACGCATCTGCCAGATGACCGCCTCCGTCAGGCGCTGCTTCACCTCGTCGAGATTGGCGACGAGCTCGAACCCATAGCTCGGCATCTCGCCGAGCGACGATGTCCCCAGCGACGGGGTGGTCTCCTGGATCGCCCGCAGCAAGAGATCCTCGTCGACGTGACCGCCGTTGGATGCGATGAGGGCGCTCGCATGAACCACCGATGCCACGATGTCGGCACCACTGAATCCGGCCGATCTGCCGGCGAGTTTGGCGAAGTCGATGTCGTCGTGGGGGACCCTGGCGAGGGCGGACTCGAACAGCAGGGTCCGACGCTCGAGGTCCGGCGGGGGAATGGTCAGTGCCCTGGGGAGCAGGGGTGAGCCGGCGATCGCCGCCGGAATCCGCGCCACCGACGAGACGCCGAGGACACAGGCCACACGAGGCTTTTCGCTCACGGTGTCGAGGAACCACCGCATGATCGCTGCGACCTGGGAGCGGAACAGGGCGTCGTCACCGACAACGGCATCGAGCCGGTCGACGAAGATGACGGTGGCCGGAGCGGCATTGCGGACGGCTCGTTCGAGGACTTCGAGCAGCTTGTCCGGCTTGAAGACGAGCTCCATCGACACCTCGTGCACGGTGGCCCCGGCGGCCGTGGCCGCTGCCGACACGAGCTCGGACTTGCCGCAGCCGGTGGGACCGGCCAGCAGCACCCCTGCGACCGAGGGCAAGCCCCAGGCGTCCGGGAGGTTGTCGCGCGACGTCAACAACCGCAGCCACCCGGTGAGCGTCTCGAGTTCGGTGTGCAGCCCGGCGAGCAGGGCCTCGGCCGCGGTCGGAGCCTCGCCCGCAGGATGTCCGGCGGGTTGGGCCACGACGGCGGCGGGGTCCTCACCTTCCTCGTGGACGACCGTCGAGGAGCCGACGAGGCCCGCGGTGCCCGGGCTCACGGTGACGATGGTGACCTCGGCGTCCTCGCTCGTTCCCTCGCCATAGGCGGCGCGCACGACCACCGTGTCGCCCACCGTGACCGGCGAACCCTCGAGCGAACGTGCCAGATGGCGCGAGTCGAGGGGCGCGTCCGTGCTGCTCACGACCACCCTACCGGCGGTCGTGAGCATGGCCCGTGTGGCGTCGACCGCAGCACCGGCCGAGACACCTGCGTTGCGGATCTGACGCTCGTTCAGGAGGAGTGTGTTGGGTGTGGCCACATCTCCGGGGGTCACGAGCACATGGGTCCGGCCGACGCGAAGCACGCCGCCGCCGGGGAGCCCCATGGCCGACAGCAGCGTGGCGTCGGCGCGGGCCTGGGAGCTCGATCCGGGTCGGATGATGAAGCGCATCAGGCGAGGCTACCCGGAGTCCCGGATGGGCTCGACCCGTCGCGCCACGAGACGCAGTGATTCGCGCCTGATGAGCCCGGAGAAGGGCCCGACGATCCGCCAGTACCGCATGAAGCGTCTGCGCGAGACGTCGTCGGTGCACCGGACGGTGGTGCGCGTGGTCAGCCGGCATCCACCCCGGGTCGGGTCGACCAGATACGACCAGCTGATGACGGCATGGCCGGGCTCGTCGAACGTGTCCAGGTCGCCGACGTCGCCGCGACGGATGCCACCGGTGAGCCGCCACGGCTGTGCAACCAGCCCGAGCACGAGCTCACCCGTCGGGTCCGCCGGCGTCGGAGCACGACTGCGCAGCGGCCGGAACCCGCCATCGGCGAGCGCCTCGAGCGTCAGCGGACTGCGCTTCGACAGGCCACGGACGGCGAGCAGCAACCGCACGACCAGGGAGTCACGCAGGTCGAGACCGGTGAGTCCTCGCCACACGAGTTCGGGCGGCGCATCGATGTGCCGCGAATGCTCCGTGACGACGTCGGGTCGGCGGGCGGGGTCGGGCATGGAGCCAGGTTACGGGGCCTCAACCGGCAAGCCGTTCGAGACGGATGGGGCGGTGGATCGAGTGGGCAAACGGGTGCGTGCTGTCCACGATGCGCACCTCAGGATCGTCCAGCCATCGCCACACGAGCCGGGCCTCTTCGGCCAGCGCCACGTCCGTCGGGGTGTCGGTGGTCTCGTGCTCGCCCGGGTCGTGGGCCAGGGGTGGGGCTCCGTTGCCCGACCACGCCGCCACGAATCGGCCGTGGTCGATGAACGCGCCGACGCCGTCGGAGCGATGCGCCCAGATCAGCCCCGCATCTTCGAGGGCACGCCACCGCTGGCGGTCCGTGATCGCCGTCGTCAGCGCACGATGGCGGTCCCGCAGTTCCGCCGCTTCCTCGAAACGCCGATCGCGAGCCACTCTCCCGATCCGTTCCGTCAGCGGATCGAGCAGGGCGGATGGGTCCCCGTCGAGTCCGGCGAGCAGGGGGGCCACCGCGAGCGTGTGGTAGCGAGCCTCGTCGATCGACCCGTCGCACGGGCACAGAGCGACCCCCAACTCGGCAAACCGGCAGGCGGCGGAGACTCGACCTCCCTTGGTCATGCACCGGCGAATCATCGTGGCGTCCCAGAGTGCGTTCATGACGAGCGCTGCCGTGCGGCGCGACCGGAATGGTCCGAGATGGGCGAGTGCGTCGATTTGTCTGGTGCGCACGAGCGAGAGCCGGGGGAAGGGCTCGTTCGTCAGGCGCACCCAATGACTCGATCGGGGCGGCCGGGATCGCCGGTTGAACCGGGGACGATGGGCGTGGATGAGCCTGACCTCGGTGATCTCTGCTTCGAGCTCCGTCGCGCACGCGACGTGTTTCACCGTGCGCAACACACGCATCATCGTGGTGACGGTCCGTCTCGTGTCGCCGTAGAAGTAGGACCGGACCCGCGTCCGGAGGTTCTTCGCCTTGCCGATGTAGATCACCTCGCCGTCCACGTCCTCGAAGAGGTACACACCCGGCCCCCGGGGCAGCCCGTCCGTGAGGGAGATCTTGTCGTAGTGCGGCCGGCCCCGGGCGGTGGGGAGTCGGAGGAGATCGTCGAGATGGGTGGCGCCGAGTGCCCCTGCTCGCTGGAGGAGCTCGAAGAAGACATGGGCCGTCGCCTTGGCGTCGTCGAGGGCGCGATGGGTCGGGGTCACCGGACTCCGGAAGTGGGCGGCGAGCGAGGCGAGCCGCAGGTTCCGCACCTCCTCTCCGACCAGGCGGCGCGCCAGTTTGAGCGTGTCGGCGCGTCGGTTGGGAAACCGCCCGTAGCCGAGCCGGCGGGCCGCCGCATCGAGAAACGACATGTCGAACCTTACGTTGTGGCCCACGACCACCGCATCGCCCACGAATTCGAAGAAGGAAGGCAACACCTCCTCGATCTTCGGCGCATCGATGACCATCGCCTGCGTGATGCCCGTGAGAACCGTGATCGTGGGCGGAATCGGCGCATCCGGGTTCACGAGCGTGTGGAACGTCCCGAGCAGCTCGCCTCCGACGTACTTCACCGCACCGATCTCGGTGATCGCACAGTCGGCGGCAGAGCCACCTGTGGTTTCGAGATCGAGGATCACGAAGGGAACGTCGTGGAGCGGTGTGCCGAGGTCGAGGAGTGACGCCTGGAAGCCGCGCTCGTCACGGATGCCGGGGAGGTGTTTCGCCATGGGTGCGACAACCTAGATCGAACATGTGTTCGGGTCAACGATTCGGGCATGAGCCCATCCGTCCGACGGTACGATCCGACCGATGCCGAGCACGTATCGCTGCGCACACTGTGGCAACCGGACGAGGTTCGACGTCTACGAGCGCCTCGAGCGGAGACGGTATCTCCACTTCACCCTCGGTGGCGACATGGATGTCGACGAGGAAGAGGTGCACTCCTCCGACGTGACGCGGGTGGTGTGCCGGTGGTGCGACCGTGATGATGCCATCGAGGTCGTCGAGGTGGAGCCGTCCTGACGCCGGTGCCGTCAGCGCCGGTGCCGTCAACGCCGTTGTCGGACGGCCTCGTACAGGAGGATCGCCGCCGCCGTCGCCGCATTGAGCGAGTCGGCCCCGTCTGTGCCGCGTATGGGGATGGTGACCCGCAGCGCATCGTTCCACGCCTCGGTGAGCCCGTCGGCCTCGGATCCGACGACGATGGCTGTTCCGGAACCAGACGCCGGGCTCCACAACTGGGCATCCCACAGCCTCGTGCCTCCCTCGGGATGGCCTGCAACGGCGCGAATCCGATGGTCGGTGAGCCAGCCGATGACCTCGTCGGTGCCGGCTGCGGCGAGTGGCACTGAGAAGAGGGCACCCTGTGAGGCGCGGACGGCGTTCGGGTTGTAGATGTCGGTGACCGGGTCGGCGAACACGACCGCGTCGACACCCAGCGCCGCTGCGGTGCGCACCATGGCCCCGAGATTGCCCGGCTTCTCGATGCCCTCGGCAACGAGCACGAGTGGCTCCGAGGGCACTGCGACGGATGCGAGATCGAGCGCAGGTGTGGCCGCTCTGACCGCGATGCCGTCCGGGCTCTGTCGCCGTGACACCTTCCGGAAGGCTGCTTCACCCAGTTGCAGGACCCTGGCGAGGGGACTGTCGGGCAGCGGGCGTTCGCCGAGCAGCTCGGGACACACGATCACGAGGTCGATGTCGAGTTCTGTCGCCAGCGCCCGCACGACCTCGCGGTGTCCTTCGATGAGAAACGCCCCGGCCCGGACCCGACCGCGCCGGCTCGCCAGTGTCGCGAGCTCCTTGACCAGGGGATTGGCCGTGCTCGTGATGCGATCGTCGCTCACCAGGACGAACCGCCGCCTCCGCCGCCGCCGAACCCGCCGCCACCGAAGCCACCGAATCCGCCGCCGCCTCCCCAGCCGCCGCCACCCCACGACGATCCACCGCCGCTCCCCGTGAAGATGCCGCCGCCGAAGCCGCCGAACCCGCCGGTGCCTCCCCACCACGAATCACGATCGCCTGCCCACGACGTGTCGCGATAGATCGGCTCCCAGCCGAGCGAGCCACGGTGGCCCCTCGTGATGACCCAGTGATAGAAGAGCAGCGTGAAGGGGTCGAACGACCCGAGGCCCGGCGGGATGGGTCTCCCGGTCCACGAGTCCCGCTGGCGCCGCGTGCCCTGATGGGCGAGCTCGGGCGCAAAGCGGTCGGCATCCCGGATGTCGCTCCGAGCCAGGGCCTGGCGTTGTGCTGCGTAGGCGAGCGCAAACACCCGTGGGCCTCTCGGGTCGGACGCTCCGAAGGCCGCCGCCACATCGGCGTACGCACCTTCGAGTCCGAGCGCCGCGAGTGCCTCCCGTGCCGCCAGCCAGCGCTGGGTGGCGAGGGCAGGCTCGAGCGAAACGGCCAGGATGCCGGCGATGGTTCGCCTGGTGTCGGCTTTCATCCCGTGCGCGGTGAGCTCGTCGCGGATCTGGCGGAAGACCTCGGGACCGTCGTCACGGCTCCGCAGCAACGCCACGGTGAGGGAGATCGGCAATCCGAGGCGCTCCGCTTCCTTCCGCACGAGGTGGATGTCCGACTTGTGGGTGATCCCGGCCAGGGCGAGCTCGACGCTCTCCCCGGGCTCGCGTCCCCGATCCCGGTGCAACTCGTAGGCAGAGACGAAACGATCGAGGTCGGCTCCGGTGTTGTTCATGAGGAGCAACGCGGCGACTGCCGGGATCGACAACCCGTCGGCCTCGAGGCTGGAACCGGTCTCCTGCAGACGCCGCCTGATCTTCTCGTAGCGCTCCACCGCCGTGTCCTCGTTGCGATGGACGTCGGCGAGGGCGGCGGCCACCGCCGGTCGAGCGGTGTTGGCCGGGAGCCGCTCGTAGAGGCGGGCGAGACGCTGCGTCTTCTCCTGTGCCGTGGCGTACACGCTCTCCAGTTCGGCGACCGATTCCTGAATCGTGTTGGCGCCGTCGAGCGCCGGAGCCGCCTTCAGGAGCCGCTCCCCACCGTCGGTCGTGGTCGCCGGTCCGAGCGGAGTCTCGGCGAGCCGGGCGGCGAGCGCTTCCGCGCTCCGCTGCCGATCGGCCGCAACCCGGTGCGGGCGCAACGAGACGATGATGCGCTCGAGCTCGCCGAGCCGGACGGTGAACTCCTCCTCGTTGCGTGCGGGCACATCACCGGCCGCCTCGATCGCGGCCTGGAGCGCCCCCTCGAGGATGTCGCGTTCGTCGGAGACCGCCAGCTCGAATGGCACCCTGGTCTCCGCCAGCAAGCCGTCACGGTCGATGAGTGCGATGAGGTCTGCGTCGGCGAGCGCCGTCGTCGCCGCCGCATCGTGGGTCGCCCCCGCCGCTGCGATCTCCTGGAGCGCTCGGACCGCGTCCATCGTCGGGATCTCGGGCCGTCTTCCCGGTGCCGGGAGCCTGTGATCGTCGAGCTTCACGAGCTCGTCGGCCGACGGCTCGAGCCGGGCCACGACGTCGTCGATCCTCCGCGCCCGGCGTGCGAGGGTGGCCTCGTCCTGGTCACGACGCCGGCGGACGAGCAACGCACCACCGCCCACCAGCGCGACACCGGCCACGACGTAGCCGACCGCACCGGTTCCGCCGGATGGGGCGGGCGACGGGTCCGGGGACGTCACCTCCGGCGGGAGAGGATCCTCACCGGGCTCGAAGATGTCGAGGAGTTCCTGCTCGAGCGAGCCGATCACGGCGAGCGTGCCCGATTGGAAGTCGCCTGCGGCGTAGAAGGACGTGGCCGCTCCGGTGACGCGCTCGTAGTCGAACGCCGGCAGACCGGGTCCCGCCTGCAGCTCGATCCTGCGCGCCTCGAGGTCGACCACGATGACGACGCCGTCGTTCCGTTCCGGATCTCCGACGCCCCAGGCGTTCCCCAGGTCGAGCGCGAACTCGGCAGTGGACCGGTTCCCGGTGTCCGCGACGATGACGATGGCGATCTCGACGCCGTATCGACCGACCACACGGTCGATGGCGTCTTCGACGACGGCGTCGTCGCCGACGACGCCTGCATCGTCGGTGAACCAGCCGTCACACGTGATGCCCTCGAACGGCTCGCACAGCAGCGTCTCTGTCTGCGCCAGAGCGGGAGCCCCGAGCACTGTCATGAGGGCGATGGCGGCGGTGAGCGTCAGCGCCACGAGGTGCGCGGTGCGGCTGCTGAGCGTCGTCTGCCTGGACCCCATGCGGCAAACGCTAGCCGCCGCGTCGATCAGCCGAACCGGAGCGGGAGATCGGTCGGGCGGTAGAAACTCGGGGTGAGCTCGTTGCAGTGCCGCAGCGCCCCCAGGATCTGCGACACGGCTCCCTGGTCGCCGTGGTAGCCGCCGGGGAACTCGAGGTGGATGGGAGGATCACCGTCCACGACGATCGTGTCTCCGGGGTCAGCGATCCGCCATCCGATGACGAGTTCGAGGTCGATGCTTCGATCGCCGGCTCGCAGCATCGCACGCTGATGCAGACCGTTGACCTGTTCGTCGTCGCCGATGAGGGGTTCGATGGAGTGGGTCAGATCGTGCGTGGGCCAGCCGATCGTGTGGGCGAGGAGCTTGGCGCTGGCGATGATCCCGCGGTGCCCCACCGATCCGTCGGCAACCGCCGCATCGAACTCCTCGCGAGAGAGCCCGCGACCCGTCTTGGCGACGAGCGTGTCTCTCCGTGTCGCCGAGTCGACCCTCCGTCTCACGGTGATGTGTTTGACGCTGCGGCTGGCCGAGACCGCAACCAGGGGGAGCCGGTCCATGACGAAGCCGGGATTCGCTCCCGTCATGATGATGGTCCGGCGGTGGCTCTTCGCCGCCGTGTGCATCGCCTCCCAGATGTGACGGGGTGGCCATGCCATCTCTTCTGCGGTGGTGACGACGTGATACCCGGCCGACACGAGACGCAGGATCGCCGGTGCCGTCTCCTCTGCGCTCGATGAGAAGGCGACCAGCGCCCGATCACCTTCACGCGCCGCAGGCACATCGAGCGTCGAGACGAATCCCGGTACGTCCCCGAAGGCGGCTCTGGCGGCCGGGTCCGGATCGACGACGCCGCTGAGTGATGAGACGACACCATCGGCGACTGCTGCCGTGGCTGCGACCGAGCCGAGTTGTCCGGCGCCGACGAGGAGGAGGGCGGTCATGCTGGGCGGCATGATGGTCGCTGGCCGCCCGAAAGCAAAGCGTCTCGAACGGGTGAGGCGGAGACCGTCGGCGGAAGGGTCAGCGGCCGGTGTTGCGCGCCGAGAACGTGTTCGTCTTGATGTCGAAGCTGTCGGTGACCTCGTAGATCACGCACAACACTTCGCGGTCACCGCGGTCCCAGCCCTCTTCGATCGGAGTCCACGCGTCCACCCAGTAGACGGACTCCTCGTACGAGGTCCCGACGTAGCCGGCAAAGCGTGGAAGGCAGCGATCCATACCGTCTTCGTAGACCGCATCGTTGCCCGGGAAACGCGAGCCGTCGGGTTGGTTCAACTCGACGACGGCGAACACCTCGACCTCGTGGGGCTCGTTGCAGCCGACGGCCTCGACGTTCTCGATGACCTCGACGAGCCCTGGATCCTGGATGCAGTCGCCTTCGCTCAGCGAGGCGACCGACGTCGTGTTGTCCAGGACATTGAACAGCACGAAACCCCCGAAGATCACGAGACCGATGATCCATGGACCGAGTTTCCCGCCTCCGCCGGATCGCCGACCAGAAGGGCTGGGTGGAGGCAGCACACTCGGGTCAGGCCCACCGACCGGTTGGTCGTAGTCGTAGGTGGCTTCGCCGGGCGACCAGTTCGGATCCCATGAGCGACGGTCGGCCGTCGGTGCGGGTGCGGTGTCCCACGACTGCGCCAGTTCCTCGTCGCTCAGCACCGTCGGCACGTGAGTCGGGGCTTCGTCGTCGGGCTCGAACGGCTCGGCAGAACCTTGCTCGGGCACAGCAGCCGGCTCATCGCCCTCCCGTGTGGTGCGAAGGAACTCGGCGTACTCGTCGACGACGGGATCGACCGAAGAGGTCACGTCTTGCGACGTGACAGACGACTCGACCGCGGCATGCCCGTCGTCGGTGTCGTCCCGGCCGTTCCCGAACAACTCCTCGCGGGCTCGTCTCACGAGATCCTCGGAGGAGGTGGGAGTGTCGTTGTCGTTGCGATCGGTCATGTGCGCACCTCTGTCGTCCTCGAGTTGGATCGGCGTGATTCGCGCCCTGCTGAAGCTCGACACCGGCTAGCTTCCAGCGTCATGCACCGGACCTTCTCCGTGCCGCTCCGCTATGACGCGGTCCGCACCCTCGGGTTCCTCGAGATGCGCGCCGCCCGCGGCTCGATGGTACGCGACGACCGGAGCATCGTCTGGGCGACCATCGCTCCTCCGGGACCCGTGACCGTCGCCTTCACGACCGCGGCCGGCGAGATGCGCGCAGAAGCGTGGGGACCCGGCGCCGACTGGGCTCTCGCTCGCGCCCCCGAGATCGCCGGATGCCACGACGACGTGTCGGGCTTCGAGCCGGGCGACGGTCTCGTGGGAAGGCTGCATCGCCGGTTTGCCGGGCTGAGGTTGGGTGCGACCGGCGTCGTGTGGGACACCCTCGCCCAGGCGATCCTCGGTCAGCGAGTCACGAGCCGCGAGGCGCGCCGGTCGTATCGCATGCTCGCCCGGGAGTTCGGCGAACCGGCGCCGGGGCCGTACGGCATGCGCACGCCGCCACGACCGGACTGCATCGCCGCATGCTCGTGGGAGGACCTCCACCCCCACGGGATCGAGCGGTCGAGGGCGAGCACGCTGATCGAGGCGGCGCGGCGGATCGCCCGACTGGAGGAGTCGATCGGCATGTCGCGGCAGGAGGCCTGGGAGCGTCTGCAATCGATCGAAGGGATCGGTCCATGGACCGCGGCCGCGGTGATGGGTGTCTCCCGCGGCGACCCCGACACCGTCTCGGTGGGCGACTATCACATCCCCAACATGGTGGCCTGGGCGCTGGCGGGGGAGGCCCGTGCCGACGACGCCAGGATGCTCGAGCTCCTGGAACCGTATCGGGGTCATCGGCGGCGCGTCGTCATGCTGCTCAAGGCGGCGGGGATCTCGGCGCCGAAGTTCGGCCCGAGGCAGGCGATCCAGCCGATCGCGCGCCGCTGACGTCAGGTGACGCGGGCCGCGGTGTCGAATGCGAGATGTTCGCCGGACTCCACCACGTCGGCGAGGGCTGCGACGGCTGCCGGCATCTCCACGTGGCGCTGATAGAGCGGGCTGACGCCGATGCGGATGTTGTCCGGGGCGCGGAAATCGGGGATCACCTTTCGGGCGATGAGTGCTTTCGTGATCCTGTGGCCTTCGGGATGCCGGAGCGCCAGGTGATGGCCCCGGTTGGCGGCACCGCGGGGTGATCCGAAGGAGTACCCGAGTGGTGCGAGACGCTCGTCGAAGCCGGCTTCGAGGAGATCGCCGAGGGCGATCCCTTTCGTCCTGATCGCGTCCAGGCCTGCTTCGGCGACCATCGCGATGCCTGGTTCGGCGGCTCGCATGCCGAGGACGCCGGGCGTACCGGTCTGGAAGCGGCGCATGTCCGGTGCCGGCACGTACTCCGTGCTGAAGGCGAACATCGCGTCGTGTCCCCACCAGCCGTGGATCGGCTGGACGATCCGCTCCTGCAGGTCGTGACGCACGTAGAGAAATGCCGGCGCCCCCGGCCCGCCGTTGCAGTGCTTGTAGGTGCAGCCGATCGCCAGGTCCGCACCGATCTCGCTCAGACCGACCGGTATGGCCCCGATCGAGTGGGAGCAGTCGAACAGGACCATCGCCCCGTGGCGGTGGGCCAGTTCGGTCATCGACGCGAGGTCCGTGATGGCGCCGGACTTGAAGGCGACGTGGCTGAGGCTGACGAGCCCGACCCGGTTGTCGAGATGGGGAGCGATGGTGTCGGGAGAGGGACCCGTCAGATCGTCGCTCGACACGAGGCGAAGTCGACCTCCGGCCCGTGCTGCGATCTCCTTCAGCACGTAGATGTCGGAGGGGAAATTGGTGGTGTCGGTGACGATGTCGGGCCGGTCGTCCGTCAACGCCGCCGAAGCCAGTTTGAACAGGTTGATCGAGGTCTGGTCGCTCATCGCGACCTCGTCTGCACGGGCCCCGACGAGGCTAGCGACGATGGCGCCGATCCTGGTCGGAAGGTCGATCCACTCGTGCCAGCTCCTCACGAGCCCGTCAGCCCACTCGTGGCGAGCCGTGTGTTCGAGGACCTCGGCCGCGGCAACGGGCATGCGACCGAGGCTGTTGCCGTCGAGGTAGATCACGTCGTCGTCGGTGATGACGAACCTGGATCGATACGACGCCAGCGCGTCGGCTGCGTCGAGCGCAGTCGCCGCCGTCACAGCCCCAGCGCCGACCGGAGCTCGTCCACGCGAGGCGTCTCCTCCCACGGAAGGAGCGGGTCCACCTTGCCGAAGTGGCCGTACGCCGACGTCGCGGCGTAGATGGGCCGGCGCAGGTCGAGATCGGCGATGATGGCGGCAGGGCGCAGATCGAAGAGCTCCGTCACCGTCGCCTCGAGCTTCCCCGTGTCGACTTCGGCGGTGCCGAACGTCTCGACGAGGATCGACATCGGCTGGGCCACCCCGATCGCATAGGCCACCTGGACCTCGCAGCGGTCGGCCGCGCCGGCGGCGACGACGTGCTTGGCGACCCACCGGGCGGCATAGGCCGCCGATCGGTCGACCTTGGAGGGATCCTTGCCGGAGAAGGCGCCGCCACCGTGACGGCCCATGCCGCCGTACGTGTCGACGATGATCTTGCGCCCCGTGAGCCCGGCGTCGCCGACAGGTCCGCCGACCACGAAGCGACCGGTCGGGTTGATCCACACCTCGTAGGGATCTTCTGCGAATGCCTCGGGGAGCGAGGGACGAATCACCCACTCGAGCACGTCGGGTCTGATGGTCGTGTCCCGATCGACGCCCGGCTCGTGCTGCGTCGACACGACCACGGAGCGCAACCGGATGGGGCGGTTGCCCTCGTACTCGAAGGTGACCTGCGTCTTGCCGTCGGGGCGCAGATAGGCGAGCGCACCCGACTTGCGGACTGCACTCAGGCGCTCGGCGATCCGATGGGCGACGTGGATCGGCAGCGGCATGAGGGTTTCGGTCTCGTTCGTGGCGTAACCGAACATCATGCCCTGGTCGCCTGCGCCCTGGCGATCGAGTTCGTCGACGGCGCGGGCTGAGCGCGCTTCTTCCGAGTCGTCGACGCCGCGAGCGATGTCGATCGACTGCTGATCGAGCCGGACGTCGATGTCGACGGTGCGGCCATCGAACCCGAGCTCCGGTCGGTCGTACCCGATGTCGAGGATCGTCGCCCGCGCAACCGCTTCGACGTCGACCGACGCCGTGGAGTCCACCTCGCCGGTGACCACGGTGAGCCCGGTCGTGACCAGGGTCTCGCACGCCACGCGGCTGTTCGGGTCCTCGGCGAGAAAGGCATCGAGGACCGCGTCGGAGATCTGATCCGCCATCTTGTCGGGGTGACCCTCGGTGACGGACTCGGATGTGAAGGTCCACGTGCTCACGCAGCCGCTCCTCGGGGAATCCGAATCGGGACGACCGATCCTACCGCGTGACCGTTGTATCCCCGGACAGCATTAGGTCCTGTTCGGCTCACGGCGTCCACCGCTCGAAGTGGATCACGTTTCCGGCATCCTTCCACCCTCGCTCGAGCGAGCTGGAGCGGCGATCGGGTGCAGGACGGCCCAGCGTGACGATGCCGATCGGTTCGACGTCGTCTGGAATGCCGAGCAGGGTCTTGATGTCGCCGAATGCGTGAGAGCCGAGGAAGCCTGCGGCGAGACCCTCCGCGACGGCGCCGAGCAGGATCGTCATGAGGGCGGCGCCCGCATCGACCCACCAGTAGGGGACGGGCCAGTCGTGTTCGGTCCCGTCCGGGGACTTGTCCGGCTCGGCGTAACGGTCCTTGTACACCTTCTCCGACGTGCACACGACGATGTGGGCCGGGGCACGCGAGATCCACGGATCGAATCCACGTGCGACGTACTCGGGCTCGGAGGCGAGCCGGGCGATCTCGGCTCGCGTCTCGCTGTCGGTGACCACGACGAAGGCCTGACCCTGGCTGAAGCCTGCGGAGGGGCCTCGTCTGGCGGCTTCCACGATCCGTTCGACTGCTGCACGGTCGACCGGCTCGTCGGTGTAGTTGCGGATCATGCGCCGGTGCCGAACGAGGCGGTAGAAGTCGGCGGCCTCGCTCATACGGTCTTGAGCGAGGCGAGGACGTCCTCGAGCGCCTTCTTGCCGTCCGCAAACAGCATCATCGTGTTGTCCATGTAGAAGAGTGGGTTGTCGATTCCGGCGAAACCGGGCGACAGGCTGCGCTTGACGACCACGACGGTGTGCGCCTTGTCGACGTCCAACACCGGCATCCCGTAGATCGGGGACTCGGCGTCCTCGCGGGCCGCCGGGTTGACGACGTCGTTGGCGCCGACAACCAGCACCACGTCTGTCTGGGGGAACCGCGGGTTCGATTGGTCGAGGTCGTAGAGGACGTCGTAGGGGACATCGGCTTCGGCGAGCAGCACGTTCATGTGGCCCGGCATGCGTCCCGCCACCGGATGAATGGCGTATCCCACGTTCACGCCGCGAGCTTCGAGTGCCTTGGAGAGGTCGCGAACGGCGTGCTGCGCCTGGGCCACGGCGAGGCCGTAGCCGGGCACGACCAGGACGTCGTCCGCATAGGCCAGCGCGATCGCGACGTCGTCGGGTGTCGCCCGGTTGACCGGCTTGTCCTCGAGACCCTCCGCTGCGGCCACGACGGCCCCGAAGCCCGAGAAGAGCACGTTGGCGAGGGAGCGGTTCATCGCCTCGCCCATCTGCACCGTGAGGATGAAGCCGGCTGCTCCCACCAGAGCGCCACCGATGATCAGCGCGGAGTTGCCGATCACGAACCCGGCCATCGAGGCGGCGACGCCGGACATCGAGTTGAGCAGTGAGATGACCACGGGCATGTCGGCGCCACCGATCGGCGTGACGCCGAGCACGCCGAGCACGAGGGCCGCAGCGGTGGCGAGCCAGTAGCCGAGGGCGGCATCGCCGACGATGCCCCACGCCGCGGCGGCGAGGGCGATGATGGCCAGAGAGGCGTTGAGTGCCTGCGCACCGCCGAAACGCAGCGGGCGGCCGGGCAGGAGCCCGCTCAGCTTGCCAAACGCCACGAAGCTGCCCGTCAGCGTGATGGCACCGATGATCATCGACAGTGCCACCGTGACTCCGGTCTCGGTGGCGAACACGGCGTCGGTGTCGACGATCTCGGCGGCGCTGACCAGTGCCGAGGCGGCGCCACCGAAGCCGTTGAAGGCGGCGACCAGCTCCGGCATCGACGTCATCTGGACCCGGAGGGCGAGCACCGCGCCGATCGCCGTGCCGATGATCACTCCGGCCAGGACGACGCCCCACGAGATCGCTTCCGTGTCGACGAGCACCACGACGATCGCGACCAGCATCCCGGCTGAGGCGAGGATGTTGCCGCGTCGCGCCGTGCCGGGCGACCCGAGCTGCTTGAGCCCGACGATGAAGAGGACGGCTGCGGCGAGGTAGGACAGCTCCGTCATCGGCCGGGCCGTTTCTTGAACATCTCGAGCATGCGGTCGGTGACGAGGAAACCGCCGACCACGTTGATCGTGGCCGCGACGACGGCAAAGAACCCGAGCACGGTCGCTGCGGTGGCGGCGCCCGTGCCTGCGGCGATGAGGGCCCCGACGATGGTGATCCCCGATATTGCGTTGGCGCCCGACATGAGCGGCGTGTGGAGGGTCGGCGGGACCTTCGAGATCACTTCGAGCCCGACGAAGGCGGCGAGGACGAACACGACGATGCCGGCGATGAATTCCGGGCTCACTGTGCCTCCAGGAGTGTTGCGGTGCGGGAGTGGATGGGACGACCGTCGTGGACCACGGCCGTCTGCCCGATGATCTCGTCGTCGAGGTCGATCTGTAGCTGTCCGTCCACGATCGCCCGCTTCAGCAACTCGAGCACGTTGCGAGCGTAGAGCCGGCTCGCATCCGTGGCGACGCGAGAGGGCAGGTTCGTGGGGCCGTGGATCACGACACCATGGCGAGTGACCGCTCCATCGGGGCTCGAGCCTTCCACGTTGCCGCCCGTGGCGGCGGCCATGTCCACGATCACGGATCCCGGTCGCATCGATGCGACCATCTCGTCGGTCACGAGCAGAGGGGCTCTCCGGCCCGGGATCTGCGCCGTGGAAACGATGAGATCGGCATCCGCCACGAACGGGGCGAGTGCGGCGTGTTGCCGGGCCTGGGTGTCGGCACCGACCTCCTTGGCGTAGCCGCCCTCGTCGGCGCTGTCGGTGGGTGCCGCAACGAACTTCGCACCGAGGCTCTCGACCTGTTCGCGTGTCTCCTCGCGGATGTCATAGGCGTGCACCACTGCGCCGAGACGGCGCGCGGTTGCGATCGCCTGGAGACCGGCGACGCCGACACCGAGGACCAGGATCTTGGCAGGAGGGATGGTTCCGGCGGCCGTGACCATCATCGGCAGTGCACGCGGGGAAGCACCGGCACCCTCGAGCACGGCGGCATAGCCGGCCAGGTTCGTCTGCGACGAGAGGGCGTCCATCGACTGGGCGAGCGTCGTGCGGGGGATGGCCTCCATGGCGAGCGCGGTGATGCCGGCATCTACTGCGGCGGCCATGAGCGAAGCGTCGACGAAGGGGTCGAGGAACCCGACGATCGCGGCACCGCGGCGCATGGCGGTGACCAACGACGGTTCGACGTGTCCGACCGTCAGCACGATGTCCGAGTCGAGCACTGCGGCGGCGTCGGCGATCGACGCACCGGAGGCGACGTAGGCCTCGTCTGCAAAGCCCGCGTCCGTGCCTGCACCGGAGGAAACGACGACCTCTGCGCCGAGCGTGGCGAGCGCACCCACGCTGTCGGGCGTGGCCGCCACTCGCCGTTCCCCGGGGGCCGACTCCTTGGTGACACCGATCTTCATCGGCGGCGACGTTAGCGACGTTGGCGCGCCTCCCATCGACCATCCGGCTGCGGCATACTTCGGTCATGAGCACCGCCGCCGATCCCGAGTGGTCGTTGGATCGGATCCGAACCGTCACATTGCGGGTCGCCGCGGCGCTCGTGTCTGTCGACCCGTCGAGTGCGGAACGGCTCGAGGCGGCGGCCGGCGCCGAGGTGGGGGAGGCGGAAGCGCTGCTGCTCATGCGATCGGCGCTCATCACATCGAGGGCCTCGTGGGAAACGCTCGACGCGGGCTCGTTGGTGGCAGAGGCGAGGGGTGCCGTGGCCGCCGGCAAGCGGTTGGCGATCGGTCTCGACTGAGCTCACGCGGTGCGGGGCACCACGCGCCTGATCTCCTCGAAGGCGGCCTGGTCGAGCTGCATGAGCGGGCGGCGCACGCGAGCGCTCCGCATGCCCGAGATCACTGCCGCCGCCTTGGTCCCGACGACGCCGTGGGCTTCGACGACCTTGGTGATCGTGGTGACGGCGACCTGGCGCGACTCGAGCTCACGGTCGCCGTTCCGGGCCATCGTGACGAGTCGGTCGATCTGTTCCGGGAGGTAGTTCGTCGAGGCCGTGATCGATCCGTAGCCGCCTCCGGCGATGCTCGAAGCGATGGCGGCACTGGCGCCTGCGAACTGGAAGAAGGCCGGATCGACGCTCCTGGCGACTTCCTGCATCCGGTAGGGCCGTCCCCCGCTGTCCTTGAGGCCGATCACGTTGGGGTGGCCGGCGAGCGCTGCGATCACTGCCACCGGGAGCTCGTAGCCGGTGACCCTGGGCACGGAATACATGAGGATCGGAATCGGTGATGCGTCGGCGACCTCGGCGAAGAACTGGTGAACGGCTGCGTGGTTGCCTCTGATCAGCGACGTCGGCGTGAGCACGAGCGCAGCGTCTGCGCCTCCCTCGGCGATCTCGAAGATCTGACCACGGGCGAGTCGGGTGCTCTGGGCGGCAGTGGCGCCGACGATGTACGCCTCGTTGCCGGCCACCTGTCGAGCTCTGGACACGAGGATCGTCCGCTCACCCGGTTCGAGATACGGTCCCTCCCCGGTCGAGCCCCCGATCAGGAGGCCGCTGATGCCGCGCTCCACGAGATGGGCGACGTTGTGGGCGTGATCGTCGAGCGCGATCTCCCCGCCGGCGTCGAAGGCCGTGATGAGCGCGACGAGGACATGTGGCGGCGTGTTCACCCCACCGAGACTAGAACGGTCTCGTCGCTGTATGCCTCAGACCGAGTAGCTCGATGCCGAGACGTCTCCGCCCTCGCCGGTCCAGTTGGTGTGGAAGAACTCGCCGCGGGGGGCGTCGATGCGCTCGTAGGTGTGGGCGCCGAAGTAGTCCCGCTGCGCCTGGACGAGGTTGGCAGGCACTTTGCGAGATCGGTAGCCGTCGAAGAACGCCAGCGCGCTCGCGTACGCAGGTACCGGGATACCGGCCTCGATGCCGCGCACGACGGTCCGGCGCCAGCCGGGGACGGCAGCAGCGACCTCGCCTGAGAAGAAGTCGCTCACGAGCAGGCTCTCGAGGTCCGGTGTCTCGCGGTAGGCGGTCATGATGTCGCCGAGGAATCTGCTGCGGATGATGCACCCGCCACGCCACATCGAGGCGATGGACCCGAAGTCGAGATCCCAGTCGTGTTCTCGAGCGGCCGCAGCCATGAGCATGAAGCCCTGCGCATACGAGACGATCTTCGACGCGTAGAGCGCATCGTGGAGATCCGACAGGAGGTCCTCCTCGTCGCCCTCGAGCCGCTCGATCCGATCACCGAGTCTCGTCGCGGCCTGCTGGCGTTGCTCCCACAATGCCGACACGATGCGACCGTAGACCGCCTCTGCGACCAGGGTGACCGGTTGACCCAGTTGCATCGACGAGATGACCGTCCACTTCCCGGTGCCCTTCTGTCCGGCGGCGTCGAGGATCTTCTCGAGGAGCGGCGCACCGTCCGTGTCCCGGTGCCGCATGATGTCTGCCGTGATCTCGATGAGGTAGGAGTCGAGCTTCCCCGTGTCCCAATCAGCGAACACGTCGGCCATCGCCTCGTGGCTCATCCCCATCCCACGGTGCATGAGGTCATAGGCTTCGGCGATCACCTGCATGTCGCCGTACTCGATGCCGTTGTGCACCATCTTCACGTAGTGGCCGGCGCCGTCGGGTCCGACCCAGTCGCAACACGGTGTGTCGTCCACCTCTGCAGCGATGCCTTGCAGGATCGGCCTGATGTGTTCCCACGCCTCCGCCGAGCCGCCCGGCATGATCGAAGGCCCGTTGCGGGCCCCCTCTTCGCCACCCGACACGCCTGCGCCGACGTATCGCATTCCAGCCGCCTCGACCCGCGAGGTGCGAGCGATGGTGTCGGAGAAGAGCGAGTTGCCGCCATCGATGATGATGTCGCCCTCGTCGAGCAACTCGAGGAGGCTGTCGATGGCCTCGTCGACGGGCGAGCCTGCCTTGATCATCAGCATGACGCGCCGTGGCGTTGCGAGCGCACCGACGAGTTCTTCGAGTGTTCTCGCGCCGATCACCGAGGTCCCCGCAGCCTCTCCCTCGAGGAACTCGTCGACCCTGGAGGTGGTGCGGTTGTAGGCCGCCACGGTGAAGCCGTGATCGTTCATGTTCATGATGAGATTGCGGCCCATGACGGCGAGTCCGATGACGCCGATGTCTGCCTGTCCGCTCACGTACGCTCCCTCTCGGTGTCGGCGCGACCCTACAGCGGGCGCACGCCGCATTCGCCGGTATCCTCGGTGGAGATCGTCGCTTCGAGAGCAGGGAACACATGATCGTCGTGAACACCGAGACGGTGCCCGGTCACCGGATCACGGAGGTGAGAGGTCTCGTCCAGGGCAACACCATCCGCGCCAAGAACATCGGTCGAGACATCGGCGCAGGCCTCAAGAACCTCGTCGGCGGTGAGCTCAAGGCCTACACCGAGTTGCTGACCGAAGCCCGTCGCGAGGCGCTGCAGCGCATGCTCGATCAGGCGGATGCCCTGGGGGCCAACGCCGTGTTGAACGTCCGATTCACCACCTCCGCGGTCGCCGGCGGCGCCGCCGAGCTCTACGCCTACGGCACCGCCGCCATCGTGGAGCGCACGGTCTGATGGAGCTGTGGCTCACGATCGGGATCCCGCTGGTGCTCATCGTCGGCGGCTATCTCGTGGGTCGTAGTCGCGAGCGCTCCCACTTCCGGGAGCTCGAGGAGCGCGAGCGAGCACTGAGCCACCTCATCGTCCACGACCTCGACGACCTCGAGAGCCGGAGCGATGTGCGGGGCGCCGTCATCGTCTTCGGAGAGGCGGTGATCGCCTCCGACTACTACAAGACGTTCGCCTCGTCGTTGCGTGCCATCGTCGGCGGAGAGGTCAAGTCGCTCGGCACGATGCTGGCGCGGGCCCGGCGGCAGGCGCTGGTTCGCATGCTCGAGGACGCCGAAGCCCGTGGTGCACATTCGGTGATCAACGTGCGGTTGGAGACGAGCGACATCGGGGGTGGCCAGGCTCCCGTGTCGGAGGTCGTGGCCTACGGCACCGCACTCTCGAGCTGAGCGTGGCCGACGAACGAAAGCTGGGCGCTCCCGGCATCGAGGGAGAGCCTGCCCTGGGGGCCAGCTACCAGGACACCTATGGGGCCCGACCCATCGGCCAGGCCGGCGACGAACCGGCGCTCGCCCGGAGCGGCGCGTCCGTCGGCTCGTTTGCCGACCTGCTGGAGCAGCGGTCCGCAGCGGTGCGGCCCGCAGTGCAATGGATCGCCGTCGTCGGGGTCGTGCTGCTCGCAGGACCGTTCGGGATTCTCGGTGCGCTGAGCGCGGTGACGGCCCAGTTCACGTTGTTCGGGGTGCTCGCCGTCGTGTTTCTCGGCCCGGCGGTCGAGGAGATCACGAAAGCGATCGGTCCCGTCGTTCTCGTGGAGCGGTACCCGTGGCTCGTGCCGGCCTCATGGGTCATCCCGGTGATGACGGTCGCAGGCGGCCTCGGCTTCGCCGTCATCGAGAACTGGATCTATCTGAACGTGTACATCCCGGACCCGACGCCGGAGATCATCCGCTGGCGGTGGATCTTCGGTCCCCTCGTGCATGGCGTCTCCTCGCTGCTCGTCGGCATCGGATTGCGCGCCTCGTGGCTGCACTCCACTCGAACCGGTTCGGTGCCGTCGCTGCGCGTCGGACAGGGCTGGGTCGTGGCGGGGATCACCTTTCACGGGGCCTACAACCTCGCAGCGTTGATCCTCGAGGCGACCGACGTGATCTGAGCTCAGGCGTCCGGGAAGTCGGGAATGCCCGGTTGGAAGAGCCAGGCATCGAAGAACGCCCCGAGATCGCGATCCGACACCTCTTCGGCCACGGTGATGAAGTCGGCCGTGGTCGCCGAAGAGAAGGCGAACCGGTCGAGATGGGTGCGGAGGATCGTGAAGAAGACGTCGTCGCCCACTTCGAGCCGCAACGCATGGAGCGCCATCGCCCCCACCCGATACACCGACTCCCCGAACAGCTCGTCGACGGATGGCTGCGCCGGCGGTGTCGGCACGTGCTCGGCGAGTCGATCTCGCTCCTCACGGATCGCACGCTCCAGCATCGCCCGACCCTCCTGCTTCTCGAACCACAGCCATTCGCCATAGGAGGCGAATCCCTCGTTGAGCCACGTGTCACGCCACGAGCCGGGCGAGACGAGATTGCCGAACCACTGGTGGACGATCTCGTGCACCAGTATCCGCTCGAAGCCCGGTCCCTGTACGACGACGTCGCCGAACACGCTGAACGTCTGCGTCTCCAGAGCCGCGGCGAGACCTTCCACGACGACGATGCCATAGGCATCGAACGGGTAGGGCCCGAACAACTCCGAGAAGAAGGCGATGATCTCGCCCTGGCGATCCAGCTCCGGCGAGACCGTGTCGCCCGAGAACACGGCATTGCGGACGGTGACGCCTGACAGGTCCGACGATGCGGCGTCCAGGCTGATGTCATACGGTCCCGTGACCACCGTCGCCAGATAGGTGGCCATGGGTTGCCGCATCTCCCACACCCACGTGTTCCACCCGAGGTCGGTGATCGTGTCCTCCAGCGTTCCGTTGGCGATGGCGACCGTGCCGTCCGGCACGGTGACCCGGAATGTGAACGTGGCCTTGTCCGTTGGGTGGTCGTTGGAGGGGAACCACGAGTTCGAGGCGGCCGGCTCGGCCACCACGAACGTGCCGCGTGGCGTCGTCAGCCATCCCAATCCGAAGGCGACCTGGCTGTCGAACACGGGCTCCGGCGTGCCCGAGTACTCGACGGCGACGACGAACGTGTCGCCGCCCGCGATGGGCGACGAAGGTGCAACGACCAGATCGAGATCCGTCCTGGAGAAGGAAGCTGCAACGCCGTCGACGGCGACCGAGAGCACCTCCAGCTCCGAGAAATCGAGATTGAACGTCGCGAGTCCCTCGGTGGCGGTGGCCGTGATGGTGGCGAGGCCCGTCAGCAGCTCCTGATCCCGGTCGTACGTGAGCTGCAGGTCGTAGTGGGCGACGTCGTAGCCGGGGTTGCCCAGGCCCGGGAAGAGGGGGTCGCCGACGCCGAGGGTGACGGCCGCAGGCGCCGGTGGAAGCGGCACATCGGCTCGTGTGGCCAGGGTCGACGTTGTCGTCGGCGGTGACGTGCGGGCTACCGACGAGGTGGATGTCGATGCCGGAGTGGTCGTCGTGGCGGGCGAAGCCGTGGAACACGCTGCGGTCGCGAAGGAGAGGACCAGGGCGAGGACGAGGTGGCGCCGGTGCATGAATGCGATGCTATCCGGGAACCGGATTCACGCCCCCGCAGTGAGTAGTGCGTCGACGACGGCATCCCCCATCGCCGACGTCGAGAGTGCCGGACCTCCTGCGGCGATGTCGGCGGTCCGTAGCCCGTTGCCGAGCACGGTGGCCACAGCCGCCTCGACCGCCGACGCCTCGTGGTCCAGATCCAGGGAGTGACGGAGGGCGAGGGCGGCTGCCAGGATCATCGCCAGCGGGTTGGCGACGCCACGTCCCGCGATGTCGGGTGCCGAACCGTGGATCGGCTCGTAGACCCCGGGTCCCGGGTCGCCCAGGCTGGCCGAGGGCAGCATGCCCATCGACCCCGGGAGCATGGATGCCTCGTCCGTGAGGATGTCACCGAAGAGGTTGCCGGTCACCACGACATCGAAGTCGCGGGGCCGCGAGATGAGGTGCATCGCCATGGCGTCGACGAGCACGACCTCGTACTCGACGTCCGGGAACTCCTCGGTCATGACCCGTGCCGCCGTCCGCCGCCACAGACGCGACACCTCGAGGACGTTGGCCTTGTCCACCGAGGTGAGCTTGTTGCGGCGAAGGCGGGCTGCTTCGGCCGCCATGCGGACGATCCGCTCGACCTCGGGGACGGAATAGGTCATCGTCGAGTGCGCCACGGTCCCGTCGTCGGACAGGCGCTGCTCGCCGAAGTAGATGCCTCCGGTCAGCTCACGGAAGAACAGGATGTCGACGCCCGTGACGATCTCGCGGCGCAGCGGGGAAGCTCCGACGAGCTCGTCGAACGCCGTGACGGGTCGCAGGTTGGCGAAGAGCCCGAGCTCCTTGCGAAGCTGGAGCAGCCCCGCCTCGGGGCGGGTCTTGGCGTCGGGATCGTCCCACTTCGGCCCACCGACGGCGCCGAGCAGCACGGCGTCGGCCTCCCGGCACGCGGCGAGCGTGCTCGCTGGCAGCGGATCGCCGTAGTCGTCGATGGCATTGCCGCCCATCGGCCGCACGTCGAAGGCGAACTGGTGCCCGTGAAGCGCCCCGACCTGCTCGAGGATCTTGCGCGCCTCCGCCGTGACCTCGGGACCGATGCCGTCCCCGGGAAGGAGGACGAACGTGGTCACGCCTCGTCGTCGGTCGCCACCACTGCGCCGACCCTCTTGTTCATCGCAGCCACGAAGGCACGTGCCGATCCCTCGACGACGTCCGTGGAGACACCGCTGCCGGAGTATGTCTCCGGTCCGATCTGGATGATCACACTGACCTGCGCCATCGCATCCGCACCCGCCGTGAGCGGGCTCACCCGGTAGTCGATCAGCGTCGCAGGGAGGGCGAAGGCGTCCTGGATGGCGACGAAGGCGGCGTTGACCATGCCGTCGCCCTCCGCCTCGTACGACGCGATCTCGTCGCCGCGGCGGATGTCGACGGTCGCCACTGGCACCTGGTTGTTGCCGCCGGAGACTCGGATGCCGACGAGCGTGGCCATCTGGGTGTCGACACTCGTCTCCTCGTTGACGATGGCGATGATGCCTTCCTCCGAGATCTCTCCCTTGCGGTCGGCCAGTACCTTGAACCGTTCGAACGCCCTGGCGAAGTCCTCGTCCTCGAGCGTGAGCCCGAGCTTCTGGAGGGCGTCGGCGAAGGCGGCCCGGCCCGAGTGCTTGCCGAGGATGATCTTCGACACGTGTCCCACGGAGGCCGGGTCCATGATCTCGTAGGTCTCTCGATCGCGGAGCACACCGTGCTGGTGGATGCCGGATTCATGGGCGAACGCATTACGGCCGACGACCGCCTTGTTGTACTGGATCGGGTACCCGGTGAGGCGAGACACCAGTCGGGAGGTCTCGAAGATCTCCTTGGTGTTCGCGCCGATCTCGACGCCGAAGTAGTCCTCACGGGTCTTGACCGCCATGATGATCTCTTCGGTCGAGGTGTTGCCCGCACGCTCGCCGATGCCGTTGATGGCGCCTTCGATCTGACGGGCACCGGCGTGGATCGCTGCCAACGAGTTGGCCACGGCCAGACCCAGGTCGTTGTGGCAGTGCGTCGAGACGATGACGTCGTCACGATCGCCCTTCACCTGCTCGTACACCGTGGTGAGCATTTCGACGAACTCGGACGGGGTCGCATAGCCCACGGTGTCCGGGATGTTGATGGTGGTCGCCCCGGCCTCGACGGCCGCCTTGCAGATGTCGATGATGAACTGGGGGTCCGATCGCGTGGCGTCCTGCGGTGAGAACTCGACGTCGTCGACGTACTGCCGCGCCCTGCGAACACCCTCGACGGCGGCCTTGAAGACCTCGTCGGGGGTCATCCGCAGCATGCTCTGCATGTGGATCGGGGACGTGCTGATGAAGACGTGGATGCGAGACCGCTCGGCGTTGCGCAGCGCATCGGCGGCCCGGTCGATGTCATCGGGGTGGGTTCGCGCCAGGGTGGCGATGACCGGCCCGTGGACCTCGGTGGCGATACGGGACACCGCTTCGAAGTCGCCGGGAGACGAGGCGGCGAACCCGGCCTCGATCACGTCCACCTGGAGGCGTGCCAGTTGGT
>CAYFYC010000004.1:412-11764 GCA_964347305.1 uncultured Acidimicrobiaceae bacterium | reverse complement strand
CTTGTCGTCCGGCGAGAGGGCGATGCCCGGGGCCTGCTCGCCGTCTCGCAAGGTCGTGTCGAAGATGATCAATCGGTCCTGGTCGGTCATGGTCTGCTCCTGTGGTGATGTGGGCGGTGGATGGCCGATGAAACGGTGCCGGGCAGGCGCAGATCGGCCGCCCGGCTACGTAAGGAGCAGGCCGAGGAGACGCGTCGATGCGGTGCGCGATGCAACTGTCGTTCGATGCATGCGGTGCACCCGTTCCTCTTCGATCACCGGCGATGTCGGAGTCATTGTGGCACGTCTCCGGCCGCTCACGCCGAGCGCAGCTTGCCGCGCTTGGGGTCCTTCGCCTTGACGTCCTTGGCGAGCGCGATGCGTCCCGACTTGGCGAGGTCCATCACGCCATAGGGCTCCATGAGCTGGAGGAAGTCCGCGAGCTTGTCAGGCGAGCCGGCGAGCTCGAACGTGATCGTGGTGGTCCCCACGTCCACTGCCTTGGCCTTGAAGATCCCGGCGGCATCGAGGATCTCGCCGCGCTTCTGGGGATCTGCACTGATCCGCACGAGCATGATCTCGCGCTCGACCGCCTCGTCGGGTGCGAGCTCCGTGACCTTGACCACGTGCACGAGCTTGTACAGCTGTTTGATGATCTGTTCCATCGCGGGCCCGTCGACCACGATCGTCATCCGGCTCATGCGGGGGTCCGTCGTCGGCCCGACGGCCAGGCTGTGGATGTTGAAGCCGCGCCGAGCGAACATCGAGGCGATACGGGCCAGCACTCCCGGCTTGTTCTCGACGGTCACGGTGAGGAGATGCTTGCTCACAGCAGATCCTCGGGTCCGAGAACGACGTCGTCGTTCGAGCCGCCGGCCGGAATCATCGGGAAGACCATGGCATCCGGATCGCAGCGGATCTCCAACACGACGGGCTTGTCGTCGATGGCGAGCATCTTCTCGATGGCGGGACCGACCTCGTCGGGAGACTCGGCGCGCAAGCCGACGCATCCCATGGCCTCGGCGAGCTTCGGGTAGTCGGGGGTGTGGTCGGTGAGGTCGGTTGCGCTGTAGCGGCCGTCGTAGAAGAGCTTCTGCCACTGCCGGACCATGCCAAGGTTGAAGTTGTTCATGACGACGATCTTGACGGGGATGTCCTCGGTGCTGGCCGTGATGAGCTCCTGGAACGTCATCTGGAAGCAGCCGTCGCCGTCGATGGCGATCACGGTGTCGTCGGTCATGCCGGCCTTGGCGCCGACGGCGGCAGGCACCGCGTAGCCCATCGTGCCGAGCCCGCCCGAGTTGATCCACGTGTTGGGTCGCTCGAATCCCCAGAACTGCGACGTCCACATCTGGTGCTGACCGACACCGGCGACGACGGTGGCGTTGCCGCCGGTCATCTTGTGCAGCTCCTGGATGACGTACTGCTGCTGGATCGGGCCATCGGGGTCCTGCTCGTAGCGCAGGGGGTGTCGCTCCTGCCACTCACGCAGCTGGGCGAACCAAGCGGTGCGCTCCGGCGCTGCTCCGTCTCCGCGCTGCTTCGTCATGCGCTCGGTCAGCTGACCCAGCACGGTCTTCGCATCGCCGACGATGGGCACGTCCGCTTCGCGAACCTTGCCGATCTCCGCAGGATCGATGTCGACGTGGATGACCTGGGCTTCGGGAGCGAAGGCCTCCACCTTTCCGGTCACCCGATCGTCGAACCGCGAGCCGATGGCGATGAGGAGATCGGCCTTCTGCATCGAGGTGATCGCGGTGTAGTTGCCGTGCATGCCCGGCATGCCGAGACACAGCGGGTGCGAATCGGGGATGCCGCCACGACCCATCAGCGTGGTCACGACCGGCACGTTGGCGAGCTCCGCGAACGCACGCAGCTCGTCGGAGGCCTCGGCGCGGATGATGCCGCCTCCGGCGTAGAGCACCGGTCGCTGCGACGCTTCGATCATCTCGATCGCGGCCTTGATCTGCCTGGGGTGGCCCTTGATCGAGGGGCGATAGCCGGGGAGATCGATCTCCCCTGCACTGCGCCAGACCATGGTGTCGTTGAGCACGTCTTTCGGGATGTCGACGAGCACCGGGCCCGGACGTCCCGTGGCGGCGAGGTGGAACGCCTCCCGGATCACGTGCGGGATCTCATCGACGTCGGTGATGAGGTAGTTGTGCTTCGTGACCGGCATCGAGATGCCCCACGTATGCGCCTCCTGGAAGGCGTCCATGCCGATGGCATGGGTCGCGACCTGACCGGTGATGGCCACCACCGGGATCGAATCCATGAACGCGTCCTGGAGCGGCGTGATGAGGTTGGTGGCACCCGGCCCCGAGGTTGCGATCGTGACGCCCACCCGTCCGGTCGCGTGTGCATAGCCGGACGCCATGTGTCCCGCACCCTGTTCGTGGCGCGCCAGCACGTGGCGGATGGGGCTGTCCAGGATCGGGTCGTACGCCGGCAGGATCGCCCCGCCGGGCACTCCGAACACGACGTCGACGCCCTCGTGCTCGAGGGCTCGGATGAGGGCCTGTGCTCCTGTGAGTTGCTCGCTCATTTCGTTGCTTCCAGTGGGGGTCGTTCTCCATCAAAAAACCCTCCGCTGGCGGAGGGTCGGGCACACGCGTCTGCAGGCGTGTGCCTCAGTCGATGAGTACGAGAACGAGTTGTGGGTTCATTGTCGGTTTTCCCGCTTCGCGGACCTTGGAGTATGGCATCTGCGCGATGGCTGTCAACCGCCGTGCAGCCTACTGCCGATTCGGCACGATCCCGCCGCCACGTGAGCGTTTTCCGGTCTGTCGCACAATCGTCGTCTTCCGCGATAGTGGGGGAGATGGAAGGACGTCCAGCAGCCGATGAGGCGCTCGGCTACGTGTTGGCGCCCGCCGTCGAGGCGGTGCGAACCGTCCTGCGACGTCGCGAGCCGGACGAGGTGCCGCACCGGTTGCGCCGCGTGGTCCGTTCATCGAGCAGGAGACTGCCTCCGCCACTGGCCACCACGTTGCTCGATCATCTCGAGGACGACGCCGAGCTGCGTCTCGAGGCGAGCGAGCTCCTCGACGGTCCGCCTGCCGCCGTCGCCTATCTCGTCCGGAAGGCCGGATGGTGGGAGGTCGTGGCCGGAGCCGTCGAAGATCATGCGGCGACCCGCCAGGCAGCCGAGGGTGACGCCGCGAATCGTGCCCTCGCAGAGGCCGAGCGCCAGATCGACGAGACCAGGAAGCGATTGGCCGCCACGCGTGATGAGGTCGAGCAGACCGCGGCGGAGCTGGCCGCAGCGAAGACCGAGCACGCGCAGCGTCTCGCCGCTGCCCGCGCTCGCGACACGGCTCGCATCGAAGAGCTGGAGACGGAGATCGCCGCGTTGGGACGTGAGCTCGATCGTTCGACCGAGGAACGTGAAACGATGCAGCGCGACCTCGAGTCGTTGCGACGGCGGGCCAACCGGGGTCGTCCGCATGTGGATCGACCGGCCGGCACCGGGAGTGACTTCGGAGGCGACCCGCTCCGCCTCGCCCGGACGCTCGACCTGCAGTTGGGCATGCTGCAGCGACGCGGTGCGGCCCACATGAGAGGCTCGGCGGGTGAGTCCGATGGGATGAGCGAGCCGGTGGTGCTCGACCCTCCGACGGGGCTGCGGGCAACCGACGAGGCCTGGTTCTCGTGGCTCGCCTCGGTCGATACGCCGTTCTGGTTGATCGTCGACGGCCACAACGTCGTATTCACGATGTCGGGCGATCGTTCGCAGATGATGGATTCGATGCGGCGTCTCGAGACGGCGCTGCGCCGGCTCTCCCGGGTGGCCAGGGCGCGGGCCCGCATCACGCTGGTCTACGACTCCAGCCTCGCCGGGGAGCGGGAAGTGGTGATGTCGGAGCGTGGGTTCGTCGTCGAGTTCGCCCCCGCGGGGGTCACGGCGGACGACGAGATCGTCGCCCTCGCCCACAGCGCAGACGTGTACGACGAGGCGGTCGTCGTCGTCACGAGCGATCGGGAACTCCAGGACCGTGTCGGCGGCGCGGCGATCGTGGTCGCGGCGTCGGCGCTGGCCGGCCATGCCACGAGCAGCTAGAGGAGATCGGGCAGCGCCCGCAGCGTCACCGGATCGGGAGTGTGTGCGAGGAGCAGATCGACCCCGGACTCCCGCCACATGGCGAGCTTGTCCTTCACCTCTGCGGTCGAGCCGATGATCGTGACGGCGTCGACGAGTTCGTCGGGGACGGCGGCCACCGCCTCGGTGCGACGACCCGAGAGGTAGTGATCCTGGATCGAGCTCGCGGCCTCCTCGAACCCGTACCGCGCGGCCAGGTCGTTGTAGAAGTTCCGGCCCTTGGCGCCCATGCCTCCGATGTACAGCGCCAGGTGTGGTTTGACGGCGTTTCGGGCGCGCTCCTTCTCCTCCGTCACCACGACCTGTGCGGCCGGGGCCACGGTGAACCGGTCTCTCTTCCCGGGATCCCCGGCTGCCGCGAAGCCCTCGGCGAGCACGTCGTCGAACACGGCAGGCGTGTGAGCTGGGGAGTAGAAGATGGGGAGCCATCCGTCGGCGATCTCGGCGGTCAGACGCACGTTCTTCGGCCCGATGGATGCGAGATAGATCGGCAGCGGGTGGGTCGGGTGTGTCATCAGCTTGAGCGGCTTGCCCAGACCGGTGGCCTCGTCGCCTCGATAGGGGATCTGATAGTGCTCGCCATCGTGTACCACCGGCTCGCTCCGGTCGACGATCTGGCGGACGATCGACACGTACTCACGCGTCTTGCCGAGCGGCTTGCCATAGGCGACCCCGTGCCAGCCCTCGACGACCTGAGGTCCACTGAGGCCGAGACCGAGGATGAAGCGACCGTCGGAGAGCTCGTTGAGGGTCGTCGCCGTCATGGCGGTCATTGCCGGCGTTCTCGCCGGCATCTGGAGGATGCCGCTTCCGACCTTGATGTTCTCCGTGAGCGCGGCTGCGTACGACAGCACGGTCACCGCATCGCTGCCCCACGCCTCCGCGGCCCAGATCGAGTGATAGCCGAGCCGGTCCGCGGCGGTCACGAAGTCGGCATCGAACTCCTTCTTCGATCCCCAATACTGCATTGCGATCCCGAGCTGCACCCCTGCGATCCTCTCGTGCGTGCCGTGGGTGGTGTCCGATCTGTCACCACCGATGTGGACGCGACGATTCTGTCACACCTCCTTCGTACCGTGCGACGCACCGAGCGAACGCCCGGGTCCCGTCTCGGGCGAGGCGGGACACGAGAGGAGGACGGCGTGATCATCGACTGCAACGACTGCGCCATGCAGCACACTGCGACCTGCGACGACTGCATCGTGCCGATGCTCCTGGATCTGTCCGCCGGAACCGCAGAGCTCACCGACATCGAGACCGACGCGGTCCGCCATCTGTCCGAGGCCGGGTTGGTCAGCCCGATCCGGCTGGTGCCGCTGGGCGACCCGACTCGCAAGCGCTCGGCTGGTTGACACGACGGATCCGACCCCGATTCGCGCTGGCACAATGGTCGGCGTGGCCAGCGACCATCACATCGCCCAGCTGAACATCGCCGCAGCCCGAGCACCGCTCGACCACCCCAGCATGTTCGGCTTCACGAGCCGGCTCGACGAGATCAATGCCCTGGCCGACGAGGCACAAGGGTTCGTGTGGCGGCTCCAGACCGATGAGGGCGATGCCACCTCCATCCGGGCGTTCGACGATCCATCGCTCATCGTGAATCTCTCGGTGTGGGAGTCGATCGAGGCCCTCCACGCCTTCACCTACCGATCGGAACATCGCGAGCTGCTGCGCGGTCGGAGAGAGTGGTTTCTCCGCCGGGACGGCCACCATCAGGTGCTGTGGTGGGTTCCGGTCGGCCATCTGCCGGACGTGGACGAGGCCCGGCGACGTCTCGACCATCTCGAGCGGCACGGGCCGACGGACATGGCGTTCACGTTTGCCGACCGGTTCTCCCCTCCCGGCTGATGGCGACGCTCCTCGAGAAGTTGAGATCGACCGCCCTCGCGGCCGGGGCCATCGGCGTCGGGGTCACCACAGCCGACCCGTTTCCCGAGAGCCGCGAGGAGTTGCGCAGGCGCACCGCGAACGGGCAGAGGGGTGAGCTGGGCTTCACCTATGGGGATCCGTCGACGTCGACCGACGTGCGGCGCTCGTTTCCGTGGGCGAACAGCCTCGTCGTGATCGCCGTTCCGTATCTCCCCGACGCCGGGTCTCCCGGGTCCACCGACTCGCCATCGGTGCGGGTCGCACGGTTTGCGACAGAGGATCACTACGTCCCGGTTCGGCGAGCCCTCGATGAGGTCGCCGCGGTACTGCAGCTGGCGGGCCACACCACGGAGGCGCTGACCGACGACAACCGCCTCGTCGATCGGGCGGCGGCGGTGCGGGCCGGCGTGGGGTGGTGGGGCAAGAGCACGCTCGTCCTCGTCCCCGGAGCCGGTCCCTGGGTGTTGCTCGGATCCGTCGCGACCGATGCCGAGATGGATCCGTCCCCGCCGATGGTGAGAACGTGCGGGACCTGTGTCGCCTGTATCGATGTCTGTCCGACGGGGGCGATCGTCGCACCCGGCGTGCTGGACGCCAGGCTCTGCATCGCCCACTGGACCCAGGTCGCCGGCGTGGTGCCCAGATCGATGCGCGTGGCGATGGGGGATCGTCTGTACGGCTGTGACGACTGTCTCGACGCGTGCCCACCGGGCTTCAAGTTGCTCGAACGCAGCACCGAATCGGCCGGCCGCCACGATCTGTCGGCGTTGCTCGCCGCTCCCGACGACGAGCTCCTCGATCGCTTCCATCACTTCTACATCCCGAAGCGGCGGGCGGGCCAGCTCCGGCGCAATGCCCTGATCGCGGCAGGCAACATCGGGGATGCGGCGCTGTTCGACATCGTGGCCGGATACACCGGGCATCCCGATCCGATCCTGCGGGTCCATGCGGTGTGGGCGCTGATCGCCATCGACGCCGATCGAGCGCGGGCCGTCCTGGAAATCGTCGCCGCGACCGAGCGCGACGACGACGTGCTCGACGAGCTCCGCCACCACGGTGTGAAGACGGGGCGCCGACAGCTGCCGGGGTAACGTCGTCGTCGTGGTCGCGCTGTTCGCTCTCGCCCTCGTCGCAGGCATCCTCGCATCGGTGCCCTACATCGTCGGGGTCGGTCCCCGTGTACCGCGCCCGGTGACCGCGGCGTTGCTCGGCACCGGGCTCGGCGGGCTGTCGTCGTCCTATGCCGGCTGGTCGGCGCCGCTGGCGGCTCTGGCCGCGGTGGGAGCCGCAGCGGCGCTGGCCGCTCTGGCCGTCGTCCTCGAGCCCGGTCGCGGCCGGGACGTCGCCCCATGATCCGGATCATCTCGGACGTCCACGGGCAGGTGACGGGGCTGCGAAGGCTCGTCGAGAACCAGCAGGGTCCGCTGCTCGTGCTCGGTGACCTGATCAACATCATCGACTACCGCACCCTCGAGGGCATCGCCACGGACGTCTCCGGCCGGGAGTTCATGGAGGAGCTGGTCCGGTTGCGAACGGCGGAGGACTACGCAGGCGCCGGTGCCTGGTGGCGGGCTCACGCCGAGGGCCGCGAGCAGGAGCTGCGAGAGAAGTATCACGAGGCGACGATCCGCGCCTACCGGGAGATCCTTCCCGTGCTCGACGGAGTCGAGGCGTACGTCACGTATGGCAACGCCGATCGCCCCGATCTGCTCGAGTCGATGCTCCCCGAGTCCTGCCGCTTCGTCGACGGCGACGTTGTCGAGATCGAAGGCCTGCGGATCGGCTTCGTGGGCGGCGGGACAGAGGCGCTCGGTGCGGTGGGGGAGCGCTCCGAGCCCGACATGGCGGCGAAGCTCGCCGAGCTGGGCCCGGTCGACGTTCTGTGCACCCACGTTCCTCCCGCCATCTCGCCGCTCATGTCCGACGTGATCGGGGGTCGCATGAAGGGCTCCGACGCCGTGCTTCGTTACCTGGAGGAGCACGAGCCCGGCCATCACTACTTCGGCGACATCCACCAGCCGGTGGCCACCCGGTGGCAGCATCGGGCGACGACGTGCGTCAACGTCGGGTTCTTCCGGGCCACACAGAGAGCGATCACTCACGACTGACAGCGACCTCGCCCGACTCGCCGCCGCCTATGCGCACCGACCGGCAGACGACTTCGCCTTGACGCGGGCCGCCGCACTCGCGCAGCGAGCCGGCGTCGGATCACAGGCAGTGGCGCTCGATGTGGGCGGCGGCCCGGGTGAGCACGCCGCATTGTGGGCAGGGCGCGGGGTCCGCGCCATCGTCGTCGATCCGTCACCCGACATGAACCGCCGCTGCCGTCGATCCTTCCCCGATCTGCCGGTGGTCCGGGCCCGGGCCGAGCGGCTCCCGTTCGAGGACGGCGTGGCGAAGCTCGTCTACTTCCACCTCTCCATTCACCACACCGCCTGGCGTCTCGCTCTCGACGAGGCGGCACGGGTCGTCGAACCGGGTGGCATGGTTGCCGTCATGACCCTTGGACCCGACCATCACGCCCAGTCGATGTTGCAGCGGTGGTTCCCACGGGTCGCCGAGCTCGACGTCGCCAGGTTCCCGGACCCGGTCGACCTGGCAGCACATCTCGAAGCGCTCGGCGCCGAGGTCTCGCTCGTGCGAACCACCCAGGTCAAGCGTCGCCGGACGGCGGACTGGGTGGCGGCGGTTCGCGATCGCTTCGTGTCGACGCTCCAGCTGCTGACCGACGATGAGATGAAGGCGGGGCTCGAGCGGATCGCCGTCGCCCACCCGGACGACGACGCCCCGCTCGAATACGAGATGCTCTGGGACGAGATCACGGCGCGGTTCTCGCTGCGGTAGCCATCCAGCAAGCGCACCGGCCCCACTACCCTGCGGTGTGACGGCGCATTCACGCAGGAGCAACAGACATGGCAATGGAAGGAACGGTGCAGACGATCGAGGTGTCGGCTGACCCTCAACTCGTCTACGAGGTCGCGCTCGACCTGGAGGCATATCCGTCCTGGGCCGTCGGCGTCAAAGAAGTCACGATCCTCGAAGAGGACGACTACGGACGGCCGGTGCGGGTCGAATTCGTGACCGATGCGATGATCAAGGAGATCTCCTACGTCCTCAGATACAGCTACGAGCTCGACAACGGCTTCTCCTGGACGGCCGAGCCGGGTGACGACATCAACGAGATGGAGGGCTCGTACCAGTTCAACGAGCTCGACGACGGGAACACGGAGGTCCTCTACGCCCTCAAGGTCGATCCCGCGTTCTCGGTTCCGGGCTTTCTCCGGCGGCAGGCGGAGAAGCAGATCGTCTCGAGCGCGCTGCGGGGTTTGAAGAAGCGTTCCGAGTCGGCCTGATGCGGGTCATCCTCGTCACGGGGAAGGGCGGCGTCGGCAAGACCACCGTCTCGGCCGCCACGGCGCTCGCCGCCGCCGATGCCGGCCATCGGACCCTCGTGATGTCCACCGATCCCGCTCACAGTCTCGCCGATGCCTTTCAGATCGAGCTCGGCGACGAGCCGACCGTCGTGGCCCCGAATCTCCAGGCGCAGCAGATCGACTCACAGGCGCGGCTCGAGGACTCCTGGGGCGAGGTCCGCGATCACCTCACCGACCTCTTCGACTGGTCGGGCCTCAAAGGGATCGAGGCCGAAGAGCTGACGGTCTTCCCCGGCATGGACGAGATCTTCGCCCTGGCGACCGTGCGTGATCACACGAAGTCGGGCGACTACGACGCGGTCATCGTCGACTGCGCTCCCACCGCCGAGACGCTGCGGTTGCTCAGCTTGCCGGAGGTGCTCTCCTGGTACATGGAGAAGATGTTCCCCATCGGCCGCAGGGTCGCCAAGGTCGTTCGGCCGGTGCTGTCGCGGGTGACAACGATCCCGGTGGCGGACGATCGTGTCTTCGACGCCGTCGCCAGGTTCTACGAGCGGCTCGACGGGATCCGGGAGATCCTCGCCGACTCGGCGATCACGAGCGCCCGGCTCGTGATGAACCCGGAGAAGATGGTCATCGCCGAGGCCCGCCGCACCTACACCTATCTGGGCCTGTTCGGCTACGCCGTCGACGCCGCGATCGTGAACCGGGTGCTGCCCGAGGAGGTCCACGACCCGTACTTCAAGCGCTGGCACGAGATCCAGGGCGAGCACCTCGCCACGGTCGAGGATGCCTTCGCCGACGTCGACGTGCGCCGGCTCCGTCTGTTCGACGAGGAGATGGTCGGGGTCGACAGGCTGCGACTGATCGGCGAGGAGCTGTACGGCGACCTCGATCCCATCGACCGGATGAGCGAGACGGTGCCGTTCCGCGTCGACGACGATGGCGACAACGTCGTGCTCGTCCTGTCGGTTCCGTTCGCCGAGAAGAGCGACGTCGATGTGCTGCGTCACGCGGATGAGCTCTTCATCACGGTGGGTCCCTACCGGCGCTCCTTCGTGCTGCCCGACTCGTTGAAGCGTCGGCATGTGCGTCGTGCCCAACTGATCGAAGGTGAGCTGCGGGTAACCTTCGGGCTCGATGAGTGAACCGCACGATCCCTGGGCCGACATCCCGCTCGACTCCACCGAGCCGCCGGGCGACGCCGCCGGCAACGGCCAGCGTTCCGACGACTTGAACGAGGCTTTCAAGATGGGCTTGCGCCGGGCGGGTCTCCACTGGATGCGCGCCGGCTACGAGCTCCTCGCCGGCGTGGGTGCGCTGCTCGATGAGCTGAACCAGCGCCCCGAGCCGGACTCGACCGGCTCGGATCCCGCCGAGCGGATCGAGCTGGAGTAGCCGTGGCGACCACGATCGGCATCGACCTCGGCGGTACCAAGCTGCTCGCCGTCCGCATGGTCAACAACCAGGTCGTGGAAGAGGTCAGGGTCTCGACGCCGGGGGAGGCCGACCGACTCAGCGAGGCTGCCATCGAGGCGACGCGAGCGGTATGGACCGACGATGTCGGGGGAGTGGGGATCGGAGTCGCCGGTCTCGTGCAATACCCGGAGGGTGTCTTCGTCTGGGGCCCTCACGTCGCAGGGACGCGCGTGCCCGTGCGCGCCGACGTCGAGGAGGCCGTTGGCGTTCCGGTCGTCGTCGACAATGACGCCAACACCGGCGCCTGGGGCGAATACCTGCTCGGTGCCGGCAAGGGCTCCGATTCGATGCTGCTGGTGACCCTCGGCACCGGCATCGGGGGAGCGATGGTCGTCGACGGCAAGCTGCATCGGGGTCGTTCGTTCGCCGGGGAGTTCGGCCACATGCGCTACGAGCCGAACGGTCTGCAATGCGACTGTGGCAAGCGGGGTTGCTGGGAGACGGTGGCCTCCGGCCCGGCCCTCATCCGGCTCGCCACCGAGCACATCGCCCGCAATCCGACCGGTCCTCTCGCCCACACCCTCGGCACCGGATCCATCACCGGTGAGACGG
>CAYFYC010000004.1:0-402 GCA_964347305.1 uncultured Acidimicrobiaceae bacterium | reverse complement strand
GAGCTTGTCTGGCCAGGGGATGATATCCCCCTCTTCGATTATCACATCGGAATCGGCTTTCTGAACTGAAATGGTCACATCCGCGGCGGCGGCAGGCGACGAGATCGCACGCGGGCTCGTGGCGCAGGTGGGAGCGGCATTCGGCGAGGGTCTGTGCAGCCTCATCGCTGCGTTCGATCCCGATGTCATCGTCGTCGGTGGCGGTCTCGGCTCCGTCGGCGAGAGCATCCTGGACCCGGCCCGGCGGGTCGCCGCCAATCTGCTGCATGGCGGCGCTCACCGTGGTCTTCCTCCCATCGTCGTCGCCGGACTCGGTCCGCACGCAGGAGCGATCGGCGCTGCGCTCATGGCAGAGGACCTCGTCACGGGCCGGATGCGCCTCGCGGGGGCCGCGACATGACG
>CAYFYC010000003.1:36631-82028 GCA_964347305.1 uncultured Acidimicrobiaceae bacterium | reverse complement strand
GTCGCTGCGTGCGGAGGGGGCGACGATGGTGCGACAGAGAACACGACCGCAGCTCCGGGAGACGCACCGGCCACCACGGTGGCGCCGGCTGACGCACCCGCGACGACCGCACCTTCACAGCCGCAGGGCGGAGCCGGGGGTGGGACACTGGTGCTCGGCGACGAAACGATCACGCTCGATCGGTCGAGGTGCTTCCTCGAAGAGCAGGATGCCGCCGGCGGCGGTGGGAAGATCCTCTTCGTCGCACAGGCCTTCGGAACGACAGCCGATGGTGAGCAACTCGTGCTCGACGTGTCTCGATACGACGAGGAGAGTCAGTTCACCGGTGACGACATCCTGGTGGACATCGGCGATCCGTTCAGCGACGACGCCGTCAGCCTGAGGGCTGGGGGTGACATCGGCACCGTGACGCTCGATGGGAGAAACCTCAGCGCCGGAGATCTCACGTTCACGAACTCCGATGACTTCAGCGAAACCAGCGGATCCTTCGACATCACGTGCTGAGCCGCCATCTCACTTCCGCTGGTCGGCGAGACGGCGGGCGGATCTGACTCGAGCCCGGTGCGGGCGCCCCGGCCTCCGGAGCTGTGCCCGTGCATCTGTGGATCACGTGAATGCCAAGCGTTCCGACTTCCGACAGGGACGAAGAGCAACGCTCTCGGTGATGCGACAGCGGGAGCGCTTCGCGGCCGGCAGCCGTCACGGCCCGCGATGACGACACGACCGGCGGTCAGAGCCGGGGATCGGGGCCGTACTGGTTGGGGCCGGGTGTTCCGGGGAGCATGCCGGCCTCGATGAGCACCCACAGCCAGCCGATGTAGGGGATCAGGCCGATGAGCACCCACCAACCCGACTTGTCCCTGTCGTGCCACCGCTTCACCTGGATGGCGAGGCCCGCCCACACATTGAGGCCTGCGAACACCAGAAGCCCGATGATGAGCATGATGACGGCGAGGTCCGGTCCATCGACGCCCACGAAGTCGCGGGTGCCATCGCCCGCCGTGCTCGCGATGGTTACCAGGACAATGGTCAAGAGGATCGAGATGCCCGACAGGGCGAACCCACCGCCCCAGAAGTGCGCCCGGTGGGCCCGGCCTTCGAAGCTTAAGAACAGCCACTTCCAGTCCCACCTGTAACGATCGGTCCGGCCCTGGCCGATATCCATCGACTCCGTTGCGAGTCCGGCGGGCCGGGTCTCTGCGGTCCATTGAGCGCCGTCCCAGAAGCGCAGGCCGCCCGGCTGGGCGGGATCGTCGTACCACCCCGCTGGTGCAGAATCGCCTCGGTCCATCACCGTCCTCTTGTGTCAGCGTCCCATGGTACGTGTCCGATCGATACGACGCGCGGAGCGTCGGCCTTCGTTGTCACAGCTGCGATCGTTCTGACGTGGGACTCAGCCGGGAACCGGGTGACGTCAAGGTATCCGTTGTCGCACCGGGCCTATAGCCCTGTCACCCTCTGCCGACGGGATCCCGAGAGTGTCTCTGCAGGAGGACTGCATGGCCGAATGGTCTCGGTTTGCCAGAGCTGCGAGCGGATCATCGTGCACCGACCTGGAACGGTGCGTCCGGCTGCGCTGGACGGCCGCAGGCGTGATCTTCGGCGCGACCTTCCCGCTCGTCGGCTGGTGGGTGGCCGGTGGCGTGCTCCAAGGCCATCTCGATCAGCCGGTCCTCTACATCGTCGACCTCGCACCGTTCGTGCTGGGTCTGACCGGCTTTGCCATCGGAGCGTTTCACGCCCGCCTCATCCGCATCCGCCACTCGATCGAAGACACGGTGAGGGCTCGAACCGCCGAGCTGGAGCATGCGCTGACGGATCTCTCCAACACCCAGGCCGAGCTCCTCAACGCCCAGAAGCTGGAAGCGATCGGTGGGCTCGCCGCCGGCATCGCACACGAGATCAACACCCCGATCCAGTACGTGGGCGACAACACCCGGTTCATCGAGGAGTCGATGACGGGGCTGCTGGCCGTAGCGGAAGCCGCCGGAGCCCTCGTCGCTTCCGTGCAAGATGTCGAGCAGCTCGCCGGCCCTGTTGCGCAGCTCCAGCAGGCGACGGCGGACGTCGACATCGGCTTCCTCGCCGACGAGGTCCCGGCTGCGTTGACCGACAGCCTCAACGGCATCGATCAGGTGGCTCAGATCGTGCGTGCCCTCAAATCGTTCGCACATCCGGGCGGTGAGGACAAGTCGCCGACAGATCTCAACGAGCTGATCGAGACGACGGCCGCCGTCTCTCGCAACGAGTGGAAATACGTCGCGGACCTCGATCTCGACGGGCTGGACCCGGACCTCCCACCGGTACCGGTGCTGGCGGGTCCGTTGAAGCAGGTGCTCTTGAACCTCATCGTGAATGCGGCGCATGCCATCGAGCCGAGGCAGAAGGAGACCGGGGAGAAGGGGTCGATCACCGTCACCACGACGATCGAAGGCGACGGAGCCGTCATCGCCGTCGCCGACAACGGAGGCGGGATGCCGGACGAGATACGGGATCGCGTGTGGGAGCCGTTCTTCACGACCAAGGAAGTCGGCCGCGGCTCGGGTCAGGGACTCGCCATCGCCCGCTCGATCGTCGAGAAGCACGGTGGCGCCATCCGCTTCGACACCGAGGTCGGTGTGGGAACGACGTTCACGATCCGCCTTCCCATCGAAGACGTGGCCACGTCTGTGGACCCTGCCGCCTAGCCCCAGCCGGATGCGACTCGTACGGACTGGCTCTCGTGAGCCGAGACGCCCGAACCGCGGTCGCTTCGACACCATTGCGACATATTGAGGTCGATCTACGCCTCCGCGAGCGCAGAGGTGACCAAAGTCCCTACCCGATCACCGTCACGACCTGTAGCCCAGAAGAGAGTTCCGGCCTTCCCGCCAATCCGAACTCGGAGAGGGGGTGAGATACGGATGATGGATTCGGCAATCGTCCTCAGATACACGAGGGCAGCACCCGGTAGAGAGCGGCAGGCGTTCGACGCCTTCACGGAGGGGCTGACGTTCTTCGGTGCGGCTTCGCACGACGGACTCTGCGGGGAACCTTTCAGTGTGATGGGAATGACAGGGCAGAACCTCATGCTCATTCCGGGCGAGTACGAGAAGCTGGCGCACCTCGTGCGGACCGACGAGTTCCGCGAGTTGTTCACCAAGGCGGTGTTCGCGGTACCGGACCTCGGTTACGAGATCGGCGCATTCGGCCCAGGCGTGCAAGAAGCGATGGCCCGCTGGTCGCGGATCGGCACCGAGATGGAGTACATCTAGAGACAGGTCGTAGTGCGAGAGAGGGGCCGGCGATCCGGCCCTTCTCCCGCGTCGACAGCGGTCGCGGAGTGTGTCGCCCTCGTCGCGTCAGGGCCTACAGGCCGGCGGCATCCCACTGCGACCGACCGGCGCGGTTAGGCTCGGCGGGTCTGGGGAGGCCGCAATGGGATGTCCGAACTGTGGGGCGGCGAATCCGCCTGAAGCCGCTTTCTGCATGAAGTGCGGTACGCCGCAGGCGAAGACGTGCGCACAGTGCAGCGCCGAACTCCCAGACGGCGCCGCGTTCTGCATGAAGTGTGGCCACAAGGTCGAGGACGGAACGGCCTCGCCGGCCGCTGCCTCTGCCGCCCCGGCTTCCCCGCCGCCTCCGGCGCCGGTCCCGCAGACGGGTGAGGATCGTCTCCAGCGGTTCATGCCTTCGGAACTCGCCGCCAAGCTCCAGGAGGCGGCCCAGCGGGGCGAGATGAAAGGCGAGCGCCGCACCGTGACGATGCTCTTCTGTGACGTCAAGGGCTCCACGACCGCAGCCGAGAACCTCGACCCTGAAGAGTGGGCCGACATCATGAACGGGGCGTTCGAGCACCTCATCGCTCCCGTCTACCGGTACGAGGGCACCCTGGCCCGGCTGCTCGGGGATGCCGTTCTGGCCTTCTTCGGGGCGCCCATCGCTCACGAAGACGACCCCGAGCGTGCTGTACGCGCCGGCCTCGAGATCATCGATGCCATCGGTCCGTACCGGGAGCAGGTGCGCCGGGAGTGGGGCATCGAGATCGACGTGCGCGTCGGGATCAACACCGGGCTCGTCGTGGTCGGAGCGGTCGGCTCGGATCTCCGTGTCGAATACACCGTGATGGGCGATGCCGTGAACGTGGCGGCTCGCATGGAGCAGACGGCGGAGCCCGGCACCGTGCGGATCTCCGAGAACACCAAACGAATGGTCGACGGCATCTTCGACCTCGAGGACCTCGGTGCGCTCCAGGTCAAGGGCCGAACCGAGCCGGTCGGCGCATTCAGGGTGGAAGGCATCCTCGACGATCAAGATCGGGAACGTGGCGTCGAAGGCATGACGGCGCCGCTCGTCGGTCGTGACCGTGAGCTGGCGATCGGCGTCGAGGCCCTGGAGGGTCTGTCGGCCGGCCACGGCTGCATCGTCTCGCTGATCGGGGATGCCGGCCTCGGCAAGTCGCGTCTCATCGCCGAACTGCGCAAGACGGTGGATTCGGCGAGGGTGGAGTGGCGGGTGGGGCGTTCGCTCTCGTTCGAGACGGCGACGCCTTACGCACCGGTCAGGCTGATCGTGGCCGACATGGCCGGGATCGGCCAGGCCGACTCGTCATCCGAGGCGTGGGACCGGCTCGAGCGGCTGGTCTCGTCCGTCGTTCCCAGTCGGGTCAACCACATCGTTCCCTTCCTCGCCCAGCTGCTCGAGATCGACCTTCCCCGTGACCATGCGGCTCGCGTTGCATATCTCGACCCCGGTGGCCTCAGAGCAGAAACGGTACGGGCCTGCCTGGAGCTGTTCGAGGGCGTGGCTCGTGCCCGACCTCTCGTCGTCGTGTTCGAGGACCTGCACTGGGCCGACTCGGCGACGATCGATCTCGTCAGCGAGATGCTGCGCCTGGCCGATCGGGCCGCATTCCTGCTCCTTCTCGCCTTCCGGCCCCGGCGAGACGATCCGTCCTGGCCCGTGCACGAGACCGCCGAGCGCGACCACCCGCATCGGTACCGCACGATCCGTCTCGCCCCCCTCGACGGCGAGGACGCCCGGCGACTCGTTTCGGCCCTGCTCGACATCGACGCCCTCACCGAGCGGGTCAGAGCGGCGATCGTCGAGAGGGCGGACGGCAACCCGTTCTTCCTGGAAGAAGTGATCAGGTCCATGATCGATCACGGAGTCGTCGACTATCGGGACGGCCGCTGGATCGCGACGGGCGACGTGGATGGCTTTCCCGTTCCCGAGAACCTCGGCGCCGTCCTCACGACCCGACTCGATCGGCTCGACGCCGATGTGAGGAGCGTCGCTCAGGCAGCCAGTGTCATCGGGCGCGAGTTCCGTTTCGACGAGCTCGCCGCCCTCGTTCCCGACGTCGGCAAGATCGAGCCCGCGCTCGTGGCCCTCCAGCGTCGCGATCTGATCAGGGAGACCGAACGCGTTCCTCGGCGGGTGTTCCGGTTCAAGCACGCGCTCGTGGTCACAGCCGCCTATGACACGCTCCTGCTCAAGCAACGCAGGGCCTTTCACGCCGCCGCCGCAGACCACCTCCAGCAGACCGAACCTGGTCAGGTCGGTGCCATCGCCGACCACCTCGTCAAGTCGGGTCAACGGGAGGCCGCCGTGCCGTTCCTCGTCTCTGCGGGCCAGCAGGCGGCGCGTGCATACGCCATCCCGGAGGCGATTCGCAGGCTGGAGCTCGCGCTGGAGATCATGGGAGACGACGGCGAGCCGGACCTCGTCCATCGGGCACTCGAGTCGCTGGGCCAGGCGAAGGAGTTCTCGTTCGACCTCGAGGGAGCAGCCGACGTCTATGCCCGCCTGCGAGCCGAAGGGGAGCGGCACGCTCACGTGCCGATGCAGGTGTCCGGCATCAACAAGGCCGCCTTCCTCAAGGGCTTCTTCACCGACGATCGCGACGGCGCGCTCGCCGAACTGAGCACGGCCGAGGAACTGTCATCCGAACACGGCCACGGGCTCGTCGAGAACTACATGTTCCAGTGCTACCTGCGGACGAGTCACGCCGAGTTCGACGAAGTGGAGAGCTACATGTCGCAGCTCGCCGACCTGGGCCGCACGCTCGAGCACGACGACGCCACGCTCTTCGGCATGGCCCACCTCACCAACACGCTCGCCTACTTGTGCCGTTTCGACGAGGTGCTGGAAAACGCGGAGGCGACCGTTGCCGCCGCCAGGGAGCGGGGAGACCTCAAACACGAGGCGGCGATGCTGACCTTCCCCATTCCCATCACCCATCTGCGCAACGGCGACGTGGAGGCTGCACTGGCGGCGATCGAAGCCGGCATGGAGATCGCTCTTCACATCGGTGACCGGATCTCAGAGGCACAAGGCGCCGTGCTCCAGGCGCAGGTCGCCATGGGTCGCGGCGCCTTCGACGAAGCGGTGGCATCGGCGCAGCGGGCCGTCGCCGCCACGGAGGCGACGGGCGTCCCGTACCTCCAGGCGCTGGGGCGATGTGTGGCGGGTACCTGCTACCAGCAGATCGGCGGCCCGATGATGGAGCGAGCGCTCGACTACCACAATCAGGCACTGGGGTTCATCGCCCAGCCGACCGGGCGGATCATGGGTGCGTGGCTGTGGGGAGAGATCGGTCACTGCCTGCTCTCCACGGATGAGATCGAAGAGGCGGAGCGGCTCTTCACGCTGGCGATGACCGAACAGACCGCTCCCATGTATCTGATGCGACCGCTGGCGCTGATGGGCCTCGCCGAGGTCGCGCTACGGCGCGACGATGTCGAGACCGCCCGGTCGTACGCGGACGAACTCGAAGCGTATGTCGAAGAGAAGACCCTGCACCACTTCCTGCCGTCCGTCGCGATGACGGCGGCCCAGGTCCTGGCAGCTCGGGGGGAGGCCGAGGCAGCACTGCCACGCCTCGACGAAGCCGTCGGCATGGCCGCCGCCAGCGGGATGCATGCCCTCCAGCTTCGCATCGAGACGCTCCGCGCCGACTTGCTGGACAGCGTGGGCCGAACGGAGGAGGCAGCTGATGCCCGCCGTCGGGCGCTCGACCTGCTCCACGTGGTTGCTGAAGGAATCCGCGACGACGAGATCCGCAAGGCCTTCCGACGCTCCGTCGAGGACGGGCTCAAGGTCGCCGGAGCCTGATCCGCCGGGCGGCAGCCCGGCCTCTGCGACGTCGAGAGGCACGCGGCATTTCGGCGGAGTAGCGTTGTGCGCAGTCGTAACGAAGCCGAGGTGGGGACCGATTTCGCTCGGCGCAATCGAAGCAAGGGGAAAGGCAACGATGACTCTGTCACGCCTGAAGAGGCGAGCGAGCGCGCTCATCGCGTTTGCAACGCTCGCCGCATTCGCAGTGGCGACGCCGGCGGTAGGCGCCGGCCACCACATTCCGATCTACGAGATCCAGGGTGAAGGCCACGTCTCACCGTACGTCGACCAGGTGGTGACGACGACCGGTGTCGTCACGGCCATCGGCTTTCGCACATTCTGGGTGCAGGATCCGACGGGGGACGGCAACGACGCAACGTCGGACGGCATCAACATCTTCGACCGACGAGGATCGACCTTCGATCTCATCGAGGTGGGCACCTGCGTCGAGTTGACCGATCGCGTCGAGGAGTTCATCCCCGGCGGCGCCTCCACCGGCAACCTCTCGTCAACGCAGATGGCCTTCCCGGACATCACCGTCATCGAACCGTGTGACTGGGATGTGCCGGAGCCGCAGATCATCGGGCTCAACGGCCGCATCGCACCGAACGAGATCGTGATCAGCGACGACGAACTGCCGGTGAACCTGCAGACCGATCCGGGCAACTTCGACCCTGATGAGGACGCCATCGACTTCTACGAGTCGCTCGAAAGCATGCTCGTGAAGGTGGAGAAGCCCCGCGCCGTTTCGGCGATTCGTCAGTTCGGCACGTTCAGCGCCGAAGTGTTCACCGTCCCCAACAACGGCGACGAGGACATCGTCGAGCCCGACGACCTGTGGACCACTCGCAAGGGCATCTTCCTGCAGGCGGACCCGGACAACCTCGGTGACCAGAATCCCGAGCGACTCCAGATCCAGTTTGCGGGCCGCCCGCTCTACCAGGGCAACATGTTCGACCTGCCTGCGATCCAGGTCGGAGACCGGCTCAACGACGTCACCGGTGTGATGGGGTACAGCTTCGGCAACTTCGAGCTGAACGCCATCAACGAGGTCGTCGTCGTCAAGCAGAGCAATCTCCAGCCGGAGACGACCAACATCAACAAGGATGACCGTCACCTGACTGTTGCGGCCTACAACGTCCTCAACCTGTCGGCGGACGGCTCCGACACGGCACAGGCCGCGGTGTTGGGCGGGCAGATCACGCACAACCTGAATTCGCCGGATGTGGTTGCGCTCCAGGAGATCCAAGACAACAACGGAACGACGGACGACGGGACCACCTCGGCCGATGAGACGTTGCAGCTCCTCGTCGATGCGATCGCCGATGCCGGCGGACCGGACTACGCAGCCTTCGACGTCGCACCGGAGGACAACGCGCAGGGTGGCGCCCCGGGCGGCAACATCCGGACGGCGTTCCTCTACAACCCGGACCGGGTGAGTCTCATCGACTTCGAGTCGCTGAACCCGACGGTGTTGACCATGGCTGGAGCCGATCCGGCTGCGTTCGCAGGAACTCGCTTCCCGCTGGCGGCGACGTTCGAGTTCAACGGAAACGACTTCACCGTCCTCAGCGTGCACAACAGCTCGCGCTTTGGGTCGACGCCGATCTTCGGCGGCCCGCAGCCGTTCGTGCAGGCCGGGGAAGCCGAGCGCGAGGCGCAGAGCAAGGCGATCAACCAGTACGTCGACTCCCTGCTCGCCCACGATCCGGATGCCCGGGTCATGGTCGCCGGTGACTTCAACACCTTCCAGTGGACCGACGAGCTGCTCGAGGACGTGCCGGGACCGGAGCCGGTGCTCACCAATCTGGTGTCCACCGACTTCGCCGACACGGATCTCTACACCTTCAACTTCGAGGGCAATTCGCAGGCGCTCGACAGCTTCTTCGTGACGCCGAACCTGGTGCCGGGGTCACACTTCGATGTCGTGCACGTCAACGTGGACTTCCCGCGTCGGTTCGTCGACACGGTGGGTAGCGACCACGAGCCGATGCTCGCGTCGTTCAAGCTGAATCCGGTGAAGGCGGCCGCGACGTTCGATCTCCAGGTCCTGCATGCCAGCGACCTCGAGGGAGGCGTAGACGCCATCGACCGGGCGCCGAACTTCGCCGCCATCGTCGACGCGCTCGAAGACAACGGCCACGTGGATGCGTCGCTGACGCTGTCCGCAGGCGACAACTACATCCCGGGACCGTTCTTCAGCGCATCGGGTGACCGGGGAGCATTCCGCGACAGTGGGCTGTTCAACGACGTCTACAACGAACACTTCGGGGTGACCTCGTACAACGGGCTCCGCGAGGGCGGGGGCCGGGTCGACGCAACGATCATGAACGTGATCGGGTTCGACGCCTCGGCCGTCGGCAACCACGAGTTCGACCTCGGGAGCGACACGTTCGGCGACATCATCTCGCCGCAATACCGGGGTGCTCCCGGTCCTGCGAGTGACCGCTGGGTGGGGACGCAGTTCCCGTACCTCGGGGCCAACCTCGACTTCTCCGGTGACGGCTCGTTGAGTGGTCTCTCCACCGATGTGATCCAGAGCAACCTGCTCTTCGCAACGGGTCCGGCAGAGTCGGGGAGCAACCTGGACGTACCGAAGCTGGCGCCGGCAACCTTGATCTACGTCGGTGGCGGCGAGTGGATCGGAGTCGTCGGTGCGACCACACCGCTGCTCCAGCAGATCTCGTCGCCCACGGGCACGACGGTCACGCCGACTTCGAACGACATGCCGGCGCTCGCCGATGTCCTGCAACCGGTGATCGACGAGCTCGAGGCGATGGGTGTCAACAAGATCATCATGGTCTCGCATCTCCAGCAGATCGCCCTCGAGGAGGAGCTGGTGGGCTTGCTCGATGGTGTCGACATCTCGATCGCAGGCGGCTCCGACACGTTGCTCGCAAATGCCGACGATCCACTTCGCGGCGGTGATGTCGCCGAGGACCAGTACCCGGTCATCACGACCGATGCTGCAGGTGATCCGGTCGTCGTGGTGAGCACGGACGGCGAGTACTCGTACGTCGGGCAGCTCAACGTGCGGTTCAACGCCGCAGGACAGCTGATCGATCGGTCGAAGAACAAGCCGGGCCTGCTCGACAGCCTGTCCGATCTCGACCTGTCCATGAACGGCCCGGTGAAGACCGAGGCTGCCGACGTGGCCGCGATCTGGGGCGCGGGCGATCCCTTTGCCACCGGTACCAAGGGTGAGCTCGTCGAGCGCCTGGTGGACGCCGTGACCGGCGTGGTGATCGCCAAGGACAGCCTGTTCGTCGGTGAGACCTCCGTGTTCATCGAGGGCCGGCGTCAATTCGTGCGGACCGAGGAGACGAACGGCGGCAACCTGACTGCCGACGCCAACCTGTGGCTGGCGCAGCAGTACGACCCGACGACCATCCTGTCGATCAAGAACGGTGGCGGCATCCGTGCAGAGATCGGCGAGATCGACAACTCGGGCGGCACGACGGTCTTCCTGCCACCGCAGGACAACCCGCTCGTGCCCGGTGACGACACGGGCCTGGTCTCGCAGCTCGACCTGGAGAACACACTCCGGTTCAACAACGGCCTCACGCTGTTGACGCTGACGGCGGCTGAGCTCGAGGCCGTGATCGAGCACGCCGTGGCCGCGAGCGGACCGGGCAACACGCCCGGCCAGTTCGCTCAGGTCGGGGGAGTCGCGTACACCTATGACGTGACCCAGGCGCCGGGTTCCAGGATCCAGTCGCTGGTGGTCGATCCCGGAGGCATCGCCGACACCGTCGTGAGCGGCGGGGTGTTGCAGGGTGATCCGAACCGGACCTTCCGCATCGTGACGCTCAACTTCCTGGCGGGCGGCGGGGACGGCTATCCGTTCCCGGCGACGGGCCGACTCGATCTGGTCGGCCAGCCTGATCCGCTGCCAGGCGGCGGAGCATTCGCCTTCGCGCCGGCGGGGAGCGAGCAGGACGCTCTGGCCGAGTACATGAACGTGTTCCACGGCGTCGGCGCCGGGACACCGTTCGCAGACGCCGACACCCCGGCAGGGAGCGACACCAGGATCGTTCCGCTCTGAGGTAGACGCACACGCCACAACCGAGGTGGGGAGGGCTTGGCCCTCCCCACCGTCGCGTCACGCCGGGTCCAGGGATCCAGGCATGCCTACGCTGCGATCGCAGAGCAGGAGAGCACGGCTCATGGCCACCGGAGATCGACGACGAACACCGACCGGGATTCGTCGCGAGCCGCCACCGTTCCGCGCCGTTGCCGTGCGCCGCGTCACCGAGGTGACACCCTTCATGGCACGGGTCACGTTCCGGGGTGATGAGCTCGCCGGGTTGGAGATCGAGGGGCCGGCGGCGAGCGTCCGGCTGCTCCTGCCTCGGCCCGGGTCGAGCGAGCTGGTGATGCCCACGTGGAACGGCAACGAGTTCCTGTTCGACGACGGAGCCCGTCCGATCATCCGCACGTTCACGCCGCTCGACCTGGATCACGAGCGGCTCGAGCTCTCGCTGGAGGTGGTCCTCCACGACGGGGGAGCCACGTCGTCGTGGGTCGAGTCTGCGGGCGAGGGCGACCCCGCAGCGATCTCTGGTCCGGGCCGCGGGTACGCCATCGACACGACGGCCGGCAGCTACGTGCTGGCCGGCGACGAGACGGCGTTGCCGGCAATCGGGCAGCTGATCGATGCCATGCCCGACGAGATGCCCGTCGACGTCGTCGTCGAGGTGCGGCATCCGGATGCCGAGGTGCACCTGCCAGAACGTGACGCGGGAACGGTGACCTGGGTCGTTGCGGATGACGATGCGCCCCCGGGCGACGCACTCGTCTCGGCGATCGAGCGGCTCGAATTCGGAGCGACGACCCGGATCTGGGCCGCGGGTGAAGCCGGCGCGATGCAGCGTGTCCGTCGTCATCTCCGCGAGGAACGCGGGCTCGATCGCAGCCACACCACCGTCCGGGGCTACTGGAAGCACGGTCGCTGACCCCGTTGCGGCGGCCTGCGCGAGCCCCTCGGTTCGGGTGACTAGTCCGTTTGCGAAGGGTGCCAATGGCCCGTTGCGAACGCTTCACGCCATGCCTCGAAATGCCGATACACACTCATGGGTGGATCACGAGCCCTCGCGTTGGCATCTGTGCCGGCGGCCGCCGGGTTGGCCTGGCGACGGTATCGGCAGGCGCTCGACGCCGTCGAGAATCATCCGGCGACGCCACCGTTCCTCCCCGGCGCACGATGGATGGTCGACAGTCCGAACGGAGCAGTCGCCTACCGGCTGGTCGAAGGTCGGAGCACGAGAGACCCGCTCGTCCTGATCCACGGTTGGGGGAAGACCGCCGACACCGCCTGGTGGCCCCTCTACGAGCGCACGGACCGGACGATCCTGGCAGTCGATCTGCCGCATCACGGCGCCTCCGCCACGAGCGAGCGGTTCACGTTCGATCTCGCCGCCGACCACGTACGCTCGGCGATCGCCCATGCCGGGCTCGACCGACCCGTGGTCGTGGCCCATTCGATGGGTGGGCCGGTGGCGCTGTCCATGATCCGCCGCGATGGCCCTGCCGCCTACAGCGGACTGATCGCACTCGCCACATCGGCGTACTGGGTGCGTCCCCGCCTCCGGGTGATTCTCGCCCTCGCTCCCTACGCAATGGCTCCCCGGTCACCGGTTCTCTTGCGGACCGCCCGCGCCGACTTCCGGCAGGCACCGCACTTCGCAGATCACATCGCCTGGGCCTACACGAGGCGCCCTCACAGGCGCGTCCTCGACGAGACGGCTTCGGCCCTGCGGCGTTTCGACGCCCGCAAGTGGGACGACCTCGAGCTGCCACCGACGCTCTGGATCGTCGCCCAGCAGGACGCAGTGCTCGCCCCCGAGCATCAGGAGGCATCGGGCCTCCATCTGGGTACCGAGGTTGCGCGCATCGATGCCCAGCACTCGCTCGTCGTCCTGTCGCCGGACGCCGTTGCAGAGTTGGTCGACGGGTTCGAGGTGACGGTGCCACGAGTACCCATCGGCTGACCGCGACGGCAGGAACCGAGCCGGCGACCGGTCCCCCGGAAGCGCACGATCTCCGACCGCTATCTTCACGGGATCGCCCCGGGAGGATCGATGCGAGGGATGTTGACGCCGGCGCAGCTACAGGAGCACGTCTCTGCCGACGAGATCGACACGGTGATCGTCGCGTTCTCGGACCACTACGGACGGCTCCACGGCAAACGCTTCGATGCCGAGTTCTTCGTCGAACAGGCCGCCGAGCACGGCACGCACGGATGCGACTATCTGCTCACCGTCGACATGGAGATGGAGCCCGTACCCGGCTACGAGTACGCCAACTGGGAGCTGGGGTACGGCGACTTCCACATGGTCCCGGATCTGAGCACGCTGCGCGTGGCGAACTGGCTCGAGGGAAGCGCGATCGTGCTGTGCGACCTCGAAGACGACGCCACCCACGAGCCGGTTGCCGTGGCGCCGCGGTCGATCCTGCGACGCCAGGTCGACCGGCTGGCGGCGATGGGATATCGCGCCGAGGCCGCATCGGAGCTGGAGTACTACCTCTACAAGGACTCGTACGAGGATGCGGCCGAGCGCCGGTACGCCGACCTCAAGCCGGCCGGCTGGTACATCGAGGACTATCACCTGCTGCAAGGAGCCCGCGAGGAGCCGTACACCCGCGTCGTGCGCCGACACCTGAGCCGTTCCGGGATCCCGGTGGAGAACTCGAAAGGGGAGTGGGGTCGCGGCCAGCACGAGGTGAACATCCGCTATTGCGACGTGCTGGAGATGGCCGACCGGCACTCGCTGATGAAGCTGTGCATGAAGGACATCGCCGAGGCGCAAGGGGTATCCGTCACGTTCATGGCGAAACCCGACGCAGGAGAAGCGGGATCCAGCTGTCATCTCCACACGAGCCTCTGGAGCGAGGGTGGCAATGCATTCCCCGGATCGCATCGGCTGGGTCCGGTCTCGGGCTCCGACGAGTTTCGGTGGTTCCTCGGCGGATGGATGGAGCGCCTGCCGGACCTCCTCGTCTTCTTCGCACCGACGGTGAATTCCTACAAGCGGTTCCAGGATGGCTCCTGGGCTCCGACACGGATCGCGTGGTCCTACGACAACCGGCCGACCGGCTATCGCGTCGTCGGGCACGGCACGGCAGGCTTTCGCGTGGTGGGCAGCGACCAGAGTCTCCGCATCGAGTGCCGTGTGCCCGGTGCTGATGTCAATCCGTATCTCGCCTACGCAGCGGTGCTTGCTGCGGGCATCGACGGGATCGAACGACAGGTCGAACCGCCGGACATCTTCGAAGGCGACGTGTACCAGGCAGGGGATCTCCCCCGTGTGGCACACACGCTGCGTGATGCGCTGGCGGACTTCGCGACGAGCGAGTTCGCGCCGCAGGCCTTCGGCGAGGACGTGCATCGCCACTACAGCCATTTCTTCCAGGTCGAGCAGCGGGCCTATGACAACGCCGTGACCGATTGGGAGCGGTGGCGCTACTTCGAGAGGATCTGACGACGTGACGGGACGGCTCGACGGCAAGGTGGCGCTGATCACGGGCGCCGGCTCGGGGATCGGTCGCGAGAGCGCCATCCTCTTCGCAGCGGAGGGCGCCCGGGTGATGTGCGCCGACATCGACGAGACGGGAGTGCGGCAGACGGCGGAGCTCGTCGAGCGTGCGGATGGCGAGGCGCAGGAAACCGCAGCCATGATCGCCGCCCAGAAGGGCCAGGCCAGCTACGTCCAGGCCGATGTTTCCCGGGCGGCCGATTGCGAGGCCATGGTGGTGGCGACCGAGACGGCGTTCGGCCACCTCGACGTGCTCTTCAACAACGCCGGGATCATGCATCCCGCCGACGGTGACGCCCAGACGACGGACGCGGACATCTGGGATCTGACGATGGACGTGAACGCCAAGGGAGTCTTCAACGGCTGCAAGTACGGCATCCCGGCGTTGCGCCGGGCGGGGGGTGGTTCGATCATCAACACCGCCTCGTTCGTCGCCGTGATGGGCGCCGCAACGCCCCAGATCGCGTACACGGCCTCGAAAGGCGCGGTGCTCGCCATGACCCGCGAGCTCGCCATCGTTCACGCCCGGGAGGGGATTCGCGTCAATGCCCTCTGTCCCGGTCCGCTGCGCACGAAGCTCCTCATGGACTTCCTCGACACGGAGGAGAAACGACAGCGTCGGCTCGTCCATCTGCCGATGGGGCGGTTCGGCGAGGCCGTCGAGATGGCGCAGGCGGCGCTGTGGCTGGCATCGGACGAGTCGTCCTATGTCACGGGAGCCGACTTCATGGTCGACGGCGGTCTCACCGCGGCGTACGTCACAGCGGAGTGAGCCGGTCCGCCCCGTTTTGGTGGCGCCGTGGCCGACTCGCCGGGCCTGTCAGAGTCCGGCAGCCTTCACGTCGACGACGAGCGCGGAGTGGTCCATGCCCTTGATGCGGATGAGCTGTGTCGACTCGACTCGCACACCGCGCACGAAGGCATGGTCGATGCGGAGAACTCGTGGAAACCACCACCAGGGGCCCCACGTCCGCTGCCGGTTTCCCGAGGCGACGACGCCGTCTTCCACGTGCTCGGTGAGACGCCGGTAGGCGGGCCAGATCGGCGTGGAGTTGAAGTCGCCGACGATGAGATGAGGGACATCCTGTGATGCTGCATGACTCAACGCATCCCTCACCTGCCCCCTGCGCTCCGCGAGCGAGGTGCGGATCGGACGATCGACCGGATTGCTGAAATGGAAGCTCGTGATGGCGAGCGAGCGGTCGATCTCGGGCCAGACCGCATCGTCGAGTCGGGCGCTCCAGCCATCGCGTGCCGTCAGCGGGACCTGCGAGATCTCCACCTCGCGCAGGCAGGCGATGCCGCCACCCCAGTGATCGTCACGAGGATCGAGCACACCGTGGGGATAGCGATCCGCGATCACCTCGGCCGCATTGGGCGCCAGTTCCTGGCACGCCACGACATGGGGCCGGACTCGATCGAGCGCGTCGGCCAGCGCCTCGGGCCGGGTCCGGCCGTTGAAGAGGTTGGCGCTCATCACGCGCAGCGTCACGGCATGGCCTTCGTGACGGCGGCCACGAGCCACTGTGATGCGACGGTGGGAACCACGTGTACCTTCCTGACCGACACCAGGACGTGGGCGCTGGAGTATAGGAACGGGCAGCGCCCGGGTCGGCGCCGGGACCGGGAGGAGACGGCATGCGAGATGTGACGGCGCGGAGGCTGTCGTCCATCCATCGCGTGCTGTTTCGCAGCACGGGCGGCCGCGTCGGCCGGCGTCTCGTCGACAACGACATGCTGCTCCTCACCACGACCGGCAGGATCACGGGGACGCCACACACGGTGCCGCTCCTCTACCTGACGGACGGTTCGGCCGTCATCGTCATCGCATCGTGGGGCGGCCGGCCGGATCATCCCGAGTGGTTCCTCAACCTCGAAGCGGACCCACGCGTCGAGGTCGAGTTGTACCGGCGACGATTCGCGGCGCGAGCGGAGATCCTCGCCGAGTCGGAGCGGTCCGTGTGGTGGACCCGGGCCGTTGCGGCGTACTCCGGATATGCGGCCTATCAGGCCAGGACCGCACGTGAGATCCCGGTCGTCAGGCTCTCGCCGCTCTGAGATCGCGGGAGCGCTGCCGCTAGGGTCGTGGCCATGCAGTTCACCTCAGCGATGCTGGCCGATGCCGCCCAGATCCAGGCGGGCAAGCTCTTCGTCATGGGGGGCGGATTCGACACGATCCGGGCGAGGGCATTCCCGGCGACCCACCGTTCGCTCGTCGTGGTGATGGTGGCCGAGATCAGCCCTGACGAGCGCCAGCGAGACCTGACGATCACCGTTGACCTCATCGACGAGGACGGGCGGGAGATGGGGGTCCGGGCGCAGGGCAGGTTGCGGGTGAACGTGCCGGGAGACGCCCTCCCACCGGGAGCGTCCAACGCCGTGCCGCTCGTGAGCCCGTTCTACAACATCACGTTCCCGGAGCCGAAGGGCTACTCGTTCGTCATCAAGCACGAGTCGCGCGAGCTGACGAGGGTGCGATTCCGCGTCGTCCAGGTGACATGAACGTCTGGACCATCCCCAACCTGATCTCGTTCATCCGGCTCCTGCTCGTGCCGGTGTTTCTGTGGCTCCTGTTCCCGCAGGACAACCCGGCGGCCGCCGGGTGGCTGCTGGGATTCATCGGTGCCACCGATTGGGTCGACGGCTATCTGGCCCGAAAGCTGCAGCAGGTTTCGGTGGTGGGGGAGTTCCTCGACCCGCTCGCAGACCGGCTCGCAGTGGGCGCAGCCGTCGTCGGCGGTCTCATCGCCGGGGTCCTTCCCGCGATCTTCGCCGTGCCGCTCATCGTTCGCGAAGCCGCGGTCGGTGTCGGAGCTCTGGTGATCGGACTCCGATCGAAGACGAAACTGACCGTGCGTCGGCTCGGCAAGCTCGCCACGCTGATGCTGTACTTCGCCATCGCCTGGTTCTTCGTCGGCGAGGGGACGCCCTTCGAGCCGCTCGTGTGGGCGGCCTGGATCGTCGGTGTCCCGGGGCTGATCCTCTACTACGTGGTGGCCATCCAGTACCTCGACGATGCGCGGCGCGTCGTCGCCAAGGGGTAACGTCGGCTCACGCCAGTGACGGAGGAACGCAGCATGCACTACCCCGAGGAACTTCGCTACGCACCGAGCCATGAATGGGTTCGCGTCGGGGACGACGGTGTGCTGACGGTCGGGATCAGCGACTTCGCCCAGGATGCCCTCGGCGACGTCGTCTACGTGGATCTCCCCAGCGTCGGATCGTCGTTCGAGAAGGGTGATGCGATGGCCGAGATCGAGTCGACGAAGTCGGTCAACGAGATCTACGCACCCGTCAGCGGCACCATCACGGCGGTCAACGACGCCCTCGACGATGCACCGGAGTTGGTCAACTCCGACCCCTATGGCGACGGTTGGCTCGTCCAGATCACACCCGACGAGGATGCGGATCACGATCGTCTCACCGACGCCGCCACCTACGCCGCGAGCGTCGCGGAGGAGTGACCCTCAACCAGCGGTTGAGGGTCGGGCTAGCATTGCCGACATGGCCGACGCCCACCACGACGATCACACCACTCAGCACCTCCCGATCACGACGCCGATCGAGCGGGGCGGTGACGGCGCGGGCGCGGCCGGCGCCTTCCGCTTCGCCCTGGTGTTCGATCGGGGACCCGTCATCGGCTACACCTACGTGCTCGGTGAGGGCACGACGGAGGCGGGTCGGTCCGAGAAGTCGGATCTGTTTCTCGGTGACGTGACAGTGTCGCGGCGCCATGCCCACTTCGTCGTCGAGGGCGACGAGCTCCGGGTGCGCGACCTGGGTTCGACGAACGGCATCTACGTCAACATGGAGCCGGTCGACGAGGCGACGCTTCAGCCTGGCGACGAGGTCATCATCGGCAAGTTCCATCTCATCGTCGTGCGCGGCGATGGCTGAGGGCGCTGCGACGACCCGCAGCATCGGAGAGCTGATCACGTCGCTACGGGACGAGTTCCCGGAACTCTCCGTCTCCAAGGTCCGTTTTCTCGAGGCGCAGGGCCTCATCGACCCCGTGCGGAGCTCGTCCGGCTACCGCATGTTCACCGACGACGACGTGCGCCGCATCCAGTACATCTTGCGCGAGCAGCGAGACCACTTCCTCCCGTTGAAGGTGATCAAGGCGAAGCTGAATTCCTGGGAGCGCGACGAACGGGCGCCCGTCTTGCCGGCGAGCGGCTCGATACCATCGCCGGAGGTGTACTTCGCCGGTGTGGAGGACACGATGTCGCTGGAGGACTTCGCGAGGACGAGCGGCCTCACCCGTCGAGAGATCGAAGACCTCGTCGGCGAAGGCGTGTTCGAGCCCGACCGCGACGAACGCGACCGGATGCTGTTCGCCCACTCCGACCTCGAGGTGGCCACGGCGGCATTCCGACTCCTGCGGCAGGGCCTCGAGACGCGTCATCTGCGGACCATGCGGCTCGCCGCCGATCGTGAGACCGACCTCATCCGCCAGCTCGCGACCCCGCTGCTGCGTCACCGCAACCCCGACGCCCGCCACCGGGCTGCGACGATCCTGGCCGACTGCTCGCAAGCGGCCGTGCAGCTCCAGGAGGGCATCGTGCGGCGTCGCCTGAAGGAGCTGCTCGAGCGATGAACCGCGTCGCTGCCTCGGCCGTTTTCGGCCTGGCCCTCGTCGTCGGCCTGCTCCCGCCACCGGGTGGAGTCCCGGTCACGCCGGAGCCGAGACGACCGCCCACGTTGACCGCCCAATCGTGGATTCTTCTCGATGCCGATTCCGGGGTGGTGCTCGCAGAGTCGAACGCCGACGAGGTGAGGCCGATGGCCTCCGTGACCAAGGTGATGACGGCGATCGTCGTGATGGAGAACGCCGATCTCGACGACGTCGAGCGGATCTCTGCCGAGGCTGCCGCGATCGGGGAGTCCGAGATCGGCCTCGTCACGGGAGAGGTGTGGACCGTCGACGCACTGCTCAACGCGCTCCTCATCCGCTCGGGCAACGACGCCGCCGTGGCACTGGCCGAGCACGTCGCAGGCTCCGTCGATGCATTCGCCGAGCTCATGGACGAGAAGGCGGCGTCGCTGGGCCTCGAGAACACCTCGTTTCGCAACCCTCACGGTCTCGACGAAGAGGGTCACCACACCACCGCTCGGGAGCTGGCGGTCATCGCCCAGGAGGCGCTGCGTTACGACGAGCTACGCACCATGATGGCGACGCGGCTCATCAGCTTTCGTCCCGATCCCTCCGGCGTGGCGCGCGACGCCGAGAACACGAACAAGCTGCTCGGCGTGTATCCGGGCGTGAGCGGCATGAAGACCGGGTTCACGAATCGCGCCGGGCGTGTGCTCATCTCCCTCCACGAGCGCAACGGCCGGACGCTCATCGGAGTCGTCATGGCGTCCGACGATCACTTCGAGGACAGCCGTCGTCTGCTCGACTGGGGCCACCACCTCATCACCGCGCAAGACCAGCTCAATTCCGCCTTCGTGCCCGAGCAGGGCGGGGGAGCGGTCAACGCCTCCATCGGGGCCAATGCCTCGAAACGCGCCACAGCCACGAAGGAGCTCGTCGACGGGCAGTTCGCTGTCTCCGACTTCCGTTCGTCGGATCTGGCGCAACGCATCGAGACCTGGCTGCGCGAGGTCATGCCGGCGTCGGTGGGAGGTCGCTGATGCCCGAGCCGTTCCTCGAGGTGGTGGTCGAAGCCGACCTGCAGCGCCGCGTTGGTGAGTTGGCCGCGGCCATCGACGAGGAATACGCCGACAAGGAGCCCATCTTTCTCGGCGTCCTGCAGGGATCGGTTCCGTTCCTGGCAGATCTGGTCCGACAACTGCGGGCTCCTGTGGAGATCGACTTCCTGGCACTGACCCGATTCGGCGAGGAGGGGCGCGTGAGCATCGCCCTGGACACCGCCATCGATCTCACCGACCGGCACGTCGTGGTGGTCGAGGACATCATCGACACCGGCCTCACCCTCACCGCCCTCCACAGATTCCTGGAGATGCGCGATGTGGCGTCCGTCGCGACCGTGACGCTGCTCGACAAGGCGTCACGTCGCATCGTCGACGTTCCGCTGGAGCACAGGGGCTTCGAGGTCGGGGACGAGTTCCTGCTCGGCTACGGGCTCGATTGGGAAGGCCGCTACCGCAACCTGCGGTCGCTGTGGGCGGCCCTCGACCTCACCATCCTCAAGGAAGACCCGGACGCGCTGGTGCCGCTGACGTACGGTCGCCTGGGCGTTTGACTTCGTCGCGGGACTCCAGAACCACGTCGGTGATAGGGTGGCTTCATGAGCGATCCCATCCCGATGGAACTGGTGGGCATTCGGATCGAGGTGCCGTCGCACACGCCGATCCTGCTGCTCAAGGAGCTGGCGGGCGATCGCTACCTGCCGATCTGGATCGGCGCCAACGAGGCGACGGCGATCGCAGTTGCGAAGGACGGCATCGAACCACAGCGGCCCATGACGCACGATCTGCTCAAGTCGGTCATCGAGGGCCTGGGGGCCTCCGTCGACAGAGTGGTCGTCACGGAACTCGATTCCGGCACCTTCTACGCCGACCTCGTGCTCGTCCGTGATGACGAAGAGCTCACCATCTCCTCGCGCCCCTCCGATGCGATCGCTCTCGCCACGCGACTCGACACCCCCGTGTTCGCGTCCGCAGAAGTCCTCGACGAGGCCGGTGTCGAATTGCGTGACGCCGGCACGGAAGAGGAGATCGAGCGCTTCCGTGAGTTCCTCGAGGACGTCAACCCCGAGGACTTCGGCGCCACCCAGTAGGGCTCAGAGCACGTCGGCGAGGAATTCGCCCAAACGGCGCTCATACCGATCGGGATCCACATTCCAACTCTGGACGTGCTCCGCCGTGGTCTCGACCAGTTCGACGTCGAGCGGATTGGATGCTGCGAAGTCTCTGGACACATCGATCGGGACGGTGGTGTCCGACGTCCCGTGGAACACGAGGGTCGGCACCTGGACGATGTCGGGTCGACCGACGTAGTCGATCGCATTCCAGTCGACGTCGAACCGCACGTCTGCCAGCCACATCGCGGTCGCCGTGAGCGTGGGCGGCAGCGGAATTGGGGTTCCCGGGAGCTTCCGACGGCCCGCTTCGAGCTTCACGGCGGTGCCGAAGTCGATGTTCGGGGAGTCGAGCACCACGCCGACGACACGGTCGGCGTGCGCGGAGTTCTCGAGGAATGCGAGGCTGACCGCGGCCCCGGTGCTGTAGCCGGCGAGGACGATTCGCTCTGCCCCCCGATCGAGGGCGAACTGGACTGCACCCTCGAGGTCCGTCCACTCGGTCCGGCCAAAGCGGTAGAAGCCGGACGGATCGGCAGGCGCACCTTCGTCGTTGCGGTACTCGATCACCAGCGACGTGACGCCGAGGCTCCCGTAGGTGGTCAGGGTCCGCAGCGCTTCTCGCCGATCGACCCGCCATCCATGGACATGGATCGCCCAGGTGGACGCCGGCTCGGTGTTCGGGGTCACGAGCCAGGCCTCGAGTTGCCCGAGCGGACCCTGGAAGGCGACGTCCGAGTACCGAAGCCCGACGTCCGCGGGGTCGGAGCGGAAAGCGTGACTGTCGATGTCGACCTCCACACACGCGGCGGTCTCCGGAGTCGTGCAGATCGGTGGCAACGAACCGCTCACCAGTTCGAATGCTCGGGTGACGACTGTGCCGTCGACAGCGAGCACCGAGCCGATGCGGCCGTAGCCATCAGGCCACCACAGCCCGGAGACCCCGGGCTGTTCGATCGCCTTCCGATCGGTGCCATCGAGCGAGATGCGCTGGTCGGGTCCGATGCTCACCACGCGCACGTCGAAGTTGCGCTCGCCGGCCCTGGGCTCCAGGCCGTCCGTTCGGAGCAGCGTCGAGAAGTACCACCCACCGGCGGCGTGAAACACGACGACCAGGACGAGCATGACGACGAGGGCACGGCGCAGTCGTCGCCGACGACTCCCGGCGATGGGGTCCGGTCCCGGATCGTGCTCAGTCGGGGCGGCTGCGTCGTGGGATGACTGTTCGATGGTCCGCTCCTTCGTCTGTCGCTCAAGTATCGGCCGGACATTCGGGAGCGGCAATGGGGGAGTGCCCCGATGTCGTCCCCTACGACCCACCGCCACTCACTTTTCCACAGGGGTTGTTGACAACTCGCGAAAGCACTCTCTAACTTCACGGGCGTAGTTCGCCTAGCGGAATTACATGTGTGTAAGCTTCGGCCGCAAGGGAGGCGCCGTGTCAGGTCCAGAGGTTGCTCCGCTCGACGAGGGATACCGCGCACCACAGGTGTGCGCCATCGTCGGCATCACGTACCGACAGCTCGACTACTGGGCGCGTACCGGTCTGTTGCGCCCCTCGGTCCAGTCGGCGGCAGGGTCCGGATCGCAGCGCCTCTACAGCTTCAACGACATCGTTCAGCTTCGCGTCGTCAAGCGCCTCCTCGACGCCGGCATGAGCCTCAAGAAGATCCGCACCGCCATGGAGATCCTTCGCGAGCAGCTCGACTCGAACAACCCGCTGCAGGACGTGACCCTGCTGTCGGACGGATCGACCATCTACGCGGCACACAGCCCCGACGAGGTGGTGGACGTCTTTCAGAGGGGTCAGGGTGTCTTCGGGATCGCCGTCGGCCCCGTCCAACAGGAACTCGTAGGCGAGATACACCGGCTCTTCCCCGAGTCCATCGCTGGTGACACGGACACGGTGGAGGCACAGGCCAACTGAGCGACTTCGACGACTTCGACAGGCAGCCGGCGGACGAGGTCGAGTTTGCCCACGAGAGCGAGCGACAGTTCGCTCTGCTTCTCGACTTCTACGACATCGACTGGGAGTACGAGCCGAGGGAGTTCGCCATCGAGTTCGACGACGACGGCAGCCCGACGAAGTTCTTCCGACCCGACTTCTACCTCCCGGGTGAGCAGCTGTTCATCGAGATCACGACCATGAACCAGAAGCTGGTCACCAAGAAGAATCGCAAGGTCCGGCTGCTCGCCGAACACCACCCGGATGTCGCCTGCAAGATCTTCTACCAGCGCGACTACCTCAACTTCGTCGTGAAGTACGGGCTGGACGAGCCGGAAGACCAGATCGTGCCGCCAGCACCGACACGAATTCCCGGTCCGCCCCAGGTCATCGATCTCGGCAGCGACGAGCGCGACGTCGGCTGACATCCGTACCATCGGACCGACGATCCGAGGAGGTCCGGTTGCCGACGACACCGTTGCGTGCCCGCCACGAGGCGCTGGGCGCCCGATTCACCGACTTCGCCGGCTGGGAGATGCCGCTCTCCTACGAGGGGGTCGTCGCCGAGCACATGGCGGTGCGGGAGTCGGTCGGCGTGTTCGATGTCTCGCATCTCGGACGTTTCTCTGCCGGTGGCGACGTCGACCGGGCGGTCGCCAGGCACCTCCTCTGCAACGATCTCGCCGGGATCGAGCCGGGTCGTGCGCAGTACACGATGGCGCTCAACGATGCCGGAGGGGTCGAGGACGACATCATCGTGTGGCTCCTCGAGGACGACGCCTACTGGGTGATGCCCAACGGCACCAACTTCCACGAGATCGTCGGCCGCTTTCTCGAAGCCGGAGGCGATGGCCTCGTCGTGGACCCGATTCGTGACGAGACGGTGATGCTCGCCGTCCAGGGACCCGAGGCCCGGCGTGTGGTCGAGGAGGTCATCGGTGTCGTGCCCGGTCGGTTCCGCGTCGTCGCGGCCGAGTTCGCCGGTGAGCAGGTGTGGCTCGCCGGAACCGGGTACACCGGGGAGTCCGGAGCCGAGATCGTCGTCCCTGCCGGCATCGGTGGGGCGCTGCTGGACGCGCTGGTCGCGGCCGGGGCTCGACCCTGCGGCCTCGGCGCACGCGACACGCTTCGCCTGGAGATGGGCTTCCCGCTGTGGGGCCAGGATCTGGGACCGGAGACCTCGCCCCTCGAGGCGGGGCTCGGTTGGGTGGTCAGATGGACGAGGGACTTCGTCGGTCGGGAGGCCCTGGAGTTGCAGCGTGACGAGGGTGTATCCAGACGTCTCACCGGATTCGTCATGCGGGATCGACGCCCACCGCGCCCCGGCTATGCGCTCCGTGCCGGCTCGTCGCAGGGGTCCGTCGCGTCGGGGAACTTCTCGCCGGTGCTCGGGCGTGGAATCGGCATGGGCTATCTGTCGCCTCCGACCGACGCCACCACGATCGAAGTCGAGGTGCGGGGCACCTGGCAGGAGGCCGACATCGTGAACCCGCCCTTCATCGAGCGATGACCACGGCCCTCGAGGGGCTCGTGGCACGGCTCGACGGGGCGCCGGTAGCGCTGTCTCGCGCCGCGCCGACCCCGGATCGCGACCGTCTCGCGGCTGCTTCGACGGTCGTCGTGCTGCCGGTCACCGGTGGGCTCACCGTCTGGGAGCTGGCACCGGGGGACGTCGTTCCCGTGGTCATCACTCCGCATCACCTCGGCGTGGCCGATCGCATCCCGGGCGGGAGCGATTGGGTCGGGGTGCGGCGGAGCTCCTGGATCGACCCGCACCCGCAGCTGCTCGACGACATCGTGAGCGAGGACGTGACGTTGCGGCAGGTCCGGCGTCTTGCCACCCGGCTGACGACAGTCGGCGGGATCGCCCGCTACCACGAGGTCATGGCGAGGTGGTTCACCGTGCTGGCCGCCGACCCTGCGTTGCTCGAGGTGCACCACGACAAGGTCCTCGTGGAGCGGTTGGGGAACGACTTCGCCGACGTGCCCGGCGGTGTCCGGATCGAGGTGAGCACCGATGCCACGGACTCCGACCTCGGGGGATATGCTGCCGCCGTCGAGCGCACGGCAGCCGAGAGGAGCGCCACATGACGACGGCATTCGGGGTCGACATCGGAGGATCGGGCATCAAGGGCTCGGTCGTCGACGTCGATGCCGGTGACCTCGCCAGTGACCGCTACCGGATCAAGACTCCCCAGCCCGCGACGCCAGACGCCGTCACCGAAGTCGTGAAGCAGGTCGTCGCGCACTTCGGCTGGGAGGGCTCGGTCGGGGTCGCGCTCCCCGCCGTCGTCCAGCACGGCGTCGTGAGAACGGCGGCCAACATCGACGAGTCCTGGATCGGCGTCGATGCGGATGACCGACTCGAGCGCGCCCTCGGCACCGAGGTCACGATGCTGAACGACGCCGACGCCGCGGGGATCGCCGAGATGCGCTTCGGGGTCGGCGTCGGTGAGGAGGGTGTCGTCCTGCTGCTGACGTTCGGCACGGGGATCGGCAGTGCCCTGTTCTACGACGGGAAACTCGTCCCGAACACCGAGCTCGGTCACATGAAGTTCCGCGGAGGGGTCGCCGAGCACTACGCCGCCGGCCGTCTCGTCGAGCGGGACGACATGAAGCTCGACTGGTGGGCGAGCCGCGTCAACGAGTACCTCGATCACCTGGAGCGGGTGTTCTCGCCCGACCTCTTCGTCTTCGGCGGAGGTATCTCGAAACGGTTCGACGAATTCTCGGACCTCTTCGACACCAGGGCACCGATTCGACCCGCCAAGCTCCGCAACAACGCCGGCATCGTGGGTGCGGCGATGGCGGCGCTCGAGAAGTTTCACCACTGAGGAGACACGGATGAAGGACACAACGAGCCTGCACAGAACGAGGGACGGAGAGACCCTCTTCGTTCGTCACTGGCCCCTCGACGAACCCGCGGCAACCATCCTCGTCGTGCACGGCCTGTCCGAGCACATCGGTCGGTATGAGCACGTCGCCGATCACTTCCTGTCACACGGGATGGAGTTCCTGGGCTACGACCACCGGGGGCATGGTCAGTCGACCGGGGAGCGTGTCGACGTGTCATCGTTCGACGAGTACCTCGACGACATGGAGATCATGGTGCGCGAGGCACGGCGCCCCGGCGTGCCCCTCATCGCCTACGGCCACTCGATGGGGGGGCTCATCGCCACGAGGTACGCGCAATCCGGTCGACCCCAGCCGGACGCGTACGTCTTGTCGGCGCCTGCGCTGCAAGCCGAGGTCCCGGCGCCGCTGCGCCTGGTTCTCAAGGGTCTGTCGCCTGTGCTGCCCAAGCTACGGGTCCCGTCGACCATCAAGGGCGACCAGCTCTCACGCGATCCCGCCATCGGCGACGCGTACTTCTCCGACCCTCTCGTCTTCCTCAAGGGCACGTTGCGGTTCGGAGGCGCCCTTCTCGACGCCATGGAGGCGGCTCGCTCGTCGATCGCAGCCATCGACCGTCCGACCCTCGTCGTCCATGGCACGGACGACACCGTCGTTCCCCCTGCCGCTTCAGCCGCCCTCGCGGCGAGCCAGCACGTCGAGCGCAAGATGTTCCCCGGGATCCGACACGAGCTCCACAACGAACCGGAGTCGCCAGAGGTCCTGGCCTACATCACCCGCTGGATCGAGTCGCGGCTGGACGAGCTGGCTCCCTGACCAGCTCCCGCAGCAGCGGCGCGCGGCCGGCGAAATCGCCGAACCCGGCGCGCAGGGCGTTGGCCGTGACCGACTTGATGTCGTCGTCGGTCAGACCCAGGCGACCGGTGGCCAGCGCGATCTCATCGGACAACACAACGTCCGACATCAGCCGGTTGTCGGTGTTGATGGTCACGTTGAACCCGGCACGATGGAGCAACCCGAGTGGATGGGTGTCCACGGAGGCGACCGCGCCCGTGTGGACGTTCGACGTGATGCACAACTCCAGCGTGATCTGATGATCCCGCACCCGGCGGGCGACGGGTCCCAGTTGCTGCACGACGCCACCGGCCAGCACGACGTCGTCGATGATGCGAACGCCGTGCCCGATTCGCATCGCTGCGCCGGGACCGAGTGCATCCACGATGGAGGCGAGTCCGTGGCCCTCTCCGGCGTGAAGCGTGATGCCGAGACCCGCGGCGCGTGCCAGCGCGATGGCGTCGGCGTGCATACTCGCCGGGTACCCATCCTCCGGGCCCGCGAGATCGAAGGCGACGACGCCTTCTCCGGCGAAGCGGGCTGCAGCACGAGCCACGTCCACGGAATCGGTCTGGTGCCGCAGTGCCACGGCGATCGCACACGCCTCCGTGCCGGTCGCCGCGGCTCCTCTGCGCAGCCCGGCAACCATCGCCTCGAGGGCGTCCTCCCGGGTCAGGCCGCCGTGCATCGAATGGGAGGGCGCATATCGCAGTTCGGCGTATCGCACGCCGTCCGCAGCGAGGTCGACGACAGCCTCGTAGGCGATGCGTTCGATCGCGTCGGCGGTTTGCATCACGGCAACGGTGTGGACGAAGGCCTCCAGGTAGTCCTCCAGCGTTCCCGCCGGACGCGCCCGGAACCAGTCTGCGAGGCCTTCGGGATCGCCGGCCGGAAGCTGCGCGTACCCGGCGGCATCGGCGAGCTCGAGCATCGTCTCGATGCGCAAGCCGCCGTCGAGGTGATCGTGGAGCAGGGCCAGCGGAACGGACATGGCCGGCCAGCGTAGCCCCGCCCTCGGCCGCGCGGCCCCCTGCTGTGGTGTCTCCGTGTCCCGGCGACCGCGTCTGCCCGCACCATCGCATGGGCGTACTCGGCTTCGCCGGCCATCCGGGCGTCCGGGTCGGCGATGTCCTGGAGCGGGATCTGCACCGGCACATCCCGCCAGGCCCGGGCCCGAGGTCTCGAGATCCTCATCGTCTTCGAGGGAGGACTCCAGCCACACGCCGTCCCGGCCCGGAGCGAGCACGCCGATGGTCGAGTTCGGCGTTTCACGTGTGGAAGAGGAGGCTCGCCGGCCGCGACCCGTGAATGGACCACGTGTTCGATCAGATCGCCATAGCTGCCGACGACCCGTCGCCGAGTGTCACGGTTCCATCCACGTCGCTCGGTCGGGAACCGCCGTCCCTCCGGAGACGGGTCCAGCCGGACGGCTCATGGCACACGTGACACCGAATCTCAGGGGTGTGGACCTAACCTCTCCAACGTGGAGCAGGGTGTGAACTCGGGAGACTCGATCGCGGGCCGGCTCGCTCTCTTCGGTGTCGACGACGGAATGCCACCGTGGGTGGGGCGGCTGCTTCGCCAGCTCGTGGTCCTGACCCTCGTCGTCATCGCTGCGATCGTGGTCCTGCGTGAGCTGCGCGGCCTGATCGTGCTGCTCGTGATCTCTCAATTCCTCGCAGTGGCACTGGAACCCGCCGTGTCGTTCCTCGCGCACCGGGGCTGGCGACGGGGGATCGCCACGGGTGCGATCTTCGCTGTCGTCTTCGCCGGGAGCATCCTGTTCGTCGGTGCGATGACGCCGCTCATCGTGGACCAGACCCGGACGTTCATCACGAACATCCCCGGCTACACGCAGCAGGTCCAGGACCTCCTCGTCGAGATCGATCTGACCTTCGACGTCGATCAGCTGTCATCGGAGGTCACCCGTGGCCTGCAGAACTGGGCCGCCAACCTGGCCGGCGGTGTGCTCGGAGCCTCGACGGCGGTGCTCGGCACGATCTTCGACGGCTTCACCGTCGCCCTCTTCACCTTCTATCTCACCGCCGATGGTCCCCGCGTGCGTCGGGCCGTCTTGTCGCTGGTGCCACAGGACCGGCAGCGAGAGGTGCTCGCCGTGCTCGACATCGCCATCGACCGAACAGGCGGCTACTTCTACTCGAGGCTGCTGCTGGCCGGGATCTCCACACTGCTCGGGTGGGCCGTGTTCCAGTTCGGGCTGGATCTGCCGTTCGCCCTGCCACTGGCCCTGTGGCTCGGCGTCGTGTCCCAGTTCATCCCCGTGGTGGGAACGTACATCGGTGGGATCCTGCCGCTCATCATCGGTCTGCTCGAGGACCCCACCACGGGGATCCTCGTCGTCGTGTACATCGCGATCTACCAGATGGTGGAGAACTACCTCCTGGCTCCGCGCATCACGGCCCGGACCATGGCGCTTCACCCTGCCGTCGCCTTCGGCGCCGCGCTGGTCGGCGGCACACTGATGGGAGCCGTTGGCGCCATCATGGCGCTGCCTGTCGCCGCCACCCTGCAGGCCTTCATCTCAACCTATCTCCACCGGCACGAGCTCGTCGAGTCGCTGCACTTCGCCGATCCGGCGCCCCGGCCCAAGAAGCCCAGGCAGCGACAGAACGATGAGTAGGCGAGGCCGGCTGTTGGTGGCGTCACCGACGCTGCTCGACCCCAACTTCTACAGAGCCGTCGTCCTGCTGATGGAAGACGGCGAGGATGGCACGCTGGGCGTCGTCCTGAATCGCCCGACGAGCGAACCGATTTCGGCGCATCTGCCGGGCTGGACCCACTTCGTGACGGGGATGCCGGTGGTGTTCATCGGAGGTCCGGTCCAGAACGAGGTCGCCGTCGCCATCGCCGAGAGTCCGCTCCCGATACCGGCCGAATGGTCGCCGTCTCTGAGCGACATCGGGCTGATCGATCTGACGACGGATCCCTCGGACCTCGAGTCGGTGGGACGACTTCGCATCTTCAGCGGGTACAGCGGCTGGGAGGCCGGACAGCTCGACGCCGAGATCGAGGAGGGATCGTGGTTCGTGCTCGGCTCTCACCCCGACGACGTGTTCGGCGACGACCCCGAGGACCTGTGGAGGCAAGTGTTCGCCCGACAGACCGGTCCACTCGCTGCTTATTCGCGATATCCCGACGATCCGAATCTGAACTGAGAGGGTAGGGTCGCGCCGTGACGACAACCGTCCCCCGCCTCCGCAAAGCCATCAAGCGCAAGGCTCCCGGTCTCGTTGCAGAGCGAGCGCTGTGGGAGGCCGGCGCCGAGTGTGTCGTGGGTGTCGACGAGGTCGGGCGGGGAGCCTGGGCCGGCCCGATCAGCGTCGGGGCCGCCGTCGTGCCTCCGGATCGCCGTGTCTACAAGATCCGCGATTCGAAGATGCTCACCGAGGACGAGCGCGAAGCCCTGTTCGAGCGCGTCGCCGGATGGTGTGTGGCGTGGAACGTGGGACATGCCAGCGAGCGGGAGTGTGACGAGCTCGGCATGTCGGATGCGCAGCGGCTGGCTGCGCAGCGAGCCCTTGCGGGTCTCGGGGTGACGCCCGACCACGTGCTCGTCGACGGCAACTGGGACTTCGTCGGGACGCATCCGACCACCCGGCTGATTCGTGGTGATGCGACGTCGCTCACGATCTCCGCCGCGTCGATCCTCGCCAAGGTGAGCAGGGACCGGCTGATGCGAGAGGCCGGCCCTGCGTTTCCCGGCTACAACTTCGCCGAGAACAAGGGCTACCCGGGTCCACGGCACAAAGCGGCTCTCCACGCATGGGGGCCGACCACCATCCATCGCCGCAGCTGGGTGTTCATGGACTCGATTCCTTGGACCGGCGTACCCCGATACATGCGCCCGGATCCGCAGGGCACCCTCTTTTGAGTCAGAGTTCGTCGAACGGAACCCCGAGCAACGGAGTCCGGGCCGCAACACGTTCTGGGCGGCCCTCCATGAAGGCGCGGGCCCACGGGTCGTCTGCATGCTCCCCGACGACGGCGGCGTAGATGTCGAGCTCCCGGTAGGTGAGGAACAGATCCATCAGCGTGCCATCGAGGTCGATCGTCCCGGCCTCTTCCTCATAGGCCGGTGCGAACGCGTCGAGCAGCCGTCGAACCTCGGCGGCCGGCTCGGGAAGGACCCGGCCTGCGATCCAGTAGAAGACGATCATCGCCAGGTCGTACTCGGCCGGTCCGTAGGCGGCATCGTCGAAGTCGAACAGCGTGATCCGGTCGTCGTCGGTGATGTGGAGGTTCCCCAGATGAGCGTCCTGGTGGATCAGCAGCGACGGCACATCCCGGGTGGCGTCCTCCAGGCGAGCCATCGTGTCCTGTGCGTACGCGAGCAACGACTCGTCGACCTCGATGCCGGCGAGATCCGTCTCGAACGTCAGCATGATCGGGTCGTCCCAGCGCGGCCTCGCCAGCGAGGCCAGTGCCGGATGGGTCCGGCTCACACGATGAAAACGGCCCATCAGGCTGCCGTAGGCGGCGATCGCGGCGTCGTCCCACGCACTCGCGCTGCGTTGCGTACCGGGAGCGGCGTGGGTCACGAGACACACCACGGAGTCGCCTCCCCGGAGTCGGTGCTCGAAGACCGGCACACCCTCCACCGGCGCAGCCACGCCGACGCCCTCGGCGGCGAGCAGCCGCAGAAGCGTCGCCTCGGCTTCGACGTGATCGGCGGTGCGGCGCGAGGTGTGGGTGACACGCACGATCCGGTCCACGGGAGTGAGCGAGCGATAGATGTGCGACTCGTACCCGTCGAGATCTTCCATCGCCTCGACTCCGGCGCGGTGACGGATGACGCTCAGATCGTTCTCGGTCAATTGAAAGTCGGCGGCGCGAACCGGCTCCGTCACAGGACAGAGCCGAAGTCGTGGGCGAACACCGCGAACCCCCCGCCTGTGTGCCAGAAGACGACATGCTCGTCTGTGCCGTACCGTCCGTCGTCGATGTCACGGCGCAGCCCGGCGACGGCCTTGCCGGTGTAGGTGGGATCGAGGACGAGCCCCGTCAGCCTGGTGACCTCCGCCTGGATCGCGAGTTCCTCGTCGGTGGTCTGGCCGTAGCCGCCGCCGACGTGACGGTCGACGAAGTGGACGTCTGCCTGCGGGGGAGGATCCCCGACTCGGCCCGCCTCGGCCCAGATCTCGTCGACCAGGGTGCGAAGCTCTTCTGCCGTCTCGCCGACGGAGCACGCGACGATCGGCACGTCGAGCCTGAGCCGATCAGCGCCCCAGCCGAGGCCTGCCGTTGTTCCGCCAGACGATGCGGCGTGCCACCACGTGACCGATCCTGAGCCGCCGAGGGTGGACCACTGTTCCGCCAGCTCTCTCGCCGCCAGCACGAACGCCCACATGCCGAGCGCATCCGAGGCCCCCTCGGGAATGACCCACGCCCTGCGGCCCTCGGAAGCGATCGTCTCGGCCACCTCTGCCATGAGCTCGTTGCGGTGGTCGTACTGCTCCGGCGTGATGAAGCGGGCTTCGGCTCCGGCCAGACGCTGCAGCAGGTGGTTGCCGGTCATCGCCGCAGGTGGGGCACCGTTGGGGCTGCGGAGCAAGAGGATCACGTCGAAGCCCTCACGTGCGCCTGCGATGGCCGTGGCCCGACAGTGATTGGATTGCACGGCACCGCACGTGATGAGGGTGTCGGCACCGGCGTTGCGGGCGGCGGCGAGATGGAACTCGAGCTTGCGAACCTTGTTGCCGCTGAGACCGAAGCCGGTGAGGTCGTCTCGCTTCACCCAGAGCGTGGGTCCTCCCCACGCCGCAGTGAGGCGCGGCATCGGCTCGAGGGGTGTGGGGAGCACGGCCAGGCGGGTGCGGGGTGGGAGCGGCATGGCGCAACGCTACCAACGAGGTAGCGTTGGGTCCCAGGAGGATCACGCCATGTCACACCAGCCGATGCGCCCCGGGTCGATCGACCCCCGAGACTTCCTCGCCCTCGATGAAGGTCTGAGCGACGACGAGCGCTTGCTCCGCGACACGGTGCGCAGCTTCGTGGCGGACAAGATCCTTCCCAACGTCGCCGACTGGTTCGAAGAGGGCACCTTCCCCAAGGACCTCGCCAAGGAGATGGGCGCGCTCGGGATGCTCGGGATGCACCTCGAGGGGTACGGCTGCGCCGGGATGAGCGCCGTCGACTACGGGCTCGCATGTACCGAGTTGGAGGCGGGGGACAGTGGTGCTCGCAGCTTCGTGTCGGTGCAGGGCTCGCTGGCGATGTTCCCCATCCACGCCTTCGGGTCGGAGGAGCAGAAGCAGGAATGGCTGCCGCGCATGGCTGCCGGCGAGGCCATAGGCTGCTTCGGTCTCACGGAGTCGGACTCGGGGAGCGACCCCGGTTCGATGCGGACGAGGGCCCGACGGGACGGATCCGACTGGATCCTCGACGGATCGAAGATGTGGATCACCAACGGTTCGATCGCCGACGTCGCCATCGTGTGGGCCCAGACCGACGACGGCATCCGCGGCTTCGTCGTGCCGACCGACACGCCGGGTTTCTCGACGAACCTCATCCACAAGAAGCTGTCGCTGCGGGCATCGATCACCTCCGAGCTCGTGCTCGACGGGGTCCGTCTCCCCGAGGTTGCGGCGCTGCCCGAGGTGAAGGGGCTCAAGGGGCCCCTGTCGTGTCTCAACGAGGCCCGCTTCGGGATCCTCTTCGGAGCAGTCGGGGCAGCGCGGGCCTGCTACGAGGCGGCACTCGACTACTCGCTCGAGCGGGAGCAGTTCGGTGCGCCGATCGCCCGCTTCCAGCTCACCCAGAAGAAGCTCGTCGAGATGATGGTGGCCGTCAACCGGGGCATGCTCCTCGCGCTCCACATCGGGCGCCTCAAGGACGCCGGCCGTGCCGGACCCGAGCACATCAGCTTTGGGAAATACGACAACGTGAAGATGGCCCTCCAGGTGGCGCGTGAGGCCCGCTCGGTGCTGGGCGCCAACGGAGTGACCCTCGAGTATCCGGTGATCCGGCACATGAACAACCTCGAGTCGGTCTTCACATACGAGGGGACCAACGAGATCCACACGCTCATCATGGGCCAGGCGATCACGGGCCACTCCGCCTTCACGTGAGCCGGCCTGCGCTGGTCCTGGCCAGCGGATCGCCACGACGGGCGCGCGCCCTGCAGACGCTCGGCGTCGAGTTCACCGTCGAACCTCCCGACGTCGATGAGACGCCACTGCCGGGAGAGACCCCTGAAGAGATGGTCCTGCGGCTCGCCATCGCCAAGGCTGGCGCTCCCGAGCCGGGTCGAGTTCGCCTGGCAGTTGACACGACCGTCGTGCTCGACGGTGAAGTCCTCGGCAAGCCCACCGATCCGGACGATGCGATTCGTGGCCTGCTCGAACTCGGGGGCCGCACCCATGAGGTGGTATCGGGATGGGGTGTCGTGTCCGAGGAGGCCGCGGACGCCGGGATCGTTCGGTCGATCGTGACGATGCGGGCGGTCGACCGCAGCGAGGCCATCGCCTACGTCGCGACCGGGGAACCGCTCGACAAGGCGGGCGGTTATGCGATCCAGGGGTTCGGCAGCAGGTTCGTCTCGGGCGTGTCCGGGTCGATCGGGAACGTCAAGGGCTTCCCGGCCGAAGACATCGTGCCGGTGCTGGTCCGGGCAGGCATCGACGTCCCCAGACCCGAGGCCTCACTCGTCGCCTTGCGCCGTCGAGCCGGAGCGTGAGCGCTCGAAGAACTGCCGAACCGTGGCGATGGTGTCGGCCTCTTCGGCCGTCTTGTCGTCCCGGTACTGCTTGACCCTGGCGAACCTGAGGGCCATCCCGCCCGGATAGCGGGTCGACGCCTGGATGCCGTCGAAGGCGATCTCGACGACCTGCTCCGGCCGCACCCACACCGTGCGCGCCGTGCGTCGCTCTTCGAGTTCGAGGAAGCGATCCGTCTGCCACTGCAGCATCTCGTCCGTCATGCCCTTGAACGTCTTGCCCAACATCACGAACGTGCCGGCGGCCGGGTCGCGTGCTCCGAGATGGATGTTCGACAACCAACCCGAGCGACGTCCCGAGCCCCACTCGACCGCGAGAACGACCAGGTCCAGCGTGTGCACCGGCTTCACCTTGATCCACCCGGCGCCACGCCGCCCCGCTTCGTAGGTCGCCGCCAGCGACTTGACCATGACGCCCTCGTGTCCCGTGGCGATGGCATCTTCGAAGAACGACTCGCCTGCGGCGGGATCGTGGGTGGCGAGCCTCGGCACGAGCAGGTCGGCCGGCACCACCTCCTCGAGACGGGTGCGACGTTCAGCGTCGGGCAGGTCCACGAGATCCTCGCCGTCGAGGTGGAGTGCATCGAACACGAAGAGATCGAGGCCTTTGTCGGTGGCTTCCTGGGTGCCGAATCGTCCCATCGTCTCCTGGAAGGGCTCGGGTCGCCCGCTCGAGCCGAACGCCATGACCTCGGCGTCGAGGATCATCGTGCCGGCAGGCAGGGCTCGGATGCGATCGACGATGCCGGGAAGTTGGGCGGTGATGTCACGGAGGTTCCTCGTGTACAGCGCCACCGTGTCGCCATCCCGATGGATCTGGAGCCGGGCCCCGTCGAACTTCCACTCCACGGCAGCAGGACCGGTTCGTTCGATCGCTTCGGTGACGCTCGGGGCCGACTGAGCGAGCATCGGCTGCACGGGCGTGAAGAGCTCAAGGCCGAAACCTCCGAGGGCGTCCTCACCGCCCGCTGCGGCGGCGACGGCCACAGGTACGAGGTCGCCGGCGAACATGGCCGCCCGGCGCACCGCTGCAGCGTCCAGACCGAAAGCCTCGGCGACGGCGTCGGCCATGAGCCCTGCCTGCGCCCCGTGCCGGAGTTCTCCGCCGATCAGTCCACCCAGGAAGCGTTGGCCCTGTGTGTCGGTCGACGAGTAGAGCCCTTCCAGGATCCGGCGGCGACGGTCCTGGGAGCCTGGACCCGACGTTCCGGCGAGATCGTCGAACGCGGCGTCGATCTCGGCCAGGCTGAGCAGCGGGTCGGCCGCTGCCGGGACGTCGAGTGCGGACAGAGCTGCGTAGCCCACGCCGAGCGGGCCGTGGGGCACGACGCCCATGAGAAAGGCCACGACCAAGCCGAGCTCGTCAGGGCGTGCCGACCGCAGCATGTCGGCGAGGTGTCGACGCTTCTCGGTCCGCTTGCGGGTGGCGGCGACCCGTGTCGAGACGTCGACGAGGGCTGCCAGTGGCGTCGAGTCCGACACGGATCCCGTCAGTTCTGCGGTCTGAAGAACGTGGCCACCTGACCCGCCCCCGACACGGCTCCGGCGAGCACGAGACCCAGACCGACGTACCCATCGAGGTGTTCGGCGATGCCGATCGCCTCGTCGATCGACCATTCACCGGGGCCGAGGAGGCCGAGTGCCAGGGTCGCAGCCATGATCGTCGCCACGTACTCCCAGCCCTCATCGGGCCGAGCAGTGACCCAGAACCCCTGGGCGCGGTGCACGGTGAGGAAGGCGACCACCATGACGGCTGCGGTGCCGGCGAGTGCCGGGGCGGTCAAGAGCCCGAGAATCAGCAAGGCGCCGACGCCGACCTCGGTCGCGCTCATGGCCATCCACTGCAGTCCGGGCTGCCGGTACCCGATGCTCTCGAGCCAGTTCATGGTCTTCTCGCGGCCACGCAGGTGTTTCACACCGTGGGCCAGCATCACGACGCCGACCCAGACCCGCAGGATCGTCATCGCCAGGTTCATCTCGTCCATCGGTCACTCCTCATCCGGTCACCCGTGTCCCCTGAAACGCCGCCCCGGCGACATTTCTTCCTCACTCAGAACACCTGCGTGATCGCATGGATGAGGAGGCCGGCGAGCGCGCCCACGATGGTGCCGTTGATCCGGATGAACTGGAGGTCGCGGCCCACCTGGAGCTCCAGACGGCGAGACGTGTCGGCAGCATCCCAACGCTCGACGGTGGTGGCGATGGCCCGGGCCGTCTCCTCGCCGCCCTGGTCGGCGATGGACCGGGCGAATGTCACGAACCAGTGGTCCACCTTCGCCCGCAGCTCCGGATCCTCACGCAGCGATCGACCGACATCGGTGAGCAGTGATGCGATCCGGGTACGGATTTCGCCGTCGGGCCGGGCGAGACCGCGGAGCAGCTCCGCCTTCAGATCCGTCCACAGCGAATGCGCCCAGGCCCTGAATTCGGGATGGTTGACGAGCCCGTCCTTCAGACTGTCGAGACGTGCGATGAGCTCCGGGTCGTGTTCGAGTTTGCGGGCGAAGTCCTCTGCTTGACGCGTGAGGGACTTCCGGATCGGATGGTCACGCTGCGCAATGAGGTCCTGGATGAAGTCGGAGATCGCTCCCTGGAGTCGGTGGAAGACGGCGTCGTCGACGATCTCCGGTACCCACCACGGTGATTCCTCGCCGAGCCGCTCCCGGAGCCACTGGGCGTTGTCACGAACGAGCGCGTCGAGGCCGCGGAGGGCCGCCTCGACGACCATCTCGTGGTAGCCCTCGGCGATCACCATGTCCATGCCTTTGCCGATCATCGGTCCGACTTCGATGGCAGCTGCTCGGGAGGCGATGAAGTGCTCGAGGGCGGTCTGGACCTCTTCGTCGCGAATGAGCTCTATGGCGCCTTGGGCGACACCCGACAGTTGTGCCGCCGCCAGATCGACGTTCTCGGGCTCGGCCAGCCACACCCCGATCCTCCCGGGGACGTCCGCCTCGGTGATGCGTTCTGCGATGTGTTCCGGGGTCATGAAGTTGCGCTGGACGAACTCGCCCAGACCGCGCCCGATGGCGTCCTTGCTGCGGGGGATGAGTGCCGTGTGAGGTATGGGGATGCCGAGGGGATGGCGAAACAAGGCCGTGACTGCGAACCAGTCGGCGATGGCTCCGATCATGGCCGCCTCGGCCCCGGCGGTGACGTACCCCACCCAGGTCGCAGGATCCTCGATCTGGGTCGTGGTGAAGAACACGATGGCGGCCAACACGAGGAGGCTGCTGGCGAGCGTCTTCATGGCGCGCAGACGGCGGGCCCGCTCCACGTCGGCGGGGTGGGCTTCGAGAGAGAACTGTTCGGCCACGAGCGAATGCTACGGCACTACAGGGGGCGGTCTCGCGCCGGGCGGCATTGTCTCTATCCTCCGCGCATGACCCACGAGCTCAGCGGCCGTATCGCGATCGTGACCGGTGCCGCTTCCGGAATGGGTGCGGCAACAGCGATCTCCCTCACCGAGGCCGGAGCCTCGGTGCTCCTCGTCGATCGCAACGCGGCGGGGTTGGACACCATCGCCGGTCTCGTCGGCGACGAGTTGGTGATGGCCGGTGATGTGTCGGACTCGGCGTTCTGCGACGAGGTCGTGGCCCGCGCCGGAGCTCTCGGGGGACCGGACATCGTGGTGAATGCGGCCGGCATCATCGTTCGAGCGGACGGTGCCGATACCAGCGACGAGGACTGGCGTCGGATCTTCGCCACCAACGTCGACGGCGTGTTCTACATGTGCCGGGCAGCCGTGCGTACCATGCGCGATCGCGGGGGAGGAGTGATCGTCAACTTCGGCTCGATCTGGGGCGACGTGGGATCCGCCGGCCACGCCGCCTATGCGGCCACCAAGGGGGCGGTGCATCAGCTCACCCGATCGCTGGCGCTGGAGCATGCCAGGGACGGCATCCGGGTGAACGCGGTCTGCCCCGGCGAGATCCGCACGCCGATGCTGGTGAGCGAACGGGACGCCCCACCCACCGACGAGGACCTCGCCGCCCTGGCCGATGCCACGGTGCCCATGGGTCGCCTCGGTGAGCCGGAGGAGGTGGCCGCCGTCGTGCGGTTCCTCGTCGGCGATGCCGCCAGCTACATGACAGGTGCGATGGTGACGGTCGACGCCGGATACACGGCACGATGAAGCGGTTTTCGGACCGGGTGATCCTGATCACCGGGGGCAACTCGGGCATCGGCGCCGCCGCCTCCCGTCGCTTCGCAGAGGAAGGCGGCCACGTCGTCGTGGCAGCTCGTGACGGAGCGCGGTCGGATGCAGTGGTCGCAGAGATCCTCGCAACCGGGGGAGCGGCGGAGCACGTCGTCACCGATGTCACCGACCCGGACTCGGCCCGTGCTGTCGTCGAGCACTGCCGTGATCAGCAGGGTCGCCTCGACGTGGTCTTCAACAATGCCGGGGTCATCTTTCGGGAGAAGGACGCACCGTCCACGACCGTCGAGGAGTGGGACCTGACCATGGACGTGTCGGCGAAGGGCACGTTCCTCGTCTCGAAGTACGCCGTTCCCATCATGGCCGCCGGTGGTGGCGGCGCGATCATCAACAACGCCAGCTACTTCGGACTGGTCGGCGGCCGGGGTACCGCTGCCTACAGCGCCGCGAAAGGAGCGGTCGTCCTCCTCACCAAGGCCATGGCGCTCGACCATGCCGCCGACGGAATCAGGGTCAACTGCATCTGTGCGGGGAGTGTCGACACACCCATGCTGGCCCGCGAGATGGAGGAGATGGGCGGCGCCGACGCGGTGCGGCATCTGTTCGAGGAGAAGCACCCGTTGGGTCGGATCGCCACGCCCGACGAGATCGCAGCGACCGTCGCCTACTTGGCATCCGACGACGCCGGCTTCATCACGGGTGCCGCCATCCCGATCGACGGTGGCCTCACCGCCGGCTGACCGTCACGTCGGGTCCACGCCGACGACCATGCCGTCCTCGACCAGCTTGAAGTAGAGACGTCGTTTCGAGGCGTCGTACCAGTAGCCGGAGCCCCCGGCCATGAGCTCGGCCTTCGACGCTCGCTGTGGGTTTTGCACGCCCGACATCCAGATGGAGAAGTTCCCGTCGACGACCGGGACGGCAATGAGCGCCGCCCGTCCACCTGTCTTCTCACGCAGGATGAGGACGAAATCGGATGTGCGCGATCCGTCGAAGTCGACGACGTGCTGCTTGCCACCGAGGAAGTTGAGCCAGACCGAGCGGCTGTTGCCCTCCGAGGCGTGCCAGTGGACCGAATCCGAGCCGCGTCGCAGGGTCAGTGCCGCCGAACCACCGTCCTCACGGATCAGCCCGACCTTGACAGGCGAGTTCTGGCACACGGAGGCGTTCCACGCGCCGCGGGTCGTGCAGTCGGCGTCATCGAGCAGGGCGCCGCGCACCGTCACCTCGGCCCCGGGCTCGCCGGTCACGGAGCCGTCGAAGTCACGGAACATCGTGCCGGTGTCTCCGTTCATGGTGCCATCGACCGTCGGGAGCAGCACCTTGCGAGAGTCGGTGAAGGTGAGCCCGCTGGTGTTGTTCAGCGTGCTGATGTTGAACGGGTTGGGGAAGAGACTCGTCAACGCCCCGGCGTTCCGCAGAGAGTCCGGCATGAAGTTGGCGAAGGTCGTGTTTCGCACCGCCATCGGTCCGTCGTAGAACGGCACGCCGCCGAGCGGGGCGTCCGGTTCCCAGTGCTTCGGCACGGTATGACCCTCGGGATCGACGACCTCCCACCCTTCGGCGTGGCCTTTGTTGTTCGACGTCCCGACGAGCAGCGAGGCCCGGATGAATCCGACGTTGTCCCGGCTGGGTCCCGAAGGGATGTTCGCCAGGTAGATCGATCGCCAGTTGTCGGCCAGTCGTGCGTTCTTCACCTCGACGCCGGAGAACGTCCGCAACCAGATGCCGAAGTGGCGGCTCTTGTAGGCCGTGAAGCTCTTGATCTCAGGCACCACATGGGGGGAGTCGTTGTTGCCCGGCTCCTGGCGTGGGTTGTACCAGGTGGTCTCCGTGGTCCGGTCGGGGCGCTCGCCACCGTCGATGTAGAGACCGGCGAAGCCCACCGTGTGGGCGGTGTTGTTGGCGAACTCGCGCAGCGGGATCTGACGTGGCCAGACCTCGGGTGTGTACGACGGTCCAAGTGGATGCTCGGGGAACGCCAGCCAGAACCCGGCGAACCCGATGCCGGCCGCCACGTTGCCACGCAGCGTGTTGTCGGGGTTGGTGATCCAGAACCCCGATGCCTTCGTGTCGGACGGCGTGACCGCCGTCGCCGGCGCCGCGTCCCTCACGAGAATGGCGAGGTTGCGGATGAACTCGTTGCCGGTCTCGATCCCGTCTTCGAGATACCAGCCGTGACCGACGGTGTCGTATCCCACGTTGTTGCGGACCTCGACGTTGTGGGTGTTGTGGATCGACATGAATCGGTTGTAGCTGTGGGCAATGGCGCTGTTGCGCACGTAGGAGCCCGTCATGTCTCCGGCGTGATGGAAGTGGAGCGGATAGCGGGCGAGGGTGTCGAACTGCCCCATGCGCTCGAGCGCCACATTGTCGATCCGGAACGTGCTGCCGGGACGGACCATGACGTGACCACCGAGCTTCGTCTGCTCCGAGGCGGCGTTGCCGCTGATCGAGATGTTGCGGGTGAGCAGACCGACCTCGGCGCACTCGGTCAGCGTGCGGCCGTGATGGGTCTCGGATCCGCAGTAGTGCTCGCGCTGCAGGGGCCCGTCCAGCGTGAGCGTGGTTCCGCTGCGTGAGACGACCGTCGCCTCCTCGGTCTGCTCGAGCCAGTAGTTCGTGGGTGCGATCACGATGCGGCTGCCGGGTCCCCAGACGGGTTTCGCCAGCTCGATCTGGGTGCTCCCGGCATCGGCCGTGGCGGCGAGCCTGGTCCACGACGTGCGACGGATCCCGTGGAGATCGAGACGCCCACCGTCGACGACGAGGTACTTGTCGCCGAAACCGTTGAAGTTGCCGGTTCCGCTTCCCTTGAGTGTGATGCGGAACCGCTTGGTGAATGGCGCCTCGGCCGTGCCGCACTCGAGGGCGCCCGTGGAGGTGACGAGGATCCAGCGTGCCTTGACGTGCACACCTGTCGTGCCACATCGCACCGTTCCCTCGATGCGGAGCCCGGTCAGATCGAGATCGGTGTCCAGCACCGCCGTGGTTCCTGAGGGGATGATGACGTCACCGGTCGTCGGGAAGCCATCGGACCAGTCGACCGTGGCGGCACCGGCGCCTGGAACGGCGACCAACAACGCGGCCAGGACGAGCGTGACGAGAAGCGGCAGACGGGTTCGATGTTGCATGCTGCTCCTTCGGTGTGAGCGTTCGCCTTCACACCGCGGTCGCAGCACCCCCACTCATCTGCCCGGGCCAGTATCCGGGAGCACCCCACAGGCGTCAAGAGTCGCCCGACCCAGACGGCTCGATCGACGTGACGTGCCTCGGCCCATGGGCGAGATCGTCGAGGAGACCGGCGTCGGCTTGTCACGGCTCTTCCGGCGTGAGACGGGCGGCGAGAACCGCCCGCACGCCCCAGATCGACCGTACCAGCCTGTTGCACGAGCACGACCGATCGGGGGAGAACGGCGTTGGATTGCGCGACGAGGCTCTATGACGCGGCGTCACCACGACATACACTGAGATGTGTGTCCACGCGGACAGGTCGCACGGTGCCAGGGGAGCGTTTGTCGTGACCCAGCGAGTAGCTGCTGTGATGACCGTCGTCGCTCTGGTGGTCGCATCTTGCAATGCCAGAGATGTCGAGGTGTCAACCACCCTTCCCGCGTCGACGACTCTTCCGACGACGCCCGGGGCGTCCGCGACCATTCCAGCGACGACGGTCGGGGTGACCACGACGGCGACACGACATGAACCCGTGTGGGTGGCCACACACCGGCGAGACTTCCCCGGCTACGCGGTCGAGTTGATCGAGATCCAGACGGGCGATCGGATCATCATCCCCGCCGACCGGTTCAGGCCGTTCCCGGGGACGATCTTCGGAGACGGGCACGGTGGGCTCGTCATCGCCCGACCTTTCTCTCGTTTGCCGGCCGGAGCGCTTCATTCCGTGGAGCTCACCGGCGCGGGGACGTGGATCGATGCCGTGACGATCATCGACGGCGTGCCCACCTTCCTCTCCCGACTCCGAGAGGGTGAGAGTGGGTGGGATGGCCTGATCATGTGGGATGACGTGACGATCAGTCTCATCGCTCAGCCTCTCGGCGGGGACCCCATGACGGTGCTCACCGCGCAGTCGGCGTCCCGCATCGACTACGCCTCGTTCGAAGGCGAGGCTGGGGAGCCGAGACCCGTTGTCTCTGCCTTTGGCGGAGGAGTGCTCGCCGTGGTGTGGACAACTCGGACGGAAGAGTGTCATTGGCTAGAACTGCTTGACGGGCTCTCGGGGGAGCCGGCGACAGTGGTCAATCCGTGGCCGGCGTCGAACTGTGAAGGCGGCGCGGCCGGCGTGATTGATGTGGCAGTCACAGCAGACGGAGGAATCTTGGTGGCGGCTGTCTACCCGCCCGACTCGGGTCCAGATCTCGTGGCTTGGGATCTCGCAAGTGGGCGCGAGATCGACCGCCTGACGGGCGTGCTGCAATTCGAACATGATGGCTATCACCGCTTGGCCGTCGAGCGACGGACGTCTGGCACCGAACACCAGACGGCAGTGGTCGAAGTCACCCAAGACGGCTTCTCGGTGGTACCACTTCCAGGAGTTTCGACGCCGATCGGTGTCGTCACCGGTGAGCTTCGCATCGATCCCGAAGCAACGCTGGCACCGGCCGAACCATGGACCACCTGCTCCACCGCTGGGATGACGATCCCCGCCGTGCAGGATGAGCTGCCGCCATCGGTGGCTGCGACACGCAATGCCATCGCGGCTGCAGTCATCGACTGCGACATCGTGATGCTGGCCGAGCTCGCGCTCGTGTCGCCCGAGTTCCGGATGGTGGATGCGATCTCCCACTGCGACGAACCGTGGCCCATGTCGCTGCAGGACGACGATGTCGTGCATCATTGGTACCAGGGCGACCACGCCTTCGCCGAGCTGACGACTCTGCTCGAGACGCTGGAAACTCCATACCGCACCGAGGCCGACAGCTACCTGTGGGTGGGGGAGTATGACTACCGAATCGAGATCGACCGAAGTGGCGCCTGGGTGCGCAACCAGCGCGGGTTCCCGCCCCAGGAGTGTGAAGGCATGGACTGCACATGCTGACTTCGTCTCCGCCCGGTACCTCTCGAGATCCAGGGTCTCTGCCGACCGCAATCCACGTTCGCCCAGAGGTGCTCGGTTTCAGGAGAGCCACGGCTGGCCGGCGTCTCAGCACCGACCGCTAACTCGTCAGCGCAATCCCGATCCAGAGGACGGCCATGCCGACGACGAGACCGGCGATGACGTTCTTCCATCTCCAGGCGACGAGGGAGGCGGCGGCGAGCGAGGCGAGCTCGACCGACGGGGTGAGCCCGGTGATGCCTTTCTCACCGACGAGCAGGCTGGCGACGAGGGCCGACAGGACGGCCGGCCCGACGTTGCGGACGGCTCGCTGCAGCAGTGGCGGCAGTGATTGATCGGCGAGCAGGATGATGAACGAAGCACGGGTCGCATAGGTTCCGACGCCAACCACGAGCACGGCGAAGAGATCGGTCACGTGGCTTCCTCCGGACGGTCGACGAACGTCGCCACGACCACTCCCACGAGGGCACCGATCAAGATCGAGCTCCGGTTGGGCAGCGGCCCGGCGAGGGCCGCTGTGAGGAAACCGACGACCGCTGCAACGACCGCCGGCCTTCGCGTCAGCCCGAGCACCACCAGCGTCGCAAAGAGGATCGGGACGGCGAAGTCGAGACGCCACGCCGCCGGCACCGCTGCACCGACGAGGATTCCGGTGCCGACTGCGACCTGCCACATCATCCACATCGTGGCCGACGCCGCCAGGTAATAGCGCCGGAACCATGCTGGATCCTCGGTCTGTCGCATCGCTGCGATGGCGAAGATCTGATCGATCAGCGTGTAGGGCGCCAGCCATCGAAACCACCGGGGCTGCTCGCGGAACGACTCGGCGAGCGCCACCGAGTACATGAAGTGTCGGGAGTTGACGATGAGCGCTGCGGTGACCGCGCCGACGATCGTTGCCGACGCGAGCAGCGTGATCAGCACCAACTGGGCAGCACCGGCGAAGATGATCCACGAGCTGGCCCAGCCCACGAAGTCGTTGATCGGCGCCTCTGCGATGGCGATGCCGAGAACGAGCCCGAACGGCACGCCAGGAACGGCGAGTGGTGCGATTTCCACGACTCCGGTCCGGACGGGGGAGGCAGACATGACCGCCCATTCAAGCGCTCCGGGCTTGGGCCAGACGCGACGGTGGCCCCGTCGCAGGGACGGGGCCACGTGTCGGAACGAAGGTGTCGGTCAGGCGTCGAGGCCGGCGTCGCCGCCCATGCCTCGCTGGAACCGAGGACCGTGCCTGAAGGGACGGTCGCTCAGATCCACCTCACCGTTGACGAGGGCGGTGATCCGCTCCTCGATCTGGGCGAGCCGCTCGTCGGCGGTCGCCTGGTCGATTCGGCCGTTCTCGACGGCGGTCGCCAGCCGCTCTTCGGCGTTGGCCATCAGCGCCTCGATCACGTCGGCCG
>CAYFYC010000003.1:20558-36621 GCA_964347305.1 uncultured Acidimicrobiaceae bacterium | reverse complement strand
GCTCCTCGATGTCGGCGAGCTTCATCTCGGCGTCGGCTGCATCGATCCGACCGGATTCGACCGCGGCACCGATCCGCTCGGACGCCTCGGCCAGCAAGGCGGCCACGATGTCGTCGGTGGTCACCCCGGCGTCGGTAGCGAGATCGGCGATCGTCGCTCCGTCGACGATGGCATCGCGGAGCTCACGTGGCTCCATCCCGAGGATGTCGGCGATCTCGGCGAAGACGTGCCCTCCCCGGTGGCCCGGCCCGTGGCGCGTGCCGCGCTCGAGTCGGATCTCGGCGAGTGCCTCGGCAACGGCATCGGCCTGGACCTGGGTCAGGGTGCCGTCGGCGACCAGGCCGTCGAGCACGTCCTGAACACGAGTCGGATCGTCGACGGCGGAACCGTCCTCGGTCGTCTCCTGGGCGACGGCAGCGGTGGGCTCGCTCAGCACGGCCCCGGTGAACAAGCCGGCGACGAGTGCCCCGCTGACGGCCAGGGCCACGAGTGATGTGCGCATGGATTCTCCTTTCGAGAGGTCGTCTGTGTTGGTGCGACGACATCAGGATCCGCCACGGCGATGTGAGGCGCCTAGGTCCCGTCTGAGAGTTCGATGAGAACCGATCGCGCCCTAGCCGGCGGGAGATGCGGAGAGACGACGCAGCCCGAGGTACTGGGTGATCGCGAGCTCCGCGACCACGACCGTGGCGACCAGCAGGACCACGCGGCCCGCACCATCGAGGGTGTCGGGAAAGAAGAGCAACACGACGGCAGCACCGACCACCCACAGACTGTCGGCGGCGATGGCGAATCGCCCGATGGCGCCGAGACGATCCCGGTCTCGTGCGCCGGCGGCGAGCTGTACGCCGTAGATGGCGAGGCCGAGACCGAGGGTGATCAGGAACCACGGAGCGAGACCGAATGGTGCGTCGGTGACGACCCCCAGCACCACTGCGGCGGCACCGGTGAGGAGTGAGAAGCCCGCATTCAGGCGGAGTGTCGTATCGAGAGAGGGCATTGTCATGCCGGCGTCCTTTCTGGGTTGTTGCGCAAGCATGCCTCCACGGCGTCGTCATGGCGATTACCTGGGGAGTAATCGCCATGGACACCTGGGGCTGTAGGGTGAACTCGGATGGACACGACTTTCGGAGCCGAGTTGAAGCAATGGCGAACGGTTCGGCGCGTCTCGCAGCTCGAACTCGCAACAGCTGCCGACGTATCGCAGCGTCACATCAGCTTTCTCGAGACCGGACGCGCCCGACCCTCGCGCGAAATGGTCCTGCATCTCTCGGACACGCTGGAGCTGCCACTCAGATCACGCAACCGGCTGCTCGGAACAGCCGGCTTCGCACCGGTCTATCCCGAGCGAAGCCTCGACCATGCAGCAATGGGCGAGGTGCGTGGCGTCCTGCAGCGACTCGTGGACGCCCAGCCGTACCCGGCGTACGTCGTGGATCGGCTCTGGAACATCCAGCTCGCAAACGAGATCTCCACGAGGCTCATCGGGGCCATCGCCCCCGACACGTTTGCCCCCGGAGACCTGGAGGGAAACGCAATGCGTCTGTTGTTGCACCCGGGCGGTCTGCGAGACGCCGTGGCCAATTGGCCCTCGGTCGCCGAGGCGCTCGTGCGCCGTCTGGCGCGAGAAGCAGCCGAGCGACCTGATGACGGCGCCTTGGCGGAGCTCCTGGCCGAGGCGCGCCACCATGTGGAGACGTTCACACCCTCGGCCGGCGTCCGGGCGGATGATCTGCTCGTTCCGATCGCTCTGCGGACGCCCGGCGGGGTGCACAGGTTCTACACGACGATCGCGACGATCGGCGCCGCCCACGACATCACGCTCGAGGAGCTTCGCATCGAGACGCTGGTTCCGGCAGATCAGGATGCGGTTGCGTATCTCACAACGCTGTCGTGACGGATGAGCCGACCACGCGAGCCGAGGAGCGTCAGCCCTCGCCCTGGAGACGTTTGAGGAGATCGTCGACGGCGCGAGAGCCGACGGTCTCGCCATAGCGGTCGTCGAGAGCGGCACGCATGACCCCGAGGACGCGCTCCTGCTGGTCGGCTTCCTTCATGAGGGGGTTGTCGATGATCTCGACCCCGTCGATCCAGGGCTTCGAGTCGTTGGCGGCCCAGGGAACGAGGATCAACCAGGACCAGATGATCCGGGTGTCGCTCACACGCCGGGAGCGGCTGATGCCGACGCAGTCGTAGGGCATCTCGGTCCAGCCCATCCCTGCGACGAGATCGGTTGCTGACTCGGGACGTGGTTCCTCGGCGCTCATTCGTGCTCCCCGTACGGCAGACGCCCAACGTACCGCACGGCGGGGCCTAACGCGACGGAGGGGCGCCCACCGGCGCCCCTCCGTTCCCCCTACCAGGGCGGCGTGTCAGCCGCCGAGCTTGTGAGGCACGATCACCGCGTCGGGTGACCGGTCGTTCACCTTGATCAGACCGGTTCGAGCGGTGTCGGTCACGAAGTGAGCCTTGCCGACGATGCGGTTCATGCGGGTGTTCCAAGCGGCCCACACCTCGAGCTGTGTCTCACTGCGCACGAGGCTCTGCCGGTTCTCGAGATACACGAACGAGGAGGCGACGTCGTTGCGGACCGTCCACCACGCCGTGGGACCGACGGTGGTCACGTCGCACCCGGGACCCGGAGCATTGACGAGGCCCTTCATCGTGAAGGACGGGGCCCGGTCGTCGCGCACGGCCACGAGCGCTCGCACCTGTGCGCCACACTTCTCTCCATGACCCATCCAGAAACGGATGTTGTCACTCACGTAGACCCGGGCATGACCAGCGGCCCGTGCCGCCCTGGCGAGAGCGCGAGAGTTGGTCACCGTGAACAACGCATAGAGCTCGTCGACGGGGCGAACGTCCGGCGCGGGAAGCCGATCACGCTCGATGGCGACGCCGACCTGGATCACGATCGGAGCCTTGGTCCCTCCCACGTGGTCGCCGAATCGCGCCTTCAACCAGCGACACTTGGCGGCCCGGATCACGAGCTCCGATCGCTCGGCATCGACGACGACGTCCGACGGCAGGTAGTCGACGACCGCATCGGTCGCGATCGTCTTGGTTCCCACGATCTCCCGACACGTGCCGAAGTCGATCTCGGCCTTGGCCAGATCGACATGATGTGCGCTCGCCGGCACCGCCATCGTCGCCACGACGGCGAGGACGGCCAACACCGCCGCGAGTCGTACTCGTTTCCTCATCTGCTCTCTCCCTACTCGGAACGACTACTCCGAGTATTCGTCAACCACGATTAGCGGTGCGCTAAGCGACCGGCAACGGTTCGTGAGTGCGGAAGCACCCGATAGGGTGCGCCGATGGCACGTACACCCGACCAACTCACCGACGACGAGCGCTCGTTCCTCGCCGAGCGACATCTCGCCACCCTCACGACCCTGCGCCCGGACGGGACACCTCACGTGGTCGCCATGGCCTTCGGATACGACGAGGTCAACGGGCGTGTGCTCATGATCACGCGATCGGGAAGCGTCAAAGTGAGGAACGTCGACGCCACGGGGTATGCCGTCGTGTCCCAACTCGCCGGGCCCAGATGGCTCTCGCTCGAGGGCCCCGCCCGCGTCCTCAGGGACGAGGCGGATGTGGCCGCCGCCGTCGCCGCCTTCGAGCGACGCTATCGGCCCGCCTCGCCCCGCGACGACCGGGTCGGGATCGAGATCGTGGTCAACCGCATCATCGGGCGGGCGTGACGTCCTCGACGGAGATGTGCCGAGGGATGTCGAGAACCGGACGCGTCGATCGTCGTTCTCGTGAACGGGCCGCACCGAGCGGCCGGCGATCACAGGAGGACAGCGGACGATGGCGAAGTATCTCTTTGCGTACCACGGGGGGAGCACGCCCCAGAGCGAGGCCGAGATGGAAGCGGTCATGGCGGCCTGGGGGGCATGGATGGGATCGCTCGGCGAGCGTCTCGTCGATGGTGGCGCTCCCACCACGTCGCTGGCAACGGTGGCCGTGGCCGGCGTCACGGATGACGGTGGCTCGAATCCGGTCACGGGCTACAGCTTCTTCGAGGCCGACGATCTCGAGGCCGCGATCAAGGCGGCCCAGGACTGCCCGATCCTCGAGGCAGGCGGCTCTGTCGAGGTGGCCGAAGTCGTCGCGATGTGACTTCGACATGACGGAGCCCGCCGAGGTTCTCCTCGGCGGGCTCCTTCTGCGTACTGCGGTCAGCCCTGAGGGAAGACCAGCACGGGAACCGGGCTGTTACGCAGTACGGCTGATGCGACACTTCCGAACAGCGCCTTTTCGAGGCCACTGCGACCGTGTGTCGACATTGCGATGAGATCGGCACCGACCTCACCAGCGATTTCGATGATTCTCTCTGCAGCGGTGAACCCACCGGCCACCATCACCCTCGTCGCCACCTCGAAGCCCTCGCTTCGCAGCGGCTCCTGCACTCCTTCCAGGTAGTTCCCGACAGCGTCGACGACGCTGATCCCTTCGGTGTGGGCGATGCTCTCGAAGCTGTGGCACAACACCCCGTCGACGACGCTCGCCAACGTGAGACGCGCTCCCGTCGCTCGTGCGATGGGGAGGGCGCCTTCCAGGGCGGCATGCGAGAGCTTCGAACCGTCGAGTGGTACGAGCAAATGCCGGTAACCCTCGGCGCTCATGGCCGCTCCTTTCGCTCCAGCCACAACGTAAGGAGGAAGTCCTGCCGTGACGAGGGTCCGAAGTCACATCTCGGTCGATGGCCTCGGATCAGGCCGAGCCGTAGCGTCGAGCCGCGCGCTCGCGAGCCTTTGCCGCCTCGACCTCGCGATCCTTCGGTGGGACGATGGCGACGAGCGAGTCGACCAGGCGGGCGGTCGCCGCAGCCACTTCCTCGACGGCGGTGTCGAAGGCATCCGTGTTGGCCCGAGACGGGTCGCGATAGCCGCTCACCTTCCGGACGTACTGCAGCGCGGCGGCGTGGATCTCTTCGGACGTCGCCGGTGGCTCGAAGTTGAACAGCGGTTTGATGCTTCTGCACATGGGGCAACGCTAGGCGCCACAACAAGGTCGAGAGACGACGGGTAGCGTGACAGCGTGACTGCACGAGAGATCTGCCCCGAAGTCGATCGCGTCGTCTGGTCGGTGGGCCGGGCCGCTCCCGCGCGACATCGTGACCGGCTCCGCGCCGCCACCACCGACGCAGGCCTCGACAACCTGCTTCTGATCCCGCCGATGGCGGAGTTCTTCCTCCACGACGGCATCGAGCGAGAGGTAGCCAAGCTCCGCCTTCTCTACTGGGATGAGAGCGACGTCGACGGACGCTTCGACGAGCTCATCGAGACGGGCCTGCTCGTGGAGGATCCACGGCTCCGGGCGACGGAACGTTTCCGGCCACTCCTCGAGCTCATCACCACGACCCGGGTCGAGACGGCCGCCGCAGCCTGGGCGAACGACGGTGATGCCGTGGCAACCGCCCTGCGACTGGCGCACTCCGTGGTGGATGCGCTGGACGAGGATCATGTCGTCGCCGACCGGCACCGCCGTTGCCCGCTGCCCGCGGAGCCGGCGGGAGCTCTGGAGCAACGGCTGGTCACCCTGCGATACGTGCGCCAGCACGACCATGCCGAAGCCTGGCGGGATCGGGGGCTGACCCCCGGCGAGATGGTGGTGCTCACGGAGTTGTGGTCCGGGTCGGAGGCCATCCCCGAGGCGCGACTGACTGCAGCCGAGCGTCTCTCCCGACGGGGGTGGGTGGAGCTCGATGCCCCGGCACTGACACCGCTCGGGACCTCGGAGCGGGAAGCGATCGAGCGGGCCACCAACGAGCGTACGGATGCGGTCTATGCGGTCCTCGGACCCGACGCCCGTGTCTTCTTCGATGCCCTTCAGGCGATCCCCGACGCCGACATCGTGCTCGGCTGACTGCGCGCGGCCGACTCGAAGGTCTCATCCGCTCCGTGGTCTCGATCCGTAACACCCTCAGTGGTGCACGGACACGAGGAGATACCCAAGATGCGACGCAAGATCGGGACCTTTTTTCTCGCCGGCCTGATGATGGTGCTGGCTGCGGCGCCGGCAACGGCCGACGATGCGCCCGAGGCGACCCTGGCCGACATGATCCTGGCCGACGCCGACGGCAAGTACGACTGGAAGTTCTGGGACTACGACATCATCGGCGAGATCGTGCTGGCCCTCATTGGCGCCGCCGAGGCAGGCGCAATCGAGACCGATCTCCTCGCCGCCGCCGATCCGAACGCCGAGCTGACGGCATTCCTGCCCGACGACATGGCCTTCCGCCGTCTCGCCTACGACCTGACCGGCAAATGGATCTGGCGTGAGTCCAAGATCATCCCGGCGCTGGTCGAAGCGGTGAACGGCGATCTGCAGCTCATCAACGACATCGTCGAGTACCACGTCGTGCCCGGAGTCGTGATCGATTCGGCGACGGCTGCCGCCGCCGACGGTGCCGTGTTGCCGACCGTCCAGGGCGAGACCATCAAGGTCAAGGTCAAGGACCGCTGGTGGGGTCCAGCCATCTTCCTCATCGACAAGGATCCCGACATCCGCAACGCACGTGTCGACCTCCGTGACGTGGACAACTTCGCCGCCAATGGCGTGTGGCACGGCATCACCCGGGTCATGCTGCCCATCGACGTCTGATCAACAGATCTGCGCACACCACAACGGGGTCCGGCCCAGCGCCGGACCCCGTTCTGCGTGGTCGAGCCTCAGACCTGGGCGAGGGTCGCGGTCGAGAACACCACATGGAAGGGAACGCAATAGATGACCACGCTGATCTCGTCACCGATGACGAAGTCGTCGGGGATGTCGTAGTTCTGTGACCCACGATTCCCCTTGAGTCCACCGAGGTCCACGTAGCCGGCGGCGGTGACCTCGTCCCGACCCTGTGGGTCTGCCACCGGGCTCAACAGCACGTGGAGGTCGGGGCCGTTGGTGATGTCGATGTCTTCGAGCCGCAGGACCCGGCTGCCGTCGTCCAACCGATAGATCGTCGCTGTTCCGGCGCCGCGGTGGAACGAGTCCGCGCCCATGATCTCACCGGTGACGAGCGCCACGGGATCGGCCGGCATGGGCTCGTCGCTCTGAGATGTCTCCGCTTCGGCGGCCAGCATCTCGGCCTCTACCGACTCGATCGTCATGTCGTCGGGGATCTCGGCGGTGGCGGCTCTGGGGAACTCCTCTATCACGGTGCGGTTGAGCACGAGCGGGGAGAGGAGGTACCACGCGAGCGCGAGAACGGGCAGTCCGACCACGATGCCGCCGACGATCCAGGTCCGGCGCCGAAAACGAAGTCTGTTTCTCATGTGGGTTCTCCAGGTCTCGATTGTCACACGCAACCGGGGCAGAGGGCCGACCATTTCTCAACGTTCTGTGAACCGGCAACCTGGCGTCGTCCGCGCGATGATGGACACGTGGACCAGCACTCCTACGCCGCGCAGATCGCGAGGGACGTCGACCGGATGACCGAGGTCGCCACCGGCATCGCGCTGGGAGCGCCGGTACCGAGCTGTCCCGGCTGGGACCTCCGTGAGCTTCTTCGGCACCTCGGCGGCGTGCACACCTGGGCAACGACGTACGTGATCGATCCGCGATCCGAGCCGATTCGGGAGAGTCTCGAAGACCAGGTCGGTGGGTGGCCGGACGAACGTGACCTCCTGGCGTGGTTCCACTCCGGTGGGCGGCGGTTGGCACAGGCGATCGCCGATGCCGACCCGAACCTCTCCACGTGGACGTTTCTCGAGGCCGAGAGCCCCTTGCTCCACTGGGCGCGCCGCCAGACGCACGAGACCGCGATCCATCGGGTGGATGCGGAGCTCGCAGCCGGAGCCCCATCTGTTCCCTTCGCCGCGGAGGTGGCGGGCGACGGCATCGATGAGCTCCTCACCGCCTTCATCACTCGTCCGCGACGGGGACCCCGGCACCCGACACCTGTCGTGCTCGAGATCGCAACGACAGACGACGGGCAGGTGTGGACCGTCGAGTTCGACGACGATTCGTGCCGGACCAGGGTCGGACGGTCCGCCGGGGCCGATCTGGCCGTGTCCGGCGATGCGGATGCCGTGTACCGCTGGGTGTGGAATCGCATCGACCACGACGCACTGGAGATGCGAGGCGATACGAGCGTTGCGGTGGCGTGGCGTGAAACGGTGCAGGTGAAGTGGTGACGGATCTGCGGAGACGCACGATCGCGGCAGCGCTCGTCGAGTACCGCTCGCGGATCCATCGGCTCGGTCCGCACGAGCTCGCCGCCAACACGGAGGCAGTCGTCGTCGACCCGCGACACCCGGGACAGGGCGATCGATGGCGTCATTCCCGGGTCCGTACATGTGCCGCTCTCGTGGCCACCGGGCCTGGGTCACAGCCGGTCTACCGGTGGAACAGGTCTCGGATCAGGCGGACGCTCGCGAGAAGGCCCACTGACCGACGTCGATGGTCCCGGTACGGAATCCGGCTTCGCAGTAGGTGAGGTACAACTGCCAGATGCGTCGGAATCGTTCGTCGAAGCCCTGGTCGGTGAGCTGCGGCCACGCCGCTTCGAAACGCTCGAACCAGGTGTGGAGCGTTCGCGCGTAGTCGAGGCCGAACATCTCCACCGCCTCGATGTCGAGGTCGCTGCGCTCTGCGAGCTCGGCGATCACCCCGGGGGAGGGGAGCTGACCACCGGGGAAGATGTAGCGCTGGATGAAGTCCTTGCGGTTGCGGTAGCCCTGGAACCGGTCGTCCTCGATGACAATCGCCTGCATGACGGCGCGACCCCCGGGCCGAAGTCGATCGTGGAAGGCTTCGAACAAGGCGGGCCACACCGTCTCGTCCACCGATTCGATCATCTCGATCGAGACCACGGCGTCGAACTGGCCCGTCGTGGCCCTGAAGTCCTCGAGCCGGATCTCCACTGCTTCGGCGAGCCCCATGTCGGCGACCCGCTTGCGGGCGAAACCTGCCTGCTCCTCGGCGATGGTGAGCCCGACGACCTCGACGCCGTGAGCGCGGGCCGCATAGGTGGCGAATCCACCCCAGCCGCACCCGATCTCCAGAACCCGCATTCCGTTGCGGAGACCCGCATGGGCGGCGATTGCCGCGTACTTGTTGACCTGGGCGTCGACGAGATCCATGTGGGGACCGGCATAGCGGGCCGACGAGTAGGTCATCGATGGATCGAGCCAGGATTCGTAGAAGTCGTTGCCGAGGTTGTAGTGATCCGCCATGGTCTCGACCTTGCGGTGAGAGCGGTGCGGAGCCACCCGCTGCCAGAGACTGCGTACCGGTTGCGCGATCCGTCCCATCGGCGACGTCGAGGCCCTGGCGTGGTTGGCGGCCGCCCACATGAGCAGCGCTCGGAGATCGGTGGTTTCGATCACTCCGTCGATGTAGGCCTCGAGGAAGCCGAGCGAGCCTTCTGTGACGACGTCGCGGTACACCCTTCTGTCGACGATCGCGATGTCGGCGTGAGGCGCCCCACCGCCGATCTGGTGCCGCGATCCGTCGGGCAGGGTCAGCTGGAGGGTGCCGGACTTCCCGAACGTGCGGATGACACCGAGTGCGGTGCGATCGGAGCGGGTCATGTGTGGACCACCGTGTCGGCCGTGACCGGGTCGACCGGCGGCGCCGGGCGACGGAAGAACGGCACACGCTTCATCCAGAGGCGAATCGCCTCGAAGTGGATTGCACCGATCGCCTTGAGCGTGACGAGTGGGTACTTCACGAACATCGCCAGAAGCGTACGGTCGTCGAGCTCGCGGCGCCTACCCGTGAAGGCGGCCCTGAACATCTCCTCACCCGATCCGTCGCTCTCGCGGATGCGTACCGCGACTGCGTTGCCGGGAGTCGTCAGGGAGAAGTCGTACCGCTTGTCCATGTCCATGAATGGTGAGACGTGCAGCCGCTTGTCGAAGGTCTGCGTGGCGTTGTCCGCGTCGACGGCACCGACGTAACAGTGCTTGTCGCCGAACGTGTTGCGGACCTCGTGGAGCACGGCCCGCACGACACCCTCCGTGTCGCGGCAGTACCAGACGCTGATGGGGTTGAAGACGTAGCCCAGGATCCTGGGGAAGGCGAGCACCTCGACCCGGCCCAACTCGAAATCGAATCCCGCGGCCTCCAATGTCCCGGCGATCCACTCTTTCAGAGGCCGTCCGTCGTCGGAACCGTGGTCGCGGTCATGGAGCGCCATGGCGTTGAACCGGTTGTGCGAGAACCAGCGCAGCCGTCGATCGAGCATCGGGAGCTCGTCCAGATCGAACAGGAGGTAGAAGACGCGATAGCGGAATCGGTGAGCGGTGGGGGAGAGTCGTGCGTGAACGACGGTTCCCTCATAGATCGCCGAGTTCGTCATCGCGTCACGCTCACCATCGCCGGGGCAGAGCTCCGCGGTGTCACGTCCTCGTGCCACGGCGCTGGGCTCCCCAGTGCCGCAGCGACGTTCAAGCCCGCCTGGAGCCCGTCTTCGTGGAAACCGTAGCCGCAGTAGGCCCCGGCGAACCAGGTACGGCGAACACCTTGGATCAGGGCCAGTCTTCGCTGGGCCGCGATCGCACCGAGATCGAACTGTGGGTGGGCATACTCGAATCGTCCGAGCACCCGTGCGGGGTCCGGCTCGTCGAGCGGGTTGAGCGACACGAGGAGAGGCTCCGGAGTGTCGAGACTCTGCAGGCGATTCATCCAGTACGTCACGGATGCCTTGCCGGTGGGAGCGGAACCGTCCGTCAGGTAGTTCCAGCTCGACCAGAGGCGACGGCGTCGGGGCATGAGACGGGCGTCGGTGTGCAGCACGACATCGTTTGGCTCGTAGCGCAGGGCGCCGAGGATCTCCCGCTCCTTCGCGTCGGCGTCGTCGCCGAGCATGCGAAGCGCTTGGTCACTGTGGGCCGCGACCACGACTTCGTCGTAGAGATCGTCCCCGGCATCGGTGCGCACGATCACGCGATCACCGACCCGATCGATGCGTCGCACCGGCTGCCCGAGGCGTACGTCCGGGAGGGATGCGCCGATCTTCTCCACGTACGTGCGGCTTCCGCCCGAGACCGTGCGCCATGCCGGCCGACCGGTGATGTCGATGAGCCCGTGGTTGTCGAGGAAGCGCAGCATGGTGGTCGCCGGGTAGTCGAGGATCTCGTCGCTCCTCGCCGACCAGATGGCGGCTGCCATCGGCGCCAGGTAGTCCTCGATGAAACCCTCACCGAGACCTCCGGCGCGAAGCGCGGTGCCGAGCGTCAGATCGTCCGATGTCTCGAGAATCTCGTAGCCGAGGTGACGAAAACGCAGGATGTCGCCGATCATGCCCCGATAGCGGGATGAGAAGAGGTTGCGGGGCACGCCGAGCACCCCGGAGGCGCTGCCGCCGTATTCGATCCCGGTGCGATCGCTGAACGAGAAGGACATGTCGCTGGGTTCCGTGGCTACGCCCAGCGCGGCGAAGAGACGGGTGAGGTGGGGATACGCCGCTTCGTTGTAGACGATGAACCCGGTGTCCACCGTGACCGGCGTGCCGGCGACGACGGTGTCGACCGTTGCGGCGTGGCCACCGAGGCGAGGACGCGCCTCGTAGAGCGTCACATCGTGGCGCTGCTGCAGCGCCCAGGCTGCTCCGAGCCCGGCCACGCCCGAACCGATCACTGCGATGTTGCTTCGTTCCATCATGAGGTATTCGTGGCTGCCCGTCGTTGCGGATTGGTCGTGGGGGAGGGGAGTGGTGACGGGACTCAGCCGCCGTGGGTGTCGGTCGGCGTACTCTCGACGTGAATCGTCCGTTCGTGGGTGTGTCGTGACTCGGTCGGGTGGTGATGCGGATCGTCGACGAACAGCCGCTCTCCATCGACGTGGAGCAGACTCGCGCCGTAGGCATCGGTGAGGTTGTCGAGCGTGAGGACATCGTCGGGCGGACCCGCCGCCACGACGCGCCGAGCGAGGAGGACGACGTGATCGGCGACGCGAGCCTCGGCGAGATCGTGCGTCGTCAACACCACGGTGCAGCCCCGGGCATGCTCGTCATGGATGACATCGTCGATGGCCTGTGCGGAGGGCATGTCGAGCCCAGTCACGGGCTCGTCGAGCAGGAGCACGTCGTGATCCTGAGCGAGACCCTGGGCGACGAATACCCGTTGTCGCTGGCCACCGGACAGCTCCGACAGGTGGTGCCCGGCCAGGTCGGCGATGTCCATCCGTGCGAGAGCGCGATCCACGGCCTCACGATCGGCTCTGCCGAGACGGGCGCCGAAACGGGCATGGTCGTAACGCCCCATCGCGACGACCTCGGCCACCGTCACGGGGAGCGCCTCGTTCACCTTGGTGCCCTGGAGCACGTAGGCGATTCTCCGCGGCCCTCGTTGCGTGGGTGCAACCACCAGCGACCCGGACGCCGGACGGATCAAGCCCGCGATGCCGTTCAGCAGGGTCGATTTGCCCGATCCGTTCGGACCGATGAGCGCCGTGATCCCGCCGTCCGGGATCGCGAAGCTCGACGCGCCGATCGCAACCGTCTCGCCATAGCGATACACGACATGATCGGCGGTGATGGCGGCGTCGGTCATGCGCACGCCGAGCACAAGCCGTCGATCTCGAGGGCGTGGCCCCGGGCGCGGTAACCGCCCTCCGTTGCTGCATGGGTCACGAGCCGCTCGAGGGTGGCCTCCATCTCGTCGGAGAGCTCCACGTCGTCGACAGCGCCGCACTCGACGCAGACGAGATGGTGGTGATGACCGACGAGCCATTCGGCGAGCTCGTAGCGGGTGACCCCTCCACCGGCGTGATGCGTGGACAGCACGCCCGCATCCGCCATCACGGACAGGGATCGATACAGGGAGGAGAGAGGCACACGATGTGCGAGCTCGTCATGTAGCTCGGCGGCGGATCGGGGGCCGTCGGCGTCGCGCAATGCGGCGACCACCATGCGGCGCCCCCTCGTGTAGCGGACCTCGTCGGCCGCGAGGCGCATTCGGATCTGTTGGTCGAGTTGAAGGGTTGTCACGACCCACCCTGTTGAGTATCGTTCTCAACACGATAGGAATCATTCTCATTTATGTCAACGGAGCGGGAACGCCGTGGAATGGCTGATCGAACCCTTCGAGCTCGGCTTCCAGCAGCGAGCGCTGCTCGGCGGATCGCTCGCCGCGATAGCCGGCGCCGTGGTGGGCACCTGGGTCGTCATACGAGGCATGACGTTTCTGGGTGATGCGCTCGTTCACGGAGTGATCCCCGGAATCGCCCTCGCCATCTTGCTCGACTTCAACGTCCTCGTCGGAGCGGCGCTGGCGGCGGTGGTGATGATCGGCGGCATCAACCTCGTCCACCGCCAAACGGTCTTCGCCGAGGACACGGGGATCGGCCTGCTCTTCGTCGGGATGCTCGGTCTCGGCGTCATCCTCATCTCGCGCACGGCCTCGTTCTCAGGCAGCCTGACCAGCATTCTGTTCGGCGATGCCCTCGGCGTGACGCGCAGCGACGTCGCGCTGCTGGCGGGGCTGGCCGTCGTCGTCGTGATCGCATCGACGGCCTTCTACCGACCGTTCCTCGTGCTGTCGTTCAACGAGCAGAAAGCGCAGCTCCTCGGTCTGCGACCGGGAGCGGCCAATTTCGCGATGCTCGCGCTCATCACCCTGGCGATCATCGGGTCCTTCCAGACCATCGGGACGCTGCTCGTGTTCGGTCTGATCGTCGGGCCCCCCGCCACGGCGGCGCTGCTGGTGCGAAGGGTGCCGGCGATGATGGTCACTGCTGCAGCGCTCGGTGTCGCCAGCGTCGCGGTCGGCCTCGTGGTGTCCTATCACGCCGGAACCTCCGGGAGCGCGACGATGGCCGTGGTGCCGATCGTGCTCTTCTTCCTGGTGCTCGCCGGCCGGAGCGTCGGGCTCATCGGAACGCCTCCGGGCGTGCAGTGAGCTCGCCCCGGGTCACTCCGAAAGATCGGCGACGAAGTCGATCAGTTGCTCCACGGCGTTGACCAACGGGGTCGAGAGGTCACGATACGATCCGACCCGATCGAGGAGACCACCCCAGAACTCGGCGGGGGCGGCCCGCACCCCGAGTGCCGCGATGACCGACTCCTTCCACGGAAGGCCGCGGGCGATGTCAGGCCAGCGCTCGATCCCGACCACGGCCGGATCGACCGCGGCCCAGACATCGACGAAGGGGTGCCCGCACACGAGCACCCACGGGTGGTCGACCGAGGCGGCGAGCCGGGACTCCTTGGAACCGGGCACGAGATGATCGAGCAACACCCCGAGTCGCCTCTCGGGACCGGGCTCGAACTCGCGGATGGCGGCAGCGAGATCGTCCGCACCGTGCATGGGCTCGACGACGACGGCGGCTGCCCGCAGGTCGTCTCCCCAGACCTTCTCGACGAGCTCGGCGTCGTGGAGGCCCTCCACCCAGATGCGGCTCGGGCTGGCAATCGAGGCCCGGGTGTCGCTCATGCCGATCGAGCCCGAAGCGGTCCAGGTGCGCGATGTCGTTCGAGTGGGGTTGCGGAGTGCAACGCGCCTGCCGTCGTGGGTGAACGCACCATCGAGTGCCCGGAACAGCTGCTTGGTGCCCCAACGATCGACCAGGAGCACCTGATCGCCCTCGGAGAAGCCGGCGACCGTGCCCCGTGTGTTCGATGCGGTGTGAACCAGCGTCATGCCGTGCTCGACCTCGAGGACCGGATAGGCCTCCTCGGCCGCGGCGGCCGCGAGGACATCCGACTCGGCCCATCGATCGCGTTGCTGCATCGCGCGCAGCGTACCCGTCGGGCGTCTGTTCACCGTTCATCGACGGGTCGAATACGATCGGGGAGACGAGAGGAGATGGATCGGTGAGAGCTCGACACATCTGGCTGGCCGTGATGGTCGTGGTGTTGCTCGGCGCCTGCGCAGCCGGGAGCAACCCGGAAGTGGGGATGGTGGATGGCGATGGCGATGTCGCCGGCTTCTTCGGCGGGCTGTGGCACGGCTTCATCGCACCCGTCACGTTCGCCATCTCGCTCTTCACCGACAACGTCAACGTCTACGACGTGCACAACAACGGCAACTGGTACGACTTCGGGTTCGTCGTCGGCGCCGGGATCATCCTGAGCGGTCCCCGCTATCGGAGGGGCAAGCGTCGCGTCGCGAAGAAGCAGGGCTGACGGACGGCCACGACGATCGAGCCCGCGTGGCGACGGGTCTGAGATGCCGGCGCCGCGGACCGAGACCATGTCGACCAGGTGATCCCTCGAGAGCCTCGTCTGGTGCTCCTTCCAGGAAGGCGTCGTCCGTTTGGGCGCCGCACGAGTGCCACAGATTCGGCATGACATACTTCGTGCCACATGCGGGACACACCCAGAGATCGTTGGTGCCGACGGGGCCGGACACTCGACAAGCGTGCGCCAGGTGGCTCGGGAGCGAGTTGGACTCCCATCGGGCGGAGCGATGTTCTCTCCTGACCGACGCTTCACGAACCGTGCGCTGCTCGTGGTCGTCCCCGGCGCCGTCCTGACGGGCCTCTTCGCCAACGCGATCGGCACGGACTGGATCGTCGATCCGGCGACGATCCATGGGATCGTGGCACTCGCCATCGTCGCGCTCGTGCCGTGGAAGACACCGATCGTGGGGCGGGGATGGACGAGGCGTCGCCGGGGACGCTGGATGTCGGTCGGGCTCATGATCTTCGTGGTCACCACCCTGGCGAGCGGACTCGCCCACAGCACGGGTCTGGTCTCCCGCATCGGCCCCTTGACCGTCATGCAGGTCCACATCGGAAGCGCCTTCGTCGCGACCGGGCTGCTGGTGCCTCACTACCGGGCCCGACCGGTTGGTCGGCCCACCGTCGACGGGGGAAGGCGGGGCGGCGTCGACCGGGGACGCCGCACGTTCCTCAGGACGTCCGCCACCGGGTTGTCGGCGGCTGCGTTGTGGCTGGCGTGGGAGGGTGGCCTCGTCTTCTCGGGTGTCCGTGGCTCCCGGCGCAGGTACACCGGATCGCACGAGCGGGGATCCGGTGATCCGAGTGCGATGCCCGTGACGTCATGGCTCGACGACGAGGTGCAACGCATCGAGAGCGGGACCTGGCATCTCGACATCGACGGCACGGCCAGCGGACATTCCTCTGAGTGCTGATCCACGTGGGCTACATC
>CAYFYC010000003.1:0-20548 GCA_964347305.1 uncultured Acidimicrobiaceae bacterium | reverse complement strand
CATCGACGGCACGGCCATGGCATACGAGACGCTCGTCGGCCTGCCGCATGAGGATCTCGATGCCGTCCTCGACTGCACGAGCGGGTGGTACTCCGAGCAGCGGTGGAGCGGAGTCCGGCTCTCGGAGCTCGTGCCAGGGGACAGCAGGAGTGTCGTCGTGCGGTCGGCGACCGGATATCGACGACTCTTCCCTCGACGTGACCTCGACAGGATCTGGCTGGTCACCGAGGCAGGCGGGAACTCGCTCTCGGCCGGTCACGGGTTCCCCGCGCGCATCGTGGCGCCGGGGCGCCGGGGCTTCTGGTGGGTGAAGTGGGTGGTCTCGATCGAGAGCACGGATCGACCGTGGTGGTGGCAGCTGCCGTTTCCGGCAACCTGATCGGGCCCGCTCCCTGATCGCGCAGGTGGTAGCTTCCATTGCGCCGACCAAGTGAGGTCTCGAGTGCACATCGTTCTCGTACCGGGTCTCTGGCTGGCTGGATCGTCGTGGGGGAGTGTGGTCGCCCATCTCGAGGCGGCAGGCCACGTGGCCCATGCGCTCACCCTGCCGGGTATGGAGTCCGTCGACGCCGATCGGAGCCAGACGGGGCTCGCCGAGCACGTCGCTGCCGTCGTCGCCACCGTCGACGACATCGAACCTGGCGAAGGCAGAGTGGTGCTCGTCGGTCACTCGGCATCGGCGTCCATCGTGCACATGGCGGCCGATGCCCGCCCCGAGCGGATCGCCCGGCTGATCCACGTCGGAGGCTTCCCAGGGGAGGACGGCGAAGCATTCGTCGGCGGATTCGAGCCGGAAGGCGACGACCTCCCACTTCCCGACTGGAGCGTGTTCGACGACGCAGACCTCACGGATCTCGACCAAGGCTTGCGAGAGGCCTTCCGCGCCGGAGCAGTGCCGTCACCTGCCCGGCTGACGACGGACACCGTGAGATTGCAGGACGATGCCCGCCTCGCGATTCCGACGACCTTGGTGGCGCCCGAGTACACGAGCGCGATGCTCGTCGACTGGATCGAAGGTGGGCATCTTCCGGAGGTGGCACGGCTCGAACACGTCGAACTCGTCGACCTGCCCACGGGTCACTGGCCGCAACTCACGAGACCGGCCGACCTCGCCAGGATCATCGCCGAGCGCACGGAGGACCGACACGTCGACGAGTTTCGCCGGGTCCATCCGCCGATCACCGCCGGCGAGTCCCTGGCGGCGCTCGGCTTTCTCGATTACCAGCGGGACACGCTGGCGTGGAAGACACGCGGGCTCGATGCGGAGGGACTGCGTACGACGACCGCAGCCTCGAGCTTGACGCTCGGGGGTCTGTTGAAGCACATGGCATTCGTCGAGGATCACTGGTTCAACCACTGGCTCACCGGTCGGGATCGTGCGGCACCGTGGAACAGCGTGGACTGGAAGGCGACCCGTGACTGGGACTTCGACTCCGCTGCGGACGACCCCCCCGAGGAACTCCATGCGCTGTGGATGACGTCCGTACGCCGGTCACAGGCCGCCATCGCCGCTGCCATGGCGCAGGATGGCTTCGACACGGCTGCGGTGCGAGAGTGGAGCGAGGGAGGGAGGCCGACGCTGCGATGGATCGTCCTTCACATGATCGAGGAATATGCTCGTCACAACGGCCACGCCGACCTGCTCCGTGAGGCCGTGGATGGAGAGGTGGGGGAGTGACTGCTCACTCGGGACTGGATGCCCTCGATGCCATGGATCTCTCTCGCCGCGCCGAGCCCGATGCCACGCTCGAGCCCCGTCCGCTACTCGAGGCCTGGCTCGACTACCAGCGCCATGAGTTCCTGCGGAAGTTGCGGGATCTGACACCGCAGCAACTCGTTGCATGGCCCGTGTTTCCGCTGGAGCTGTCCGTGATGGGGCTCGTGAGGCACATGACCCAGATGGAGCACGGCTACGTGAGCGCCGGCCTGGGTGGCGGGGAGCTGGTGTGGGCCTATGGCGACGACGACTATGCAGGTGCCTCGGTCGACACCATCGACGAGGACCTGGACCTCTACTTCGCCGAGAGAGTGCGTGCCGACGCCGCCATCGCGTCCATGGAGGATCTCGAGTCACCCGGCCGGGCCCACGGACGCCCGCTGCGGGCCGTCCTCATCAAGATGATCGACGAGTACGCCCTCCACGCAGGGCAGGCTCACATGCTCCGGTTTGCGGCGCTCGGCGAGTTGCGTCGCTGACAGAGGAGCGGGGGATGCCCCATCTCGACCCGTCAGACGTGCCGGGGATTGAGTTATACATAACGTGGATTATGGGCGCTGTATCGAGGAGCACGGGAGAGGCCTCGTCCCGGCCAGGCGCAGCGGATTCACCCCTCAGAGCCCGAATGCAGTGAGCGAGTCGATGATCCGGGCCAATGCCGTGGACACCTCCGGATGCGTGGCCTCGAGGCGGTCTACGGCGTCGCTCAGGCGCTCCAGCAAGCTGTCGTGCTCGTCCTCTGATGGCGCATCGCTGCCTCGATACGCATCGACGGCGTCGGCGAGCTCCGTCAGCTCGGACTCGGCATCCGAGGCGTCCAGCGCCTTCCTCAGCTTCTGCAGTTCCTCGTCCATGTCACTCCTCGGGGCCGCTCGGTCACTTCAAGCCTACGCAGTCGACCCCACTTGGCGCGGAACGGCCGGATCTGCCCTGCCTTCCCCTGCCCGCCGGTTACGTCACTGTGACGTAACATTGCCGTGGAGGGCGACGGGTTCGACGGAGATCTCCTGGAGATCGCGGACCGCCGCGGTGAGATGTCCGACCGCAGCGGCGTAGTCGGACCTCGTGGTCCTGGAACCCGACGTGTCGAGGGCCACATCCTCGGCGGCGGCCTGCAATCGATAGAGCGCGTCCCGCAGCGACTCCCACACGTGCCGGGCGACGAGCACCTCGTCGGCGCCAAGACCTCGGCGCTCGGCCAGTCGACGAGCCTCATAGGCACGTTGCCGATGGCTGCGGCGACAGTAGAGACGCGGCCGGCCCCCTACCGACCGGCGACCGAGGTCGGCGCCGCACCATCGACATTGCTCGAGTTCCGTCACAGTGACGATATAGTAGGGCGCCGCAGCCGTGTGGTCGAGGATCAGGCCCGGTCGGCCGTGTTCGGCTCCATGAGGGCAACAGAACGCTCTGCGGGCTGGTGCGAGACGCCGGTCGGGGACTTCGTGCTGGTCGAGGCGAGGGCTCTCGGGAGGTCGACGGCGAAGCACGCACCTCCGAGCCGGTCCGACTGGCGGTAGCTCGCCTTGCCGCCGTGTGCCTCACTCAGCGCCTTGACGATCGCCAGACCGATGCCGCTTCCCGGAACCGTCGCGTTCAAGTGGTGAGCGCCGCGATTGAACCGTTCCCACATCGTGTACTGATAGCGGGCCGGCACTCCCCCACCGGAGTCGTGCACCTCGATGGTGACGTCGTTGCCGTTCACCACTGCAGCGACGACGACGTCTTCCCCGCCGTAGCGGGTGGCGTTCGTGACGAGGTTGAGAAGGATCTGTTGCAGTCGCTCGCCGTCGACCATGAGGCGCAGACCCACGGGCGCATCTACTTCGAAGGCTGTGGTGTCGATCTCCAGCGAGTCGCGCACGCGAGCGACGACGACGTCGAACTCGATCTCGGCGACGTCGAGATCGACGCTCTCCTGGCCGACTCTCGCCAGCATCGTGAGGTCGTTGACGATCCGGGCGAGATATCGGCTCTGCTGGCCGATCATCACGAGGAACTCCCTCGCTTCCTCCGGTGGGAGATCGAGCGCCGGATCCTCGAGGACTTCGAGGAAGCCGATCATCGCAGTGAGAGGCGTGCGCAACTCGTGCGACACGGATGCGATCAGTGCGCGACGCTCCATCTCGACCGTGACGGCGAGATCACGAATCGAGGCGATCTGGCGCACAGCCATCAGCAGCCCGACGGCGGCAACACCCAGCATCAACCACATCACGTCGGGGCCGAGACCCATGTCGATGGCCCGGACGATGAGCGTGGCGAGGAGGACGACGGCGATGCCGTAGGGAACGAACAGCGGCCACACCGAGGGGCTGCGCTCCGATGCCTGGAGCCGTGTCTGAGGAGCCGACGACCAGATGGCGGCGAGCAGATAGAAGAAGGACGCCGAGGCAAAGAGCCAGAAGATCGGCTGCGCCTCGTCGAGGCCGCCGCCTGCTGCGACCGAAGCCAGCGATGTGTCTGCGATCGACTGGAACAACAGGCCGAGGGAGAGCAGCACGAGGCGAACATCGATCACCTCGTGACGCTTGCGGATGAACACGGTCATGAGGATGACGATGGCGACGATGTCGAGCAGCGGATAAGCCAGTCCGACGACACGCTGCCAGACGTCTGCTTCGAGGAAGGCATGTGCGACGTCGTCCAAGAACCACACCCAGCTCAGCACGGCGACGGAGATCACACCGACCGCGGCGTCCACGATGATGCGAAGACGGGCGCTGCCGCGCCGGGCGGCGGTCGGCAGGTTGAAGATGCCGTAGATCAACGAGATGTAGCCGGCGATGAAGATCAGATCGACCCAGCTGTAGGCGGGGACATCCTGCCCGAAGACCTCACTCAGGAGTCCCGTCGTGATGACGCCGATCGATCCGAAGGCAAACGTGGCAAAGATCGCGAGCCAGGCGCGGCGCTCGTCGCCCTGCAGCCTACGAGCACCGGAGATGCCCACGACGGCGGCACCCACCTGACCCATCGTGACGCCGAGGACACCGACGCTCTCACCGAGGTCTGGAACGATCAGCGACATGACGGCGGCGAGCAGAACGAGCGCTGCCACAGCGCTCGCGACCGGTCGGTTCCTGGCCTGCTCCACGGCGAACTCCGTTGTGTCGTCGTTCCCGTCTCTCCTGTCGGCCGCGGCTGACGGCCGTTAACCGGCTACTCCTCGGTCCTCCATGAGGATGTCGGCGGATTCGGACCCACAGGCACACCGCTCGATCCCCGCCGACATCGTACGGGCGAACTCGGGAACGGTCGACAACTCTTCGAGATCGAGGAGCCGGGCGAGGCCGGTCGCGTCGTGATCCGGCTCGACCCTGAGGGCGACGGGGGTGTCGATCCACCGGCGGGCGTGCTCGGGCATGGCGCCTCCGGCCGCAACGAAGCGCTCGAGAAGGTCGTCACTCCACACCCACGCCACCGCACCCCTCCGATCTCCGAGCCGCCGATCCACCCTCACCGTATCGGAGCTGTCAAGGGCGTCTGAGCAGGCGAACGACAGCCCTGTGATTCGGGTCTCAGGACTCGATCAACGCGGTGCCGGGCCGATACGTGGCCCATGCAAACCAGAAGGTGTCGAGGTGGACGATCCGGTCGAGGCGCTCACCGGCGAGTGGCCCGGACACGGCGTCTCCCGTGACCGACCAGGTCGTCGCCGTCTGGGTGTCGACGAAGGCGTCGTCGACGGCCTCGAAGGTGAGCAGCGTGCCGTTGAGCACCGGATCGAACACACCGACCGTGCCGACATCACGTCCCTCCGAGATCGAACCACCCTCCAATGCCGTTGCCTGGCCGGAACGCCACAGGATCACGATGGGAATCTCGCCCACCTGGGCATTCGTGGCCTTGGCCTCACCACCGCTGACCAGATCGAGGGAGAAGGCGGCAGCCTCGTCGCCGATTGCGACCCCCACCACGCGCTGCTTGGCGGCGGCCCGCTCGTCGAGGATGCCCCTGAACAGGAAGGGATCGGTGTCGACGTCGTCGTAGCCCTGATACGGATTGCGCCCGTAGTCGCGATTGAACCCGGTCGCCTGCGGGTCGAGCACCATGCCGTCGGGGTAGCTGGCTCGGAAGTCACGCCACGACAGGAGCGGCGAGCTGATCGCCTCGAGCTGTCTGCCCGCCAGCAGTCCCACCACGGCACGGCCGTCGAAGTGCGTCCACAACGACTCGGTGGCGCGGTCGTACATCACGAGCGCCGACGCGAAGAGCCGTCCTGAGGTGCCGAACGTCGTCTCGACGCCGTCGATCCGCCTGTCGTATGTGACGGCCGAGTTGCACAGGGGGCAGTAGGTCACCGAAACCGGCACTCCCCCGACCGTGTCGTTCACGATCTCGTGCCAGATCATCACGCGCACCGGGTAGGCACGTGCGTCGCCGTTGATCTCCAGCGCAACAACCGCCTCCTCGGGCTCGAACAGATCGGTTGCGTCCGACACGGTGATGAAGGATGGGGACTCGATCGGCGGTATGCCATCCGGGGGTGGTCCCCCCGAGATGATCTCGCGGGGATCGACGAGCGGTTCGGGGAACTCCTCGGCGAACGAACCGACGCCCAACGCCGACGGACCAGTGGGCAACACACCGACTGCGGCACCCGGGCCATCGGTCGTCGAGGTGGCGTCCGACGTGGTGGTCGCCGACGTGCCGCTCGGGTCACTGCCGGCGGGATCATCGGCGGCGGAACCGCACGCGGCAACCACGATGGCGAAGACGAGCAAGAGCGCAACTCTGGTCATGGCGGTGTGGGATCTCCGTGGTCGGGCGGTCATGTCACCCAACGCCCGGTCGATCGAACGGAGCATGCGCAATGTCGGATACGGGACAGTACGGCGAGCCGACCGACCGACGAGCCGTTGAGGCTCGCATGACCACGACCGACACGACAACGCGCGCACCCTTGTGGCAGCGCGGGAGACTCGTTGCCGTCGGGCTGGCGGGCCTCTGGGTGGTGCTGGCGATCCTTCGCCCCGCAACCACCTTCCACCTCGCTCCACTCATCGTCGCAGGGGCGCCGTCGGTGCTGACCGACACCCGACCTGCGAGGAGTTTTGCCCTCGAGCAGGGTCTCCTGGGTCTCGCCATCTCAGGGTGGGCGACGTTGGCACTGCTGTGGTTCGGCGCACTGGACGGTCCGGCGCTGCGACCGTTCACGTCGGCGATCCAAGAGACGATCGTGCTGGCGCTCGCCGGGGCGGTCGGCGGTGCCGTTTGGTCGGCGAGACGGCGCTGATCACGTTCGGCCGGCGATGACGGCGAGGGTGTCCATGTCGAGGACCCGCACCATCCGATAGGCCGTCTCGACCAGTCCCTCCTTGCGCAAGTCGCTCAGCGCTTCGTTGATCGATTGTCGGCTCGCCCCGAGGAGGGTGGCGAGCGAGGTCTGGGAGAGGTGGACCTCACCGAACCCGTCGGCCTCGTCGAGGAGCATCTCGGCGACCTGCTCGCGCACGGTGCGGTGCATGAGGCGAATGACGCGACGCTGGGTCGCCTCGAGTTGGTTCAGCCCCGCCACCAGCCAGCGCATGGCGATTCGGGGGTTGGCGAGCAACACCGGAATCAGCTTCGCGCGGTCGAAGCGAAACGCCGTGACGGAGTCGATCGCCCTCGCTGCGGAGACATACGGCTGGCCCTGGAACATCGCGATGTCCCCGATCACCGCACCTTCACCGACCCGTCCGATCACGCGACGCTGGTCGTTGCGTGTCCGGTAGAGCTCGACCTGCCCCTTCTGGATGACATAGGCCGACTCCGAGGGGGCCCCCTCCTTGAAGAGATGGGTGCCGGGGTATTTGGAGACGTACTCGCCGGACGATGCGATGGCCTCGAGATCCGACGGGGTCAGCGGCAGGTAATCGGTCCGGCCGAAGGAACGAGCGAGCCATGCCAGATGCTGCTGCTCCGCCGTGTCCATGCGTTCGCCTCCGTCTGGATGCCTGTCTCTCACTGAACCGGGGGATCCCAACCCTCATTCCGGGGACTTTGTCGGCCGGGCGTCGTTGTGTGGATGACGCCGGATCGATGGACGTTGATCCAACCAACGAACCAATGGAGGTCGTCGGTGCGGGTGCGCACGCCCCAAGGCCAGGTCCGCCTCGTGCTCCTCGCTGTCGCGATCGTCGCCGTGCTCGCCGGCGTGGTGATCGTGCGCGGTGGTGCTCCCGAGCTTCGCGACGGGAGCGAGAGCTCGGAGGAGTTGGCCTTGCTCCTGGCACCGACCGAGGTGTACAACCCCGTTGCAGCGGGTGAGGAGCTCCCGGAAGGGTTTCGCCAGGTCGTGCCACGAGATGCGATCCGCCCCGTCTACGAACCGACCTTCGTCGCTGCGGACGCCATCGACTGGCCCGCCACGTCGCTCGTGATCGGCCTCCAGCTGCACGGGGAAGCCAAGGCATATCCGGTGCAGTTCTTGAACTGGAGGGAGATGGTCGTCGACAGCGTTGCGGGGATCCCGGTCCTCGTCACGTGGTGACCGCTCTGCGCGACGGCGATGGTCCATCGCCGGGAGGTCGACGGTCTCGAGATCGTCCTCGGCAACCAGGGTGCGCTGTGGGGACGTGCGATGACCTGGTGGGATCACGACACGGGCTCGATCTGGAGCCAGCCACTGGGCACCGCCATCGCAGGGCCACGCCGCGGTCGTGTCCTCGAGCTGTTGCCATCGACGCTGACGACTTGGGAGACATGGCGTTCGGCTCATCCGTCGACCGTGGCGCTCCACGCCGACAACGGGCACTCCGGCTTCGACCTCGAGCGCATGGCGATCGTCGTCCAGATCGGTGAAGACGCCGTCGCCTATCCCGTTCCCGACCTCCGCAGAGCCGGTCCCGCAAACGATCTCGTCGGCGACACCCCGGTCGCCGTGGTCGTCGATCCCGGCGATCCGGATGCGTGGACCGTCTTCAGCCGGGCGCTCGACGACCGGACCGTGACGCTGGCCGTCGACGGCACCCGTCTCGTCGACATCGAGACGGGGTCGACGTGGGATCCGATCCATGGGCTCGCACTCGATGGTCCGTTGCGCGGCCAGTCGCTCGATCGTCTCCCCGGATTCACGTCGTTCCCGGACGACTTCCACACATTCTGGCCCGACGGCCGGCTGTTCAGTCGGAGCTGATCACCCCCGCCCACCGGCGAGCAAGGCCGCCTCCGGCGAGCGGTACAGCCTGATCATCGCAGCGATGCCGACTGCGGGCCCGAGCGCGAGCCAGGGAAACGCCCACTCCCAGCCGTGGGTCTCGGCGAGCAAAGGGACTCCCCGAATCGTCACCAGCGTCAGGAGAAACCCGAGCGCGGTCTGCAGCGCCAGCGCCGTTCCCCGGCGAGTCGCATCGCTGACCTCGGTGACCATGGTCGAGAACTGGGCGCTGTCGGCGACGACCGTGATGCCCCACACCACGAACACCGTCATCACGATGAGCGGGTGGGCACCGAAGACGAGAGGAGAGGCCAGGGCACAGCTGCCGGAGATCGCCATCGCTCCCCCTGCGATGCGGGTCCGGCCGACTCGATCGGCGAGCACCCCGGCGAGCCACGCTCCGAATCCGCCGGAGGCGATCACGATGAAGGTGGCGAGTGGCACCCACCCGATCGAGTCGCCACGCGCCACCGAGGAGGCGGCGAGAAAGGCCGCGGTCCAGGTCCACATGGCGTAGAGCTCCCACATGTGACCGAGGTATCCGTACGTGCTGAGCCGAACACCCCGGTTGCGCACCACGCTCCCGACGTGTTGCCATGAGAACGGCGAAGGCGGCGACTCGGCCGGCCCGTCTGAGACGAAGCGGACCATGAGCAGGCCGCCGAGGAGAGCGAGCAGCGAGGCGCCCCACAACACGCCGCGCCAATCCAGCCCGATGCCCCGGATGAGATGGGGCCCGGCGCTCCCCACGGTGAGGGCCCCGACGAGCACACCGAGTGCCATGCCTCGGCCGGCGGTGAACCAACCTGCCATCACTTTGAGGCCGCTCGGGTACACGCCCGCCAGTGAGACGCCCGTGATGAATCGCAGGGCCAACGCCAACCCGAATTGCCCGACGTCGAGGAAGGTGAGCAGACCGTTGGCACCGGCGCCGATGACACTGGCGACCAGGAACAGACGTCTGGCCGGGAAGGCGTCTGCGAGCCCCGTCGTCGCCGCACCGAAGGCTCCGATCACGAATCCGATCTGCACCGCAAGCGTCAGCGCAGTCGACTGCCCCTCGGAGAGCGACCACAGCGCCGACAACTGTGGCGCGACCGCCGAGGCCGAGAACCACAAGGTGAGCACCAGCAACTGACTGAGGGCGATCAGCCCGAGCGCACGGTGTCTGGCCTCGACCTGAAACCGCTGTCGTTCAGCCGAGGGGCTCGCCATGGGTCGCGGTCTCCACTCCCTGCTCGCTCGAGTCGCCTCCCGGGGTGGACACGGGGTCGTGTTGCAACCCCCGAATCACCACCGACGTGGCGGCTCCGATGACCGCTGCGAAAGCTACCGCCACGAGCAAGGTGTTGTCACTCACGTAGTTGAGGATGGACTGGGACAGGTTCTCCACCCAGGCGAAGCTCGTCGAAGCTCCAAGCGCCGACGCTCCCGACGTGATGGCGGTCATCCAGAACCACACGATCCACACGCCGGCGAGGACGAGGACGCCGCCCGAGGCCCGATTGACGAGGCGCGCCGATGCGCGGAGTCTCTGGACGAGTCGCCGCTTTCCGAATGCAACGACCACGGTGATGCCGAGAAGCGCGGTGGCCATCCCGAGCGCGTATGCGATGAAGATCGTCAACCCGCCGAAGAACGAACGGCTCGTGAACTGGGTCGCCACCACCGTGAGAAACACCGGCAGCGTGCAGCTGAGCGAAGCGACGGCATAGGACGTGCCGAAAGGGAAGACCTTGCGATAGCCGGCTCCGAGGCTCCCACGCTTGCTCTTCGGGAGCCCGACGACCAGCTGGTAGCCGCCGAGCATGGCGACTCCGAGCAGCGCCACGGCGATGCCGACGGTGAGGGCGAGCCACGGAATCCACTCGATGACCTGGGTCCGCCCGATACCCGTGATGAGCCCCGAGATGACCACTCCGGCGATTCCGAAGACGACCAGGAACCCGGCGCTGACGATGCCGCCGACCACGAGGGCCGACCGCAGAATCGACACCTTGGAGCCCTCGCCATCGTCGATCCCCATGAAATACGACAGGTAGGCGGGGAGCATGGCGAACCCGCACGGATTGACGGTGGCGACGAGGCCCGCCGAGAAGGCGAGGACCAGCGACGCCGTCACGCCGTCACCCCGAACAGCTCGGAGATGCGATCGACGAGTTGCCGCTCGTTCAGCGGTCCGTTGTGCTCGTCGATGACCCTGCCGGCCGAGTCGATGAAGACCGTGAACGGCATGCCGAGACCCCCGAGGTCCACGTAGAGCTCACCGTCCGGGTCGATCGCGTTGACCCATTGCACCCCTGTCTCTGCCAGGAGACCGTCCGCCAGCTCACGAACATCCTGGATGTTCATGCCGATGAACGTCACGTCGTCACCGATTCGCTCTTCGACGGGGCGGAACGCGACCGACATCTCTGCGATGCACGACGGACACCACGAGGCCCAGAAGTTGAGGACCACGGGTCTTCCCGAGTAATCCGCCAGGCGGGCCTCGGAACCGTCGAAGAGCTCGAAGACGCGTGTCGGCGCGGGGTCTCCGGCGAAGGTGGCGACCGGTGACTCCGATCCGCCGGGCTCGCTTGCGCCGCCACACGCGCTCGCCACGATGGTGATGGCCAGAAGCAGAGAGATCGAGTTGCGTGTTGCCATGTCCTGTGGAGGTTGTCCGGGGGCGGTCATCGCACACAACGCACAGCAGCCCGCCGTATGTCCACAGCATATCGGCCTGGCGACATTGTCCCGTCGAGAGACAGGGAATGGCGGCGGGTAGGCTCCGTCCACGATGACGGACGGCTTCATCCCTCACGAGATGCCCAGACTGTCTCGGGAGGACCTGGTCGCCCGCGCCGAGGCATTCCACCGGCTCATGGACGCACGTCGGTCCGTGCGCGACTTCTCCGACGAGCCGGTACCCCGCGAAGCCGTCGAGTGGGCGATCCGGGCAGCATCCACGGCGCCGTCGGGAGCACACCGTCAGCCGTGGAAGTTCGTGCTGGTCGGTGACCCGGAGACGAAGCGGCGCATCCGGGACGCCGCCGAGCGCGAGGAGCGGGAGAACTACGAGGGAGGCCGCTTGCCTCCTCACTGGCGGGAGGCGCTGGCGCCTCTCGGTACCGACTGGCGGAAGCCGTTTCTGGAGCGCGCCCCGTGGATCGTGGTCGTCTTCGAAGAACGCTACGGCGTCGCAGCAGACGGCAGCCGCCGCCACAACTTCTACGTGAAAGAGTCGGTGGGGATCGCCTGTGGGTTCTTCATCGCAGCGTTGCACACCATCGGGCTCGCAACCCTCACCCACACTCCGAGCCCGATGGCGTTTCTGACGACACTGCTGGGACGTCCCGAGAACGAGCGTCCCTACATCCTCTTCCCGGTCGGGTACCCGGAGCCCGGCGCCCTCGTTCCCGATCTGCGTCGCAAGGCACTCGACGAGGTGATGGTCGAAGTCCCGACCGACGGCTCGACGGGCTAGGCGAGCGCAAGGCGAATGCGGCGAAAGCCGCGGCCCTTCGACTCGACCTTCGTGATACGTACGCCGCCCACCTCTTCCGTGCTGCCCACGTGGGTACCGCCATCTGCCTGACGGTCGAGGCCGACGATGTCGATCACCCGTACCTCCGTCAGCGATGGAGGGAGCAGGTTGACCTTGGTGCGGATCAGACTGGGATCCTCGTCCGCTTCGCTGCGGGGCAGGAACGAGACCTCGACGGGTCGGGCCATGGCGAGCTGAGCGTTCAGCTCCGTCTCGAGAGGTGTCTTGTCCTCGGGATCCCAGTCCGGCAACTCGAAGTCGAGCCTGCCGTCGCCGGGATTCATGTTGCCTCCCGTCACCGGGCTGCGGTACCGCGCCCACACCACGCCGCAGAGCGCATGCATGGCGGTGTGCGTGCGCATCAGCTCGTAGCGGCGGTCCCAGTCGACGTGCCCTTCGACTTCGACGCCGCGACCGGGCAGGTCGCCATCGATCCAATGCCACACACCATTGGAGTCCTGCGTCACCCGGGCAACCGCGAGTCGGTCATCGCCGATGGACAGATGACCGATGTCGTGGGGCTGGCCGCCGCCACCGGGATAGAACACCGTGCGATCGAGCAGCACTCGACCATCGTCACGGTCGACTTCGAGCACGTTCGCCGTCATCGAGGCCGCGTAGGCGTCTGTCGAGTAGAGCTTCTCCGTCATGCCTCCGCCTTCTCCGGCCCTCCGCGACGCTACAGGATGCCACTACCGTGGCGCCATGACCCAGCCCAGCCACCTCCCCTTCACCCCGGACGAGTCGGCTCAGGAGCTGCTGGCGACGAACCCGACGGCACTGCTCGTCGGTGTCGTGCTCTACCAGCAGGTCCCGGTCGAGAAGGCCTTCGGTTCCCCGTACGTCCTCCAGGAGAGGCTCGGGCGCTCCTATGACGTCGCCGACATCGCGGGCATCGAACCGGACGAGCTCGAGAGCATCTTCAGGGAAAAGCCTGCGCTGCATCGTTTCCCGGCGAACATGGCCAAGCGCACCCAGGCGGTGTGTGCTGCGGTGGTGGAGGACTTCGACGGCGATGTGGCGGCCCTGTGGAGCGAGGCGGCCACGGCGGACGATGTCATCGCCAACCTGACGTCGCTGCCCGGCTTCGGCGACTACAAGGCTCGGGTCTACTTCGGGATCCTCAACAAGTGGTTCGGTGTCTCGCCGCAAGGGTGGGAGGACGTCGTTCCGGATTGGCCGACGATCCGTGACGTCGACACCGTCGACGATCTCGCCGACCTCAAGCTCCGCAAGAAGATGTGGAAGGAATCAACCGGGGGCTGACAGGTCGTCTCGTGCCGTCCGACTGGTGCGATACATCAAGATCGCGTAGCCGACCACGACCACCGCTGCGAAGACGAACCACTGCACGGCGTAGCTCAGGTGCGGCGGCGCGGCCTGGAGCGCATCGAGGGGCACGATCGCCGGCAGATCCCCGGCTCCGCCCAGGGGTTCCGTGAGTTGCAGGTAGACGGGTTCCAACTCGAGGTCCGTCTGCGCATTCAATCGGTCCAGATCGACCCGGCCGATCTGGGTGAGGTCGCCGTCCTCGGGCACGCTCCTGCCCCTCGTCTGCGTCGGGAGGACGTGACCGGTCAGGGTCACTTCTCCGTCGACCGGGGCGAACCGCTCGTCGCCCGGTTCGTCGAGCTCGAACGGCACCCAGCCCCTGTCGATGATCACCGCTCGCCCGGGCGCCGTCACGAGCGGTGTGAGCACGTGATGTCCGGACACCCCCCGGCGGGTCTGGAGCAGCAGGATCACTTCCTCGCTCCGGTCGAACTCCCCGGTGGCAGTGGCGAGCCGGTACCGGATCTGGTCGGCCGGCTGGTCGAGCAGCATCGGCAGGGGGACGGCGGGGGCATCCAGCCGTTCTTCGAGTTCGGCATCGAGCGCCCGACGTTGCTCGTGACGATCCAATTGCCACGAGCCCGCCGCCAGGAACACGAACACGGCGGCGATGGCGACGAGATGTCCGACCAGCCAGACCGGCCGGCGGATGAACGTCCAATCAGGCGTCGTCATCGGCCCCCGGCACAGGGTCATCGAAGCGGCCGCCGCTCCGCCAGTAGACACCCTGGGCACGCGTCAGGAGCTCCTCGTCCACGAGGTAGCGACGCAGTGCGGCGTAGTCGGGGTGAAAGAGTTGCAGTCGGAAATTGACGTCGGCCTCTTCGTAGCGGAGGCCGGGCTCGAACTCCTGCGCCAGCCGCTCGAGGACGATCCGTCGCTTGGCGAGGTTGCTGGGGATCGACTCGAGACGGTCCCCGCTGAAGAAGCGTGACAGGACCTCGGCTTCCTCTGCGCTCCATGGCCCGGTGATGATCGTGGCGTCGGCGTCGGGCATCTGGGGCAACGACTCCGCCACCCGGCGCAGCACCGACCGGTCGGTCAGTCCATCGTCTCCGACGAGCCCGGCGCCGCGCAGCTTCCCGAGTGCCTCGGTGACGGTGCGCTGGGGCACGTCGAGCCGTCTGGCGAGATCGGCCGTGTCGATTGGCTGCGCGACCGACTCCCCGAGCACAGCGAGTCGAACCGGGTCGAGCACGAGCCGAACGAAATCTGAGGGCATCACGATGCGATGCAGCCTACCGACGATGCGCGACGTCACCGCTTGTAGGGTGACCGGATGCGGATCCTGCTGCTGCGTCACGCCGTCACGGCCGAAACGGGTCGGAATCTCTCGGGTCGGTTGCCCGGAATCCATCTGTCCGATGCCGGAGTCGCCATGGCAGAGGAGCTGAGGGACAACCTCTCCCCCGTGAAGCTCGCTGCCGTGTACTCGTCTCCGATCGAGCGCTGCCGCGAAACGGCGGCGATCGTGGCCGGACCGCATGGCAGGCGCGTTCGGGTTCGCAAGGGGTTCATCGAGGCCGACTACGGAGCCTGGAGTGGGCGAACGCTCGGCTCGCTGCGACGTCTCAAGGCCTGGCAGCAGCTCATGGCGGAGCCGACCCGCTTCCGATTCCCCGACGGCGAGACGCTGCTCGACGTGCAATACCGGGCGGTCAGGGCCATCGAGGCGATCGTCGAGTCACACCGAGCCAACGAGGTGGTCGCCGTGTGCAGCCACGCCGACGTGATCCGGGTGCTGCTCGCCCACCATCTCGGTATGCCGTTGGACCTGGTGCATCGACTGGACGTCCGGCCCGCCAGCATCTCCGTGCTCGACCTGGACCGCAACGGGAGGGTCTGGGTTCCGGTCGTGAACTCGCCCGGGGTCAGGGCGACGCCATGAGGGAGCTCGGGCCTGTCGATCTCTTCGTTGCCGGAGCCGTGGGTCAACCCGGCGACAGGACCTTCCTCCTCCAGTTCGTCCAGGGTGGAGATCGCGTGTCCTATGTGCTCGAAAAGGCGCAGGTCGAGGCGCTGGCAGAGCAATCGCAGGAGTTGCTCGACACCGTCGGGCATTCTGGAGCCGGCACCGAAATGCCTGCGGCAGAGCCGTGGTACCCAGACGACGTGGCATTCCGGGTGGGTGCGATGCAACTCGCATATGCTCAGGCGACCAGCGAGTTCACCCTCACCCTCGTACCCGTCGACGAGGACACGGAATCGGTGTCGTACACCCTGACCCCGGGACAGGTCGACGCGGCGGCACGCGATGGCCTGGTGGCCGTTGCGGCAGGGCGTCCGAAATGCCCGCGATGCGGGCTCGCCATGGATCCTCTCGGGCACCACTGTCCCACCACGAACGGTGACCTGCGCGATTACAGACCGTGAGTACTGACCAAACCGGTCGGCCCTGGCGTCCCCGAGTCGTCACCGTCGAAGGCCGGTATGTGGCCGCGAGCAACGCCACCCTGCTGGCCACGACGGACGACGGCACCCGCGTCGTGTACAAGCCCGACGCAGGACAACGCCCGCTGTGGGACTTCGATGCATCGACCCTCCCGATGCGGGAGGTCCTCGCCTATGAGACGAGCAGGCGAATGGGCGTCGACCTGGTGCCCGAGACGGTCATGGCCGACGGCCCGTACGGCCCGGGCTCGGTGCAACGGCACGTCGCAGGCGACGAGGACTTCGATGCGCTCGCGCTCGTGCAGCGGTCCGATCCGGCGCTGTGGCCGGTGGCGGCACTCGATGTCGTAACCAACAACGCAGATCGCAAGCTCGGCCATCTGCTCGCCACCGAGCACGGACTCGTCGCCATCGATCATGGGCTCACGTTCCACGAGGAGGACAAGCTGCGGACCGTCGTGTGGTGTTTCTCCGGTATGCCGTGGCCCGACCCGATCAGGCGCGCCGCCGCGGAGCTGGCCGAGAGCCTCAGCCGGAGGCCCGAGCCCTATCGGAGCGCCCTCACCACGGGAGAGTTCGCAGCGCTCCGATCGCGCGTCGAGTCGGTGGTGGGAGGGGTGCATCCGATGCCACCGGATGATCGGCCGGCGACGCCGTGGCCGCCGTACTGATCGGGTCTCAACCGTACGCGACGCCGCCCGTCCGTCGCGGATCGGCGGCCCCGGTCAACATGCCTCTGGCATCCACCTGGGTCGCCTGCACGCCGCCGAAGAACATCGATCGTCCCGGGAAGGGCCGACCGATCTCTCCCGCCGGCATGTCGGGTTCTAGGGCGTTCTCGTAGGCGATGGTTCGCACGCCGTCGAACCACTCCGCATGGAGCCGAGGGGCCGCGATGGCCGCATCGATCGGCTCGCCCAGCACGAGATGGCGATGGAGAACCTGGGCGAGCGCAGTCGTGATCCGATCGGCGCCGGGAGAGCCGACCGCGACCGAGCGCCCATCCTGATGTCGCGCCACGGTCGGTGCCATGTTGGAGAGCAGGCGCGTTCCGGGCTCCAGGGCATGGAACCGGTTGTCGACGAGTTCGAGCTCACCGAGCGAGTTGTTGAGGAGGAATCCGGTGCCCGTCGGGATCATCCCCGATCCGTAGCCGGCCGACGCCGTGATCGCACATGAGTTGCCGGCGTCGTCCGACGCGGAGGTGTGGGTCGTCGAGGCCGACGTGGCGATCCCGGCCGTGTCGGCGGAGCGAGCGAGATCGAGCAGCTCGGTGAGCGCATCTGCCAGGGTCTCGGCGGCTCCGTCGATGCGCGCCTTGCGATAGTCGACCACGACCCTCTGCAGCGCGGCGTGCGTCCGGAAGTCGACCTCCGCCGATCCGCTGGTCTCGTCGGCGAGCAGCATGAGGAGAGCGAGCATGGTGGCGCCGCCGATTGCCGGTGCCGGGTTGGTGGCGACCGACCACTCGCGGAATCTCGTGCGGAGCGGGGCACGTTCCTGGACCTCGTACTCGGACATGTCTCGCATCGTCAGGATGCCACCGGCGGCTCGGACGGCATCGGTGATGGCCCGGCCCAGGTCGCCCCGATAGAGGGCAGACACGCCTTCCGTTGCGATCGTCCGCAGGGACTCCCCCAACCCTTCGAGCCGCACTGTGTCTCCCTGTTTGAGCGGTACCCCGCCGCCGTCGAGCAATGCCCTGCGGCTCGATTCGTCCCAGCCGAACACGCCATCTCCGCTGTGGACGAGGTACTCGGCCACCGGCTGCGGCAGCGGAAAGCCGCGATCGACGTGTTCGATCGCCGGCTCGAGCAGGACTGCCCAGGGCAGCTCTCCGTAACGGGCCGACGCCATCGCAAGTCCTGCAAACGCTCCTGGTGTCGCCACCGAGCCGGGGCCGACAATGGTCTCTACGCCACCGCCATAGGCCATTGCAACGTCGATACGCCCCCGACCGAATGCTGCGCTGTCGAGCCCGCGGCCCGGCATCTCGGCGTACGCGTCGAGCACCACCGGATCACCGGCTGCCGGCCAGATGGTGATGTAGGCCCCGGCTCCCGGCGCAACCACACCTGGTTCGGTGCACAGCGATGTGATGACGGCGGCGATGGCCGCGTCGATGGCGTTGCCACCCTCCGCCCCCATGCGGGCGCCCGCCTCGGCGGCGATGTGTGATCCGGCTGCTGCGACGACGCCCATGCCGGGCGAATCTACTAGCCGCTTCCATCCTCGGAACCAGCGCGGTCCTGCGTGGCATCGTCACGAAACTGGATGTGGTGTGCGGTGAGCTCCAGCCGGCTCCGGCGACCGTCCGACTCGGCCCAGAACCGGCGCTGCACGGAGGCAGCCACCCAGACGCGGCGACCGGGCTGTGTCGACCCGAGCACGAGGTCCTCGGGCGGATCCCACAGGGTGACAGGGATCACGTCGACGCGCCGTCGAGGCTCGGCGGTTCGCACCGTCACGAGCAGTCTGACGTATTCGGCGCCCGACGGAAACGTCCGGTGTTCGCCCGGTGCGGCGAGCCGACCACCGAGCACTGCGAGGTTGATGTCCAAACCGATGACTCCTCTGTCAGAGGACCTCGATCGGGGAAGGGCATGGCGACCGTACCGATGGGGAGTGACAGATGTGGCAGCGCGCCCGTGCCGAGGTCAGAAGGCCAGAGGAGGGGGCGCTTCGATCTCGAAGGGAGCCGGAGCCTCGGTGCGCTTCCCGTAGATGTACACGGTCAAGCCCACCTCGATCCTGTTCTTGAGGATGTCCATGTCCCACATCGTCACGCGGATGCACCCGTGCGAGGCAGGGTGGTTGGGGACACTGCGCGAACCATGGATGGCATAGCCACCGCGGAAGTAGAACGGGTTGTAGAGGCTTCCGAGATACGAGCGTCTCCAACCGTCGATCTTGCGCTCGAACCTGAAGCGACCCTCGGGTGTCGAAGCCCTCGCCCACCCACCGCTCCGGTGGCGGTAGGTCTCGCCGGAAGCCGAGGAGATCGGGACCACGAGGGCGACCTCGCCATCCTCGACCAGATACAGCACCTGCTTCGCCAGGTCGACCTCGATGCGGTTCAGCTCAGACCGGTACGGGAGAGCTATCGGATCGTCGAGGAGCTCCCACATGTCCGGCGTGAAGACTCCCGTGGTGGCGAGCCCGTGGTGCTTCTGGAAGGCGTATACGGCGTGTCGGGTCTCTGCGCCGAACTCGGAGCCGTCGTCGGCGTGGAAGCCGGCTGCGACGAGTCGCTGGTTGAGCGTGCGCACCCAGGCGCCCTCGTCTCCGTAGACGATCTCAGCCGGCATCGTCACGGCGTCTTCGACATCTGCGAGCGCCTGTGGGGCCAGCAGAGCGAGCACCAATGCACCAACCAACACACCCATGTCCCGTGTCCTCCTGGATCAAGGCTACCCAGGTCTTATCGGCGATGTTTGGCGATGGTTGACTCCAGATCGTCGATTCCCGGGAATGCCGGGTCGTGCTCGAGGATCGCATTGCGCAGCGCCGAGGCCCGATCGACGTCGCCGAGCATGGCAGCCGCTCTGGCCGCCACGTACCAGACGCGGAGGTCCTCGGGAAAAGGATTGCGGGTCGTGCGGGACGGGTTCGTCAGCTGATATGCGGCTTCGGGGTTGCCCTCGTCGATGAGATGCGAGGCGTACACGACACGGCCCTCCTTCATGACCGCCGGCTTGCCGCCGCGCCGCTCGAGCTCTTCCCACGCCTTCCCGACGTCTGCGGATCGACCGAGTGCCCTGAGGATGTCCATCTCGACCGGCAGATGGGTGGTCTCGCCTGCGATCCGGCGATACGTGCGCAGCTCGGAGAGCGCCTCCGCCCAGCGTCCGGTCCGATAGAGGGCGATGCCCAACGTCTCGCGGACGGTGGCGTCACGCGGTGCAAGCGATTTGGCCTTGGTCGCATGCTTGACGGCCACGTGGTGACGCGATTCGGCGAGTGCCTCGGACGCCGCACCGAGCGCCTCGAGCGCCCCGGCGACGCGGGGCGCCGGAGTGACACGGGTCAGATCGTCGACCACCCACCGCGGGAGGTTGACGGCCGAGCCCTTCAGGTCGCGCCGCTGCTTCCGCTGGCCCGTGTCGGTTTGCGACCGGCCACGATCACCACCGGAACCCCCAGCCCTCTGATTCGGCTGCTTCCGACCGCTCTGGCCACGGCCGCCTTGCCCCCGTCCGCCCTGAGCGCGACCGTCCCGGCCCTGTCGGCCGGAGCTGCCGGACGAGCGCCCTCCAGAGCGACTCGAGCCGGCGCCGCCACGGCGGGAACCGCCGGCTCTGCCGCCGCGCCGGTCTCCGCCGCGTCCACCCTTGTGGCCGTCTGCCATTGTGAGTCCACTTCCTGGAGTCGAAACGCGATCGAGGCCGCCCCACGCGGGACGGCCTCGATCCTAATTATGTCCGGCGGCGACCTA
>CAYFYC010000002.1:74928-96924 GCA_964347305.1 uncultured Acidimicrobiaceae bacterium | reverse complement strand
GTCGCCGTCGACGGTGCCGGCCAGATCTGGGCGGCGAACATCAACAGCGACAACGTCTCACGCATCGACCCGACCGCAGGGCCGATCGGCGGGGGTGGAGTCCCGATCGGAGCCGTCAACCTGACGGTGCCACTCGGTGCCGGCGCCGGTCCGTACAACTACAGCGACATGACGGGATCGACCCTCATCGCACCACCCGACAGCGGCACGTGGACCATCGTCCACGACTGTGGAGTCGTCGACGCCAATTGGGGCACGGTGAGCTGGACATCGGCGAAGCCCGGCGACAGCTCGATCTCGGTCACAGCCGCCAGCGGCGCCGCCGCCGGCGGACCGTTCAGCGCGGTGGAGTCTGTCACCGATGGCGTGGATCTCTCCGTGCCGGATGGCCAGTTCCTCTAGGTCGTCGTGAGCTTCGAGCGGGCGACGACCAGCGAGACCCCCGTGCTGTTCGATCTGACGATCGACTGCGAGCGGCAGGCGACGATCAATGTGATCAAGCTCGTCGACAGCCAGCCCGACGGCGTCTTCGACGACGACCCGAGCGGCTGGCGATTCGATGTCCGCGATCCGGCCGGCAACACCGACACGGCGACGACGGGTCCCAGCGGCCTGGTGTCGTTCGAAGTGGAGCCCGGACGTTGGACCCGCCTGACCGAGAGGTCGGGGCCTGAAGGCCAGTGGCACATCGAGTTCGAGTGTCGCGACGCCGACGGAAGGCTGCTGAGACGAGGATCGACGATCAACCCGCCACGGACGGTGTGGCTGAATCTCGATCCGCGCCAGGAGGTCACCTGTACGTTCTGGAACCAGCTCATGGCCGGCTACCTCACGGGTGGCGGTCAGATCGTCGACGACAACGACGGCACGCTGAAGCCCGCCAAGCGCGAGCGCATCAGCTTCGCCGGACCCGTCGGGATCGAACTGGACGGCGACCTCCACGGTCAGTACCAGATCAACTTCCACAACGTGTCGAGGGACTGGCTGGACAAGGCGAAGTTCCACTCGACATCGATCGATCGGGTGTGGCTCAACGACGATGCGACCCTCGAGGGGGCGCCACCGCCGGACTCGATCTACAACACGATCCTGTTCTGGGCGACGGGGCGGCTCAACGGCGAGGACGGTTGGAAGGTGAGGGTCTGGGCCACCGACACCGGTGAGCCCGGCAGCGGCCCGAACGCAGGAGACGACTACGACTCCTGGCACGTCTTGCTCTACAAGCCGGGCGTTGCCTATTACAACTCCCTCTGGGACTTCCCAGCGGAGCAGTCGTGGCGCCACAACCTGGACCACGGGAATCTGCAGCTGCACGTGGCAGAGAACTGACGTCCACACCAGGAGGTGACGGCTTCGGCCGGACCTCCGCCGTACAACACGAGTGGAGCCCGGGGCGACCCGGGCTCTGCTCTTGCCGCGGGCCGGTTCCGCCTCGACCCGTCACGCCACCGGCCAGCCAGCCCCCTCTGATCACTCACCTGTGGTGGGCTCTCGGTGATGCCTCGTGTCACGACTGTCGCCGCGGCCCGAGGAACTCTTCTCAGGGGATGTACGGACCGGTGTGCTCGAAGACGAGCTCGCCGTCGATGTAGGTCTGCTTCACGTTCGTGCGTGCGTCCCACGGATCACCGTCGAAGACGAGGAAGTCCGCGTCCTTACCCGGCGAGAGAGATCCCACCCGATCCTCGACACCCAGGATCTTCGCCGGGTTGATCGTGACCGTCTCCAGCGCCCGCGCCTCGTCGAGGCCTTCCCGGATGCACATGATCACGAGATCACGGAGGTTGTTGATGGGATTGACCGGCGCATCCGTCATGATCGCCACCATCGCTCCTGCGGCGACCATCAGGCCGGGTCCAGCAGGTGTGCGATTGACGAGCTCACGCTTCGAACGCGAGGTCATGATCGGCCCGATCGCCAGCGGGATGTTGCGCGACACGATCTCGTCGGGGATCTTCCAACTCTCCGTGCCGTGATCGATGACGAGCCGGTAGCCGAACTCCTCTGACAGCCGGATCGCCGTCCGAATGTCGTCCATGCGATGGCTGTGGTTGCGGACCGGGATCTCGCCCTCGAGCACCTTGACGAGGATCTCCTTGCTGAGATCCCGTTTCGGCTCGCGCAAGGGCTTTCGCTCCTCCTCGGGTTTGGCGTTCTCGATCGCAAGCAGGGCCTCGTGGTGCTCCCAGTCCTTGCGGTACTCGATGGCCTCCGTGAAAGCCTTCCGTGCCAAGTAGGCAGTTCCCATGCGACTCATGGGGGCCCGATTCCGTTCGCTCCCGACCCGCTTCGGGTTCTCCCCCAGCGCCATCTTCACGCCCGCCGGCTCCTTGATGACCATGTCGTCTGCAACAGAGCCCGCCGTCTTGATGACGGCGACCTGGCCGCCGATGATGTTGCCCGACCCGTGACTCACCCCCATGGTGGTGACACCCCCGCGGCGGGCATCGCCGAACGCCAGGTCACCGGGGTGGATGGCATCGAGCGTGCGGACGTGCGCTGTCACCGCCTCGGACATCTCGTTTCCGTCGTGATCCTCGCGACTCCCCTCGCCGAAGAGCCCGGCGTGCGAGTGGCAGTCGATGAGTCCCGGCACGAGGTACCGGCCCTCGAGATCCACGATCTCCGCTCCCGCCAGGTCGACATCCGCTCCGACGGCGGTGATCGACGAGCCGTCGACGACGAGCGACCCCCGATCGATGACCTCTCCCGTTCCTGTCCAGATGATGGCGTTGGTATATGCGATCGGCATGCGTGCGACGGTACCAGCGAGTGTGGGCGCCATCCCGGTGCGGCGTACACTCACCCGGGTGTTCGATGTCGCGGTCGTCGGTGGCGGGATCATGGGCGCGGCGGCCGCCCGCCGGCTGTCGCGCCATGACCTGTCGATCGCCGTCGTGGCTCCACCCGAGCCGCCTTCGGGTGGCGAAGGCCCCTACGGCGCCCACCATGACGTTTCGCGCCTGACGTGGCTCCACCATCTCGATGACGTCGAAACCGAGCTGGCACGCCGGTCGCTGGCAGCCATCGATGAGGTGGAAGCGCTCGCCGACCACACGGTCTTCTCTCGATCCGGGCAGCTGTTCATCGCCGAGGACGGGCTCGAGCCGGAACGGGTGGCGATGGCCGAGGCGGCGGCCGCAGCCGGTGCGATGGAGCTGCTCGATGAGGATGCTGCCGCGGAGCGATATCCGGGCCTCGCCATCCCCCATGGCGCTCGGGTCATGTTGGAGCCTCCCCCATCCGGCTACTTCGACCCCAGGGAACTCGTGGCCTCGCACCTGCGCGCCGCAGTTCGTGCAGGCGCCGAACACTTCCGATCGCCTGCGGTGCAGATCGACGACGGCCTCGTCACGTTCCGCGACGGACGAACCATCTCGGCCCGCAAGGTATTGGTCGCCAACGGCGCCTACGTCAACACGCCGGGGCTGCTCCCGCGGCCGGTTGCCCTCCGACTCAAGACGGAGACGGTGCTCTTGGCAGAGATCCCACCGTCGGAGGCCGCTCGTCTGGCCCAGGTGCCGCCGATCATCTACGCGCTGCACGACCCGGCGGTGGCCGACGTCTACACGGCGCCGCCTCTCGTCTACCCCGACGGCCGGGTCCTCATGAAGTGGGGCGCCAACACCATCATGGACCACTGGGTGTCGACTCCGGATGAGATCGATGGCTGGTACCGAATCCGCCGTGATCTGCAAGCCATCGAACTCATGTCCCCCTCGATGCTGCGCACGTACCCCGGGCTCGACGTCTCCGAGTTCCACACGATGCACTGCGTCGTGGCCTACACCGGGCACGGCATGCCCTACATCGACGTCATCCAGCCCGGCAAGCTGTACCTCGCGGCCGGCGGGAACGGGCACTCTGCCAAGTGGTCGTCGGCCCTCGGTGAACTCGCCGCATCCCTCGTCCTCCACGACGGCTGGGTCGATCCGCTGCCGGCCGACCTGTTCAGAGTGCAGTGGGAGGGTGAAGTCCGGACCTGGGCGGGCGAAGAGCTGCTGTCACTGCGCCGGCGCTGACCTCGACCCCAGGAGCGATGTCACTCGAGGATCTTCTCGAGCAGCACGGTATCGACGTAGCGGCCGTTCTTGTGACCGACCTCGTGCAGCGTTCCGGCGGTCACGTAACCGAGACGATGATGCAACCGCACCGACGCCTCGTTCGGCAGGGCCACGATGGCGATGGCGACGTGGGCGCCCTGCTGCTCGAGCCGCGTGAGCAGCGCACCGAGGAGACGGCTGCCGATCCCCTGACCCCAGGCCGACTCGTCCAGCACGATCGTGGTCTCCATGGAAGATCGATAGGCGACCTTCGGGCGATACCGGCTCGAATAGGTGACGCCGACGACCTCGCCGTCGACCTCGGCGACGAGACACGAGAGATCCGGATCGCGCGAGTCCCACCACTCTTCGCGCCTGCGCCGATCCCACGGCTCGGTGTCGAACGACACGTGGTTGTCGACGATGGTCCAGTTGTAGATCTCGTTGATGCGATCGAAGTCGTCCCGGGTCGCATCTCTGATCGTGACGTCCACCGGGCCATGCAACAGGCAATCCGGTCGCTGTGCAAGAGTCGGCTGTCAGGGCCCGCCGGCCGGAAGAGAGACGGTCACCGTGGTCCCCGCACCCACCTCGGAATCCACATCGATCGTCCCACCGTGACCCGCGACGAGATCCCTGCTGATCGTGAGCCCGAGTCCCGACCCGGTCGACGTGGCCGACTTGTGGAAGCGGTCGAACACGCTGGCCAGTTCGTCGGCGGGTATCCCCTCCCCCGTGTCGGAGACAACGATTCGTACCCCGCTCTCGCCCGTGGCCTCGACCCGAACCGTGAGCGCTCCGCCGGCCGTCATGGCACGCAGCGAATTCACGATCAGGTTGGCGACGACTTCCCGGATGCGAACCGGATCCACCATGATCTCGCGGCCCGCTCCCTCCGGAAGGAAGCGAACGATGACGCCCGCTCGTTCCGCCCCGGGTCGATGACTGTCCACGACGTCACCGACGAGATCGTCGATGTCCGTCGGCTCGGGATGGAGTGACAGCGCTCCGGCCTCGGCCAGGCTGAGGGTCCGCAGATCCTCGACGAGCCGCTCCATGACGCGAACCTCGTCGAGCAGTGCCTCGAGATGCTCGGGATCCGGCTCGTGCACTCCGTCGATCATCGCCTCGATCTCACCACGAACCACGGTCAGAGGTGTTCGTATCTCGTGCCCGAGATCGGCGAGCAGACGGCGTCGCTGCTCTTCGGCATCCTCGAGCCGCTCGGCCAGCCGGTTGAACGACCGTACGACCGGCTTCATCGCTCCCCCGCCCGGCTCCGACGCTCGCGCCGTGTAGTCCCCGTCGGCGAGCGATCCGGCCAGACCCACGAGGCTGCGAACGGGCCGCCAGGTCCGGAACACCGACCGCATGATCAAGAGGGCCAGCAGGGCGAGGATGAGAGGCGAGGCCAGGATCCACACGAAGGCGGTGGTGGCGACCTCGAACAACAGCCAGATGACGAACCCGACAACGGCTACGAAGACCGTCACGAAGACGAGGAACACAAAGCCCATGAAGCGTCTGATCCGGCGCCATTGCTCGGGTGTCGGACCGCCTTGTCCGGACGCACCCGGGCTCCATCCGGACCCGGGATTCCACCCCGATCCCTGACCACCCCAGCCCCGGTGCCAGTCCTTACGCATCGGCAAAGCGATACCCGACGCCATACACCGTCTGGACCAGAACGGGGCGCTTCGGATCGTCCTCGAGCTTGCGACGGATGTTCTTGATGTGGGCGTCCACCGAGCGTTCGTACGACTCGAACGCGACACCGTGGACGGCATCGAGCAACTGCGCCCGCGTGTAGATACGCCCGGGGCGCCGGGCGAGGGTGAGGAGGAGATCGAACTCGGTGGACGTCAGGTCGATCTCGACGTCGTCTTTGGTGACGCGCCGCTTCGGGATGTCGATGACGACGGGACCCGACCTCACGATCTCGCCGCCGCCCAGCGTCGCCTCGGCTCGGCGGAGCACAGCCCTTATACGTGCAACCAACTCCTTGGGACTGAACGGCTTCGTGACGTAGTCGTCTGCGCCGAGCTCGAGCCCGACGATGCGGTCGGACTCCTCGCTTCGTGCCGTGGCGATGATGATCGGCACGGCACTTCCGGCGCGGAGACGACGCAGGACGTCGAGTCCGTCGAGGCCGGGAAGCCCCAGATCGAGCACGATCATGTCGGGCCGCTCGGCGCGGGCCATGGAGATGGCCGCCGGCCCATCGGTCGCCTCGATCACGGCGAAGCCCGCCTGATGCAGATAATCACGCACCAGGCGGGCGATCTTCACCTCATCCTCGACGAGCAGCACGGTCTTCACGCCCTGCATTCTCGCCGCTCGGGTCACGCCTCGTCGGCGATCCACGAGTCGACCTCCTCGCGGGCGTGCGCCATGCGATGCCACTCCTCGAATCGGTCTTCCTCGCTCGGCGTCGAACGCTCGGCTGATCTGCTGCGGTCGGCCTCGTGCCATCCGTGATGTGCCGCCCAACGACGAGGCCCGGGGCCGCGCCCTCCACGCCACATGGCGCTCGAGATGGCGCCGAACAGGAGGAAGAACAACATCACCTTGAAGATGAAGAACAGGGGGGCCAGCAACACCAGCCCGGCGGCCGTGGCTGCGTTCCCACCGAAGATCAACGCCCCCAACCCGAAGGCGGCGAGCATTGCGATGACGAAACGGAACATGTCGGTTACTCCTTCTCTCGAACCTGCAGTCACGATCGCTCCGAAATGTGGAGAACTCGTGAACGCCGTGCGGAGGACCCGCTGAGGCGGTTCTCGATCCGCCGCACGGCTTTAGGCTGCGAGGATGCGGAGGTTCCTGCTCATCGCCATCGTCGTGATCGGCTTCTCCCTCCCCTTCGTGTCTGCAGGCAGCCCACCCGACGACGCCGGCACATCTCTTGCCGATGCGGACGGCTCACCGGTCGTCACGCTCGGCGATCCCGCACCTGCCGCTGCCGCCACCACCGTCACGACGACGCCGGGCCGGCCGATCCCGATCCCGAACTCTGCCGACGACCAGGAGCCCGGCGCCCCGGGACGTGAGTTCTGGACATTCCATGGGCGCGGCCTGCCCGAGGACTTCGTGGAGCGGGCGAGCCAGATCGACGGTGTCTCGCTGGTGTTCCCCTACACGGCCGGAACGATGCACCTGATCGAGAGCCGCACGGCTGCAGGCACGATCGTCGATCAGGCCACGCCGGGATGGGCGATCCCCCTCGACGGCGCCATCATCGACCTCGAGTACATCGACGACTATCTCGGAGCGGACCATGGCCTCACCGCACAGCACGTGGTGCTCGGCGAGCGAGCCGCCCGGCTTCGCGGCCTGGACACGGGGGACACGATGTCCTTCGAGAGCGGATCGACCCTGACCGTCGGGGCCGTCGTGCCGGACCACGTGTTCGGTGAGTCGGAGATCATCGGGCTCGCCCTCGACGCGTTCTCACCCGACCGATTTCAGACCAGAGCGGCATTGATCAGATACGACGGCACGGAACCCGACCTCGATGAAGCACTGCACGGCGTCTACGAGCAGGACGGATTCGGCCTGCACGAGCGTCACGCTTTTCCCGATCACGGGCCTCGGGTCGTGCGCAGCTGGGTCTTCATGAAGGAGCGGTTCGGCGAGTTCGAGTACCGCCCGGCCCGTGGTGGGGCGGTCGAGATCGAGCCGACCTGGATCGAGGAGAACATCGTCGAGGTCGATCTGCCGCTTCTGGGACGGACCAAGTGCCATCGCGTCTTCGCCGAAACCCTCGCCGCCGTGATGAACCGACTCGAGGCCGAGGGTCACGGACGCGTGATCGATCGCTCCCGCTTCCACGGCTGCTGGAACCCGCGCTACATCCGCGGCACGACGCGGCTGAGCCGGCATGCTTTCGGGATCGCCGCAGACATCAACTTCACATCTCGCAGCGGCGAGCGCCGTGGGTCGCCGACCCACCCTGCACTGCTCGACGCCATGGCCTTCTACGGGGTCCATTCGGGCCATGTGTGGACGCTGCCCGACCCCGGCCACTTCGAGTACTACGGCCATCCGGACGGTATCGCCATCGAGGAACCGACGTGAGCGACGGACCGGTCGTCGACGACCTCGACTATCTCGGGTACGTGGACTTCGCCATCCGGCGGACCGGCGAGTTGACCGAGCAGGCCGATCACGGGGCGATGGAGATCGCCATCTCGCTTCATCGGTTGTCGCATGCTCTGGCCCGTGCCACCGAGACGACGGCACATCGCCCTGAGGGGTGGAGCCTGGCCGGTTTTCGCGTCATGTTCATGCTGTGGGTCGTGGGCCCGCTGCGACCCGCCCGCATGGCGGCCATCCTCGACATGACTCGAGCCGCGACGTCGAACGTCGTGACGACGCTGGAACGAGATGGGCTCGTCGAGCGACGCCCCGACCGAGCGGACGGCCGATCGGTCATTCTGACGCTCACAGATCGCGGAGATGCCGCCGTGCGGGATGTGTTCGCCGTGCAGAATCGCATCGAATCGCAGTGGCTCGAGGCTCTCGACCACGACGAGCGACGCGAACTCGCCAGGCTGCTCCGCAAAGTCATCGCCGCCAACCGCACGTAGAGGACGACACTCAGCCCCCTGTTTGGGGCATGCAGCTGACTGAAAAGAAGGTACGGTTGACAGAGAGCGCAGCAGCGACCCCGGCGGCGACCATACGATGACCCGAGGGACGGACTGGTGGGGTTCGCCAAGGGGGAAGGCAGACATGTTGCAGCACGCACACGGCGGTGGTCGGATCGGGCGACTGGCGCCCATTCTCGTGGTGCTGTTCGCACTCCTCGTACCCGCCGGACCGGCGCGTGCCGACGCCGTGTTCGTCTCCGAGCAGCCCCTCGACGGCTGGGACACCAACGGCACGGTCTACGCCGTGAAGATCATCGGAGACATCGCCTACATCGGCGGCGACTTCTCGCTCGTGCGCTCGCCGGTGAGCGGCAGCCAGGTGCGCAACAACCTGGCGGCGATCGACATCACGACAGGAGCGATCACCTCCTTCCGGGCCGACACGAACTCGATCGTTCGCAGCATCGACGGGAACACGAACAACCTGTGGATCGGCGGCCAGTTCACCACGATCGGCGGAGCAAGTCGCAACCGCATCGCCTCCGTCGACACGTCGACCGGCACCGTCCGCTCCGACGTGACCACATCGGTGAACGGCACCGTTTGGAAGGTGAAACGGAGCGGGAACACGGTCTACCTCGGTGGTGCCTTCACCTCCATCGACGGCGTGCAGCGCAACCGCATCGCCCGTATCGCGACGAACAACGGATCGCTCGACACCACGTGGAACCCCAACGCGAACGCCACGGTTCGGGCGATCGCCATCCCGAGCGATGGCAGCGTCGTCTACATCGGAGGAAGCTTCACATCGATCGGCGGAACGTCGAACCCCTACGTGGTCGGGCTGTCGCCGACCACCGGGTCCGTGATCTCGCCGACGTGGGGGAATCTCGAAGATCCAGTGCTCGACCTGGACGTCACAACGTCCGGCGACCGCCTGATCGGTGCCGTCGCCGGACTCGGCAACCGAGTGACGGTGTGGAACACGTCCACCGGAAGCCAGTCGTGGCGCATCATCGTGATGGGCGACGTCCAGGCGGTGAAATACCGCGCCGGCAACGTCTACTTCGGATTCCACGAGGGGTACCAGGACAACCTGAACGCCAAGCTCATGTCCGCAGACGTGTACAACGGCACCCTCGAGCCGTGGCGCCCCTCGATCTCGGAGTTCTACGGAGTGTGGGACATCGACGCCACCGGAGCCGGTCTCGTAGCCGGCGGTCCTTTCAGGTCGGTCGAGGGGATTCCCACGCGCGGCGTCGCCATCTTTCCTCCGCTCGACGGAAGCGACTCCGAAGCACCGACGACGCCCGAGAATCTCATCCAGGTGGACAGCACGCCGACGTCAGCCACCATCTCGTGGGACCCGTCGACCGACAACGTGGGCGTGACCACGTACACGGTCATCCGTGACGGTCTCCCGGTGGCCACCACCGTCGACCCGACCTACACCGACCTCGACCTGCTCCCTGGGGTCGTCTACGCATACGAAGTGACGGCAGGCGACGCCGCTTCCAACGAGTCGCTGCCCGCCGGACCGCTCGAGGCGACGACGAGCGAGGCCTTCGTGCCTGCCGGTGCCCTGTGGTCGTATCTCGACGATGGATCTGACCAGGGCACCACGTGGCGTGACCCGGCATTCGATGCATCGCTGTGGCCGGTCGGAGCTGCCGAACTCGGCTTCGGAGACGGCGGAGAGGCCACGCTGCTGACACCGGGGTGGATCACCTACTACTTCGTGCGAGATTTCAACGTCACGGGCGATCTGCTCGAGGACGCAACCATGCTGTTCAAGCGCGACGACGGCATCGTCGTCTACATCAACGGTGCGGAGGTGCTGCGCGACAACATGCCGGCAGGGACGATCGACTCGACGACCAGGGCAAGCAACACGATCTCCGGGTTGGACGAGGCCACCTTCAACGAGGCCATCATCCCGGCATCCTTCTTCCAGATCGGCCCCAACCGCATCGCCGTCGAGATCCATCAGCGCTCCACCGGGAGCTCCGACGTATCGTTCGACATGGCGCTCTATGCCGAGACGGCTCCCGACAGCACGCCGCCGACGGTCCCACAGAACCCGCAGGCCACGGAGATCCTGTTCGATTCCGTGACCCTGCAATGGGAAGCATCGACGGATGACGTCGAGCTGGCGAACTACGTCGTGAGTCGCGACGGCGCTCCCATCGGAGCGACGACGGCGTTGAGCTTCACGGACACGACGGTCGCCGAGCTGACCCAGTATTCGTACACCGTCGAGGCCTTCGATCTGGCAGGCAACGGCTCCGGACCCTCTGTGCCCGTTGTCGTCGATGTCCCGGCAGCCGACAACACGCCACCCAGCGTTCCCACCGGGCTGACCCTCATCGACGTGACCGAGACGACCGCGGATCTCGATTGGGACGACTCCATCGACGACACCGCCGTGACCGGCTACACGATCCGCCGCGACGGAGCGGTCGTGGGTACATCGCCGACCTCCGACTTCCAGGACACGAGTCTGGTCGCCGACACGACGTACAGCTACACGGTCGACGCGTTCGACGCAGCGTCCAACACGAGTGCCGAGTCGACGCCGCTCGACGTCACCACCCTCCCGCCCGACACGACGCCGCCCTCGATTCCCACCGGTCTCCAGGTGACCGCGTCCACGGCGACCACGATCGATCTCGCATGGAACGACGCCACCGATGATCGGGGCGTCACCAACTACCTGGTGCGCCGTGACGGCGTCGTCGTCGGCTCCACGCCGACACCTGCCTTCACCGACATCGATCTCGTGCCCGGCACCGCCTACGACTACACCGTCGAGGCCCAGGACGCCGCGCTCAACGGGTCCGGGGAGTCTGCGCCGGTCACCGGCACGACGACGGCCGACACGACTCCGCCGACGGTGCCGACAGGTCTTGTCGTCACCGACACGACGATCAGCACGGTCGATCTGGCTTGGGGACCGTCGACCGACGACATCGCGCTCGAGGGCTACATCGTGTATCGCAACGGCATCCCACTGGCGACTACCACGAACACGACCTACACGGACATCGGGCTCGCATGGTCGACCACCTACACCTACGAGGTCACGGCCATCGACGTGGCGGGCAACGAATCGGCTCCTGCCGGACCGGTCGACGCCACGACCGACGACAACATCGTCACCGAGGAATTGGTGTCCGAGGGCGACGTGTGGCGGTATCTCGACGACGGCTCCGACCTGGGCACGGCGTGGCAGGCACTGGGCTACGACGACAGCGGCTGGGCTTCGGGACCGGCGCAGCTCGGGTTCGGCGACGGCGACGAGGCAACGGTCCTTACGCGAGGCTTCATCACCTACTACTTCCGCACGACCTTCGAGTTGGGCGGAGAGGTCGTCGGCGACGCCGACCTACAGGTCTTGCGAGACGACGCGGTCGCCGTGCACATCAACGGCGTCGAGGTGTTCACGGACAACCTCCCGTCCACATACGACTATCTGACGGGTGCGACGAGCACGGTCGCCGGATCCAACGAGCGGAACTTCCTCTCCGCCTCGGTTCCGGGCTCGGTGTTCGTGGAGGGCACGAACGTGATCGCCGTCGAGATCCATCAGCGCAACCTCCGCAGCTCGGACATCTCGTTCGACCTGGGCCTGGATGCCGACGTGTCGCTCTCGATCCCCGATTCGACACCGCCGACCGTGCCGGACGGCGTGACGGTGGGCGACGAGACCCTCGACTCGCTGACGGTGTCGTGGAACCCGTCCACGGACGACGTCGGGGTGAGCCTCTACATCGTGCGACGCGACGGCGTCATCGTCGGGAGCACGGGATCCACGAGCTTTGTGGACACCAGCCTCGATCCCGCCACCACCTACTCGTACACCGTCGCCGCCCAAGATGCAGCAGGGAACACCTCAGCCGAGTCGGCAGCGGTGCCAGGCACCACGCTGACCCCCGACGTCACTCCCCCATCCGACCCGACCAACCTCACGGTCGACAACGTGACCCGCACGACCATCGACATCTCGTGGTCGCCGTCCACGGACGACGTGGGCGTCGCCGGGTACACGGTGCGGGTCGATGGTGCCGTCCACGGCACGACGCCGGCGACGAGCTACTCGATCGGCGGACTGACGGCGGGCACGACGTACGAGATCTCGGTCGAAGCGTTCGACGCGGCCGGCAACACCTCGGGTACGGCGAGCCTGTTCGAGACGACCGATCCGCCGGACACGACACCGCCGAGCGATCCGAGCAGTCTGACCATCGACGACGTCACGACGACCTCGGTCGATCTGTCGTGGGTGGCCTCCACCGACGACGAGCAACTCGACGGCTACATCGTCAGGCGCGATGGCGTCATCGTCGGCACCCCGGCGACGAACTCCTTCTCCGAAGGCGGGCTGTCGCCGGACACGCCCTACACCTACACGGTGCAGGCGATCGACGCGTCGGGCAACGTCTCGGCAGAGGTGCCGATCGGCGTGACGACGCTTCCCGACACGACGCCGCCGTCGACCCCGACGGGTCTCTCCGTCGATGACGAGCAGATCGACTCGATCGCCATCTCGTGGAATCCATCCACGGACGACATCGGCGTCGTCGAGTACATCGTCTATCGGGACGCCGTGGAGATCGATCGAACTGCGGCAACGTCGTACGTCGACTCGAGTCTGCCGCCCGACACGACGTTCACCTACACCGTGGCCGCGACGGACGCGGCCGGCAATGTCTCGAGTCAGTCGGCTCCGGTCGACGGCACGACGTCGGTGACCATCGAGACCAGGACGCTCGTCGCAGAGGGGTCGGTCTGGAAATACCTCGACGACGGGTCCGACCAGGGCACCGCGTGGAAGGAGCCCGGCTTCGACGACACCTCGTGGCAGGCGGGCCCGGCGGAGCTCGGCTTCGGCGACGGCGACGAGGCCACCGTGCTGCAGGGCGGCTTCATCACCTACTACTTCAGGCAGACGATCGACATCCCGGGCACCGTGGTGTCTGACGTCGAGCTCCGCTACAAGCGTGACGACGCCGCTGCGATCTACGTCAACGGATCCCTGGTCGTGACGAGCAACCTGCCGTCATCGTGGGACTACCAGACGGGCGCCACTACGACGGTTCCGAACAGCCACGAGAACGCATGGGTCACGACGACCATCTCCGGGAGCTTCTTCGTGCCGGGCACGAACGTCATCGCCGTGGAGATCCACAACCGGAGCCTGTCGAGCTCGGACATCACCTTCGACCTGTCCATGACCGCGGACGTGCAACTCGACGGCGGGGGCGCGGCTGCTCCGGATGTTGCTGCCGTGGTGCCATCGCGGACCGGCCCCGAGTCGTCGCCACGCCGGAGTCGGCGAACCGGTCTACGGTCATAGCGGTCGTCGCGCGGGCGGCTGTCCTGCCGGCAGGTGCCGTCGGGCGCGGACCCGCGTCGGGGGATGCGAGTCAGACGGTCGAGGAGTTCAGCCAGGCGACCACTTCGTCGCGGAAGTACCGGTATGACTTCCCGATCCGTCGAGACGGAATGTCACCGGAGCGGCTCAAGCGGCGCACCTCCTGCACGTTGATCGCCAACAGATCTGCAACCTGAGATGCGGTGAGCACCGGCGGATAGCTCGCAAAGCCCCTCAGCAAGTCTGTCTCCTCGAGCAGCTGTTCGTCCACCATCGCACCTCAACGCACTACAGCTTCTTCTTTGCCAGAACATCGTATCACGCGCTACGCTCGGCGACGTCGTGATTCGCGTGCTTGCTCGGGGATGGGCGCCGGCCGTTGCAGCCGGCGTGCTGATCGCCGCCAGCACGAGTTCCGCTGCGATCGCTGCCCTGATCCTGGTCGCGGTCGGCCTGGCCTCGGTGCGGATCGCAGGCGAAAGAGCGTGGTCCTTGCTCCCCCAGGGCGCCCTTGCTGCGAGCCTGATCGATCCCGATCGGTGGCAGATGACCGTCGCCATCATCGCGTTGGCCTCCGTTGCTGCGGTCGCGATCCGACCCGATCGGTCGACGATGGCAGTGACGAACGCACTGTCGAGCCTCGTGGCGGTCGCAGCAGTCGCCGTCGTCGCTGCATCCGCGACCGCGTCGATCCGTCGAGGAGCCCTCGGCGGTGTCGACGGCGCCCGCCTGATCGCTGTCGCGATCGTGTGGTTCGTCGCCGACACCGCCCTGTGGACGGTTCGCGAACCGCACATCGGGATCGTCTACCGAGACGCCTTCGTCCGTCTGCTTCGCGACGCGAGAGTCGCCATCATCATCCTCTCCGCAACACTCGCGTTCGGTGCGCTCTGGCACCACTCACCGCTGTGGGCGACGCTGGCCAGCTTGTTGCCTTTTGCGCTCGCGTGGCGCCTCGCGGATCAGGTGAGGCGACATCGGGTCCTCGTGGACCTGACGGTCCAGGCGCTCGGGCGTCTCCCCGAAGCGGCCGGTGTCGCGCAACGAGGACACTCGAAGAACGTCACGTCGTTGGCCGTTGCAATGGGACGTGTCCGGGGCCTGGCAGGGCGCGAACTCGAAACGCTCCGCCGCGCTGCGCTGCTCCACGACGTCGGGCTCGTTGCCGCCACCCAGCCCGAGGTGGACGCGGACGGGTTCGTGACCGCCGATGTCAGTGCATGGGGTGCTGACATCCTGGCGTCGAACGACGAGTTCCGACGCGAGACGGCCCTGATGAGAGAAATGTCGGCGCCATACCGCTCCCCGGGCGCCGACCCGACAGCCGGTGATGCTGCCCGGTTGATACGTGTTGCGTGCCGGGCCATCACGATGCTCGAGGTCGACCCCGTCGATCAAGTGGTCGAGTCGATGTACGCCGAGTCCGTCTACACCTTCGACCCACAGGCGATTGCCTTGGTCAGACCAGCGATACGACTGCTCGGCTGGCCGGCATTGCCGGAGCTGAACTGATGCGAGAGCGTCCACTCTGGATCCCGGCGATCGTCCTGACTCCCGTTGCGATCGCTGCGATCTGGGCGGCAAGTGCCCGGCTCGAGACCGCGACACCTTGGCCACTCATCATCGTGTTCGCAACGATCGCCGTCGGCGTAGCAGATTGGCCTCATTGGGTGGCCGAGAAGGTCGTCTGGTCCAATACCGTGAGTGTTGCCTTGGCAGCTGCCGTGCTCTCGCCCGCGACCGCAGCGCCCCTCGTAGCAACGGTGGTAATGATGGCAACGGCGTTCTACGCCCCCGAACGCAAGAGCTTCAAGCCGAGCCGATTCCTGACCAACGCTGGACTGCTCGCAGCCGATGGTTTCGCAATCGGCGTATGTGTGGATCTCTTTGGACCAACACCAATCGAGCCATCACCACGTTTGCTGGCCGCTGTTGCCACTGCTCTCATTGCGTCTGCCACGATCGCTCTGATAAGCCTGCCTTCGATCACCGCCTACCGTTTCGGTCGCACCGTGGTCGTCGACCACCTCAAGGTCGCGGCAAAGCTGCCCCTGCTGGAAGCACCAATGGCGGCAGCCGTCGCATTGATGACTTCACTCGCCGTGTTTCTAGGCAGCGGGTGGGTGCCAATTGCGCTGGCGTGTTCTGTCGCCCTGGTTTCCTTTCCGGTGAAGAGGGCACGACTTGCTGCGTATCGGACGAACCTGATCACAACCGTAACGAACGCCCTTGATCGGCGGGGCCTCGCGGCCGAGCCACATCAGAGAATGGAGGCGCTGGGGCTCCGCGCCGGACGCTATCTGCGGTTCACCGAGAATCAACTCCAACAGCTCCGGTATGTATGCCTCACCTATGCAATGACGGATCTGTTCGCCAACGAGCTCGCCCGACCACTCGACGAACCAAGAGACGCCCGACGCCTAGCAAGCAGGGCATCGCGCGTGTTGTTCTACGGGCTTGCACTCGACGACGTCGCAGATGAGAAGGTGAACAGCCTTGGCGAAGCAGTTGCACGGTTGGACGCGCTGATGTTCCCTGAGGACGACGACGGACCCCTGAGGTTGGTCGAAGCCCTCGACGCCCTTGACCAAGAGGGGTTTGAGAGCCGGCTCATATCAGCGTTGCACGTTGCTGCCCTCGACAGGGGGCGGAAGCTTGGACCTCCCGCCGCCATGCCGTTTGGGTTCTCACCTCGTGGGTCGGTTCAAGGGGGCGAGTCCTCTGGATGAGACGACTCGGCGAGGCGCTTGATGCCCTCGACGGTCGCCTGCATGTTCTCGAGCCATTCGTCGAGCCTCCGGTCGACGACCCACTCCTCGCGGTCCGGGTGCCGCTCGATGTAGGAGAGGACGCCGCTCGGGCCCGGGCCCATCTGCGCCCACATGGTCAGGTCCACACCAGTATCCGTGATCGCGACGTCGAACCGCCACGTGGCGGTTGCATCGTTCTGATCACCGACGACCCAGCCGAAGGTCGCCGGCGGATCGAACGCGTGGATGGTGGAGATCGTCGTCCACTCCCGATCCTTGCGACGGTTGCGACCGACGAATCTGGCGCCCAGCGCGGGGCCGTCTGATTCGACCCATTCGGCACCCATGAACTCCGACGAGAACCGCGCCGGCAGCTGGATGTCGCTGATGTGCTCCCACACCGTCGGAGCGTCTGCCGCGATCGACACGGAGACCTGAGCCCAGGGGCCGTCTGCGTAGCGCCGAACGGGTCCCTTCACAGCGTGATCTGCATGCCCTCGAAGGCGGCATGGGTTTCCGGGAACGCCGCTCGAGCCTCGGCCAGGATCCTGTCGACGTCGGAGTCCGTGTGAGACGGATCGTGGCTCGTCAGGATCAGGGTCTCGACGCCTGCAGCTTCTGCTGCGGCCACAGCGTGCTTCCACGTGCTGTGACCCCACCCGGTGTATCGCTCTTCGTATTCCTCGGGGGTGTACTGAGCATCGTGGATGAGGTAGTCGGCGCCAGAGGCGAGTTCGATCAGGCGTTCGTCGGCGGCCTCGTCACCCGCCTCGTGATCCGTTGCGATCACGACGGTCTTCTCGGGACCGTCGAGCCGGTAGCCGGTGACCCCCTGCGGATGGTGGAGTGCCGCCGCCGTCACGAAGACGGGACCCACATAGAACTGGGGCGACACAGGCAGGAACTCCTTCTCCGACAGCGTTGCATCGAGTGGAAGCGGGAACCAGGGGGACTGCGACACACCCGCGATCGCGTCCTCGACGGAGAGGCCTTCCGGGGCATGGCCATGGAAGGTGAAGGAGTTGCCCTCCCGGTAGAGAGGCTTGAAGAACTGCAGACCCTGGAGATGATCGAGGTGATAGTGGGTGATCAGGATGTCGTAGTGCCGGGCGCGACCATCGATGAGGTGGTCGACCGACGCCAGCCCGGTTCCAGCGTCGATGAACGCAGTGTGGTGACCTGGCAGCTCGATCATGAACGACGTGGTGCGGCCCCCGTAGGCCAGCATCTCGGCCTGAGACACGGGGATCGAGCCACGTGCACCCAGAACCGTGAGGACCACGCCTTCGCCCATGAGGAGCGATGTTAGGTCGCGTCTGCCTCGCGGCGCGCACCACGGAGACCTCGGGACGAACGAGTAGGTATTCTGCGCCCCGAGGGGACACGCGGAACAAAGAGACGAGATGCAGATACCACGCCTGAGCCCACCTCGACTTCGGACGTCGGGCCACGAGGAACACCGTCAAGCGACATGGTTGGAGCTGTTCTACGACCTGGTGTTCGTGGTCGCCGTGGGCCAGCTCGGTCATCGGCTCCTCGTCAACCACGGCGTGGGAGGCACGTGGGGGTTCATCGCCCTCTTCATCCCACTGTGGTGGACCTGGGCGTCGTACACCTTCTACGCCGACCGATACGACACCGACGACCTGGGGCAGCGCCTCCTGGCGGTCGGCCAGATGGCCTCGATTGCGATCATGGCTGCCAGCATCTCGGGAGACAAGGCCGACTCGGTGACAGCGTTTGCCGCTGCCTTCGTCATGGCTCGTCTCGTCCTCCTGGCGATGTACTGGCGCGCATATCGCCACGTGACCGTGAGCCGGGACCTGGTGCGCGGCTATCTCACGGGATTCTCGATCGGCGGCGCATTCTGGCTGGTCTCCATCTGGATCCCGGACCCCGTCCGGTTCATCTTCTGGGGAGTGGGACTCGCGATCGACTTCTACACGCCGTTCCATCTGCGGGAGCGTCAGAAGCGAGTCCCCCTCAGCGTGTCCCACCTGCCGGAACGATTCGGGCTCTTCACCATCCTCGTCCTCGGCGAGTCGTTCGTCGCCATCGTGGCTGCGCTCAGCCATCACGAATGGGACGCGACCTTCACCTTTGCGTCGATCATCGGGGTCGGCCTCGCCACGAGCTTGTGGTGGCTGTATTTCGACAACCAGCAAGGCGACGTCGTACGTCGGAGCGACACCGGAAAGGCGTGGAAGCCCACTGCCTGGATCTACGCACATCTTCCGCTCGTCGTTGCGATCACCGTCGTGGGCATCGGTTTGGAATTCCTGATCGCTCAGGAAAAAGACGGACCAGGCCGCTGGATGGTGACTGCCGGCGCGGCCATGGTGATGCTCGCTCTGGCGCTCATGTCTATCGCAGCAAATCGAGGCCACGACGAGCTCGATCGCCGTCAGGCGCTGTCCCGCGCGGCCGCCGCCGGTGCCTTGCTCTTCGTCGGCCTCATCTCGGCCAGTTGGACCCCCAACATGATCCTGGTTGCCGTTCTGATCGTGAACGCGGTCGAGATCACCGACGACATCCGGCTCGGGCTCGGGCGGTCTCAGGCTGACTGAAGGCTGCCTTCGGTCAGCGCGTCTGCGATGGCGACGAGATCCGGCCCCATGACATCAGGTGGTTCGCCGAGCGAGCTGTAGTGCTGACCGGGTCTGGCCACGAACGCACCACGCATGCCCACGCGCATCGCCCCGGTCACGTCCCAGTCGTGCGCGGCCACCATCCACATCGACTCTGGTTCTCGCCGCATCGAACGAGCCACGGCCAGATACGGAGCCGGGTGAGGTTTGAATCGCTGCGTCCTCTCGACGCTGTGAAGGGCAGCGAAGTAGGGATCGAGGCCGGCGTTTCCGATCTGCCTCGAAAGCATCTCCGGTGCGGAGTTCGTGAGCGTCACGAGCCGATACCCGGCCGTCCGCAACGCTTCCAGCCCGGGAACCACATCGGGATGCGGTGGGAGTTCGGCCATCCCGGCGACGATTGCTGCCGCCTCGGACCACGTGACATCGAATCCCGCCTTCGCAGCGACGGTCACGAGCGCATCGGTTCCCAGGACATCGAAAGGGCGATAGGCAGAGGTCACGGTCGCGACGAGTGAGTTCCTGAGCATCTGACCGAACCACGGACCCAGCAGCGCATCGCCGCCGAACAGATCCGAGAAGCGCGGCGCCAGGGCCCGCACGTCGAGCAGCGTCTCGTTCACATCGAAGACGATCACGTTCGCCTGGTTCGTCACGTCCGGCTCCCTTCGACGATCCGCCTAGATTGCCGCGCAGCACGACGGCGGCGCAAGGAGCGATGTGGCGGATCTCGAGTTCTTCTTCGATCCGGTGTGTCCCTGGGCGTGGATCACATCCCGGTGGGTCTTGGAGGTCCGGGACCGCCTCGGGCTGGAGATCGTCTGGAGCCCGATCTCGCTGGCGATCCTGAACGAGAACATGGACTACGACGCCAAACCCGCGGGCTACCGCGCCGGTCACCTCACCGGCCGGAATCTGCTCAGAGTCATCGATGCGGCACGCCGCACCGAGGGCGCACCGAGGGTGCTCGAGCTGTACACGAGATTCGGTACGGACATCCACACCGGCGACAAGGCAACGGTGGTCGAGGGCTGGGAGGACGGCAACGTCGCCTACCTGACGTCGGTGGGACTCGGTCACTACGCCCACGCCGCCACGGACGCATCGATCGACGCAACCTTGCGTGAATCGACGGAACGGGCGTTGACACGTACCGGGAGAGATCTGGGAACACCGATCATCACGTTCGACCCACCCGACGGACCGTCCTTCTTCGGGCCCGTGATGAGCCGAATCCCGCGGGGCGACGCTGCCGTCGAGCTCTGGCATGCCGTGAAGACGGTCGCAGGATTCCCGGGCATGGCCGAGCTGAAGCGATCCAACCGGCAGCCGCCGGCTTTCGACTGAGAGGAGCCAGGTCGTGGCAGTGACCGAGCTACGCATGTACAAGATCCGTGCGGGCGTGTTGGCGGAGTTCACCGAACGGTTTCAGGATCAGATCGCGCCTGCGCGCCGGGCGCACGGCTTCGAGGTCCTCGGGCCGTGGACGACCGCCGACGACGAGTTCGTGTGGATGGCGCGGTACGACGGCCAGCGTTCCTGGAATGACGCGGTCGCCGCCTACTACGACTCGCCGGAACGCCGCCAGATCGACTTCGACCCGATGGACTACATCGAGTCGATCGAAACCAAGCTGCTGACCTCGATCCTGGAAGGGTGAGCGTCGGGTCGGGAGTGACTCCCGACCCGACCCTGCGACCTACCCGAGGAAGATCCCCGCGATCACTGCGTTCGAACCGGCCTGTTTGTCGGCGACGATCGTGACCGTGTCACCGGCCTCGACCTCGACGGTGAAGTGCATCCACGCGCCGTCGTAGAACGGCGAGTCGAGCACGACGACCTGATCCCCGCGACCGTCGTTCACCGTCACGGTCTGCCGACGCTTCGTGCCGGCCCAGTCGAATGCGTAGAGGTGGAGGTCACCCGAATACGCCTGATTGAAGGTGATCACGAGCTGCAACTGGTTCTTTTCGTACCAGGTCGATGCCCGATGGAACGCCTCGGTCGGATCCTCGAGCGCCCTGGCATCTGTCGTGGTGTCCGGGTTCCACTGGAATCGCTTGCCCTTCACCAGGCTGACCGTGCCCTTCGGGAACGAGACGAGATCCGTCGCACCGTCATCGAGGAACCCGCCGAGCGCGTAGCCGTCGAGTCCGTAGACACCGACCCACTCGCCCTGCGCTTCGGGAGCAGGAGGCGGCGGAGGCGGCGGAGGCGGCGGTGGCGGCTCGGGCGTCCATTCTCCACCGAGGAAGATGCCCGAGATCACGGCGTTGGCGCCTGCGTTCTTGTCGGCGGTGATCACGACGGCTCCACCGGCACCGACGTCGACGGTGAAGTGCATCCACGCCCCGTCATAGAAGGGCGAGTCGAGCACGGCGACCTGGTCCCCGCGACCATCGTTCACCGTGACCGTCTGCCGACGCTTGGTGCCACCCCAGTCGACGCTGTAGAGATGGAGGTCGCCGGCGTAGGCCTCGTCGAATGTCACGGTCAGCCGGACCTGGTTCTTCTGATACCAGGCAGCCGGCCGATACGTCGTCTGAGCCGGATCCTCGAGTGCACGCGGTCCGACATCAGGCCTTCGAACTGCACACGCCGCAGATTCGCGGTCAGGAGGATCGGCTGCTGGTTGGCCTCCCGCCAATC
>CAYFYC010000002.1:59688-74918 GCA_964347305.1 uncultured Acidimicrobiaceae bacterium | reverse complement strand
GGTCCCGGGTGCGTTCCACTGGAAGCGGAGTCCTGCGTCGAGGGACACAGATCCCTTCGGCCACCACACGAGGTCGGAGGCCCCGCCTGCCTCGAAGGCGCCGAGTGCGTAGCCGTCGGCTCCGAAGACACCGACCCAATCACCCTGGACCTCGGGTCCCGGCGTGGGCGGCGGTGGCGGCGGAGGCGGAGGCGGCTCGGGCGTCCAGTCGTCACCCAGGAAGATCCCCTGGATGAGGGCGTTTGCGCCTGCTTGCCTCACCGCAGTCACTGTCACCGCGGCACCCGCCTGGACGTCCACGGTGAAGTGCATCCAGGCACCGTCATAGAAGCTGCTGGTGAGGGCGACTGACTGCGGCCCACGACCGTCGTCGACCGTCACCGTCTGCCGACGCGAAGTCCCGCCCCAGTCGACGCTGTAGATGTGGAGATTCCCCGTGTACGCCTGGTCGAAGACGATGGACAGGTCGACCGAAGCCGGGTCGTACCAGGCCGACGGCCGATAGAACGACTCCGTCGGGTCTTCGAGCGCGCGGTTGTCCGAGGTCGACGTGTTCCACTGATAGCGGAGACCGTTGTCGAGCGTGACCGTGCCGAGCGGCCAGTCGACCACATCGCCCCCGCCTCCGCTCTCGAAGGCACCAAGGGCGTAGCCATCGGCACCGTAGACGCCTACCCAGTCACCCTGCACGCCCGACTCGGGCGGTGGCGGCGGCGGAGGTGGAGGTGGCGGCGGCTCGGGTGTCCAGTCGTCACCCAGGAAGAGGCCGGCGATGACGGCGTTCGGTCCGGCGTTGCTCACGGCGACGATCGACACCGACTGACCCGCCTGGACGTCGATCGGGAAGTGCATCCATGCGCCCTCGTAGAAATCGGCGTCGATGTCGACGGTTTGCGGGCCCGATCCGTCGTCGACCGTGACCGTCTGTCGACGGTTCGAACCGCCCCAGTCGAAGGCATACAGATGGAGTGCACCGCTGTACGCCGAATCGAAGGCCAACGTGATGTCCACCGATGACGGGTCGTACCACGTGGTCGCCCGGTGGAACGACTCGGTCGGATCCTCCAGAGCGCGCGTGTCCGAGGTCGACGTGTTCCACTGATAGCGGAGACCGTTGGTCATCGTCACGGTGCCGAGCGGGAAGTTGACGAGATCCGACGTGCCGTTGTTCCAGCCGCCGAGCGCATAACCGTCGGCGCCGTAGACGCCGACCCAATCGCCCTGGATCCATGGACCGAAGGGAGTGGGCACCGCCACGGTGTTGGACGTGCTGTCGGTTCCCCCGGTCGAGTCTGTGACGTCCAGCGTCACCGTGTACTCGCCGAGCGCGGCGTACGAGTGGACGGGATGCTGCTCGGTGCTCGTCGTTCCGTCACCGAAGTCCCATGACCAGCTGGTGATGCTCGACTCGAGATCGGAGCTGGTGTCCGTGAACGAGCACGCGGAGAGATCGCAGTGGTGCGTGAATCCGGCCGCAGGCGGCAGGTCGACCGGGCCCGGTCCCAGACCGACGACGAAATCCACGGCACGCTGGGCGTTGACCAGCGGTTCGGCGATCCCATCCGGATCGTCCGTCCACTGCCCTTGCGCCTGGCAGACCGCGCCACCCGAGGCATTCGTCACGCCGACCGGCGACGGGCACTCACCCGTGCGTTGGAGAATGGCGCGAACCTGTCCCACCGTCAGCGTGTCGTTGGCGTCGAGCATCGCAGCCACGACACCGGCGACGTGCGGCGAAGCCATGCTGGTCCCCGACTTCTCGCCGAGTCCACCACCGGGAACGGTCGACAACACGGCCGTCCCAGGTGCCATGACGTCCACGGTCGCTCCGAAGTTGCTGTAGGCGGCGAGCGTGTCGTCGCAGTCGAGCCAGAAGAAGTTCCAGGTCCGGCACTCACCGCTCTGGTCGGCGACACCGTTGTAATCGGTGAGCGAGGAGACCGCGATGGTCTCGGCAAACGCTCCCGGGAAGAAGGTCGATGCGTCGGCGGAGTTGTTGCCCGCCGCGGCAACCGGGATCCCGCCGTTGTCGACGAGATCACAGATCGCCTCGTGGACCGGATCGACATTCGTGCCACACACGGAGTTGGAGCCCGTCTCGCCGAAGCTCATGTTGACGACGGTCGGCGTTCCGTCGGCAGCGAGGGACGCAGCGTGGTTGATGCCACACAGAACCTCGGCGGAGGTCGCGGTTCCCTGTGCATTGAACGACTTGACCGGCACGAGGGTCGCCTGCGGCGCAACGCCGTAGACACCGGACGGACCACCCGGTGACGCCGCCGCCGTTCCGGCGACATGGGTCCCGTGGGAGTTGTCGTCGTCGGTGCTGGTCGCTCCCGGATCACAGTTGAGGCCTGAGGCGATGTCGAGGTTGGCCAGATCGGGATGGTCGGAGTCGACGCCGGAGTCGATCACGACGATGCGCACCCCATCGCCCTGATAGGCGCCGCCGGCGTAGGCATGGAGGTCGTCTGCGTCGATTCGGGCCAGACCGTTCGGCACGGTGCCCGACAACTCGAAGGTGGACACGGGCGTGACGGCCGCGACCGCCGGATTCGACGCGAGCGCCTGGGCTGCGGTGGCGCTGCCTCTGAAGGAGAACCCGCCGAGCACGGCGTCGTACACGTGGTCGACACCCACGCCGACACGACGCGCGAGTCCATGCGCCGCAACGGCGACGTCGTTGCCTCGCTCCGCGGAGGCGAGCGTGACGATCCACTGCTGTGCGTCGCCTGGTGCCGCGGTCGCGGCCGGGGACACGAGTCCCATCGCCACGACCAGCGCTATCAGTCCGGTTGTTGCTCGCCGGCGCATTCCCGCTCCCTCCACGCTCATCTCTCAGATGACGTCAGGTGGAAGCACAACGCGTCGACAGCGCGCGCAGCGCACACTCCCCGCATTCAAACTCCCACGTTCCGTGTTCAACACTAGCCCCTTGTGTCGGCAGGTTCAGCCGGTTTCTTGACCGAGTACGGTGTTCGCACCGATCGGCCATAGAATCCAGGTGATGTCGCACACCGCTGCATTCTTCGATCTCGACAAGACCGTCATCGCGAAGTCGTCGACGCTCGCGTTCGGCAAGCCGTTCTACAAGGCCGGCTTCGTGGGGCGAAGAACCCTCATGAAGTTCGGGTTCGCCCAGATCTTCTACGTGTTGTTCGGAGCCGATGAAGGCCAGCTCGAACGCGCCAGGGACCAGCTCGTGAAGCTGACAGCCGGATGGCACAGGGCGGAGATCGAGCAGCTCGTGGAGGAGACGCTCGAGGAGGTCGCAGAGCCCCTCGTGTATGCCGAGGCACTGTTCCTCATCGACGAGCACAAACGACAAGGCCGTGAGGTCTACATCGTGTCGGCGAGCCCCGTCGAGATCGTTCGGCCCATCGGGCGCCACATCGGCGTCACCAATGTCATCGCCACCCGGATGAAGACGGACGCCGCCGGGTTCTTCCTGCCCGAAATCGAGATGTACGCGATGGGGGCGGGGAAGGCCGATGCGATCAGAGATCTCGCCGAGCGCGAGGGCATCGACCTCGACGGCTCATATGCGTACTCGGACTCGGGCACCGACCTGCCGATGATGGAGGTCGTCGGCAATCCGGTGGCCGTCAACCCGGAGAAAGAGCTGCGCCGTCACGCGGAGGAGCACGGCTGGCCGATTCTCGAGTTCAAGCGGCCGGTGACCGTGGGCGAGCGGCTCACCCAGCCCGTGCCGCTGATCAGCGGAGCCACCATCGGTGCTGCGCTGCTCGGAGCCCTCGCCGTTGCGATTCTCAAGCGGCGAGGGCGCGCCTGAGGGCTAGTCGGTCTCCTCTCCATCGCGCCGTGGGACCCGCCCGAACGTGTAGAGCAGGAGAGCGCCGGCAGCCGAGACCAGGCCGAGGGCCAGCCACAGCCAGCGCGACCGACCCGAGGGCGCATCGGCGTCGTCCGGCTCGTCGCTCGGTCGAGGGGCCTCGGCATCGAGCCCGAACACCGCGGCATCGACACCGAGCTCGATGAGCGCAATCGGACGGGAGACAAACGAGAAGCCCTCCGGGTCGATGTGTTCGAAGCTGAGGCGGATGTCGGAGCGTCGTGGGAGGAGGATGCGCGCGGCCCATGCGCTCCCCCGCGGCTCCATGGCAACGGGCTCGAGAGGCTGATCATCGGGGCCGGACGCCCGCACCAGCACTGCTGCGGCGGTGCGAGTGGTCTCGACGGTGGTCTCCACCCACATGCGATCGCCCTCGATCTGCGTGGCAGTGGCCTCGGCGACGACGAACGGGGCCTCGAGCGTGACGCTGAACAGGGCCACCACCAGCAGTGTGATCTTCACACGACCGATGCTATCCGCTCGCGGTGGTCCACCACCGGATCATCGCTACCCTCCGGGCACACATGTCACAGCCACGCACACTCTTCGAGAAGATCTGGGACGACCACGTCGTCGAGCCGGGCGACGACGGCGCACCGGACCTCCTGTACATCGATCTGCACCTCGTCCACGAGGTGACGTCGCCGCAGGCCTTCGAGGCGCTCGAGCTGCAGGGCCGCACGGTGCGCAGACCCGATCTCACCGTGTCGACGATCGATCACGGGGTCCCGACGGAGGGCCGGCACCTCGGGATCACCGATCCTCTCTCCAAGAAGCAGATCGACACGCTGGTCGCGAACTGCGAGAAGCACGGGATCACCTTGTTCGGCATCGACGATCCGCGCCAGGGCATCGTGCACGTCATCGGGCCCGAGCAAGGGCTGACGCAGCCTGCCATGACGATCGTCTGCGGCGACTCCCACACCGCGACCCACGGGGCGTTCGGAGCACTCGCCTTCGGCATCGGCACATCGGAGGTCGAGCACGTGCTCGCCACGCAGACGCTGCCCCAGCAGAAGCCACGCTCGATGGCGGTCACCGTGGATGGCGAGCTGCCATTCGGTGTGACCGCAAAGGACATCATCCTCGGCATCATCGCCCGCATCGGCGTGGCGGGAGGAAACGGTCACGTCATCGAGTACAGGGGGTCGGCCATCGAGGCTCTCTCGATGGAGGGCCGGATGACGATCTGCAACATGTCGATCGAGGCCGGGGCGCGTGCAGGACTCATCGCACCGGACGAGACGACGTTCGACTACCTCCGCGGCAGGCCTCACGCACCGACCGGGTCCGAGTGGGACGCGGCGGTCGAGTATTGGCGGAGCATGCACACCGATTCCGATGCCACCTTCGACACCGAGGTGGTGATCGACGCCGCGGATCTCGTGCCGTACGTGTCATGGGGCACCAACCCGGCGCAGACCGTTGGCGTGACCGAGCAGGTCCCACATCCGGACGACTTCGCCGACGAGCTCGCCCGCGATGCAGCGGCTCGCGCCCTGGCGTACATGGACCTCGAGCCGGGCACGCCGATCACCGACATCGCCATCGATCGTGTGTTCTTCGGTTCGTGCACGAACGCACGGATCGAAGACCTCCGCGCCGGCGCCGCCCTCATCGGCGATCGCAAGGTGCATCCGGAGGTCCGGGCCATGGTCGTTCCCGGCTCGGGCCTGGTGAAGCTCCAGGCCGAGGAGGAAGGGCTGGACCAGATCTTCAAAGGCGCCGGGTTCGAGTGGCGTGACGCCGGTTGCTCGATGTGCCTCGGCATGAACCCCGACATCCTCTTGCCGGGCGAGCGGTGCGCCTCGACGTCGAACCGGAACTTCGAGGGTCGCCAGGGACGGGGCGGACGAACCCATCTGGTGAGCCCGGAAATGGCGGTTGCGGCTGCGCTGGAGGGACGATTCGTGGACGTCAGGGGGTGGTCGTCGTGAGTTTCCCGCCCGTCACCACCATCCAAGGACAGATGGCCCCGCTGCCGAGGGCGAATGTCGACACTGACCAGATCATGCCGAAGAACTTCCTCAAGCGCGTGGAGCGCAGCGGGTTCGGGCCCTTCCTCTTCTACGACTGGGCCTACGACGAGGAAGGCGAGCCGATCCCCGACTTCGTGCTGAACCGTGAGGAGTATCGCAACGCCGAGGTGCTCGTGTCCGGACCGAACTTCGGCAGCGGCTCTTCCCGCGAACACGCTCCGTGGGGTATCGAAGATCGGGGGTTCCGAGCCGTGGTGGCGCCCAGCTTCGCCGACATCTTCTACAACAACTGCGTGAACATCGGTCTCGTCCCCGTCATCGTGTCGACCGATGCGGCCGCACGGCTCGCCTCGATCGCAGAAGATCCGTCGAATCGCGTACGCATCGATCTCGAAATGCAGACCATCGAATGCGGTGACTATGCGACCACCTTCGAGATCGATCCCTTCGCCAAGCACCGGCTGATGAACGGCCTCGACAACATCGGGTTGACGCTCGAGCACGTGGCATCCATCGACTCGTACGAGGCGGCGAGACCGCGCTTCAAGCCGAGTCTCGGGGGTTGACACCCTGAAGCCGCCACGCCGGATCGCCGCCTGGACCGCGCTTCTCATCGCCGTGATGGCGTGCTCCTCACCTCAGGCCGACGTGCCCTCCGATGCGTCGCCGTCGACGACGGAGCCGGAACTCACCTCCACGACGACGAGCACGACAAACGATCCGACGACCACCACGACCGCAACCTCGACGGTTCCGCCGACGACCGTCGCACCACCGCCGCCGCGATCCACGTCGACGACAACTGCGGTGACGACGCCTGAGAGCGAGAAGCAGATCGTGCCGCTCCGCATCGAATCCCGTGTCTCCGACGTGACGACCGACGAGTTCGCCGCCGTCGCACTCGAGATCCTGAACGATCCACGTGGGTGGGTTCGGGCCGGCTTCAGCTTCGTGAGAGACGACACCGCCGGATACCTCCTCGTCCTTGCCGAGGGACCCGAGGTCGACCAGCTGTGTCTCCCGCTCGACACCGCCACGAAGGTCAGCTGTCAGAACGGCCCCGTGGTGGCATTGAATGCGGACCGGTGGCGGGTGGGCGTCTCACACTGGGACGACGACCTGACCGCCTATCGCGGCTATCTGGTCAACCACGAGGTCGGCCACCTGCTGGGCCAGCGTCACCCGACACCGCGGTGTCCGGTACCGGGAAGACCCGCCGCCGTCATGGAGCCGCAAACGGGCAACCTCAAAGGATGCCGTGGCAATGCGTGGCCGCGAGACTGGGAGATCGAGCACGCTTCGCAGCGCCCGGTCGTCTACGCACCGCTCCCGGATTGGGGTCCCGATCCGGTCCCGCCGAATCTCGAGTCATAGGACCTCGCCGGACATGGCAACGGCTCCGCGGCGGTGTCCGCCGGACCCGTCGAAGAGCATGACGAACGACACGGCAGCGAGCACGTGCCACAGAGCATGGCCCTGCAAGATCGACTCAGGGGCACACAGTGGGCCACCCGTCCGGCTCAGTGCCCAGACGACGCCACCCGCAACGAACACGGCCCCAGCCGCCCATGGGGGACGCCCATCCACGATGCGCCTCCAGACCTGCACCGCTGCAACGACGAGCGCCACATACAAACCGATGTCGTGGATCCACGACGAAGCGGCCGCGGGCGCGCCGTGGAACAACATCGAGCCGATCCCCGCAGAGCCCATGGCGATCGCAGGAATCCGATGACCGCGACGCCACAGCAGCCAGGCCGCCCCGATGAACGCGAGGCTCGACACGGCATTCACCGGCTGTCTGGGCACGACCGTGCCCAGCACCTCACAGTCGAACGGATCCATGATGCGAACTTACATCGCGAGGTCGACGTCTCCGGTACGACGCGAACGAGCGGTAGCCTCCGGCTCTCATGGAGCGACCCACCCGCCAGGAGCAGGCGACAGCCATCCTCGACCGCAAGGCACGTGAGCTGGCATCGCGGATCCTCGGCAGACGCGCCAACAACCAGGCGGACTTCGCCGAGGCATTCAACCTGGAACGGATCGATCTCCTCACCGAGATCGGCGACACCGGGACGCTGCTGCGTCTGGGACGAAATCGCGTTGGTCCGCAGAACGGTCTCTACGTGCTGCAAGACGACGACGGCACCTTCCGCTGCTACCTGCAGGAACGGGGCGTTTCGACAGACGAACGGCGGGGTATGAGCTTCGACGAGGCACGGGACCACGTCGTCGACCTCGTCATCCGCATGCAGGGGCTGCCCTACGCACCGCCCGGATGAGCCGACGGAGACGACCGGGCAGTCACACCCGCCGCTCGAACATTGCCACCCACACACCACCGCACCGAAAGGACATGAGAGCCGTGAACGAACTGAGCCGACCGACCGAGGGCCGAGTCACGATCTATTCGACATCGTGGTGCGTGTGGTGTGACCGGGCCAAGAGGCTCTTCGACGGGATCGGCGTCCCCTACGACGACGTGAACATCGAGCTCTGGGACTCCCCTCGGGAACGCCTGGAAGCCATTGCAGGCCGGCGGAGCGTGCCGCAGATCTTTGTGGGGTCCACGCACGTCGGAGGGTTCGACGACCTCGTGGCACTCGAGGCCGATGGGGCGCTACCCACTCTCTTCGAGGCCGAGGGCATCGCCATCACGACCTGAGGGACCGACACCCAGAACATCGTTCAAGATGTCCGGCCTGTCGGTGACGATCCCGTCGACACCCAGGTCGAGCATGCGTGTCATGTCGGCGGCGTCGTTGACGGTCCAGACGTGGAGTTGTGCGCCGGAGGCGTGGACCGCGTCGACGAACCTGCGGTCCATCGGGAACCCCCGCTGCGCATACGGCATCTGAAACGCCTGCGCCCGGTGCGCGACGTGGCGGCCCACCCGAGACGCACTCCACATCCGGACAGCCGTGGTGGGCCCGACCGACGTCGCCACCCGCCCTCGAGTGATCCTGCGGAACCGGGCGATCCGTGCATCGTGGAACGATCCGATCAGGACCGAGTCGTGACGGCGCAGCCGCGTGATGCATTCGGCAACGGGCCACTCCGATCCCGGAGCCTTGAGATCGATGTTCAGATGCACGTCGGGGAAGGTCATCAGGACCTCTTCGAGCGTCGGGACCCGGTGACCGGTGCCCCGGAGCGGAAACCCGGAATCGGCGCCGAAGTCGTGCGCCGCATCGAGCTCCCGCAACTCCTCGAGCGTGCGATCGACGAGCCGACCCTTGCCACTCGTCGTACGTTCCAGCGTCGCATCGTGATGGACGACGACGATGTCGTCGGCCGTGACCCTCACGTCCAGTTCGAGGTAGCGGTAACCCAGATCGACCGCCCCCTGGAACGCACGCATGGTGTTCTCCGGCCACAGCACCCGCGAGCCGCGGTGCGCCAGGCGAATCGGGTGTTCCAGCGCCAGATACGGTGTCATCGGTCGGTTGGAACGAACCACGGCCCGCCGGTATCGCCGACGGGCCGCATGCTCATTCGGATCGGTGGGCTTCAGCCCTGGGCCGGCTCCTCGGACTCGCCCTCACCCTCGGCTGCCTCGGCGGCACCTTCGGCCGGGGCAGCGGCCTCGTCGTCGTCGTCGTCCATGCCGGCCATGTCCTTGACCTTGTCGACGGCATCCTCTGCCACGTCCTTGGTCTTGTCCCAGGCCTTCTCGGCTGCGTCGCCGGCCTTGTCGGCCACGTCGCCGGCCTTCTCCTTGACCTCGCCTGCGACCTCTTTGGTCTTGTCCCAGGCTCCTTCGGCCATGTCACCGGCCTTGTCGGCCACGCCACCGGCCTTCTCCTTGGCGGTGCCGAACCACTTCTTGACTGTGTCCATGAATGCCACGGTTGTTTCCCTTCCGGTCAGGTTGCGCCGATTGTACGCGGGGCGGAGGGGCCATGTGCCAACCGGTGCTCCGATCGCTGCGTGACGTCCGCTCAGGGGATCTGGTCGAGCTGTTGCTGTCGCTCTCGGAACCGCACTCGTACGTCGAGGCGCTCGAGCTGTTGTGCGACGTGCTTGTCCGCACCCGGGATCGGATTCGCCTCGACCCATCTCTTGATGTCGGCGGCAACGTCGGGTTCGGACCGGAAGTGGACGAGGTCGAGGATCCGACGCACGTTCTGCGGGGGTGGGTACGACAGCATCGTCTCCCAGTTGTCGCGCACCTTTCGCCAGCTCGTTGCACCCGTGTCGCGATGGCCCAGCAAGCGAGCGATGACCCCGGTGGCCTCCTGACGGCGAAAACGTCCGTCGGCCAGCATCTCCAGCATCGAGTGCGCTGCGTCCTCGTGGGGTATGGCGACCGCCGCACGCAGGTACCGGTTTCGATCCTGAGGGCTTATCGAACCGTGATACCGATCGACGAAGAGCTCGAATTCGTCAAGGTCACCGTGACCAGCTACGAGCGCAATGGCAGCAGCAGCGATCTCGTTGTCGATGTGCTCAGGATTCACGGAGAACTGCTCGAAAACGTCGCGCGCGGCCTCGACGGTCTCATGGTGCGCTCCCAGATGACCGAGTGCATGCAGCAGCATCCCGCGCAGCTGTCGGTCCAGATCCGACTCGTGGCCATGCGGATTCCAGCCCAGCTCGTCGATCCTGACCCCGACCAGCTCACGAACAAAACGCTGGAGCTCGGGACGCACGTCCGACGGGACGACGCGGTCCAGTTCGTTGAGTCCGCGCAGCATGGCACTCCACACCACCGGTTGATCGCTGTGGACCAGCCGCGGCAGCAGGTCGAGAAACCGCGTGCTGGTGAGGTCGCCTCGCAGTACCAACGCGAATGCGTCGTCGATGATGACGTACTGCTCCTCGGCCGACAGTTCCGGCAGTCGCTCTGCGACGTCGGCCATCAGCTCGGGATCGTATTGCACGCGATAGAAGCCCTGGCCACCGTGGTTCATGACGAGCTCGCCCGGGGCAGAGAAGTCCGTGTGCGTTCCCAGCAGGATGCGGTCGACCCCGCCCGTGGTCGAGTAGACCGTAGGCACCGTCCATCTCGTGGTGCCGTCGCCGATGTAGCGGAAGTGATGCTGTTCGGCGGAGTACCCGTCGCCATCGCGCTCGATGACGAGGAGAGGATGCCCACCCTCGAAGATCCAGCTGTGCATGATGTCGCCGATCGGCTCACCCGACACCCGTTCGAGCGCAGACCACAGATCTGCCGTCTCCGAGTTCCCATACGCGTTGCTCACGAGGTAGTCGGTGACCCCCCGGCGGAACGTGTCCTCGCCGAGATAGACCTCCAGCATGCGCACGACCGACGCTCCCTTCCCGTACGTGAGATCGTCGAACATCGCATTCGCTTCCTCGGGTGACTCGACCGGGAACTCCACAGGACGCGTCGTCGCCAGGGCATCGATGTCCATCGATGCGCTGCGCTCCAGACCGAAGGTGAGCCACCGCCGCCAGTCGGGTCGATACGCATCGACCGCCTTGGCTTCCATGAACGTGGCGAATGCCTCGTTGAGCCACACTCCGTTCCACCATGTCATGGTCACCAGATCGCCGAACCACATGTGGGCGATCTCATGGGCGATCACGTCGGCAACCCGATTCAACTCGGCCTGGGTGGCGAGGTCGGGATCGATGAGCAGGTCGCTCTCGCGGAACGTGATGGCCCCGAGATTCTCCATCGCCCCCCAGGTGAAGTCGGGGATGCCGATGAGATCGAGCTTGTCGGCCGGATAGGGAATGCCGTAGTACTGCTGGAGGTAGCGCAGGTGGGCGGCACCGGCCTCCAACGCGTAGCTCGTCAGATGCTCCTTGCCGGGCACGTGTACCACGCGCAGCGGAACCCCGTCGACGTCGACCGGCTCGGTCGCCCTCAGGTCTCCCACGACGAAGGCGACGAGGTACGTCGACATGACCATCGTCGTGGCGAACCGGATCTCGACCCGCTCCCCGTCGACCCGACGTCTGCTCACCTCGTGGTAGTTCGAGACCGCTTCGAGCCCCTCCGCGACCACGAGGGTCACGGAGAAGGTCGCTTTGAGGTCGGGTTCGTCCCAGCAGGGAAACGCTCGCCGTGCATCGGTCGATTCGAACTGTGTCGTTGCGAGCACGTGGTCGCCTCCGTCCTCGCCTTTGTAGGTGGCGCGGTAGAAGCCATGCAGATGGTCGTTGAGCTCGCCGGAGAACGAGAGTTCCACACGACCGGGTCCCGGGTGGAGCGTCTCTGCGAGACCGAGGATCACTCGTTGGTGGGTCTCGTCGAGGGACACGTCGGCGTCCCACGTCCTGTCGTCCCGGCTCACCGAGGCCGCCACGACCGTGAGGTCCACGGCGTTGAGCACGATCCGGTCCGTCGGTTCGACCAGTTCGATGTCGATCCCGACCGTGCCGGCGAAGGTCAGCGCCTCCAGATCCGGCTCGATCCTGAGGTCGTAGTGCGATGGGATGGCTGTGCGGGGAAGCCGGTGATCGGCAATCGTCATCGCCGGTCCGCGTCCTTCTCGTCTCGGCCGGTGGGATGAAGCTCGGCTCGGTGCAGTGCTGCGCGATCCTAACGCTAGGCCCTCAACCGCGGTTCTGGACCTCGCCCGTCTTGATCTCGCCGACGCTGCGACCCAGGAGCATCTCGTTGATCGTCGAAACGAGGAGTTCCCGCGTCACGGGACCGGTGATCTTGGCGGCGATGACACCATCCCGATCGATGAAGAACGTCTCGGGGAGCCCGAGCGTGCCGAAGGCGAGTGCGGCCCGGGAGCGGTTGTCCCAGGCGTAGGTGAAGGGCTCGCCACGTCCGAGCTCGTCGAGAAATTCGATGCCGGCGCGCCGTGAGTCCTGACTGAGCACCCCGACGAAGCGCACATCCACTGCGGCGAACTCCGCCGCAGTGGCCACGAGCGCAGGGTGCTCGCTCCGACACGGCAGACACCACGACGCCCAGAAGTTGATCACGAGGATGTCGCCGCGTCCTTCGTGGAGCGCCACTGCGCCGTCCGACTCGAGCAGTGGCACCGTCACCTCTCGCATCTGGGTCCCGATCAAGGGTGACTCGACGAGCGAGGGATCCACGCCGAAACGTGAAGAGAAGATGACTCCGAAGATCACGACGACGACCGCCACCACGACGAAAACCCGCATGCCGAGCGGGGAACGCGGCGCAGCCACCTCGTGCACCGGGTGCTCGACGTCGGTCATGCGGCTGCCCTCGCCTCGGCAAGGAGGCTCTGCGCCTCGGCCCTGATGTCGTCGGGCACGCCCTCGGCCGCAAGCAACCGCTCGAGCGGAGCCACGGCTCCCGAGGCGTCATCGAAGCCGAAGAACCGGATGTTGGCGAGGAACCAGTAGGCCTGCAGATGGTCGGCGTCGACATCGAGTGCACGCTCGACGAACCGGACTGCGGTGTCGGGGTCTCCCGAGAGAAACGTCATCCACCCGACGTTGGCGAGAGCTTCGGCATTGTCCTGACGATCGAGGATGTAGAGATAGTGGCGCAAGGCGTCGGAGAACTCGGACGCTTCGAAGTAACGCGCAGCCAGGGCGAGCCTCATGCCGACGATCTCCGGGTTCTCTGCGATGACGAGCTCCATCTCCTCGTTGGAGACGTCGTCGAGCGACACGCCACCCGTGCCACCGGTGATGAGATCACCTGGCGCCCGGTCATCGGCGACGGCAACGACCCCGACGGTGAGCGCCGCCGCCCCCAGCACGAGGATCGCAGCGCCGACGAGGACGCGTCGCCGATCCACAGGTGGCGCCGCCACCGGCTCGGCGTGTGCCAGCGCCTCGGCTTCCGCCTCATAGGTCGCACGCAGCCGGGCGGCGTCGGTGGCGTCGAGCTCACCGAGCGCCTCCTGGACCTCGAGCTCCGCCAGATCGGCGTTGACCGCCCCCAGCAGCTCGACGAGTGCGGAGGGATCGGTGGGTGGACCGACCGCGGCACCACGCAACCGGTTGATGATGAGGAGGGCACCCGCGCCGAGCGCAAGCAGCGGAAGCAGCCACAGCCAGAGCCCCCAGCCGGAGAGCGGTGGGTCGAGCAGCACCTGCTCGCCATAGGTCGCAACGAAGAAGTCGATGATCTCCCCGTCGGTCCTGCCCAAGGCCACCTCTTCTGCGATGAAGTCCTGGAGGTCTCTGGCGATCGAGCTCGGGGCGTCGGCGATCGACTCGCCGTTGCAGTAGGGGCATCGCAGTCGGTCGGCGATGGCGATGGTGCGTTCGCCATCGGTCATCGGGGTTGCGGGACCCGGCCACAGGGCCACGACGAGCGCGATGATCAGCCCGGCGAGCACACCGGCGCTGACCATCGACCGACGATTCATGTCACCAACTCCGAGCGCACCCGATCGGAATCGGACCGGCGCTCGCGCCGGGTTCCCCAGTAGGACCAGAAACCGCCTGCCACGGTGATCGCACTACCGACCCAGAGCATCCACATGAATGGGAACACGAGCACATCGAGGAACAACCGGTCGCCCTGGACCCCGTTGAGGCTCAGGTATACGTCGTCGACGAGCCCGGTGTGGACGTCCGGTGTCGCCACCGGTTGGTTCGAGCCGAGATAGCGGTTGACCCGCGGGAACATGGCCGTGACGCGGGTCGAGCAGTCTTCTCGGAACAAGGTGATCTCAGCACCCTCGACGGCCCGGTTGGGCTCGACACGGCTGAACGGCCCCACGTACTCGATGCAATACCCACCCACCTGGGCCGTATCGCCCTGCACCACCTGCACCTCGGCACGCGACGAGAGCGCCGTGGTGGTGGCGATGGCGATGGCGACGAGGGCGACACCGATGTGCGAGATCTGGCCGCCCCAGTAGCCGGGCTCACGACGGATCACCCTGGACATCGCAGGGAGGAGAGATTGCCCCCGGCCCACCAGCGTCTTCACCTGACCGGCGTAGTGGAGGACCAACGTGGCGATGACAAAGGTGGCGAGGACGACGATCACCACCACCGGGATCGAGCGGACGCCGCCGATGGCCGTGGCCACACCGGCCGCCAGCCCGATCTGCAGCGGCACGGCGATCCGCCGCCACACGATGGAGGCCCGCGCCTTCCGGTACGGGGTGATCGGCCCCACCCCCACGGCGAGCAGCAGTGCGAAGGCGATCGGCAGCGTGACGCGATCGAAGAAGGGTCTGCCCACGGACACCTGACGACCGGCGAATGCCTCGAGCAGGAGCGGATACATCGTTCCCACGAGCACGGTGAAGGCGTACAGGGTCAGCAGGAGATTGTTGGCGAGGAACACACCCTCGCGACTGGCGAGGCTGTCGAGCCGCGGCGACGACACGATCCGGTGGGAGCGCAACGCAAAGAGACCGAACGAGCCGACGAGGACGACCCCGAGGAAGGCGAGCAGGATCGGGCCCACGGCCGACTGCGTGAAGCTGTGCACCGAGATGATCGTGCCCGAGCGAGTGAGGAACGTG
>CAYFYC010000002.1:51869-59563 GCA_964347305.1 uncultured Acidimicrobiaceae bacterium | reverse complement strand
GCCACGAGCCACGGCAGCAGCGCGGCGTTCTCCACGGGATCCCACGCCCAGTAGCCACCCCAACCGAGCACCTCATACGACCACCATGCCCCGAGGGCGATGCCGAGCGTCAGGAACGACCAGGCGACGATCGACCACCGATGCGTCCGGTCCAGCCACGCCGACCCCTGGAGCGACTGCGCCATCGCCGAGATGGCGAATGCAAACGGCACAGACAGACCCACATACCCGATGTACAACATGGGGGGATGGACCGCCATCAGGATGTGGTTCTGCAGCAGCGGGTTCGGCCCGAACCCGTCGAGGGGGGCAGAGGCGGCTGCGAGTGGGAGCCACGACGAACTGGCGCATCCCACCCCACCGGCGAAGGCATCCGTGCACACGCGGAAGGGATTCGAGGCCGTTGCCATGAGCCCGAACCAGAAGACGACGGTCAACCCGAGCACCGCAAGGGCTCCGATGCCGAGCCGATCCCCCTCGCCGACGGTGCGACCGACCCACCACACGAATCCGACGAGCACCAGGCCCCACAACACGATGCTGCCCTCGAGTGCCGCCCACGCCGACGCCAGCAGGAACACGACCGGTGTCGACCGGCTCGTGTTCTGGGCCACATATTCGATGGAGAAGTCGTGGCCCAGGATGGCTGCTTCGAGCGCCACGAAGGCGACGATGCCCGCACCGACCACGACGGCTATTGGCACGCGAAGTGAAGACACGTCGCCGGTTCGCGTGGCCCGCCAACCGCGGTAGGCGAGCACGGCGCCGCCGAAGAACCCCGCCAGCACCGACACGAAGCCGACGAAAGCGATCATGACTCCTCGACGGAGGCGGCCGGATCCTCGACCCTGTATTGCTCGTCGTGCTTCACGAGCATCGAGTCCGACGAGAAGTGCGAGCCGTCCCACGACCCCTCGAGGACGACACCCCGTCCTTCATCGAACAGATCCGGCGGCGCTCCTGCGTGGACGACGTCGACGGCCACGCGGCCGTCGGTCACCTTGAAGAGCAGCATGCCCGAACCATCCTGGGTGACCGTGCCCTCGGCCACCTGTCCCCCGAGGCGCAGACGCTCCTCGGGGTCTGCCACCCCTTGCACCAGATCCGTGGGGGTGTTGAAGAAGACGAGGTTGTTGGAGAGGTTCACGAGCAGGAACACGAGCACCGCCACGAGAGCGGCCCCCGGTATCAGGAACTTCCAGTACCGGCGCACGTCACTGCCGACTCTCGAGCCGTCCCCGAGCTCTGCGGGTTCGGCCGACGAGCGTCACGATGTAGACCCCGATCGCGACGTAGAAGAGCCCGTATCCGAGCGCGACCCAGCCCCAGCCACCGGTCATCCGGGCTCACCCGCCAATCGCGGCACGTCGACGGCGTCGCCTGCGAGCCGTCCGTCGCCGGCGACTGCGGCCGCTTCGATCACCGCCTCCATCTCTGCCAGCTCGTAACGGCGCCAGACCAGGGCGATCGACCCGAGGATGGCCGCCGCCATGCCGACTGCGAAGGCGGAGAACAACACGCCGTCCATCTGCATGCCATCAGGTCTCACGAGGGTCGCCGTCTGGTGGATGTCCGCCCACCACGAGACGGAGAAGTGGACGATGGGCACCTGGACGATCGCGATCGATGCATAGATGGCAGACGCTCGGGCCCTCGTGCGAGGTTCCTGGATGGCCCTGCGCAGCGCGAGGTACCCGATGTAGACGAAGAGCATGATCGCCGTCAGGGTGAGGCGCGGAGACCACGTCCAGTACACGCCCCACGTGGGCTTCGCCCAGATCATCCCCACCAGGATCGTGAAAAAGGTGAACAGCACGCCGACCTCGGCAGCGGCCACGGCGAGGCTGTCCCAGGCGCGGCGTTTGGTGACCAGATAGAAGACGGAGGCGATGAGCGAGGCGAAGAAGGCGAGATAGGCGGCGCCGATCGAGGGGAGATGGAGGTAGAAGAGGCGGGCGACCTGACCCTGCGTGACTTCGGGGGGCGTGAGGAAGGCGAAGGCCAGCGCAACGAGAACGGCGCCGATGGCGACGTACTCGAGCTTGGTGAGTCCGCTGCGCTCTGGGACTCCAGTGGTCATCTCGTCTCCTGGAGGGGTCTCGCCACCACGACCGCTGCCATCACGATGACGAGATCGACGACGGCCATGCTGATCACCCAAGGAAGGATACCGCTCCCAGGTCCTATCCCATCCAGGGCTTGCGTGGCTCCGAGCAGCAGCGGGACACCGAACGGCGCCACGAGGAACGGCACGAGCGCGGGTCCGCCGGATGCCGAAGCCGCCAGTGAAGCCGCGAGCGTGCCCATGGTGGCGAGCCCGATCGCGGCGAGCGGCACCACCGCGAACAGCCACGGCCAGGTCGTGAGCTCGAAGTCGTAGAGCGCCAGGCCCACGAGGAGGACGAGCACCTCGAAGGCGAGCAGCAGTGCGCCAGACGCCAGGGCGCTGCCGAAGAGCCTCGCCACGGGGTCGATCCCCAGCCGTGCGGCCAGGTCACGATGCACCGGCAGATCGGATCCTGCGCCTCGGGCGGAGATCATCACGCCGAAGAGGAGCACGACCACCCAGACCAGCCCGGGGCCGACCCGACGCAGCGTCGGCGTCTCGGTACCGATCGCAAGTGGGATGAGCAGCAACGCAATGGCGCCGAAGGGCACGACCACCCACGCCACCTCGCCGCGACGGCGCTCCCTCAGCAGCTCGAGGCGAGCCACGACGATCATCTGCTTCCAGATGGTCATGTCAACACCCCTCGATCGAGCTCGACGAGCCGGTCGACGAGCGGTGTCAGCCGGGCCCGATCGTGGGACACGAGTATCGAGGCGCCACCCCTGCGGCTGACGTCGGCGACGAGATGATCGACGAGTGCGACCGAGGTGACATCCAGAGCACTGTGAGGCTCGTCGAGGAGCAGCAGACGCGGCTCGAGCATCAGCTCCCTGGCGAACTCGGCGCGCCGCTGCATCCCGTGGCTGCACGCCTCGGTTCGCCGATCGGCTGCACCCATGAGCCCCACGGCGCCGAGAGCGGCGTCGACGGCTGCGGGCGGTTTGTCGGCTGCCCGTGCTGCAAAGACGAGGTTCTCGCGGAGGGAGAGCTCCGGGTAGAGGGCGGGGAGGTGTCCGATGAAGCCGATGGACGATCGGACGTCGAATCGAGCATCGGTGGCGAGATCGACTCCGAGCACCGACCCTTCACCGGCACTGGGCCTCACGTGGGTCGCCACCAGCCGCAGCAGCGTGGTCTTGCCGGAGCCGTTGGGGCCCACGAGCCCGACGACCTCGCCGGCGGACACCGTCAGATCGACCGACTTGAGGATGGGTGTCGTTCCGGCGCGGGCAGCGATGGATCGGAGCGCGACGAGGTGGTTCTCCACGGATTCCGGAGTGTATCCGCGGCGGCCCCGCTCACCGGAATCGCACGCCGTCAGGGGACGTTGGGGTTCTGCTCACAGGTGGCAGAGGAGTCGGTGCCACCCCCGCCGTCACACGTGTCGAACCCGGGGCCACCATAGAGCGCATCGTCGCCGACGTTGCCCTTGACGAGATCGTTCGACCCTCCGCCGGTCACGATGTCGTCGCCCTTGTCGCCACGCACCGTGTCGTTGCCCTTGTTGCCATGGACCGTGTCGCCGTGCTCTCCCCCGACGGCCAGGTCGTTGCCCCAGCCCGCCTTGATCACGTCACCATGGATGCCACCGTAGATCGCGTCCTGGCCGAAGCCTCCATCGAGCTGATCTCGGCCGGCACGACCGAAGATGACGTCGTTGCCCCCGCCGCCCTTCACGATGTCGTTGCCGCTCCCGGCACAGATGAGATCGGCACCTTTCCCTGCATCGATGACGTCGTTCCCGCCGAAGGCGACGATGACGTCGTTCCCGTCCGTGCCCGTGATGACGTCGTCCCCCGGCGTTCCGACGTGATCGGGGTGGGTGGCCTCGACACCGTTGCAACGCGGCAGCCCGTAGCCCACGATCTCGGCCTTGAAGATCGGGCTCATCAGGTTCGGATCGTCGCTCTCGCGCAGCCCGTAGAAGCCGCTGCCGTCGGCGAGGATCGCCACGGACTCGCCCCGGGTGTCGTCGGGGCCCATGCAGGGCGCGGCATGGTCCATCTCGAAGACGTTCTTGATGGTCTGGCCCCGGGCCCGCTCCCAGTAGAAGCTGGACTCGCCGTTGCGCACCACGATCAGACGCCCGTCGTGGGAGATGTCGGCCGCCGTCACCTTGGCACCGTCACCCGACGACTGATTGCCGTAACGGTGCCGGATGTAGGTCACGATGTCGGCGGTGCGCAGCGAACCCCCGTAGAAGAGCTTCGGCCGGGGGATCATGTAGACGAGCGAATAGAGCGGCTCGGTCCCGAGTCCCTCGCCGAGTTGCGTGAGACTGTGGGTGCCCTTCTCGAAGATGTAGAGGTCGCCACCCTCGGGATCGATGAAGATCCCCTCGGCATCTCTGGACTGGGTCTTGTTCGGGTCGGCGAACTGCTGATATGTGAAGCGCTGACCGTCGAGTTCGGACTCGCTGATGGAGATCGTCTTCGGCGAGGACGGGTTCGGGACGAACTGCGGCTCCTCGAACCGATACACCGCAACCTCGCTGCGGTTGCGATCGTTGTCGCCGGTGTCGGCGATGTAGAGATAGTCGACAGACGTATCGGGTCCGGGGCCGATCGCGATGTCTTCGAGGTCCACGAAGTCACCGGGCACCGTCGGGTTCGATCCGGACAGGTTGAACGTGATCTTGGCGAGTTCATAGCCATCGGCGTCGATGGCGTACACGGTGTTGGGCTCGGCGCCGGCTCGATCGTTGTTCACCCAGAAGACGCCCACCATCGAGCGGGAGGCCACCATCCCGGATGCGCCATCGAGGTCGGTGAACTTCAAGCGCTCGGTCTTGTCCAGGGTGTATGTGTCGGTGCAGGGGCCTGCCGCGTGACTCGGCACGGGTGCAACGGCGATGATCGCGAGCGCGCCGAAGAGCAGCGACAGTGCGAGCAGCAGTTGTCCGTATCTGCGTACGGCGAGCATCTTCCTACCTTGCCCCGGAGACGACCTGGCCCGGCGTCTCCCCCATGTTCACGGTGAGCACCACTCTCCGTGGTTTCGTGGTGCGAGAATACGTCAGTTTGCTCCGCTCTGCGAGACGAAACGCGGACAACCCGAAGTGACTAGTCGGCGGTTGCGTGAAGATGGAATGCAGGCGCCCGGGTGGTTGTTGACCCAGCGAACCCCGATGACAAGGAGTGTGGCGCGTGGCCACGGTGAATCTGACCAAAGACGACTTCGAGAAGACGATCGTCGACAACGACCTCGTGCTCGTGGACTTCTGGGCCGAATGGTGCGGACCGTGCAAGATGTTCGGACCGATCTTCGAGAAGGTGTCGGAGTCTCATCCGGACGCCGTCTTCGCCAAGGTCGACACCGAGGACCAGCAGGAGCTGGCCGCGTACTTCAACATCCGCTCCATCCCGACCCTGATGATCTTTCGGGAGCAGGTCGGCATCTTCTCGCAGCCGGGTGCGCTGCCCGAGGACGCCCTCCGCGATCTCATCGATCAGGCGAAGGGCCTGGACATGGAGGAGATCCGGCGTGAGATCGAGGCGAGCCGGGAGCACGACCACGATCACGCCCACGATCACTGAGCCGGTTGGTCGGTGCCGGCCGTTAGCGGGATGAATCCCGGGCGACGAAGGGCGCCAGCAGTCCCTGGGCTCTGCTGAGCTCCTCCTCGGGGACGTACACCCTGGTGAACCCTCCCTGCCCCAACGTCCTTGGGGTGTGTTCGATGGTGGCGGGAACGCCTTCCTCCATGAGGGCCGCCCATGCCTCGTCGGCGACGGAGCGGTCCGAGAACTGAGCCGCCGGCCGGAGCTTCGGGTCGTCGCGCCGGCTCACCCGTCGACGCCACCGGTGAAGTGCCACGATCCCAGCGCGAGCGATGGAGCGTGGATGAGTCCTGCTCCGAACTCGGAGTCGGCCCACCGGGCGTCGTCGGCGATGCCGGCGACATTGCCGGGTGCGAGCGCACCCAGGAACGACTGGGTGAACCTCAAGTTCGAGACGGGACCGGTGATCCGGCCGTTCTCGACCATGAAGGTGCCGTTGCGGGTGAGGCCGGTCACCACCATGGTCTTGGGATCGAGCACCCGGCAGTAGTTGAAGGTGGAGACGTAGAGACCACGGTCGACCCCAGCGATGAGGTCGTCGACCGTGCTGTCCCCGGCACCCACGAACAGGGTCGACGGGAACGGTCCGTACACCTCTCCCCCCGGGACCGCATGACCGGTCGACTCGGTGCCGGCCTTGGCGGCGGTTCGCCGATCGTGCGCAAGCGCGCGGGAGATCCCACCGCTCACCAGCTCGACCCGGCGCCGCGGCGTACCTTCCACGTCGAAGCCGACACCGAACGCCCTCGGGTCCAGGACGTCGTCCACGATCGAAACCGACTCGTCGAACTGCTGCTCGCCGAGCTCCACGAACGACTGCCCCTCGGCGTGCAGCTTGGCGTTGAACCCGTAGTACGCCAGAAAGACGGTGATGCTGGCAACGCACTCCGGCGACAACACCACCTCGTAGTCGCCTGGCTTGATGTCGACGGCGACGGCGGAATCACGGGCCCTACGGGCCGCCAGCTCGCCCACCGCCGCAGCATCGATCTCACCAAGACGGGGTGCCGTCGCATGACCCGAACCTGCCGACGCGCCTGTCTGGTGGATGCCGTCGAGTGATGCGCGCGTGTAACGACCGTCCGCTCGTTGTCCCGCAGAATTCGCGTAGACGACTCGGTGGCCGACGGTCTCGCAGTACCCGGCGGCGTCGAGACCGGGCCCTGCGGCGACGAACTCCTTGACCCGCTCCGCCCGATCCGACGGGGTGGCGCGGGCCGTGCGCTCGTTATAGCCCGGCGTGGCAGGCACCGCCGCAGCCTCGGAGAGGCCCGGCCAGTCGGGATCGACGGGTTGGACCTCGGCGGACAACACGACTCGCTCGACGAAGCCCACGAGAGCCGCCGATTCGATGTTCGTGGTGGTGCCCGAGGCGACCTTGCCGCCGTCGGCAACCCGCAGCGACACCACATGGCCCTCTTCGCCGACGTTCTGATGGATGAACGAGTTGGCGAACCGGGTGAGAGCGGAGATCCCCGTCGTGACCCGCACTTCGGCTTCGGCGCGTCCGCCGACCATCTCGAGAACGTCTTCGGCGAGCCGGGTCGGTTCGTGGCTCATCCCCGCACCCCGACTCGCACAGCACTGAACCGTGCAGGAGCCGCCGAGTGTCCGGTGTGGGCGACCTGCATGGGCTGGCCCTTGCCACAGTTCGGCGTGCCCCAGTGAACCCATTCGTCTTCACCGGCCAGCCGGTCCATCGTTCCCCAGAACTGGGGTGTGATCCCTGTGTACGTCGGGTTCTTCACCATCGCACCGAGCTTGCCGTTCTCGATCTCCCACCCGATCTCGCATCCGAACTGGAAGTTGAGGCGCTTGTCGTCGATCGACCAGCTCCGGTTCGTCGCCATCAAGACACCCTTCGGTGTGTCGGCGATGATCTCGTCGAGCGACGAATCTCCTGGCTTCAGTCCGACGTTCGTCATCCGCACCATGGGGAGTCGGTTGAAACCGTCGCCACGGACCATGCCCCCAGGAGGCAACCCGGCGATGGCGGCACTGTCGCGACCGGAGAGCACGCCGAC
>CAYFYC010000002.1:892-51859 GCA_964347305.1 uncultured Acidimicrobiaceae bacterium | reverse complement strand
CGGCACCCTAATCAACAACGGCACAACCCCAATCACCAACATCACAACATACAAACATGAAAGCTCAAGACATGGAAAACCAGCTGCGCGCCCTGGAGTATTTCCACGCCTGGCGCCTGTTGCCCGGCGCGTGGGCGATCGTGCGCGGGATGTAGGGAAGATACACCGGGTTTCTGCGAACGCTGGCCATGAAGCCGAACGTGCCCAGGGCTCCCGGCAGCGTGGCGTCTGCCGTGATGTTCATGAGCTCGGACCCGTATTGGTGGCTGTGCAACCGGGGCAGCTCCAGGTGCGAGGTTCCGGCAAAGGCCGCCTCCCACCCGAGGATCCGATCGAGCTCGATGGCGTGACCGACGGACTCGTGGATCTGCAGACCGAGCTGGGAGCCTTCGAGAACGAGCATGGTCTCGCCTTCCTCGAGCTCCTTCGCGGTCAACAGGGCAGCCGCCTCCTCGGCGATCCGCTCGGCATTGCCCAGATAGTCCCACCTGGTGACGGTCTCCCATCCGCCGGTCTCGTACTGACCGAACGACTGCGGGTAGGAGCGACGTTGCGACTCGTGCTCACCCAATGCCGTGGCGTCGAATCCGCCACCCGACTCGACGAGGTGCTGGTGGATCCGATGGCCCTGCGACGACACGAACCACTTGTTGGTGTCCCAGAAGTTCAGCGAGCCTCTGGCGATGGCGATTCCGGACACGCCCTGGATGGCCTTCGTCACGGCGACGAGGAGATCGACCTTCTCTGCAAGGGACACCGTGAACGGATCGATCTCATGCGGTGTCTCGTAATAGGCCTGGGCGATCGGGACATCGGCGAGCTGGACCGGTGGGCCCGGCACCGACGCGGAGGCGGTGGCGATGCCGGCTGCCATGGCGCCGGCAGCTCGGGCGGCAGTCTCGGTGAGATCGCTCGTTGCGTAGAACCCCCACGACGACCCGATGAGCGCCCTGACCCCGACACCGACCGCCTCGGTCAGATCGACGGCCTCGACCGCCTGGTTCTGGACGTCGATCGACTCGGTCTGGGACACGACGACACGGGCATCTGCGTAAGTCGCACCCGCGGCGAGCGCACCCTCCACCGCTGCTGTTGCGTAGTCGAACACCCGGGGACCTCCTCCGGCAGCGATGCTACTCGGCGGTGGCTGCGCCCTCCGCGCCCAGCGAGTGCAGCAGTTCGACATCGGTGGGGAAGGCGAGCGGTGGCAGCGCATCGAGCGCAAACCAACCGACCTCGATCGCATCGTCGCCGGGTCGGAGCTCACCTCCGACGACCTCACCCTCGAACCAGACGCCGACGGTGAGCTTCTCCGGATCGTGGAAATTCGATGCGACGTGGACCACGTCTCGGAGTTCGGCGACGAGCCCTGTCTCCTCCTCGAGCTCACGCACGGCGGCGTCGCGAACGTCTTCGCCGTAGTCGACGTACCCGGCCGGGATCGACCAGAGACCGGCGCGAGTGGCCGTGGGCCCACGCTTGACCATGAGGACCCGGCCCTCCCCGTCCCTGACAACGACGGCGGCACCGACGCCGGGGTTGCGGAAATGGACGTAGCCGCATGCCGGACACGTCATTCGTCGCGTGCCGTTCACGTCGCGAGACTCGAGTCGCGAGGCACACATCGGGCAGTGGACGAACTCCCCCGGCCAGTGGCTGTGCTCCTCGCTCATCCCGACAGGGTAGGTTCGACGGATGCGCTGGCTGCAACGACTCCTCGCTGCCTTCTTCGGAAGCCGCCCGAGACCGGCTCCACGCCCGACGCAGTCGTCTTTCCATCTCGTGTGGCAGGTCGATCACGCTCCGCCGATCCACGCCGTGGAAGCGACCCTCGTCGTCGATGCCGACCCACTCGTGTCCGATCTGTACTTCTGGGCCCTTCAGGCGTCATTCTCCGACGCCGGGCGTTCGTACGGAGGAGCGCACACCGGCCTCCAGTGGAACCCCCGGTTCCCCGGGTCGCGGGCGGTCAACTGGGGCGGCTATCACGACCAGCGCTTCGGCGGAGCCGTCCTCGATGGCACGGTGTCGGATCTGCCCAGCACCCCTGACGACCGCAACACCCGCGACTACGCCTGGCGCCCCGCCGCTCCCTATCGATTTCGCATCGAGCGCGGATCGGCGCCCGGGCTGTGGGCGGCGAGGGTCACCGACGTCGATCGCGGCGACACACGGCTCATCAGAGAGCTCGAGTGCCGGGGAGATCGACTGACCGCGATCGTGATGTGGAGCGAGGTGTTCGCATCGTGCGACGCCCCGTCGGTGACGGTGCGGTGGAGTGATCTCGTCGTCGAACGATCCGACGGCACCCGGGAGGCGGTGGAGACCGTCGAGACGCGCTATCAGGCGGCCGCAGCAGGCGGATGCCCCAACACCGACTCGCACGTGGACGGCAGCGCGTTCGTCCAGACGACCAACACCGAGCGGATACGTCACCCAGGTGTGCGTCTCGACCTCACCTAGGAGCTGAGAGCCTGCTCGAGATCGTCGATGAGGTCGACGACGGACTCGAGCCCCACCGACAATCTGAGCAGATTCTCGGGGACGACGCTGTGGGGTGGCTCGACCGCCCTACGGTGCTCGATGAGGCTCTCGACGCCACCGAGTGACGTCGCCGTGATGAAGACCCTCGTGGCGAGGGCCGTGCGCTGCGCCGCCTCGAAGCCTCCCTCGACGAGCAGCGACAGCATCCCTCCGAACCCCCCGGTCATCTGTCGAACCGCGACGCCGTGGCCCGGGTGATGCGGCAGGCCCGGATACGCGACCGCCTCCACCGCAGGATGATCCACGAAGTGGCTCGCGATGGTCGCCGCCGATGCGCTCGAGCGCGCATATCGAACGGCCAGTGTCCGCAGGCCTCTGAGCAACAACCATGCATCGAACGCACTGGGTGCGGCGCCGAGCTGCTTGCGCACCGTCCAGATCTCCTCCCATCGCTCGTCATAGGCAGCGGCGACGAGCACGCCGGAGAGGACATCGCTGTGGCCATTGAGGTACTTGGTCGCCGAGTGGAACACGAAGTCGGCCCCGAGCTCGAGGGGACGCGTCGTCACCGGTGGCGCCACGGTCGAGTCGACGACCACACGCGCCCCCACGCGGTGCGCCGCCGCGGCGGCTGCGGCGATGTCGACGACCGTCCATGTCGGATTGGCCGGCGTCTCGATCCACAGCACCGCCGTGTCGTCGCGCAACGAAGCCATGGGCTCGGCGGGATCCGACTCGTCGCACAGCGTGAGCTCGATGTCGCCCCGTGCATCGAGATGTCGCAGCCAGTCCTGGGCGCCGTGGTACATGACACGCTGCGCCACCACATGGGCGCCTCGCGGCACCGTTGCGAAGAAGGCCGTGATGGCACCCATCCCGGAGGAGAACAGGAGAGCGTCGGCGCCTCCGTCGATCGTGGCGAGGACGCGCGACACCTGATCGACGGTCGGCGCCGCATACCGGCTGTAGACATGATCGCCCACCAACTCGTGGGTGTCGTCGCGGGCAAAGGTCGTCGAGGGCTGAATCGGCGGGACGACGCCCCCCGTGGCCGGGTCGATTGCGTCGATCGCCTGTGCGAGCACGGTCTCGATGGAACGCTCAACCATCGTGCGAGTGTAGGTCGGAGGGCAGGTCGGCCGACGGTCGCAGCAGCGGTGCGAGCAGGACCGCCAACCCGAGAGCGGCGACGAGGAGCAGAACCGGGATGACGTCGATGTTCGTCCGCGCACCGACCAGTCCCACGGCCCACGGGAGCGCCGCGGCACCGAGCGCCGCAGACGAGAAGGACCAACCCATGACGAGATCCGACCCCTCGCCGTGGACCTCCTCGGTGGCCAGCACGAGGGTGGGAAAGACCAGCGCCATGCCGGCACCTGCGATGGGGAGGCCAAACGCGCCAAGCTCGGCCGGATCCAGCGAGAACAGCGCGTAGCCGAGACCCAGGAGGACGAGCGATCCAACGAGGGCCCGGCGACGGTCCATCCGGTTGCCAACGAGCGCTCCGAGAAGCCGTCCACCCGTCAGCCCACCCCAGTAGGCCGCGACGAAGCCGGCAGCTGCGGTGTCCGCCATCCCCCGCTCGTCGAGAATGGTGAATGCCCATTGACCACCGGCGACCTCGATGCCGGTCGCCATGGCGAACCACAGCAGCGTGCGAGTCACCCGAATGCCGGGGGCGGTCCGGAGATGGCCCGGCATCCGTTCGGGACGCGGCGCGCCCCACTCGTCTCTCGTCGAGAGGACTGCGATCGCCACCGGCGCGTAGACGACGAGGATGGCCGCGAACCCCCACCGCCAGGTCCCGGTCATCTCCAGCGCGCCGATCACCACCAGCGGGCCGATGGTCGCCCCCACCCCGTATGCCAGGTGAAGGCTGTTCATCGATCGAGGACCATGGTGCCTCGCCACGTGGTGGTTGACACCCGGGTCGAGGAATCCGCCGCCGAGCCCGACCAGGCCGGCCCCCGCCACGAACACAGGCCACGACCGTGCCGTAGCCCAGAGCCCTGCACCGAGCATCGAGAGGGCCAGAGCTGCCAGGAGCAGGCCGCCGGTGCCGATCCGCCTCGACACCTGCCCGCTCGCCGCAGCCGTGATCGCGCTGGCGAGGGTGATGGCGGTGATGATGAGACCGAGGTCCTCGACCGGCCGGTCGAGATCCGCTCTGACGAACGGCCACGACGTGCCGAGCACACCATCGGGCAGCCCGAGAGCGACGAAGCCGACGAGGGCGATCCCGAGCAGGACTCTCCGTCGGGCCGGGCGGGACATCGAGCGAGCCTACCGGTGACTCCTGGGGAGGGGCTCGGCTCCTGCCCCGGCCCGAGTCTCAGCCGTCATGCTGTCGCCACCTACACTTTTCGCCGTGGCTACAGCTTCTCCCCCCGCATCCAGGCTCCGGCGCGCCTACCTGCGTCGTCTGTGGCGGCGCCGGGACTTCACGGTGCAGCTCGCCCTGGGCAATGTCGCCGCCCAGACCGCCACCACCCGACTGGGGATCCTGTGGTGGATCATCAACCCGTTGCTGCTGTCCCTGATCTACTTCGTCGTGTTCGGCGTCATCCTCGGAGGTCGTCGCGGCAACCCCGAGTTCCTCGCCTACCTCGTCATCGGGGTCTTCGCGTTTCGCTTTCTGTCCCAGACGATGGCGAAGTCGGCGAACCTCATCACGGGCAACTCCAAGCTGATCACCAGCGTTCGAATGCCACGGTTGCTGTTCCCGATCGCAGCCACGATCGAGGCGGTCGTCGGGTTCGCCGTCGGTCTGGCGGTCTTCTTTGCGCTGGTCATGCCGTTTCGGGGAATCACACCCACCTGGTGGACGCTGCTGTTGCCGGTGCCCCTCCTGCTCCAGTTCCTCTTCGCGCTGGGCATAGGAGCGCTCACGGCACGGTTCGTCGTCCGGATTCGCGACGTGGCGAACCTCGTTCCTCATTTCACGCGACTCTGGTTCTATCTGTCTCCGGTGCTCTGGCCCCTCGACCGGTTGGACGACCTCCGTGCGTCGGAACTGGACTTCCTCCTTCCGCTCCTCTACGCCAACCCGATGTTCGCCATCCTCAGCCTCTACCGGACGGCTCTGCTCGGACCCGAGCTCGCCCCGTTCGAGCCGCTGATGCTGGCATCGGCCGTGGCATGGACGACGTACATGCTGCTGATCGGGACGCGGAGCTTCGTACGTCACGAAGAAGACCTGGCGCGGTACCTCTGATGGCGACCGACCTCGACGCTGCCCGCACCGGATTGCGCCGCACGCCGGTTGCACCGTTCCATGCCTGGAGTCTCGGGCGACCCACCGCGGCGACGGTACGCGAGGCCGACAACGACCTGCTCAATGGCTGGGTACGGCATGCCGACCGGCAGGTGATCGACCTCGCCGCGCCCTACCCGTGGGAAGCGGCAGGATCTCCCGCGGTCGTCGTCGACGAGATGCACTCGTGGGCGATGCTCGATGCGCTCCTCGTCGCCCACGCCGCAACCGGGTCGTGGGCGTACCTCGAGGTGGCGATCGAGCTCGCCGAGGATTGGGCGGGGCACGGCCTCCGAGCGGGTGGGGCATGGAGACCGCCGGCGCCCGCTCACAGGGCACACCGGCTCGCTTACCTCGTGCACGCCGCCGCCGTCGAGGATGCCCTGGACATGCCCAGGTGGCGCAAACTGGCCCGGCTGGCCGAACGCCATGCATCCCGGCTCCGTGATGAGGGCAGCGCTGGAATCGCAAGGCTCCTGAACGCGATCGCACGCCGGTCGCTCTTGATCCGACTCGGTGTCCACCTCGATGTGGGCACCGCTCCCGACCTACAGGCGGCTCTCGACGGGTGCCTCGACGAGCGTGGCGTGGTCGCCTCCTCGTCGACATCGGACCACGTCACCGTCGCCACTGCCCTCGGCGCGCTCGCTGCCGACGACACTTCCCTCGATCTCACCGACATACGCAGAGGGGTCGAGGACGGTCTCGCCTGGCTCATCACCACCGATGGCCATCCGGCGAATTTCGGGGTCACCGCGCTGGAACCGGTGAACGGACTCTGGCGTGGGGGCGACGTCGCCGTCCAGGAGCTCGTTGCTCCCCTCGTCTCAGACGCGCTGGCTTTCGCCCTCAGTGCAGGGCTCGAGGGACTGCCGCCGACGACGGCAACCCGGGTGCTTCGAGGACCCGACCTCATGGTTGTCAAGCCCGTGTGGACCACATATGGCGAATCGGGTGCGTACGTGGCCGTGGACCGCCGCAGCGGCTCGCTCGTGTGGCACGATCGACGCCGACCGCTCCTCGTGGCGCCCGGCACGACCGCCGCTGCTCTCGAAGGGGCGAACCGCGACCGGCTGAAGCGAGGGACCGAGTGGCTCGAATCCGTCGTGCCGAACGGCCTCACACTCGACCCGCCTGTTTCCCGCCTCGGGCACTCGGCGCGCGTCGGCGTCGTCAACGATGCGACGTTCTTCGACATCTCGTGGGAGCACGAAGACGGGGCCGGGAGACGGAGCGTCGTCGTCGATCCGGGTCACTGGCTGTTCGTCCTCGATTGGGTCGCCTCGGAGGTGCCCCGAACCGCAACTCAATCGTTCCTCCTCGCTCCGGGTCTCGACGCGATGGGCCACGACGCCGGCTACCTGATCAGTGCGCAGGGAACGCCGGTCGCGTGGGCGGTGTCGATCGTCGATGGCCAGGACCGCACCGGCGTCCGCACCGGCGACGACGACGGTCTCCAGGATGGCTGGTGGGCGCCACGACCCGGCCGGATTGCACCGGCGACGCAGCTCGGGTGGACCACGACCGGTGCCGAGTCGCTCATGGTGGCCGTGCTCTCGCTCGCCGGTCCGGCACGTGCCGTGGCACAGGCGCCGGCATGGTCCTTCGGGTTCTCGATCGAGGGTCGAACGACGCGACTCGAGCTGGGCCCGCGGGGCCTCGTCGATCTGCAGGAGCTGTCATGAGCATCGGGCGTCTCGAGTTCCTCATCGTCGGCACCGCCCGCTCCGGGACCACCCTCGTGCAGCGGCTCTGTTGCGAGTTGCCCGACGTGTGGGTTCCCCCGGAGACGCATTTCTGGCCGCTCGCTGCCGAGGCGGCCGGCCGGTTCGAGTTCCCACTCCGTGGCAGGAATCGGATCGAGATGGTGTCGTGGCTGCTGGACAGCCTGGCATCGCGTACCCTCCCCGTTCGCCCGTCTGCGGTCGTCGACGAGATCGGGAGGCGGGACAGGCGCGCCGCGCTCTGGGTCGTTTTCGAATCGCTCGTGGCTGCAATGAGCCCTCGGGTGCGCGTACTGGGTGAGAAGACACCAGGGCACATCGCCCACTGGGAGCAGCTGACGTCGGCGATTCCCGAGCTCAAGATCATCGGAGTGATACGTGACCCCCACGCCGTGCTCCGCTCCCACCGCAAGGTCCCGTGGGGCGACCACGATCCGTGGACGCTGGCGGAGCGCTGGCTCGCCCATCAACGCTCTCTCGAAGACGCAACCCGCCTGCTGGGTCCGGAACGGGTCATGTTGATCCGGTACGAGGACCTCGTGACCGATCCGGAGGCGCATCAGGACTCACTCGCCGCGTTCCTGGGCGTGCCCAACGAGCCGAAGCCTCTCGACCCGGTCTTGCTCCGTGATCATCCGCTGTTCCCCGAGCGGGAAGTGTGGAAGAGCAATGCGCTCGACTCGGTGACGACCGAGCACACCGCCGAGTGGAGCGGAGAGCTGTCCGACGAGGACGTCGCCGTGCTCGACCGGGTGCTGGGACCGGCACTCGGCCACCATGGCTACGAGGCGGCGGCCGCGACAATGGCATCGCCGACGATGGACGATCGCGCCCTCTCCAGCGTCATGGCCTTTCGCGCCTGGTACGCCCAGGCCCAGGCCATGACGACGCTGCCGATCACATGACGCGGGAACGATGCCGACGGGTACGCTGTGGCGCCGCGACGAACACCGAGAGCGCTCGATGCTGACCTCGCTGTACGGCCGCATCGCCCGAGTGCTTCCCACCCCGGCGAAGCGGTTCCTCAAATCCATGCTGATCGTCCACGCCTCGCCGGAGGAGACCTTCGTTCGCGCGCGTCCCGTCGTCCCCCACCGGCAGGCGCATGCAGGGGCGACGGCCTCACCTGACCTGTCGACACTGCGAGAGACGGCGCAGAAGTCGCGACGAAGAGCCGACCGGGCGCAGAAACGGGCGAAACGTCTGGACAGCGAGCGCACACGCGCGCTGCGGCAGCGCGATCGAGCGCGGGAGGAGCTCCACGAGGTCCGCCGCAAGATGGCGAAGCTGCAGCGGGACACGGCGCAGCCGGCAGAGCAGTGGTGGGAGCAGCGGCTGCTGCTCGCCGGACGCGCCACAGGCATCGGTCTCCGCGACTATGCGTACTACCCCGGCGGTGCGCAGAACCCATATCTGCGCCTCATCTACACCCGGCTTCCCGAGGTGGGGTTCGATCCCCGACCGCTGGGCCGGCTCGATCACCTGTACCGGCTCCCCGCCGACTCCGTGTTCCACCTCCACTGGACACGCGTGGCCCAGCTCGGTGCCACCACGATCGAGGAAGCCGAGCAGACGACGGCAGCCTTCCTCGACCCGATCGAGTCGTTCGTCGAGCGTGGGGGGACGCTGCTGTGGAGCATCCACGAACCCCTCCCCCACGACTGCCCGTTCCCGGCCGTGGAGCGCGAGCTGCGAACCCGCCTCGGCCAGCTGGCGGCGGCGATCCACGTCCTCCACGGCGCGACCCTCGTCGAGATCGGCGACGAATACGAGGTTCCCTCGGACAAGGTGTTCGTCGTCGAGCATCCCCTCTATACGGGTGCCTACGAGCGGATCGTCCCTCGCCGGGCGGCCCGGCGCCTGCTCGGCCTGGACGACGACGAGATCATGCTGCTCTGCCTCGGCGCCATCCGCCCGTACAAGGGATTCGATCGCCTCGTCGCCCTCGTGCCACAGTTGGAGTCGGCCGCCGGCCGCACGGTCCGCGTGATGATCGCCGGGCCCACGATGGCCAGCGTCGATCTGGGACCGCTGTACGACGTCGTCGAGAAGACGAAGAGCGCGACGATCAGTGCCGAAGCGGTGCCCGACCAACACCTGCACGTCCTGCTCGAGGCCGCCGATGTCATGGCCCTTCCCTACCGCGCCGTTCTCAACTCCGGTGTGCTCATGCTCGGCATGACCTTCGGCAAGCTCTGTGTCGCCCCCCGCAATGCCGTCACGGAAGACGCCGCCGCTTCGGGGCTCGTCGAGCTGTTCGACGCAACGAGCGACGAGGCCCTGCTCGAGGCCACGGTCACGGCGATCGAACGCTCCCGGCAGCCCCACCTCATCGACCAGGCATTCGTCGATCGATACGAGCCCTCGGCCATCGCCGGACGACTCGCCGCCGAGGTGCAGCGCCTCACCGACGGAGCCGCCCGATGAGCCGGCTCCGCGACCTCGCCAAGCGCCTGCTCACGGCACCCCCCACCCCAGACGGTGAGCACACGATCACGGGCGGGTTGGAGACGCTCGCAAAACGGTTCGGGCTCGAGCCCATGCCGACCGGCGTCGCACCCGTCTTCGTCCTCGCCTCGGCATGGAGATCCGGGTCGACCCTCGTCCAGCGGCTGCTCGTCTCGAGCGGCGATCTCCTGATGTGGGGCGAGCCCTACGACCACTCGAGCCTCATCCGGCGCCTCGCCGATTCGATGTCGCCATTCGATGGGAAGTGGCCGCCGGCCGCGTACTTCGTCGACCCGGCCGATCCGCCGACCCCGGATCGATGGATCGCCAACGCCTACCCGGCACCACACCATCTCGTCGCCGCCCACCGCGCCTTCATGGATCGTCTCTTCACAGAACCCGCACGCGAGGCCGGATTCGACCGCTGGGGCTTGAAAGGCGTGCGGCTCGACGGTGAACACGCACGGTATCTGCAGTATCTCTACCCCGACGCACGGTTCGTGTTTCTCCATCGCAACCCGTACGACGCTTTTCTGTCCTATCGGCTGCTCCACGACATCAGACCGCATTCGTACTGGTGGTACCACCGTTGGCCCGACATCCAGGTGTCCACGGCGGAACACTTCGGTGCCATATGGGCCGCCGTGACCGAGTCGTTTCTCGAGCACTCTGTCGACCTCAACGGAGGCGTGGTTGCGTACGAGGACATCGTTCGTGGCGATCTCGACACGCTCGAAGCCGCGGCCGGCGTGACCATCGACCGGTCCGTCCTCGGCGATCGGGTGGGCGCCACCGAGGACCAGAAAGGCACGTGGAAGGACGCCAACCGCAGCCTCACCGAGGAGGAACGGCTCTCCATCGAGGTTGCGGCCGGTGCCGTCGCCCGCCAGCTCGGCTACGTGGGACCGACGACGCAGTGAGAGCGGCAGCAGCAGCGCGGTTCAAACGAGGCGTGAAGCGCGTGCTCCCGAGACGCGCCGTCAGGGTGTTGCGGGCGGTGCGAGCCTCGATGCGTGCGGAGGCGTGGTCGGAGACCTCCGACCGGCTGGCCGACCCCTCGTTGCGGCGGCTCGCATATTGGCCGGGCGGCCGACAGAACCCGTATCTCGAACTGCTCTACAGCCGTTGCCCCGAGGTCGGCTTCCTGCCATCGCCCCTCACCCGGTACTCCGACCTCGAGGAGCTTCCCCCCGGCACCGTCTTCCACTTGCACTGGACGCGAGGTGCCCAACTCGGTGCCGCCACGCCAGCCGAGGCGAGAACGATGACGACCTCCTATCTGGCCCCCATCGAGGCGTTCGTCGCACGCGGCGGCACATTGCTGTGGTCGGTCCACGAAGAGGCTCCGCACGACGTGGCCTTCCCCGAGGTCGAACGGGAGCTGCGGACCCGTCTCGCCGAGCTCGCCGACGGCATCCATCTCCTCCACGAGTCCACCCGCCAGATCGTCGAACCTCACTATCGCCTGCCGGAGGACAAGACCTTCGTCGTCGAACATCCGCTGTACACCGGCTACTACCCGACCTACATGACCCGGGACGCCGCCCGGCGCCGGCTGGGTGTCCAGGACGGCACGGCGCTCGTGGTCGGGTTCGGCGCACTACGGCCGTACAAGGGATTCGAACGGTTGATCGACTCGCTCGACCACCTCAGGACGACCATCGACCGTCCGGTGCAGGTGCTCATCGCAGGCCCGACGATGCAGCACGCCGACACGAGCGAGCTCGAAGCACGAGCCGCCGGCCGCAGCGACGTCACGTTGTCGGTCGGCCCCGTCCCCGTGTCGGACGTCCAGGTGCTGTTCCACGCCGCCGATGTCGTCGCCCTCCCGTACCGGAAGGTGATGAACTCGGGCGTTCTCATGCTCGCACTCACGTTTCGACGTCCTTGTGTGGCCCCCCACAACCCGATCACCGAGGCGATGGCGGCGACAGACCTCGTGGAGCTGTTCGATGCCGCGTCAGACTCGGCTCTGGTGGCGGCGCTGCGACGCGCCCTCGCCGCGCCCCATCCCGATGAACTACCGGAAGACTTCATGCGCCGGTACGATCCCCATGTCGTCGCCGGTCAGTTCGCCGGCCACCTCGCCACCATCTCAGGCAATCGGACGGTCACGGGAAAACCATCTTCATCTGCACGCTTCCCCGGACCGGAAGCAGCCTTCTCGCCGCCGACATGCGGTCGACCGACGCGCTCGGGGCACCACGGGAGTACTTCAACCAGAACCGCTATGACAAGCTCGTGGAGAAGTGGGACCTGCCCCGGAACGACCTCGACGCCTACATCGCTGCTCTCCGCAAGCGCACCGGTTCCGACAACGGTGTGGTGGCCATCAAACTGATGGTTCGCCACCTCACCTGGCTGCGCAATCAGGGCATGCTGACCGGTTCCCAGGGCGACCTCGCCGAACTGGCCGAGCGATTCGGTGGCGCCCTCGTCATCAAGCTGCTCAGGCGTGACAAGCTCCGCCAGGCCATCTCGCTGGTGAAGGCACGACAGACCGGTCGGTGGGGCGTCAAGCGCAAGGCCACGGGGAAGGCGAAGTTCTCCGATGACCAGCTCTCACGAGCCATCGTCGACATCGTCCGCTGGGAGGCGCTGTGGGAACGCGAGTTCCAGTCCTCGGGCATCACACCCGCGCTGGACATCACGTATGAGGACATCCCGCCCGCCAGGGACGAGTGGCTGTTGCGGATCGCAACCGAGCTCGGCCTCGAGGATGCAGAGGCGATCGTTGCGAATCGCACCAGGGAAGATGTGGAACTGCAGCGCCAGGCCAATGCAGAGACCGAGGCGTGGTACGACCGCTTTGCCAGGAACGGCTGATCTCGCTCGTTAGCCTGCGCTGATGTCGGGCACAGCACCTTGGCCCTATCCGGATTCCGATCGGGGAACTCCGCCACCTGCACCCGACCGCATCGACGTCGCGGTCATCGGGGGTGGCTTGACAGGCCTCGCCGTAGGTCGCGCCGTGTCGGCGGCAGGCGGCGACGTGATGGTGTTCGAAGCCGACCGCATCGGAAGTGGAGCGACCCGACACGGTCTCGGTGTCCTCAGCCCGCACTATCCCGGCGGTCCGTCGGCCGTGATGCGCCGCGTCGGCAGCGGCAAGGCCACGGCGCTCTGGCTGGCCGCCGATGCCGCGTTACGCGACGTCTCGACACTCGTCGATGCCGATCGGACCGGGATCGTCACCCGGCCGACCAGGCGCAATCCGACCGACCTGCTCGAACGCGACGCCGCCTGGCTTCGCGAGCGCAACTTCGATGCGACATACCGCGCCGACGCACAGACACTGGTGACGGGCGGCGTCCTCGTCGATCCGCTCGAGGTTGCCCTTGCGTTCGGTGATGCGATCGAGAAGGAGGGCGGTGTCGTCGGTCAGGGCGTGACGGTGACGAGCCTCAGCAGGCACACCGGGGGGTATCAGGTGCTGTCCACCATCGGAAAGACGACGGCAGATGCCGTCGTCGTCGCCACGGGCGCTCGTCACACCCAGCGAGGTGTCCACGCTCCAGGGCGCGTGGTCCTCGCCGCCGACCGGTACGGAGCCATCGTGCTGACAGGGCTCCATGGAGCCCTGTCGGCCGTGGTTCGCAGCGGGGCGCTGACCGTTCGCCCCCTCGACACAGAGCGGGTCATGATCGCCGGCCACGTCGGGATCCCGTCCGGACTGAGCCCCGAGCAAGGAGCAGAACGCCTGGTCGACCTGGCCCGTACGCGGCTGCCGGAGCTCGGCGAGATGCGCGTCGTGCAGGCATGGGCTGCTCCGGTGGGGCTCACGGCGGATGGCATCCCCCACGTCTGGCGGACCGATGGCGTCTGGTTCGCAGGCGGCTACAACGGCGACGCTCCGGGGGCGGCGGTTGCGGTCGGAACGGAACTCGGAGAGGTGCTCGTCGGGACCCGCACCGAGACGATCTTCGCCGGCGTGACCCCGCCGCGGCAACGACGACGCGTCGGCCGATTCGCCGCAGCCCTGGAGCGGCGTCTCGAAGGCTGAGTGGTCACGCCCGGAGCGACTCCCACCGACGTGCGACCTCGGCCCGGTCGACCTCATGGAGCGCATCGCGCCGATCCAGCTCGGAGTTGATTCGGGCGATGGCCGCGTTCCATCGATCCACCTGCGCCAGGAGATCGTCGAGCGGTGCCGTGGCCAACAACACCGGCAGCATCTTGTCGATCTCGGCCACGAGTTCGATGCCGGCCTCCCGGGCCTTCTCGCGGCTCACGAAACTCTTGGCCCACCAGGCGGGGTCGTAGGTCCCGCCGAGACCCTCGATCCGTTCACCCGAGCCGGGGAGATCGTCGAAGTCTCCCCGTTCGGTGGCTTCCCTGATCGCCTTCTCGAGCCAGTCGTCGGTCACCGCGACGACGATACCGCCGGGCTGTCCGGCTCCGGACCCTGCGGCAGCACGAACCCGACGACGGCCCCTCCCTCGTCGGATTCCTCGGCGAACGTCGAACCCCCGTGGTCGGTCACGATCCGCAAAACGATGGCGAGCCCGAGGCCGGATCCCGGCATCGTCCGGGCCTCGTCCGAGCGGAAGAAGCGCTCGAACACTCGTGGCCGATCCGCGGGTGAGATGCCCGGGCCGGCATCGGCGACGGCCAGGCGAACGCCGGCGGGCACCCGATCGACCGTGATCGTGATCGGGTCCGCCGGATCACCCCACTTCACGGCGTTGTCGACGAGGTTGCTCACTGCCCTGTCGAGGGCACCTCGACGGGCCTCGATCGGTGCCACGTCTCCCGCCACGGTGATGACGCGACCCGTTCGCCGGCGGTAACGATCCGCCACCTCCTCGACCAGTTCATCCAGCTCCACCATCGTGGGCAGCTCGTCGACGTCGCTGTCGGTGGCGAGATCCACCAGTTCGGCGACGAGAGCGCTCAGCTCCTCCACTTCGAGTGTGACGTCGTCCATGAGCCGGCGGCGATCCTCATCATCCATCGCTGCGGAACGCGACAACGTCTCGATGTTCGTGCGCAGTGCGGTCAGGGGCGTGCGCAGCTCATGGCTGGCATCCCGCACGAGTCTTCGTTGCTGGAGCTTCGATTCGTCGAGCGCAGCGAGCATCCGGTTGAACGATGCGGCGAGACGACCCACCTCGTCGTCCGACTCCACGACGATGCGGGCAGCGAGATCCTGGGTCTCCGCCACGTTCTCGGCGGCAGCGGTCAGCGTCTCGATCGGCCGGAGGGCGGACCGGGCGACGACGAGCCCGATTCCGGCAGCTGCCACCACACCGAGACCACCGCCGAAGAACAGGCTCCAGCCGAGACGTGACAACGACGACTCGACCTCGCCCAACGATCGGGCCACCTGGACGGCCAGGTCGTCGACGTTGCCGGAGAATCCGCGCCTGGCGTCGAAGGAGGCGGGTGCGGTGTACAACCGCAGACGGATCCCTTCGACCGTCACCGTGCGGAACGTTGCAGGTGTCTGGCGCGCCGCAATGGCGATGTCGAGCTCGGTGACCGGCAACTCGAGCTCTGCGTTCGGCACGGCCCGCGATTCTCCCGTCGCTGCCACCAACTGGACGTACAGCGCATCGAACTCACCGGGTCCACCCGGAATCCGCCCCCTGCCCGCAGCGAAGAAGTCGAGCAGCGGTCCGGCGCCGAACTGACCGACTCGTGATTCCAGACTGTCGTCGAGCTGGTCGAGGAGCTGGTTCCTGGTGAGGACGAAGGCCGAGCTCGCCACGACGACGACGGCGAGCGCCACGGCGAACGAGGCGATCATCGCCACCCGCGTCCTCAGCTGCAGCCCGGCAAACCACGCCACGAGGTCACCCTCCTCGACGGGCCACGTAGCCGACACCGCGGACCGTGTGGATCAGCCGGGGCTCACCACCCGACTCGGTCTTTCTGCGCAGGTAACCGACGTAGACGTCCAGCGAATTCGAGGACGTGGCGAAGTCGTAGCCCCACACGTGCTCGTAGATCTGGTCTCTGGACAACACGACGCCGGCGTGCTCGACGAGCAGCTCCAGCAGATCGAACTCCGTCTTGGTCAGGTCGATTTGGCGGTCGCCACGGTGGACCGTGCGGGCGGCCGGATCCATCTCGAGATCACCGACGCGGAGCACGCGACCCGCCGGTGCCGTCGAACGACGGAGCAGGGCCCGCAGGCGTGCGAGCAACTCCTCCAGAGCGAAGGGCTTCACCAGATAGTCGTCGGCGCCGGCATCCAGCCCGGCCACGCGGTCGCCGACCTCGTGGCGGGCGGTCAGCATGAGGATGGGCGTCGCATCACCCCGGGCCCGCACCCGACGGGCCACGTCGAGACCGTCGATGTGCGGCATCATCACGTCGAGGACGATGACGTCCGGCGTGTCGTTGAGCAACGTCTGCAGGGCCTCGGAGCCGTCACGCACCGTCGTCACGTCATAGCCTTCGAACCGCAACGCACGCTCCACCGCTTCGCGGACGGCGCGATCGTCCTCGGCGACGAGGACACGGGCGGCGGAAGCCCCGGCCATCACGCCGTTCGCAACGCTTCGGTCGGCGACATGCGGGAGGCACGCACGGCCGGATACAGCCCGGCGATGGCTCCGATGACGACCGCGGCGGCCAGACCACCGACCACCGCGACCATCGGCACCAGCGTTCCCCAGCCTCTGATGTTGGCGTAGACGGCGGTCACGCCCGCTCCGAGGGCGACACCACCGATGCCACCGATGACCGCCAACAACAGCGCCTCGCCGAGAAACTGCAACGCGATGTGGCGGCGGGTCGCCCCGAGCGCACGTCGCAGACCGATCTCCGAGCGTCGTTCGAGGACGGAGATCACCATGACGTTGGCGATGCCGACGCCACCGACCAGGAGCGCAACGGCGCCCAGACCGAGGAAAAGGGCGGTGAACGCGTCGTCGGCTGCTTCCCGGGCCCCGAGCGCATCGGTGGGCCGGGTGACCTCCACCTCCTCGGGGTTCTCGGGGTTGGCGGTGGCCCCGAGCACATCCATCACGTCCTCGACGAAGGCAGGATCGGTGCGCACGTAGATGGAGGTGGGGACGTTGTCGTGGTCGAGGTACGCGTCCGCTGCCGCCGAACCGACGAGTGCAGCTCGGTCGAGATCCGGGCTGAGGTCGAACTCCTCGAGGATCCCGACCACCGCAAACCACCGATCGCCGAGCCAGACCTGGAGACCGGGCGTGAGGTCGTGCACCCCCAACCGCTCGGCGGCGACAGACCCGAGCACCACGGTCGGATAGTCGGAAGCGGCGGCGTCGAGGAACCTGCCCTGGGCCAGGGAGCCGCCGAGCGTGTCGAGCAGGTTCTCGTCGACGGCTTGCACCGTGAGACCACCCGTCTGGCCTGCCGGGACCAGATCGTTGCGATAGACATTGGCATTCACGGCGCTGACGACGCTCGTCGTCTCCACGGGTCCGATACGTGCCACCATCCCGCTCGCCGTGTCCGGGAGCTCACCGCTGCCTGCGCCGATCCCGGTACCGGCCTGCACCGTGAGCAGGTTGGTGCCGAGACGGTCGAGCCGGGCGAGGAGGTCCGACTTGGAGCTCTCGGAGAGGCCGAGTACCCCCACCATCGCGGCGATGCCGATCATGATGCCGAGGGCCGAGAGCGCGGCACGCAGCTTGCGGGTCCGCAGCCCGACCGACGCCGTGCGACCCAGGTCGCCGAGATGGAGTCGTGAGGGTTCGAGGACGCGGCCCGGCGAGGTCATCTCCGGTCCTCCTCGATCCTTCCGTCACGAATCGCGATGATTCTTGGGAACCGCGCTGCGATCTCGTTGTCGTGGGTGATGACGACGATCGTCGAGCCGGCCGCGTTCAACTCCTCGATCAGTCCGATGATCGAATCGCTGGTCTTCGAGTCGAGATTGCCGGTCGGCTCGTCGGCGAGGACGATCGAGGGCCTGCCGACGAGCGCACGGGCGATCGCCACTCGTTGCCGCTCCCCACCCGACAGCTGTGTCGCCACGTGCCGCTCGCGGTGGGCCAGCCCCACCCGATCGAGGGCGATCGAGGCGAGCGAGCGCCGTTCGTCGAGGGAGCGGCCCGAGTACAGGAGCCCGTCGGCGACGTTGTCGAGCGAGGTGTACCCGTTGAGCAGGAAGAACTGCTGGAACACGAACCCGATGTGTCTCGCCCGAAGCGAGGAGAGCTGGCGATCGGTCAGCTGTGAGACCCGGTGACCGGCGACGGTCAGGTCTCCGGAAGTGGGTCGGTCGAGCGTTCCCATGATGTGGAGCAGCGTCGACTTCCCGGATCCGGATGGTCCGACAACACCGACCAGCTCACCCGGGGCGATCTCGAACGAAACCCCGTCGAGTGCCACCACGGGTGGGGTCGAGGGATACTCCTTGCGCACCCGCTCCGCCGAGAGCACGACGCCCGCCGACCCCGGAGAGCCGGTCGACGCTTTGTCGAGTGTCATCACGGGACGACGACCTGATCGCCGGGCGCCACGTCGCCCGACTCGATCTCGACGAGACCGTCGGCGAAGAAGCCGGGATCGACACCGACGAGCCGGGTCGAACCGTCGGACTGGCGGACCTCCACGGCGTAGCCGCCCTCGCGCAGAGCCAGGAGGGCGGTGACGGGCACGGCGATCACCTGCTCCACGGAGTCGGTGATGATCGCGACGTCGACCGGAGCCTCGTCGAGACCCGCTGCGGCGGCCGAGTCGTCGAGTGTGATGACCACTTCGAAGGTCGCACCGTCGGGGCCCTGGCTGGCGATCGACGCCTTCGATGCCACGGTCCCGGGCACCTCGGTGCCGTCGGGCAGCTCGACGGTGACGGCCTGACCGACCGCCACCTCTTGCTGGTCGGACGCCGGGAGGTCCACCGTGACGAACTTGTCCGCCGACGCCACTGCCAAGACGGGGGTCCCCGGATTCACCGGCGAACCGACGTCGCGGAGCTCGTCCGACACGAACACCGGCTCGCCACGGAAGACGATCTCGCCGAGTTGGACGATTCCGTCGTCGTCGGCCCCGAGGGTCCGCTGGAACTCCTCGACGGCGGACCTGGTGGCCACGGTGTAGACACCGTCGACCTCCAATGCGCCGGAGGCGTCGAACCCGAGAGCAGCGAGCGCAGCCTCGAGCTGCAACACATCGGTGCCGGACGTGCCTCCGAGATCCGAATCTGCAACGACGAGGGCGACCCGTCCCGGGGCGACCGCGTCACCCACACCGATCGACACGTCGACGATCTCGACGGGCCCGGGGAGAAACACGATCTCTCCCGCATCGATACGACCGTTCTCTTCGAAGCCGTACTCCTCCTCGAAGAGCTCGACGAGGTTCTCGGTGGCTCCGGTGAACACGTCGTCCACCGTGGCGACGCCGTCGTTGAGCCCGAGATCGGTGAGGGCCTGCTCGAGTTGTGCCACGTCCCGGCCCGTCAAGTTCTCGGACGCGTCGAAGAGCGCCCGATAGAACGGAACGTCTCCGTAGAGCAACACGACCGGCTCGCCATCGATCTCGAACAGCACATCGCCCTGTGTCACCAGCGTGCCCTCTTCGGGGACGGCCGTGATCGTGCCGGACCGGCCGACGGACACCGTGTCGGTCTCGTCGATGGCCGACATGGTGCGGTAGGCAGGCACGTCGCCGGTCAGTAGCACGACCGGCTCGCCATCGATCTCGAACAGGACCTCGCCGGATGCGATCGTCTCGCCCGCCTCCGGCAGCCAGGTGATGGTCCCGGCCGTCTGCGCCTGCACGGGGTCACCTTCGATGGAGCCGAGAGTGCCGTCGTATTCCGAGACCTCCTCGAGATCGGTGCGCACGACCTCGGCGAACTCCAGCGACGCCGCAGCATCGGCATCGTCCGCTGCCGATCCATTGCCCGACGTCAACATCCATCCGACGACGGCGGCGACGGCGAGCACGACCACGAGGGCGACGCTCCATCCCAGCCGACTGCGTCGCGGGGCGGTCTCCAGCAGCCCCGTGGGAGTCTGTTCCTCGATTTCGGTCACTCGGTCAGCCATTTCCGCCACCGCCTCGGGGTCCACCACCCGGGCGCTCGAATCCTGCGAGCACATCCTCGCAGGCGGCCGTGGCTTCCTGGAAGACCGGATCGTCCCGATCGATCTCCCCGAATGGCCCGCCACCGCCTCCGGTACCCGGTCCGAAGTCGGTGAAGTCGGGATCCGGCATGTCGTGACCATTGTCCCGCATGCAGGCGGCAAACTCGTACAGCGCATCTTCGAGTTCGGTGCGATCCGCCCTGTCGAACCCGATCGCAGAGTCTTCGAGGAGTGGGGCACAGGCATCGCGGGCGGCGCGAGCCTCGTCGACGTCTCGACCGGCGCCGCCGCCAGGGCCGCCACCGGGCCTCGAGAGCTGGACGTTGCCGTTGGCGTCCACCGTGGGATCCTCGATGTCGACGCCGTGCTCGCGGAGACAGGCGGTGAACGCCAGCAGGGCTTCCTCGCGGGTGAGCTCCTGGGCCTCGGCCGTCTCCGAGCCGGTCACGGCGTCGGCCGGATCACTGAGCGAAGCCACGCCATCCGACGTGGCGACGCCGCCGCAGGACGCACCGAGCAGGGCGAGTCCGGCGACAAGCGTCGCCAGACCGGATCTCAGAGGTTTGGTGGACATGGGCTCTCCAGGTGGATGACTGTCACCCCACAGTCTGAACGTCCGTGGTGAGCCGGCGCTGAGCAGTTCCTAAGAGCTGCATGAGAAAACCCATGACTCGTGCCCCGGGCGAATCTCGGCTCACTCCGGCGCCAGGAACACGATCCCGAGCGGGGGGAGATCGATCGAGAGCGACATCGCACGGCCATGCCTCTCGATGTCGTCGGCCTCGAGCACCGGCCCGGGCCCCGCACCGCTGCCCCCATAGACCTCGGCGTCGGAGTTGAGCAGCACCTTCCAGCGGCCCGGCCGGTCCACCCCGATCCGGTAGTCGGGCCGTGCCAACGGGGTGAGGTGCGCCACCACCAACACCGGCGATCCATGGTGGTCGTAGCGCTCCCAGGCGAAGACGCTCGCGTCGGCGTCGTCGACCGCCACCCAGGAGAACCCGTCGGGCGTGTCGTCCCGCTCGAACAGCGCATGTGTTGCTCGATACAGGCGGTTGAGGTCGGCGACCCACCGTTGCATGCCGCTGTGGAGCGGACTGTCGAGCGCATCCCAGTCGACCGAGCCGTCGTGCGCCCACTCGCCCCATTGCGCGATCTCCGCACCCATGAAGAGCATTTTCTTGCCGACCGATCCGTACATGTACCCGAACAGGGCCCGCAGGTTGGCGAAGCGCTGCCATTCGTCACCCGACATCTTGCGCAACAGGGAACCCTTGCCGTGGACCACCTCGTCGTGGGACAGCGGCAGCACGAAGTTCTCGGAATGCGCATAGAGCATCCTGAACGTGAGCTGGTTCTGGTGGTATTTGCGGTAGACGGGGTCGATGGAGAAATACGCCAGGGTGTCGTGCATCCAGCCCATGTCCCACTTGAAGCCGAACCCGAGCCCTCCTGCTGATGCAGGCTGGGACACACCACCCCATGCCGTCGACTCCTCGGCGATCGTCATGATGCCGGGATGCGTCGTGTAGAGCGCCTCGTTCATCTGGCGCAGGAAGTCGATCGCCTCGAGGTGTTCCTTGCCCCCGTACTGGTTGGCGATCCACTGTCCGTCTTCCCGGCTGTAGTCGAGGTAGAGCATCGACGCGACGGCATCGACCCGGATCCCGTCGATGTGGTATTCGCTGAACCAGAAGTTGGCGCTCGAGATGAGAAAGCTGCGCACCTCGGGACGCCCGTAGTCGAACACCGCGCTGTTCCAATCGGGATGCCAGCCCTTGCGGGGATCGGGGTGCTCGTACAACGCCATCCCGTCGAACCAGCCCAGTCCGTGCCCATCGGTGGCGAAGTGCGAGGGGACCCAGTCGAGGATGACGCCGACACCGGCCTGGTGGAGCCGGTCGATCAGATACATCAGCTCCTGGGGGGTCCCGAACCTCCCGGTCGGGGCGAAGTAGCTCACCGTCTGGTAGCCCCACGACGGGTAATAGGGGTGTTCCGTGAGCGGCATGAACTCGACGTGCGTGAAACCCATGTTCGACACGTACTCGACGAGCTCGTCGGCGAGCTCGCGATAGGAGAGCGAGTCACCCTGGAGGTTGCGCCGCCATGAGCCCAAATGCATCTCGTAGACGGAAATGGGCGCCGAGCGCGTGTTCCGATCGCCTCGGCTCTCCATCCACTCGGCGTCGCCCCACTCGTAGTCGAGGTCCCACACCACGGACGCCGTCTTCGGCGGAATCTCGGCGGCGATGGCGTAGGGGTCGGCCTTCTCGTGGAGGTGACCGTCGGCTCCGAGGATCGCAAACTTGTAGGTCTGCCCCTTCTGGACGCCCTCGACGCGACCGGTCCACACCCCGGCATCCGAGCCCTCGAGCGGATGCGTGGCCGGATCCCAGTGGTTGAAGTCGCCGACGACCGACACCGCCCTGGCATGAGGCGCCCACACGGCAAACGTGACGCCACCGTCGTCGAGCCGTGCGCCGAGGTGGTCCCAGCCACGGCGCAGCGTGCCCTGGCCGAGCAGGTATGCGGCGTCCGGCGTGAGTCGATGTGTCACGGTCTGGCCCTCTCCTGGTCCGGAGGCGAGCCTACCCAGCCGATCAGGCGTCCACCCACTCGGGGTCGGGGGTGATGTGGTCCTCCGGTGTCGGACCCGGTTCGTCGAAGGCCGACGTGGAAACCCGCATGACGGGAGCGACCGTCATGGACCCCTCGCACGGAATCTGACACGACAAGCGAACACCGGTCAACTCACGATCGGCGAGCTTGTCCTTCTCGGCACGCGTCATGCGACCCGGCTCACCCTCCGTGAACTCGACACGGCACGTCGTGCACCCGGCGTGGCCGCCACACCGATGCAGCACGTCGATGCCGTTGCTCTCGAGGGCCAGCACCAGTCGGGTGCCGTCCTCGACCTCGAATGTGTCACCGTCCACGGTGATCTGGGCCATCTCGTTCTCCTTCCCGGGCTCGAAACGAACCTACCCCGCCCCGCAACCCTTTCTCGACGATCGGTCTCAGGCCACGGCGGCGAGCTCGATCAGCGCCTGGAAGAGGGCGATGGCATCTGCTTCGGCGACCAGCTGCTCCGTGTCGAACACCGAGCCCGCCACCACGAAGGTTCGCCCGTCGGCACGCGTGAGCAGCCAAGAGCCAGCGAACACGCCCAGCTCGCTCCCGCTCTTGAACTGGAAGCCCGTCCACACCTCGGTGTCGAGCGGGACCCCCGGGTTGAGCGCCAGGACATCGGCGACCTCTCGGAGACCCGGACGAAGGGCGAGCTGTGCGAGGTGGGCGTGAGTGCGACACAGATCGGAAGGGCTTGCAAACCACTCGATCTCGGTCACGAGGGTGGGGGCGTCCCACCCGGGACCGTCGAGGCCGGCCTCGATCACCGAGACGCCGGACAGCTCGCCATCGAGATACGCCCGGCGTCCCGCGGAATCGAGGGCGAGGTAGTCGTCTACGGAGTCCCTGAGTGCTGTGAATTTCAGTACGAAGAACTCCCGGGTGGTCAGGAGGGGGCGGTTGAGCTCCGGCGCCGCCACGCCGGCATTCACCATGGCCTCCTCGACGGCATCACGGCCGAGGCGAGCGATCAGATGATCGGCTGCCGAGTTGTCCTGGATCGAGATCATGAGCTCGGCGTAGCGACGCAGCGGAAGCTCCGTACCCGCTGCGGCGACACCGACCCGACCGTCGAGGGAGCTCTTCACGGCATCGTCGACGGCAAAGCGCTCGCCGAAGGATGCATCCCCGGACTCGACGGCTTCGGCAAGTGCAGCGAGCACCCAGAGATCGAAGACTCGGCTGATCGGAGCCGGTGTGTCCGACTCGGTGCCGGCCAGCGGTGTGCATGCGCCGTCCGCGACTTCGAAGATGCCCCAGTGCGCCGTCCCCGTGTCCTGGAGCCGCTCGTCGACGGCGTCGGCCGTCAACCCACCCTCGATCTCAGGGCTGATGGGCGTCGCCCGCAACTCGTCGATCTCGTACGGCGGTACCGAGCGGGTCCCGACCAGCATCTGGATCCGGTCACCGTCTGCGTTGCGCAGCACGGCGACGCCCTCGAAGAGCCCGAACTCGGCCTCCACGACCTCCCACTCCTCGGTCGTCAGGCCCAGTTCGACGAGGCCCTGGATGAGACCGAGCCCCCCGATGGCGTCGAGCAGTTCGGTGGAGAACCGTTCCTCGAGCACGTCGGCGCCCAGCTCTCCGTTGCGGGCCGCGCCCACCAACCACTCGAACTGCTCGCGAGCCGGATCGGTGAACCCGGTGGTCGTCGCAACCCGATCGCTCTCCTCGGACCCGCCTCCGCACGCCGAGGAGAGGACGGCGAAGACGACAGCGACCGCGATGACACGCATCGCGGGAGCGTACCCGTCGGGCATGTCCAGCCGTCCGTCCGGATCGACGCGAGCTCACGAACGGCCGCGTGGATCGCTGCGCCACCGTCGCGGCGAGCGATGTATCGGTAGCCTCCGTGGAGCGGCCGAGAAGGGAAACGATGGCTCCGCCAGATCATGTCTACGCAGCGGTGCCCGAGCTCAAGCTGCGGCGGACCAGACAGTCGAAGTCGGCGACCACCACTGTCCTCATGGACGCCTGGCTCAAGGTACTCGCCGAGGACGGCGACTGGTACCACGTCGCCGCCTTCGGGCGCGACGGATGGGTGCTGAAGACCGACACCCGGCCGCAGGCCACCGCACTCAAGCTCTTCTTCGTCGACGTCGGCCAGGGCGACGCCACGCTCATCGAGACGCCGACCCGTCGCATCCTCGTCGACGGCGGTCAGTACTCGTCCATGCGCCGCTATCTGACCGGCTACAAGTACAAGTGGATCCTCGATCTCCCGGGCACACCTCGCATCCGCATCGACGACGTGTTCATCTCGCATTTCGACGCCGACCACTTCGGGGGGCTGGTGTCGATAATCGGCGACGACCGCTTCCAGATCGGGCGCGTCTGGCACGCCGGTATCCCACGCTACGCCGACACTTCGTCGCAACGACCTCCCGGCATCGACACGGGCATCGGTCGCACGGATGGCCACTCCGGACCACCGCGCACGAAGTTGACCTCGACCTTCGACGACGTCGACTCGGCTCGCACGCTGCTCGCCACGGGTGGGCTCATGCCGACCTTCCGCAGTTTCCTCGACAACGTCGTGACCGCACACGATGCCGGACGACTCGGATCGATGGACCGGCTCACCAGCCGGGACGGCCACGTGCCTGGCTACGGAGGCTCGAGTGACGGGCTCAGGATCGAGGTTCTCGCGCCGGTGCCGTTGTCTCCGCTCGGCATCGTCCAGTACCGCTGGTTCGACGACGACTCCCACACGATCAACGGCCACAGCCTCGTGCTGCGCCTCGAGTACGGGACCCGCAGCATCCTCCTGGGAGGCGACCTCAACACGCACGCCGAACAGCACCTCCTCGCCCACTACGCAGGATCGCAGCCGTTTCGCGTCGACGTCACCAAGGCCTGTCACCACGGGTCGGCCGACTTCTCCATCGACTTCATGGATGCAGTGCGCCCGTACGCCACCGTCTTCTCGACGGGCGACAACGAGAACTACGCCCATCCGGCCGCCGACGCCCTCGGTGCAGCCGGTCGGTACAGCCGTGGGGACCGACCGCTGATCTGGTCCACAGAGATCGGTCGGTCGTACAAGGATGGCGGCAAGAGGATCCATTACGGACTGGTCAATTGCCGGACAGACGGAACAGCCCTCGGGATGGCTCAGATGTTCGAGTCGAGGCGGCCCGGCGACATGTGGGACTGCTACCAGCTCCCGGTGGACGGTGGCGACGCCATCACGAGGTGCGCACAGGACTGAACACCGGGGCGGCTCAATGCCCTGCCGCCTGGCTCGGACCGGAGGGCGCCCAGTTGCTCGAGGACGCACAAACCAGGATCGCGTGCGGTTCCGTAGACCGATCATGAGCCGCTATGAGCAGCCCGAGTACACCGTGGTCGATCGACGCGACGGGTTCGAGATCCGCCGCTACGAGCCGTATCTCGTGGCCGAGACCGAGGTGCGAGAGGGCTTCGAGGCATCGGGCAACATCGCCTTTCGCAGGCTCGCCGGCTACATCTTCGGCCGCAATCGCGAGGCCGAGAAGATGAACATGACGGTGCCGGTGACCCACGACCCCGTCGACGACTTGACCCATCGATACCGATTCGTGATGGAGCGGCGATACACCGAGGCGTCGTTGCCGAGACCAACAGACGACTCGGTGACGATCGTCGAAGTTCAGGGTGGATTCATCGCAGCCGGGCGCTACCGGGGCAACCGGGATGAAGCCCGCTTCCGCAGGGCGGAACGACGGCTCCTGTCACGCCTCGACGAATCCGGTATCGCCGTCAGCGGCCGCCCCATGCGCGCGGTTTACGACGGTCCATTCGTGCCCCCTCCGATGAGACGCAACGAGGTCCTCGTGCCTGTCGCCTTCCAGGAGGCAGGCGACGGCACCGCCACCGACGACACCCCCATCGCATAGTCTTCAGGGGATGCGGATCGGAAACGTTCTCATGGCGCTCGGGGTCGGGCTGATAGCGATCGGCGCCCTCGTTCGCTTCGCACCAGGTGCCGTGTCCTGGTTCGGCAACCTTCCCGGTGACATCCGGATCGAGTCGGAGAACTCGCGTGTCTTCATCCCGATCACTTCGATGATCCTGGTCAGCATCGGCCTGACCGTTCTCGTGAACGTGGTCGGCAGCATCCTCAGGGATCGCTGACGGTCGGCAGCAGGCGGCAGCGTTCAGCCGTTGGGCTGCGGTCGCTCGTGGTCAAGGGCCCGACGGTGGAACAGTGATCCGATCCACGTCGGGAGCCCCACTGCGACGAGAACCACGGGTATCCATCCGAGCGCTGCCGAGAGCTCCCACCCGTACTCCCGACCGAGACCCACCGCTGCGATCACGATGACCGCAGCAGTGGCGACAGCGATCCCGTATGAGACGTAGGCAGCAACTCTCATCGCACCTCCTCTGGTCGATGACCTGACGATGCCTCATCCGGGCCCCACGAGCCATGGGGGATGCACCCCTATCCACGCAGGGGTGCGATCGACATCGCGGGGGTCATCCCCCGGCTGCTTCGGACCTCGATGCGTAATCCACCCGCTCGAACGGCCACGTCTCCTCGAGCCAGCGGGTCACATCCCGCCAGACGACCACGTCGAGGGCGGCGCGCCGCTGCGTGACCCACGATCGCACCTCAGCGACCGCCTCGTCGTCCTGCGCCGGGTAGATGTACAGACACCCGATGACGTCCTCGCCATCGACGATCGAGTAGGTGAACCCGGTGCGGTCGGCGAAGTCCTCGGCATGACGCTCCAGGTCGGCGAGGTTGTCGACCAGGCTCATCGGCTCCGGCCAGTCCCACTCCTTGAACCCCGGCGTCGAACGAATGTGGTCGATGCTCGACATCCACGCCTCGTGATCGCGCTCGTTGTGCTCGGGCCCGAGCGGTTCGAGGCTGTAGCCGTCGCCGTCGAAGCTCGTCGGCACGGCGAAATCGTCAGGAACGAAGTGGGCGCTCATGTGCGCCAATGTACCGCGGCGCACCGGCGAATCGCGGTGCCCCACCGACCCGGGGGCACCGCGATTCCGTGACCGTCAGCTCAGGTTGACGATGAGCAGGTTCACGAGGCTCCGGATGAAGACCTGATCGCCACAGTCGACGATCCAGTCGTTGGGATCCGGCTCCGAGCCACACCCGTCCATGCGTCTGAGCAGGTTCTCGAGCATGTGGATCGCCTGGGCGTTGTTGCCACGGGCGACGGCGCGCTCCGCTGCCTCGAGGCGCACGATGGTCGCCCGCCGGTTGCCACGCCCGTTGAAGGCGTCGTCGTCGAGGGACTGTATGGCGCTCTCGATGAACTCGGTGTCCTCACCGTCCGGGATTCCGTCACCATCGGTGTCCGGGTTCAGAGGATCGGTACCGAGCATCACTTCGAGGCCGTCGTCGAGCCCGTCGTCGTCGGTGTCCGGATCCAGCGGATCTGTGTTGTGGACGTTCACCTCATCACCATCCGACAGGCCATCGCCGTCGGTATCTGGATTCAGAGGATCCGTCCCATGCACGAGCACCTCGTCACCATCGGACAACCCATCACCATCGGTATCCGGATTGAGAGGATCCGTGCCATACACGAGCACCTCGTCACCATCGGACAGACCGTCACCGTCGGTGTCAGGATTCAGAGGATCGGTGCCGTAGACGTTCACCTCATCACCATCGGACAAGCCATCGCCGTCGCTGTCGCCGTCGTCGGGGTCGGTGCCTCCGGCGATCTCTTCACCGTCGAGGAGACCGTCGTCGTCGGCGTCGAGATCGATCACGAACGAGATGCCGTCGAGTGTCGGATTCGGCGGGATCTCGGCGATGGGCGGATCGGTCAGGGGCACGGGGATGTTCCCTGCGGCCACTTGTGCACCGAAGCCCGGGTCGAAGCCGATGGCGGCGGCGACCGCATCTCCGATCTGCTGGTCGATGCCCTCGTCGACGAAGATCTGACCGAGACTGCCCGAGAACAGTGTGATGTTGTCGGGATCGGGAAGGATCCCGAAGATGCCCTCGAAGTCGAGGTCCAGCTCGAGGGTCGCAGACGAGTTGAGCCAGTGGTAGATCGGCTGCAGATCGATGCCTGCCGTACCGGCCGGGTTGGCCGGGATCTGGAACGTCACCGTCTGTGCGCTGCCTGCTGCCTGCCACTCGAGCACATCGGCAACGCCTGGCACCTCGCCACCGACCAGCGTCGCGTCGGAGATCGTGGCGACGGTTGCGGCACCGCCGAGACCCGGCAGGATCCCCGAGGGCACCGATCCCAGCGTCAGATCGCCGGCGACCTGGGCGCTGAGCAGATCGAGACCGGCGAACGAGAGCACCGCACTGTCACCCGACGCTGGGAGCACGACGGCGGGGTCGGCACCCAGCGGCGCCGCGAAGTCCCCGGACACACCGAGCAGCTCGAACGACTCGAGCTCCTCATCGATCGAGTTGAGGGCGGCGAGGAAAGGGCACACCGGCGCGAGCGGTGTCAAGAAGCAGCCGATGAACGTGCCTGCACTGACGTCCACGTCCGCCACCAGGTCGGCGGTGACCTCGAGATCGAGCTCGAACCCGGCGTCGTCGGTCGGCGTGTACGTCACCTCGACGGGCACCATCCCGTTGGGAAGAAGATCTTCGCGGTCATACGTGATCGTGACGTCGGCCCCGAGGTCGACGCGCAGCTCACCCGTGCCGTCGACCGAGAAGTTCCAGTCGATACCGAGAAAGCCGTCGGCCTCGACCTCGCTGAAGGCGACCTCGGTCGTGAAGCCGAGCTCCACATGGATCGTCTCGGAAACGGGTGTGGCCGCAGCCGCCGGCACGGCGGCAACGAGCACGGGTACCAGGGCGGCGAACGCAACGAACGCACGCCGAATGGACAAGGACATGGTGAAATCCCCCTTCGGTTTCCCCGATGCCCCCGCGCCCCGATCAAGCCCACGTCAACGTATCGCAGCAACCGACCTCGTCAAGAACTAATTCGCAATGGCCCGTTGTGCGCCGCGATTGCGATCACCCGCTCGTCGTTCCCCCGACGATCTCACCCATGGCTTGGAAGTACCGCTCCGTCGCCCTCCGCTGGAAGAACCTCGCCACCGGAGGCGCCAGACGTGCGAGCGGGTGCCGCAGCCGCCAAACCGCGGCGATCTCCAACGTCACATCACCGTCGTCGTCGATGGCCACGGCGAAGGACTCTTCCCCCATCTCCGGATGACGGGACAACGTCCCGTAGACGAACCCGCGACGATGCGGCTCTTCGATCACGTCGACCACGCGACACACGACATCCACGAAGCCGATCGGCAGCCGTGCGGCCATGGCGACCACCCGGCCCGGAGAGGGAGGTCCGTCGCTGTGCACGAACAGCCCCGAGCGGCGTTGCAGGTCCCATCTGAGCAGTGCAGCGGCCGCAGACTCGAAGACCTGGTCACCATGACCGATCGAGCGGGCCCAGCGATCCCGTCGAAATCCAGGAAGGGTGCCACCCGCTTCGACGACACCGACGGGACCGTATGTGTACGAGTGGCTCTCGCCTTCGAGACGCATCGACTCGAGCCCCTCGACGCTCGGGGCCTTCAGCCTGAGACCGATCATGCGGCGAGTCTCGCATCGCGACGCAGCCCCTCGCCAGATCGTCGAGCCGTCGGCGGCTATCGGCCACTGTCGGTCACAATGCGCGGCGAGGCAAACGCTCAGCGTGGCGGCTATTGTCACGGTGTGGGGCTTCACGAGCGGAGGAGAACGTCCACATGCGACGTCGTATCGCACTGACCATTCTGGCGCTGCTGGCGTCAGTTCTCGCGGGGATCGGGCCCGCAACGGCGGCCGATCACCTGGGAGGGACCTATCTCTCGCTGGGCGACTCGGTGGCTGCCGGGACCCAGCAACCGTTGCCATTCACGAACAACGGCTACGCGAACAAGCTCTTCAAGGATCTCAAGAGCGACCACGGGTTCGACACCCTCGTGAACCTGGCGTGTCCGGCGGATGACACCACCGAGATGCGCTTCGGCACCGGAGGCGCCTCGCCCGGCGGATCGCTCTGCTACGGACCGAACGCCGTGTTGCCGCCAGGCGGCACGTCACAGCTCGACGCAGCCGTGAGCTACCTGCTGACGAATCCCGGTGAGGTCGGTCTCATCACCATCGCCATCGGAGCCAACGACATCCTCGCCTGCGACCCGGCCGATCCGCAGGTCCAGATCTGCGTTGCGACACAACTCGGAATCATGGCGAACAACCTCGCCGTGATCGTGGGAACGCTCCAGGCCGTGGCACCAGGGGTGCCGATCGTGGCGATGAACTACTACAACCCCAACCTCGCGTTCTGGCTCGTCGACCCTGCAACGGTCGCTCTGAACCTCGAGCTCACGGCTGTCTTCAACGGCACGCTCGAAGCCGTCTACGGCGCGTTCGGCGTTCCGGTCGCCGACGTCGAGACCGCGTTCCGCACCTTCAAGACGAACGGCAAGCAGGTGCCCGCGAACGTCCGCACGGTCTGCGCGTACACGCTGATGTGCGAGAAGGACGGCGACGGCTACGTGCTCAGCGACTACGACCCGGGCACACCGGGCCCCCAGACAGACATCCATCCGTCGAACAAGGGCTACAAGAAGATCGCTTCGACCTTCCACGAGCTCATCGACAGCCAGAGTCTGCTCGGATAGCCGAGCAGAGACTCAACCCGAGGCCGCTCGAAGCCTGCTTCGAGCGAAACCCCAAGGGGGTGCTCGAGGGGGAAGAGGCCTTCAGGCCGTCCCCCTCGACCCGAGGGAGGGGACATGCGCCCCGACCGAGACAACGAGCGCGCCCGAGAGGGCACACGAACACGAGCCGACGGCGGCGACAGCAGACGCAAGGCGAGAAAGCTCGCTCGAAGCCTGCTTCGAGCCAGACGCTACCGTGGCTCGATGCACGTTCCGGGTCCGCTCGTCCTCTTCGACGGCCATGCCCCCACGCCGTTCACGGCCGATCAGATCCGTGACGCCTCGCCGGTCGGTCACACCACCAAAGTGCTCATCGAGACCAAGGACGACCCACCGCTGATGCGCACGACCATCTTCGTGGCCGTGGACGAGACCCACGCCGAGCTCCAGTTCGTCGAGGCGTCTGCGGACGATCCTTCGTCGCATCGCACCGGCTCCACCCGTGTGCGCTGGACGGAGCTGCAGGCCCATGCGTCGTTCCCGCTCGAGAAGGTCGACGTGGCAGCAGAGGAGATCGATCTCCCGTGGGCACGGCTCGATTGTCTCCGCTACACCGTCGCCGACGAATCGGGCACGACGATCCACTGGTTCGCGAGGGAGCATCCCGGAATGCCGGTGCGGACCAATGTCTGGAACGGCTCGGACCTCGTGCAGACGGCAACCGTTCTCTCCATCGAGGACAGGTGACGTGAGACGCTCCTCGACCGGCCTCGTCGCCGCCGGGCTGCTGATCGTGACGGCCTGTGGCGCCGCCCGGTCCGAACCCGTGGCGACCCAGCCGATGCCGCCGTGCGGGCCCGAGGCCGTTTTCTCGACGTTCGAGCTGGGTGCCGTGTGGTCCTACGAGACGCGGCCGGGAGAAGAGACCTCGACCTTCACGGTGAGATGCATCGAGGAATCGGCATCGGGCGGCCGCACGATCCACATCGAGGTCGCCGGGATCTCCATCGAGACCGCCGGTGGAATCGCAGACTCGATCGGCCACTTGCCGGTCGCCGAAGACAGCCTGGCGGAAGTCATCGTCGAACGGGTCGGCTTCGACGAGGAAGCCGCGTCCCGGAGTTTTGTCGACGGATACTCCAGCTGGCGCGAGGCGAACGGTGGCGTGTGGACGCTTCCACTGGCCCAGGTACTCGATGAGGTCGAGGCCACAGTCGGCTCGGGCTGAGCCAGGACGACGCCGGGCGGTAACCTCGTCCAATGGAGCACAGGTCGCTCTCATGAGCCCAGTCCACGACACGCAGCTGACCCCACTGCTCTTTCTGGAGCGTTCCGCGGACGTCTATCCCGATCGTGTCGCCATCGTGCATGGCGAGCGAAGGGTCACCTACACCGAGATGGCGGCAGAGACCACGCGGCTCGCCCGTGCCCTGCGTGGCTCGGGAGTCGAGCCCGGCGACCGTGTCGCCTATCTCTGTCCCAACATCCCGGAGATGCTCATCGCCCATTTCGCGGTGCCCCTCGCCCACGCCGTGCTCGTCGCCATCAACACCAGGCTCTCGGCATACGAGATCCGGACGATCCTCGACCACTCGGGAGCGCGGATGCTGGTGGGCGACACCGAGCTGCTGCAGCGTCTCTCCCCCATCATCGACGATCTCGACGCGGTCGAGGAGATCGTCGCCATCGACGACGCGGGCCACCCGCCACCCGCATCGGCCATCACCTATGACGAGCTGCTCGAACGGGGCTCCGGCGAGCCCATTCCGTGGAGGGTCGACGATGAAGACCGGACCATCTCGATCAACTACACCTCCGGCACCACGGGTCAGCCGAAGGGGGTCATGTACACCCATCGCGGGGCCTACCTGAACGCTCTCGGCGAGATCGTCCACAGCAGCCACTCGCCCAGCTCGGTCTATCTGTGGACCCTCCCCATGTTCCACTGCAACGGTTGGTGCACGACGTGGGGCGTCACCGCGATCGGCGGCCGTCACGTCTGCCTGCGATCCGTGGACACGCGGCGTATCTGGGAGCTCATCGAGACCGAAGGGATCACGCACCTCAATGGCGCCCCCACCGTGCTCATCGCGTTGGCCAACGCCCCGGAGGCGAAACCGTTTCCCGGACCGATGACCATCACCACCGCGGGGGCGCCGCCGAGCCCCACGATCATCGGGCTCGTCGAGGAGCTGGGCGCCCGCATCGTCCACGTGTACGGCCTGACCGAGACCTACGGCCCCCACACGGTCTGCGAGCTCCAGGACGGTGTGGCGATGTTGTCCGCCGACGATCGTTCCAGGTTCCTGGCCCGCCAGGGCGTGGCCTACCTGATCGCGGACCCGATCAGGGTCGTCGACGAGGACATGAACGACGTACCCCGCGACGGCTCGACGCTGGGAGAGGTCGTGATGCGGGGCAACAACGTGATGAAGGGCTACTTCAACGCACCCGAGACCACCGCCGAGGCGTTCCGGGGTGGATGGTTCCACTCGGGCGACATGGCCGTCTGGCACCCCGACGGATACATCGAGCTCAGGGATCGCGCCAAGGACATCATCATCTCGGGCGGCGAGAACATCTCCACGATCGAGGTCGAGCAGGCGATCGCGAGCCATTCGGCCGTGCTGGAGTGTGCCGTCATCGGTGTCCCGGACCCCAGGTGGGGCGAGCGGCCGAAGGCGTTCGTCCTCCTCAAGCCGGGCGCCGCCATCGACGAGAGCGAGATCATCGCCCACGTCCAGGATCGCATCGCTCGCTACAAGGCACCCGATCGCGTCGAGTTCCTCGACGAGCTGCCCAAGACCTCGACGGGCAAGATCCAGAAGTTCGTGCTGCGGGAGAAGGAGTGGGCGGGACACGACAGCCGCATCCACGGTGGCACACAGGCCCGCTGAGACGGCGCCGGCCACCCGGCATCGCCGCATCGAACGACAGTGCCGATGCCGCCGGCACCCCGCTACCGTCGCCGCGATGGGTGCACCTCGAAGCGATGCGGTGAGCAGCGGTCAGGCCATGCGGGAAGCCGTGCTCGATCTCATCGACCGACTCCCTGCGGACATCGCCGCTGTCATGCTCCACGACTTCGACGACGAGGCCCGTGTCGACTGGGCCTATTACCCGAAGGAGTCCGTGGGCTCGACTTTCCACGGTGTGGCCCTGGGCGATGTGAGCCCGGCGCTCCAGCGCAGCATCAACCGTGTCGTCGAGACGGGCCTCAGTGCCCACGCCTACGCCAGGGCGTCCGTCATCAGGGCGTTCGAAACGGTGCTCGACGCCAGGGAGCGACATCGGGATGCGCCCGTGCGCGACAGCCTCCGGTACCACCTGGCAGTGTTCGGTGAGCCGGCGGCCGAGGCGGTGTGGGGCTGGCGCTTCGAAGGCCACCATCTCTCGATCAACCACACGATCGAGGACGACTCCGTGACGGCCACGACCCCCCTGTTCTTCGGGTCGAACCCCGCCGAGGTCCGTCGGGGCGACACACCGGTGCTCCGACCCTGCGGGGACGAGGAGGATGCCGCCAGGGAGCTGCTCGCTTCCCTGGACGCCGACCAGCGTTCGACGGCGCTCATCTCCGGGGAGGCACCGATCGACATGATCCTCGCAGACATCCCGTTCGTCCCTCCCGTGGCTCGCCCGGGGGACCCTCGCCACCCTCTCCCCAGGTTCCAGCGCCGGCTCGAAGCCATGGCAGACGACGACAAGGCTCGCCTCGCGATCGACCTGACCACGCCGAAAGGCATCCGCCACGGAGATCTCGGGAACGAGCAACGGGCGTTCTTCGACGACCTGCTCGACGTGTATCTGACGCGGATCCCCGATGCGCTGGCAACGGAACAGCGCAGGCGGATCGACGGATCGGGTCGCGGCGACCTTCATTTCGCATGGGCGGGATCCACGCAACGTCGCGGACCGCACTACTACCGGATCCAGGGCCCGGATCTCCTCGTCGAGTACGACTGCGTGCAGAACAACGCCGACCACATCCACGCCGTGTGGCGGAATCCGCGCCTCGATTTCGGAGGCGATGCGCTGCGCTCCCATCTGCGGCGCACACACGGCCTTCGTTGACCCCGCTCGCCTACGCTGGCCCCATGACGATCCCCTACGGCGCCCAATCCGCAGTCGCTCCGCTCCAGCACGTGCTCGTCCATCCACCTCACGAGGCATTCGGATCGGCGTTCGACGAGCCGGAGCACGGATACCGTGAGCCGGTCGACCTCGACGTCGCCCGGAAGGAACACGTGGCGTTCAGCAACCTGCTGCGGGAACTGGGCGTGATCGTGCACGAGCTGACGTCGAACTCGACGAGTCCCGACATCATCTATCAGTACGACCCGGCGCTGGTGACCGAGCGAGGGGCGGTCCTCCTCCGATCGGGCAAACCGAATCGGCAGGGTGAAGAGGACTTCGTCGCCAGGTGGTTCGCCACTGCAGGGATACCGATCGTGGGGCGTATCGAAGCCCCGGGGACGGTCGACGGCGGTGACGTCTTCTGGTTGCGACCCGACCTCGTGTGTGTCGGACGCACGCTTCGGACCAACCAGGCGGGGATCGATCAACTCACCGAGCTGATCGAAGGCCGGGTTGCGGTGTTCGACATGCCCTACGACGCCGGCGAGGACGAGTGCCTGCATCTGATGAGCTGCATCTCGCCGATCGACGAGGACCTGGTCGTCGTCGAACTCGAACGTCTCCCGTCGGGCCTCTACCGCCTGCTCGAGGACCTGGGGATCGAGATGATCGCCGTCCCCGCCCAGGAGGTGGGCTCGCTCGCCTGCAACGTGCTCGCGGTCCGGCCTCGCGTCGCCGTCATGCTGGAGGGCAATCCGCTCACCCAGGCCGAGCTCGAACGCAACGGGGTCCAGGTGCACACGTACGCCGGCGCCCAGATCTGCCTCAACGGCAGCGGAGGCCCGACGTGCCTGACCCGCCCGGTGCGGCGGGCATGACGCCCGATCGGGGGCGAATCACCGAGCAGCTCTCGGAACTCGTGGCGATCCCGTCCATCACGGGCGACGAGTTCGCCGCACAGGACACAGTCGCGGCGATGGTGGCCGACGCCGGCATGACGGTGGAGCGCCTCGACGTTCCGATCGCGGACATCGAGGACCACCCGTCGTTCCCCGGCGTCGAGATGGAGCGGACGATGCTTCCGATCGTCGCCGGTCGCATCTCGGGCTCCCGTCCCGGTCCCCGCCGCATGGTGGTGGGACACATCGACGTCGTGCCGCCGGGCGACCCGACCACCTGGACGACGCCTGCCTTCACGCCGATGGTTCGTGACGGCGCCCTCTACGGGCGTGGTGCCTGCGACATGAAGGGAGGCCTCGTGGCGGCGCTCGAGGCCTGCCGTCTCGTCGCCGCCACGGGCGACTTGGCAGGCGAGATCGTGTTCTTGTCCGTGCCCTCGGAAGAGGACGGAGGCAGCGGAGCCCTGGCCGCCATCCTCGCCGGGTACAGCGCGGACGCCTGCGTCATCACCGAACCGACGAACATGGACGTCGTCGTGGCCCACGGCGGTGCGATCACCTTCACCCTCGACGTGCCGGGCAAGGCGGCGCACGCCTCGATGCGACGCGAAGGGGCATCTGCGCTCGATCATCTGAGCTATCTCGTGGAGGCCCTCACCACCGACGAGGCAGCCCGCAATGCGGCAGAGGAACACCCGCTCATGCGCGCCATCGGTCTTCCCTACCCGACGATCATCGGGCAGGTCCAGGGAGGCAACTGGGCCTCGACCGTCATGGATCGCGTGGTGGCCCACGGCCGGTATGGCGTGAAGCTCGGCCAGGACTGCGACGGTGCGGCAGACGACCTGCGTCGGGCGGTCGAGACGGCGGCGGCAGAACACGACTTCCTCGCCGAGCATCCGCCCGGGCTCACGGTCTGGGGTGGGAGATTCGATTCGTCTTCCGTACCGATGGACCACCCGCTGCCTGCCGCCCTGGTCGAGGCGGCCTCCCGGACCGCCCGGCGGACCCCCGATCTCATCGGCGCTCCCTACGGCGCCGACATGCGTCTCTTCATCAACCACGGGGAGACCCCGACCGTCATGTACGGGCCGGGTGACGTACGCAGCGCACATGCGGCAGACGAGCACGTTCCGCTCGACGAGGTGACGGAGTGCGCGGCGGTCCTCGCTTCCTGGCTGGCGGCCACGCCCGAGGTGTGAGGCTCAGCCGGACGGCAAGACGGAGTGAAGGCGGCACGCCAGGCACAGACCGAATGCCGCTGCGAATTCGTGGACCACGACCACCCACAGCAGCGTGCCGCTCAGCGAGGTGGTGTCGATGCTCCATGCCACCCACGCCACCGCGATGGTCACGGCCACGAGCAGCAGGCCGAAGCGCTCCGGCTCTTCGGGGAGGAACTCGGAAGGATTCGGTTCGACCCACGGCCGAATGAACCGCTCGTACGCCCACACCGGCAGCGACGCTCTCGCGCCCCCCACCGCGGCGGCGGCGGTCACAACGAACGCAAGCACGATCAGCCAGCCCGACCCGCCGGTCGCGGCGAGGAGGGACACGAGACCGATTCCGGTGTGCTGGAAGCGAGCGAGCGTGCGATCGATGACGGGCGCGGACATGAAGCGCCGACGCTAGCTCGCACCGGTTTCACCGACGGCGGACGCCCGCCCGAGGTCGTACTGTGGTCCCGGTGGAGGCCCTCGCCATCGTCGCCGGTTTCGTCATCGCGTACGGGATGGTGTCGCGTCGCATCACCAACACATGGCTCACGGGGCCGATCATCTTCGTGTCGTTCGGCATCTTGCTGGGCGCCACAGGGCTCGACATCCTGGAGGAGGGCCTCGACAACGAGCCGCTGCGGCTCCTCGCCGAAGCGACCCTCGTCCTGCTCCTGTTCAGCGACGCAGCCCGCATCGAGCTGCGGCTGCTGCGGCAGGAGAAACAGATCCCGATCCGACTGCTCGCCCTCGGCCTGCCCCTGACGATCGTGCTCGGAACCGTCGTCGCTGCTGCGGTCTTCACCGACCTCGAACTGCTGGAGGCAGCCGTCCTGGCGGCGATCCTGGCGCCAACCGATGCCGCGCTCGGCCAGGCGGTCGTCACGTCGCGGCACGTGCCGGTACGTATCAGACAAGCGCTCAACGTGGAGAGCGGACTGAACGACGGGATCGCGCTGCCGATCATCACCGTGCTCGCGGTTGCGGCGGCGGCGGGGGCCGACCTCGGGGACACCAACGGGTGGACGGCATTCGCCATCGAGCAGATCGGCTGGGGGATCGGAGCGGGCGTGACGGCGGGATATGTCGGTGCCAGAGCGATCGACTGGGCGACGAGCCGTCGCTGGATGGACGGCGTGTACCGACAGCTGGCCGCACTCAGCGTCGGGGTCGGGGCGTTCGCCCTGGCGGGGTCGGGACCGCTCGACGGGAACGGCTTCGTCGCCGCCTTCATCGCCGGGCTCACCTTCTCGACGGCGGCGCCCGAGGCGTGCGAGGACGCCCTCGACTTCACCGAGGACGAGGGGCAGTTGCTCGCCCTGCTGACGTTCCTGGTCTTCGGCGCAGTGATCGCAGAGCCCAGGCTCGGCGAGCTGCGGATCGACATCCTCGTGTATGCCGTCCTGAGCCTCACCGTGATCCGCATGCTCCCCGTGGCGATCTCGTTGCTGGGATCCAAGCTGCGGTGGGAGACGCATCTGTTCCTCGGATGGTTCGGGCCGCGCGGTCTGGCCTCGATCCTCTTCGGGTTGTTCATCCTCGACGAGGCGGCTCTGGCTGCGGCCGACGACATCGTGTTGATCGTGACATGGACCGTGTTGCTCAGCGTGCTGCTCCACGGCGCGACGTCCGCTCCGCTCTCGGCTGCGTATGGAGATCGGGTGGGGGCGATGGAGATCGAGCACCCCGGGATGGCCGAGGCGGTCGACGTGCCCGAGATCCGGGCGAGGTACCCGCGTCAGGGCGAGATGTAGGCTCCCCGCATGTCGGAATCAGTCGCCATCGTCACCGCCGCCGGGAGAGGACTCGGGGGCGCCGTCGCCAGGGAGCTCGCTGCGGCAGGCCATGCCGTCGCCCTCATGTCGAACGGAGGCGGCGCCGTGGCGCTCGCCGAGGAACTGGGAGGCCTCGGTGTCGACGGCTCGGTCACCGAACCGGAGGATCTGAGGCGACTCGTCGACGCGACGCTCGACCGCTACGGCCGCATCGACGTGGTCGTCAACAACACGGGCCACCCGCCGAAGGGCCCGCTGCTCGAGCTGGGCGACGACGACTGGCACTCCGGGCTCGACATCGTGCTGCTCAACGTGGTGCGGATGGCACGACTCGTGACTCCGGTGATGGTGGAGCAAGGCTCCGGCGCCATCGTCAACGTCTCGACGTTCGCCGCCTTCGAGCCGAGCCCCTCGTTCCCCATCTCGGCGAGCCTGCGGGCTGCCCTCGCCGGCTTCACCAAGCTGTACGCCGATCTCCATGCCCCGAACGGCATCAGGATGAACAACGTGCTCCCCGGCTTCATGGACAGCTACCCGGAGAGCGACGACATCGTCCAGCAGATCCCGATGGGTCGCTACGCAGAGGTGGCCGAGGTCGCCCGAGCGGTGCGGTTTCTCGCATCCGAGGACGCGTCCTACATCACCGGCCAGAACCTCCGGGTCGACGGCGGCATCACGAGAGCCGTGTGAGCGACCACGACGTCATCATCGTCGGCGGAGCCGTCATGGGTGCGGCCACGGCCTATCACCTCTCGCGCCTCGATCCCGCCGCCGACGTGGTCGTCTTCGAGCGCGACCCGACCTACGAGCGCTCGTCGACCCTCCTGTCCGACGGCAACGTCAGGGTGCAGTTCAACCTCGAGGAGAACATCCTCATCTCGCTGCACACCCTCGAGATTCTCGAGACCTTCGCGGAGGACATGGCGGTCGGCGACATCCGGCCCGAGGTCTCCGCCCGTCATCAGGGCAACCTGTTTCTCACGGACGACGCCGGCCGAGAGCATGCGCTGGCCGGGCTGGCCCGCCAACAGGAGCTCGGTTGTGATGTCATGTGGCTCGACGCCGCCGAGATCGCCGAGCGATGGCCGGCGTATGCAGCCGAAGGCGTCGTCGGAGGCACGTTCGGGCCCCGGGACGGGTCGGTCGATCCGCATGCGCTGCTGCAGGGCTACCGGCGCAAGGCGATATCCCAGGGTGTGCAGTTCATCGCATCGGAGGTGGGCACCCTGACCGCCGACCGCAACCGGGTGACGGGGGTGCGACTCACCGACGGCACGGCCGTGACCGCCGACGTCGTCGTGAACTGCGCCGGGGCGTGGAGTCCCGCGCTCGCCCGGACCGTCGGCATCGAGCTGCCGGTCACCCCGGTGATGCGCAACGTGTACGTGGTCGACACCATGGTGCCCACGCGCGGTCTGCCGAGTGTCTTCCTGCCCTCTGGCCTCTACGTGATTCCGGAGCGCGAGCGGACGTTCGCCCTCGGGTGGTCGCAGGACGACGACCCGGTCGGGTTCGACTTCGTGTTCGATCGCGCCCGCTTCGAACGTCTCCTGTGGCCGGAGCTCGTGGGCCACATGCAGGCCTTCGAAGCCCTCCACGTCGCGTCGGGCTGGGCGGGGCTCTACGCCGTCAACACGCTCGACGGCAACGCCATCATCGGCGAGTGGCCCGAGCTCGCCGGTGCCTACGTGTGCACGGGCTTCTCGGGCCATGGGTTCCAGCAGGCTCCGGCCGTGGGGCGCCACCTCGCCGAACTCGTGATCGGGCGCGACCCCAGCCTCGATCTGTCACGGCTCGGACCGCACCGGGTGCTCAGTGGCGAGCCGCTGCACGAGCACGCCGGTCGGCTCATCTGATCAGAGGTAGTCCAGCGATCCCACCATGCCGGCCTCGTAGTGGCCCGGGATGAGACACGCCATCAGCGTGTAGATGCTCGTGTCCTCCGGGATCTCGACCAGGAACTCTCCAGTCTCCCCGGGCGGGACGAGCACCAACACGTCTCCTTCGTCGGCGTGGTGCCCGCCATCCCCATGGTCGTCGTGGCCCGATGCGATGTGCTCGTCGACCCGATGCTGGTTCGAGAGACGGAGCTCGTGCTCCACGACCCCGGCGTTGATGACAACGAACCGAATCGTCTCACCCGGCGTGACCTGGACGGTCTCCGGCTCGAAGGCGAACTCGGTCATGGTGACCTCCACCACGCGCCCGTCACCGGTCATTGCACCGTCGTCGTGTCCGTCGTCACCGTGATCTCCATCATCACCGTGGTCATCGGCCATGGTGGTCGTCGTGGCCAGGGTCGTCGTCGTTTGAGCGGCCTGCGTCGTGGTGGTCGCCTGGCTCGTCGGTGGTGCCTCGTCGACGACTGCAGTCGTCGTCGAGGCCACTTCGCCGGGAGAACCACACGCCGAAGCAACGAGCAGGACGAAAGCCACGGCAGTGCGTCGGTTCATGTGCTGTCTCCTTGGTCGTTGCGAGCGTCACCTGCGGGTGCCTCCCCGCCAAGGGCCTCTCGGCCCTTACCGGGAATCGTCGACGCGGCGACACTCATTCGACGAGCTCATAGTCCGCGCCGGAACCGCCTGTCGTCATCGCCCGGAACGAGGCGCGACCGTTGTCGACGAAGTCACCGGCGGTCCACAGCCCTGCGGCCACGGCGACGCTGGAGCGTGCGTGGTCGGGCGTACCCCACTCGACGTACGTGACCATGGCGTCGGGGTTGCTGAACTCCGAAGCCGTGTAGATGCCCACCTCACCCGATGCCGAACCGGCGTTCAGCACGGAGAGCTCGACCGTGAAACTCGCACCTGCTGCAACCGTGCCGAGATCGGCGAGGGACGAGTACGCGGGGAAGTTGCAGATGAAGTGCCCCTCGAGCGAGTAGTCCGAGCCCGAGACGTTCGTGATCTCGACCCACTCCTCGTCGAAATCGACGGCCGTGATGACCAGCGGTGACTCGACCGCAGGGGTGGTCGCCTCGGTCGTCGTCGTGGCCTCGGAAGTCGTCGTGGCCTCGGAAGTCGTCGTGGCGTCGGAAGTCGTCGTGGCCTCGGTCGTCGTGCTCTCCACAGCAGTCGTCGCCACAGCCGTGGTCGAGCTGGAGGATGCGTCTCCCGAGCTGCCGCACGCCGCTGCGATCACAGCAAGCAGGATCATGAGTGTGGATCGCCTTCGCATCGTCGCACCTTCGCTCTCTCGGTTTGCGGCCGTCTCAACCATTGCGGTTTCCTGCGAGTATCCACCACCTCTACGGCGGAGACACGGCATTGGTTCGAGCAAACCACATCGTATGGGTCGCGTGGCAGCGACATCTCCGCAACGAGACGATGGCCGAGCGGATCGGAGCCGAGCTGCATCAGCTCGAGTCGCGGCTCCCCCGCCTCCTCCGCTACGTCGTGCTCTCGGTGCGAACCACGCTGCTGCTCGTGCGTCATCGTCGGGCTCGGGCGGTCATCGCACAGAACCCTTCGATCGTCCTCGCCTACCTGGTGGTGGTCTTCGGCCGTGTGCTCGACATGCAGGTAGCGATCGACGCCCACAATGCTGCCCTCGATCCGCCCGGGGGCCCGTTCGTCGCTCGACTCGCTCACAGGCTTATGGCGCTGACGCCGCTCACGATCGTGACGAACGAAGCTCTCGCCGAGCAGGTTCGTGGATTCGGCGGGCGTCCAGTGGTCGTTCCGGATCCGTTCCCACAATGGGAGAGCGATGCAGCGGTCGACCCGAATCTCATCACGGTGATCTGTGGGTGGGGCCGTGACGAACCCATCACGGAAATCGTCGGCGCGGCCGCTCTTCTGCCACACCTCGAGTTTGCGGTCACCGGACGCCCGGACGATCGCATCGAGCACCTCGACGTTCCCAGGAACGTGCGTCTCACCGGGCGGCTGCCCGAGGACGAGTACATCGACCTCCTCGCCACCTCCGCCGTCGTCGTCGATCTCACCACGAGGGAGAACTGCCTGGTGTGCGGCGCAACGGAGGCGGTTGCGCTCGCCCGGCCCATGGTGCTGAGCGACACCGCGGTGCTGCGTTCGCGCTTCGGTCCTGGAGCCCGCTTCGCCGCGAACGACGCCGCCTCGATCGCACGGGCCGTCGAGTCGGCACTCACGCTGGATCCGAACGATGTCGAACGCCTGCGCAGCCGACTCGAGGCGGAGTGGCCCGACCATGGCGAGGCGCTCCTCCACGATCTGGCCCGGGCCCGACGCCGCCGGGTTCGCTCGTGGAATCTGCGGCGCGAAGACGGTTGAGGTACCGGGGACAAGGGTCGCACGATGCGAATTGACTTCGGCTCCGGCGCTTGGTGGAATCGATCGCCATGGACGGATTGGTCGGGCCCCTCTTCATCGCTGCCGCCTTGCTCGTCCTCGCCGGCGTGCCGAAGGTGATCGAGCCCGGCGACACCACCCGGGCCATCCGCTCCGCAGGCCTGCCCGCACACGACGGATTCGTGCGCCTGCTCGCCATTGCCGAGGTCGTCGTCGGCGCCGCGGTGATCGCGATCGGTGGGTGGGTTCCGGCGGCGTTGCTGGGCGTCCTCTACGCCGGGTTCGCCGGGTTCATCGTCCTCGCCATGGCGCGAGGGGGCGCGGTGGCGAGCTGTGGATGCTTCGGGAAGGCCGACACGCCTCCCACCCGAGCCCATCTGGTGCTCAACGTCGCAGCAGCCGCCCTGGGGATCGCATCCGCCTTCGGCGGTGCCGGCGGGCTCCTCGAGGTCCTTCCCGAACAGCCCGCCGCCGGCATACCGTTCATCGGCTTCGTCGCTCTCGGCGCGTGGTTCGCCTACCTCACGTTGACCCTCCTCCCCCGCCTCCAGACGCCGAGCCGGGCGACATGACGAAGGATCTCGCCACCCGGACCGCAGAGCTCCTCGATCGCGCCGACCCCTCCCGGCGTGGCTTTCTCAAGCGGCTGGCGGTCGTCGGCTCCGCCTTGCTGACCGCGCCACTCGAGTGGATCCTCAGACCCGTGACCGCCTACGCCGCCGTGTGTGGCCCCTCGTCGAAGTGCTCCAACGGCTACACCGTGTTCTGCTGCACCGTGAATCGTGGTGTGAACCGGTGCCCACCCGGCACCTTCGTCGGGGGATGGTGGAAGGCAGACGGGTCGAACTACTGCTGCGACGCCCAGGGCAACCCACGCCCGCGCTACTACATCGACTGTCACCCCCGTTGCAACTGCAACTGCGCACCGGGCGACCATCTCTGCGACGAGTCGTGCGTCGACTGCCGGTGCCGTTGCAACGATTCCAACTCGACCTGTGACAACCGCAAGGTCTGCTGCAACTACTTCCGATACGGCCAGTGTCACACCGAGATCGGGTGCAGCGGTCCCGTCGCCTGCCGGGTGGTCACGTGCACTCCGCCGTACCGGATCTGGGAGTCGTGCGGCAGCACGATGCGCACCGACGACAAGACCGCCAACCAGACGGCACCATGTCTCTCGGGGAACTGCACATGACGGCCCTGGTCATCATCGAGGGCGTGGTGATCCTGGTGCTCGGGCTTCTCGTCGCAGGGCTCTTGCGAAGCCATGCCGACATCCTCAAGGCGCTCCACGAACTCGGTGTGGATCTCGATCACGACCACGACGAACCGAGCTTCAACGTCCAGGACGGTGTCATGGCGCCCGGCTCTGCGGTCGGATCGCCGGCCCACGACATCTCGGGTTCCACCCTCGACGGCGGCGCCATCGGCATGCGTCTCGTGGGCGGCGAGCATCGCACGCTGCTGGCATTCCTCTCCTCCGGCTGCGCGACGTGTTTCATCCTCTGGAAGACGATGCCGACCCAGGCGCCGACGAACGTGCGCGTGGTCGTCGTCACCCGCAGCCCCGAGGACGAGTCGGTGACGGGTCTGCAAGAGCTCGCGCCCGAAGGAGTTCCCGTGGTGATGTCGTCGCAGGCATGGGGCGACTACGGGGTGCCGGGCTCGCCGTACTTCGTCCTCGTCGACGGCGGGCGCGGCGTGATCGGAGAGGGATCGGCAGGGACGTGGGATCGCATCACTCAGCTGCTCGGCGAGGCCGAAGGCGACGCGAGCCGGACTGGCCGGGCGTCGGGTGCCATCCGTGAGAGCCGGGCCGATGCCGAGCTCGCCGCTGCCGGCATCCTGCCCGGCGACCCGAGCCTGTATCCCGAGAACGAGGAGCAGGAGGAGACATGACGTCCGGCATGATTCTCCTGATCGGCAGCACGATCGCAGTGCTCGCCGGGATCCGCACCTCCTGGTCACCGTGAGGCGAGTCGATGCTGGCGAGCATCACCCCGCTCGGTGAGCGGGGCCGGCAGAGAGAGTGGGGACCGACAGCAATTTCGTATGCGATCGGATCGGCACTGGGAGGGGCGATCACGGGTGCCATCTTCGGGACGGTCGGGACGGTGTTCGCCGGCTGGATGGAACGTCCCGCCGTATGGGTGCTCTTCGTCGCTCTCGTGCTGGCAGCGCTCTTCGAGGTGGGCCGGATGCCCTTCGCCCTGCCCACGATCCAGCGTCAGGTGAACGAGGACTGGCTCGACGAATACCGAGGCTGGGTGGTCGGCCTCGGCTTCGGATTCCAGCTCGGAGCCGCGTTCACCACGATCGTGACTTCGGCTTCGGTGTACGTCGCCTTCCTCGCAGCTGCACTGACCGGGTCCGTCGCGAGCGGTGCACTCATCGGGCTGGTATTCGGGCTCGCCCGTGCCCTGCCGCTGCTGGCGGTCAAGAAGGTCGAGACGCCGCAGGCTCTGGCCTCGGTGCATCGCCGGATGGACGCCCTCGCCGGCACGGCACATGTCGTCGTCGCAGGGACAGCTGCACTCCTCGCCGTCGCATCACTCTTCATCGCCTCGATCGGTGGTGCCGGGTGAAGATCGAGGGTCTGGGCTTCGATGTCGTCATCCCGCCGGGCTGGGACGTCCAGATCACGGCACGCGCCCCACGGGAGGACGATGCCTCGTATCAACCCGTGGTGCACGCCGGCAACTTCCCGCTGCCGAACGATCGCGGCGACTTCGGCAGCGGTGCGGTCGACATCATGGACGAACGCCACGTCTTCGTGTCTCTGCTCGAGTACGACCCGAGCGAAGCCTCATCTGCCCTCTTCGCCAGGAAGGGCATGCCGCGGCGGCTCCGAACGGCGGAGTTCGGACGCAACCGCCTGCAGCGGTCCATCCCGGGCCACTCCGGGTATCAGAAGTTCTTCAACGAGGGAGGCCGCGCCTTCTGTCTCTACATCGTGCTCGGCGACCATGACGAGCGCGAGCAGCTGGTGCCGATCGCCGAGCAGTTGCTCGCCGGCATCCGCCTGGTGTCGTTGTGGCGAGAGGACGTTCTTTGAGGCGCGTCGCCGTGTTGCTCACAGCGGCCCTCACGCTGCTCTCTACGGCGCCGGCGGTCGCCGCCGATCGCGAGTCGTATGCGTACCTGACGGAGAACAGCGAATTCGGTTGGGCACTCGTCGTGGCCGGCCCAAACGGCACCCAGGAGGTCCAGGTCACGGCGGACGCCGTGGGCAGGCCCGCCATCTCGCCAAACGGGAGCCAGGTCGCCTACGCCGCCCCCATCGGTGACGGGACGCTGGGCCGCTTCGCCATCTACGTGTCGAACCTCGACGGATCCGCCAGAACGCGCATCACGAGCCCCGGCCTCGGCGATCGCGACCCGGCCTGGTCACCTGACGGCGACTGGATCGCCTTCTCTCGCCACCTCAACGACGACCTCAACGGATCACGCTGCTGCGCCATCCGGCTCATCAGGGCCAATGGCACCGGCATCACGAGCCTCCCGGGAAGTCTCGGCGGACGCAACCCCGCGTGGTCACCCGACGGGAGCCGCATCGCCTACGAGACCCCGGCGGGCGTGTTCGTCTCGGATCTCGACGGATCGAACCGGATCCAGATCACCGGGGCCTCCGGCGCCGAACCGGCGTGGTCACCCGATGGCTCGAAGATCGCCTACACCCGACCCCTCGGCAACGGCAGCGAACTCGCCGTCCGGCCATCCAACGGCGGCAACTTCACCGTTCGCGTGTCGTCGACCACCTTCCGTGTCGAGTCACCGGTCTGGGACAAGAACGGCTCGACGATCTATTTCGTGCGACACCGCGGCGACGGCTACCTCGGACGGACCAACGTCACGGTCCAGGCGCACACGCCGGGGTCCGGACAGCACCTGGTGTTCAATCCGGGCGACGACATCGCCCACCTCTCGAGGGTGCAGCGATCCAGCGGCGGCTGCGACTTCAACGGCGATGGCTACGACGACCTGGCGGTGGGAACGCCCGGTGACAACACCAACAAGAAGAACGCCGGGTCGGTCGGCGTCTTCTACGGAGATGGAGCCGCGTTGAGCGCAGCGGGGGCACAGATCTGGCATCGCAACAAGAAGGCGGTCATCGGCATCCCCCGCAAGAACGCTCTGCTCGGCACATCTGTGGCATGCGGCGACTTCGATGGCGACGGGTTCACGGATCTGGCCGCCGGGGCGCCGGGGGACGAGGCCGGCCGCGGTTCCGTCATGGTGCTGCGAGGCTCTCCGGGCGGTCTCCACGGTGCCGGAGACCAGCGGTGGGAGCAGGACTCACCAGGTGTCCCCTCGACGGCGCGCGAAGGTGACCGGTTCGGTGCGGCACTGGCCGCGGGCGACTTCGATGGCGACGGGTACGCCGACCTCGCCATCGGGGCTCCAGGTGAGGCGTCGGCCCGCGGTGCCGTCCACGTGCTCTACGGCGGACCCAACGGCCTCACCGCCAACCGTGATCTGTTCCTGCAACAAGGCTCAGGGGACGTCGACGGAAGCCGCAAACCAGGCGAGGAGTTCGGCTTCTCTCTGGCCACGGCCGACTTCGACAGCGACGGTCATGACGACCTCGCCATCGGGACCCCCGGCGAGACCCTCACCGGCCGCAAGGACACCGGAAGCGTCATGGTGATCGAAGGCTCGGCGGCCGGCCTCGACACCGGCGCCGATGCGATCTGGCACCAGGACGTGTCCGGGGTCGCCGGATCGGCCGAAGCAGGAGATCGTTTCGGCGAGCCGGTCACCGGCGCCGACTTCGACGGGGACCGCTTCGCCGATCTGGCAATCGGCGCTCCGGGAGAGGATTACGGTGACGTGACCGATGCCGGGAGCGTTCAGGTCCTTTCGGGAAGCAGTGACGGCATCTCGGCGGACGGCGACATACGGATCTTCCAGGGTGCCGGTGGCGTCGGTGGCGTCGCACAAGCGGACGATCGGTTTGGCGGTTCGATCGTCGGCGGCGACTTCGACGGCGACGGATTCGCGGATCTGGCCATCGGCTCGCCCGGTGAGGACGAAAGTCGAGGTCTCGTCAGCGTCCTGTACGGATCGTCCGACGGGGTCGATGGAAACGGCGATCAACTCTGGAAGAAGTCGACACCCGGCGTGCTGGGCACGGCAGCTGCCGGCGACGGTTTCGGAGCTGCGCTCACCAGCGGCGACTACGACGGCGACGGGTACCTCGATCTCGCCATCGGCACGCCGGGAGAAAACCGAACGCAGGCTGCCGGGAGCGGAGCGGTGCACCTGCTCTACGGGTCGGCCAACCGCATCACCGCAGTCGGCGACCAGGTATGGCATCAGAACAGCGAGGGTGTGCCGGGCGTCGCAGTCGCCGGCGACGCCTTCGGCAGCTCCATGCGTTGATCAGCCCACCCGGTCCGTTGCGTTCGCCCAAATGGCGGCGTGCACGAACTTCGCAAGGCCTGCGGCGTACTTCTCCCAGTAGTCGGAGAATCGCTGATCGGCGATGTACATGTCGCCGAGTCCGGTGTGGGTGTCGTACCCACACGCGTAGTACCAGCGGTCGATGTGGAGTCGGTGCTCCTCGGCGAGCTGCTTGGCTTCCGCCGACGTGGCATCCGAGCCGGACTCGAGCAGCGTGGCGAAGCGTTTCGAGATGTCGTCCATCTCGCTCGTGGCCTCCTGCCACTGGTCCTTCGAGTAGCCGGAGGTCCGCGCCGCCGATTCGGCATACGTGTCCGGCCACCGTTCCTTCGCCTCGTCGGCGTACTCGGTCGGATCGAAGCCACCGAAGACCTCGAACATGTCCTTCTCGTTCATCCTCACTCCACTCTTCTCTGCGCCGATCGCGAAATCGACGGCCGCAATCAGGTCGGCCACTCGCCCGTGCTCGGCGACGAGCCGCTCTCGCTGGAGTTCGAGCACCGCCAGTCGATCGCGACCGGACGCGAGCGCCGCAGCGATCTCCTCGAGCGAGCTGCCCAGTTCGCGGTAGAGGAGAACGAGCTGCAGCCGCTCGAGATCATCGGCGGTGTACAGGCGGTAGCCCCCTTCACTACGCAGCGAAGGCGGCAACAGACCGATCTGGTCGTAGTGATGCAGCGTTCGCACCGTGACACCGGAGAGCCGCGCAACCTCGCCGACGGTGAAGATCTCGTCCGTCATGGCTTCGACCGTACACCCTGACGTTACGTGAGGGTCAAGTCGATTCTCCATGATGGGCCATGCAGCGAGAAAACCTCTTGACACGAAGGCGACACTGTGTGATATTCGACCTCGGCCGTAGCACCCTTTCTGGGCGTTGCGGCCTTTTTCGTGCCGACCGGCACGAAGAACCAATCGAGGAGAAGACGATGTCGCTGCGGAGCGCACCCACGAAAAGCCATAGGTATGACGCCGGGCAATCATGCCCGAATGTCCTGCCCTTGGCCGGCGCGCCCACCGAGACCGGCCGCCGCATTCTCGACAACCCATGTGGCTCGACCGTGAGGAGAGCGAGAGGAACGTAACGTCCTCAACGCTTTCGTGCGATCGGGCCGCCCACCGGGCGGCCTTTTTGCTGTCCGGACCACACAGATTTCAGGCCGATCCCCGAGTGGGGACCGGCCGAGGTGGCTCCCTCGGGAACCGCCGGTGCTCATTGACAACTGCAGAGTGATCGCATCAACAAGACGTGCCCCACACCGGGGCATGCCGGGGTGCCACACGATGAATCACGGCCGCCGGGCCCACATAGTTACGGCCAATAACCGGTTCGGCGATTCGTGGTTTCGTCGTGCGGCACCCCGATCAATGCCCTGGAAGTCCAAAGGAAGGACACCGTCGTGCGAAGGCGGAAGGTGCAGGTTCGAGTCCTGCGCAGGGCACTGTGGTCACCGCACAGTGCGGACCCCGGGTCGTGACCCCGGGAGATCGGGTGCAAGTCCCGTTGACCACCCCACGAGTGCTCTCTGGGCGAGCGCAACAGAGCGACGGCCAGAGAGCTTGCGGGAGGTAGCTCAACCGGTAGAGCATCGGTCTCATAAGCCGAACGGTGCAGGTTCAACTCCTGCCTTCCCGACCAAACGACGCGTGGAACGACCACCCGGTCCCCCGTGCCTCGCGTCGCATTTCCGCAGACTCGTCCGTGGCCGATTCGGACGACGCGGCGACCAAAAGCCATGAAGGTTCAAGTCCTGCCTTCCCGACCAGACGACGCGTGGATCCGACCACCGGGTTCTGTCTGCCTCGCGTCGCATTGCTGCAGACTCGTCCGTGGCCGATTCGGACGACGCGGCGACCAAAAGCCATGAAGGTTCAAGTCCTGCCTTCCCGACCAGACGACGCGTGGATCCGACCACCGGGTTCTGTCTGCCTCGCGTCGCATTGCTGCAAGCTCGTCCGTGGCCGATTCGGACGACACGGCGAAGCAACCCATGAAGGTTCGACCCCTGCCTTCCCGACGCACTGCGGGCGAGCGAGGACCCGTCCTCGCCCCCGCAGCCCTCGGGCCCGATCCGTGGAACGGCGGCGCCCCCTACACCGCCTATCGGCGGCGGGACCCTCTTCGTCCGGCGGAACCGACAGAAGGAGCGGCAGCAGTGGGGGTGCTCGAGGGGGAAGGCGTTGTGCCGTCCCCC
>CAYFYC010000002.1:0-827 GCA_964347305.1 uncultured Acidimicrobiaceae bacterium | reverse complement strand
ATCAGCTGCACCCACTGACCGGGGCGCCCATAGGTCGCTTGCGATCGATCGAAACCCAAGGGCAACGAGCTGGGCTCAGGACGGATTCCAAACCCGACCGGGCGGGGTTCGATTCCTCGGTTGCCTGCCAGGCCGGAGTAGCTCAGTGGACGAATGCTCTGTGGGCGAGCGGAACACGACTGTGCTGATGTGCAGCGTGGAGCGAAGGCCGCAGAGCGTTCGAGAGAGCGTCTGCTTCGTAACCAGAGGGCCCGGGTTCGATTCCCGGCTCCGGCTCCGCTCGACCGACGTGGTCGAGCCCCGTCGATGCGACGGGACACCAGCGTGAGGCCCAACTGGACGGGCGCCGGCTTTGGGAGCCGGTGGTTGGGGGTTCGAGTCCCTCCACGCTGACGAGCGGCCCGACGGGGTCGCCCATGCCGGTGGCAGAACAACGGGTAGCGCGAAGGCCGGCCCGTAATGCATACGAGGCGTGCAGCCTGTGCCAGGCCGATTCGGTGAGGTACAGCCGTGTGGCGACAGCCACACGGGTACGTGTCCGGTGGGACAACTCGTGGTTCAGGGGAAAGGTTCGACTCCACGACTCTTCGCCCCCTGTTGTGGGAAGTGATCCCCACTCGGCACCCCTTCGGGGGTTCACATGGCGTCGTAGCTCCAACTGGTCAGAGCACCCGACTGTCGATCGGAAGGCTGCGAGTTCGAATCTCGTCGGCGCCGCCAACCAGCCCTCGTGGTCCAGAGGTCAAGATCTCGGGTTCTCACCCCGAGGAGCAGGGTTCGAGTCCCTGCGAGGGCACCACACCGAGTTCGGTCCTGGGAGACCATCC
>CAYFYC010000001.1:136743-142039 GCA_964347305.1 uncultured Acidimicrobiaceae bacterium | reverse complement strand
CACCCGGCTCGCCGGGGATCCCGATGACGAGATCGTCGTCGCCGTCGCCGTCGAAGTCGCCCGCCGCCAGCGCGGTACCGAAGCCGTCGCCCGCCTGGCGCGTTCCCGGGACCCCGTTCCACCCCTGGGCGAACACCTGGTTCCACATCATGGGTCGAAGCGTCCCACCGCCCATGAACACCTGAACGAGCCCGGTCTGGACGCCGCCGATCGACTCCCCGGGCACACCGACAACGAGATCGGGGATCCCGTTGCGGTCGAAGTCGCCCGTCGCCAGCGAGGCACCGAACCTGTCGTCCGGCTCGGCGACGTTCTTGGTCTTGTTGCTGTCCTGGTGGAAGAGGACGCTGGTGGCGGGATCCAGGCCGGTTGCCGATCCGGCGATGATCGTCACGGCTCCCGCCTCGGGGTTCGGCCCGACCCGCTTGCCGGGTATGCCGACGGCGACGTCGGAGAATCCGTCGCCGTCGAAGTCGTCGCACACGACGGCATGACCGAAGCGATCGCCCGGCTTGGAGATCCCGGGGACACCTGGTGTGTCCTGGGTGATGAAGTCGTCACGGGAGGCGTCGAGTCCGGTCGCCGAGCCGTGGAAGACGTGGATTCCTCCCGCTTCGGAAACACCGAGGAGGGTCTCGCCAGGCACGCCGACCACGACGTCGCCGTAGCCGTCACCGTCGATGTCGCAGTCGGGACCCGTGGTCGGCACCATCTTGTAGACCGTCGAGAACGTCGCCATGTACATCTCGCCGTGGCCGTCGGTCCCGAACGTCGTCAGCCCCCCGCCGATGTCGAAGGTGTCGGTCCACGTCGTCTGGTCGACGGCGCTGGTGCCGTCGAAGGTGAAACTGCGGATGAACTGCTTGCAGAAGTCCGCGTAGAAATAGGTGCCCCGCAGATGCGGGATGGCGTTGCCGCGATACATCACGCCACCGGTGATGGATCCCGAGCAGGGGTCGTTGCCGTGCGCGTACTCGAGCACCGGCGGGGTGAGCCCGGCCGAGCCGCAGTTCGATGGCGGGTTGTAGCAGTGGTCGCCCTCACGAGTGTTCCAGCCGAAGTTGAGGCCGCCGACGCCCGCAGGAATCCGGTCCACCTCTTCCCAGGAGTTCTGGCCCACGTCGCCCAGCCAGACGTCCCCGGTGGCTTCGTCGACATCGAAGCGCCACGGGTTGCGCAGCCCATAGGCCCAGATCCGATCGTCGCCGGGCCCGCCGATGAACGGGTTGCCGGGAACGGCATCTCCATCCCGGGTGATCCTGATGATCGTGCCGAGGATGGTCGACGTGTCCTGGCCGTGGATCCCCCCGGTGCCACCGCCGTCACCGATCGAGGCGAGGAGGTTGCCCTCGAGATCGAACGCCAGGTCGCCGCCGTTGTGATTCGTCGCAGGCTGGCCGACCGAGGCGAGGATCTGCTCGGAGTTCGGGTCGGCGAGGTCGGGATCGTTCTGGCTGACGGTGAACTGCGAGATGCGGCTGCGCCCGTCGGGCTCGGCGGTGTAGTTCACGTAGAACTCGCCGGTCTCGTCGTAGTCGGGGGCGAAGACGAGCCCGAGCAGCCCCTGCTCACCACCCCCGCTCTCGACGCGGGAACGGATGTCGAGGAACGGCGTCGCATCGACCATCCCGTCGGCGTAGATGAAGATCCGGCCGTCGCTGTCGACGATGAAGAGCCTGTCGTCTCCGACAGGCGCCGCGATGTCGACCACGCCCGACACGGCCGATGTGATGGCCACCGCCGTGACGTCGTCCGTGGGCGCAGCGATCGCAGCAGGCGACGTGAGGGCGACCCCTGGCAGCAGGGCAGCGATGACGGCGACGATGGTGACCGCGATGCGGTGCATGACTTCTCCCCTGAATCGACCGGTACGAGGGCCGGAGCCAGCCTATAGCGGGGTCGAAGTTCCGTCGGCGACCGCGCCCGGTGACACCGGGGCCGGGGAGAGCGGGACGGGACCGTCGACCTCGTGGCCGGCGGCGGCGGGTCCGGTGACGATGCCACCATCGATGAGTCCCTGAAGCCCGGTGGTGACAAAGGCGGGGACGTCGACGGCGCGCAACGGATGGCTGACGAGGAAGCCCTGCATCTTGGTGCAGCCGAGGTCGGCGAGCGTGTCGAGCTGGGCGCGGGTCTCGACACCCTCGGCGATCACATCGAGGCCCAGGCTGCGGGCGAGCCCGATGATCGCGCTCGACAGGGCGACGGCGTCGTCCGACGAGTCGAGATCGCGCACGAAGGCCCGGTCGATCTTGAGGCTGTTGATCGGGAGACGCTTGAGATGGCTCAGCGACGAGTAGCCGGTGCCGAAATCGTCGATCGACACGCCGACACCGAGCTCGCGGAGCCGCCCGATGGCACGCCTGGCGAGATCGACGTCGCCCATCAGTGTGGCCTCGGTGATCTCGAGCTCCAGACAGTCCGGGGGCAGCCCGTGGGTCTCGAGCGACCGTTCGACGGCATCGACGAGGTCGCCGCGGCGCAGCTGACGATTGGAGACGTTGACCGACATGGTGAGATCGAGACCCTCGTCACGCCACTCCCGGACCTGGGCACACGCCCGATCGAGCACCCACTCGCCGAGCGGGATGATGAGATCCGTCTCCTCGGCGACGGGGATGAAGCGCTGCGGTCGAATGAGCCCGAGTCGCGGGTGCTGCCAGCGGATGAGCGCCTCGGTGCCCGTCACGGTGCCGGTGATCGAGTCGAACTTGGGCTGATAGACGAGGTCGAGCTCGTTCCCCGCCTCGAGCGCCTCGCGAAGCCCGTCGATGAGGGCGACCCGCTGGCTGGTCTGCTCCCGCAGCTCGGGCGTGAAGTACTGGTAGGTGTTGCGGCCGGCCGTCTTGGCGGAGTACATCGCGATGTCGGCGTCGCGCAGCAGATCTTCCGACGACTCGCCGTCCATCGGGTACAGCGAGATCCCGATGGACGTCGTGATCCGCAGCTGCCGCGGCCCGACCTCGAACGGCTCCTGGAGCGTCCGGATGATCTTCGTCGCCACCTGGCCGGCATCCTCGACACGCTGGGCGCCCTCCAGGATGACGGTGAACTCGTCGCCCCCGAGCCGTGCGACGGTGTCAGAGGCCCGCACCGACTCCTTCAGACGGTCTGCCACCTGCTTGAGCAGCTCGTCGCCGACGCCGTGGCCATAGTGATCGTTGACGCTCTTGAACTCGTCGAGGTCGAGGAACATCAGCGCCACGATGCCACCTTCGCGCTTGGCGCGGTTGATCGCCGACTGCAGCCTGTCCCCGAAGAGGAAGCGGTTGATGAGCCCGGTGAGCGGGTCGTACCGGGCCAGATAGGTCATGCGACGCTGGTCCTCCTCGCGCGCCGTGCGATGCTCGGCGTCCCGGCGCCGCCACGCCTGTTGCATGTCACGCGCAGCCGGCCGGAAGAGGAGCAGGCCCTCGGCGAGCAACAGCACCAGGGTCAACGAGAGCAGGATGTACTGCGTGATCTCGAGGTTGGCGACACGCTCGCTGGCCTCCGCCTCGTAGATGGATGCGATCGAGCCCATCCCGGTCTCGAAGAGCTCGGCGCTGGTGACGAGCGCCCGGATCGTCTCACCGGACACCGCGCCCTGGTTGACGATCGCCGCGTCGAGGTTGGCGGCGGCGCCGAGCATCGCCTCGTAATGGGGCTGGACGACGCCGAAGGCCTGAAGGACGTCTGGGCTGTTGTCGCCAGGGAGTCGTTGCGCAGGATCTCCGGAGAGCAGGCCCTCGTGGTTTCGCTGCAGCTCGGTGATCGACTGCGCGATGAGACGTGCCCCGTTGCGCAGCGTCGCCTCCCCGGTGGCGCCCTCGAGCCCGGCCGCGGTCTCCGAGATCCGCTGGCTGAGCACGATCTGATGTGAGGCGGTGCGGATCACACCGGCATCGAGTTCCTGGCGGCTGAGCGACCGGGAGGTGAGCACGGTGGACGCGGTGACCGTGACGGCGATCAGCCCGAGCGCGACCACATAACGGCCGAAGGGATGACGCGGTACACCGCGTGCCCAATCGGTCGCCGGGGATCGTGCGCCCTTGCCGAATCGTCGCATCCACTCACCTCACAGAGGCCTCACAGAGGCATTGCGCGGCACGCGCGTCGCCGCACGCCACCACTCTGAGTAGTTGATCGGTGCAGTGGGCGTTTTGCTTGAGGAAACCCCGGCTTTCACCAGGCGTTTCTGCCCCGCCCTGCGACGTACACTCCTCGCACCGGACGAGGTGCGCCTCGATCGGCCCGGGTGGCGTAATCGGCAGCCGCGGCGGACTTAAAATCCGCTGTCCCTTCGGGGGCGTGGGGGTTCGAATCCCTCCCCGGGCACCGGGGACTCGCAAGCGAGTCCCGTGCAGTTCATCAACGGGATGATCGATCGGGCGGTCGCCGCAGGCGCGGCTCCGATCCTCGACGGCCGCAACCCGGTCGTGCCGGACTATCCGAACGGCGCGTTCGTCGGCCCCCCCATCCTGGATCAGGTCACGCCCGACATGGAGATCGCCCAGGAGGAGGTCTTCGGTCCGGTGATGGCGATCAGCCCGGTGGACAGCCTCGACGACGCCGTGGCGCTCATCGAGCAGAACCGGTTCGGGCACTCGGCGATGATCTTCACGGCCAGCGGAAGCGCGGCTCGCCCCTTCGAGAGTCGGGTCCCCGTCGGCAACATCGGTATCAACGTGGGAGTGCCGGCCACGCAGTCGTGGGCCACGCTCGGAGGATTGAAGGAGTCCGCCTACGGAGACCTCCTCGGACGGGCGGAGTCGGTGCTGTTCTTCACCGACCGCAAGATGGTCGCCGCTCGCTGGCAATAGGACGAAGGCCGGCGCGGTCACCTGCTCGGCCACCACGACGCGTCCCGATCGAGACATTCCAGGTCGACGAGACGTGGGCGCTCTTGCGGCTACCCCGGCGCGGGCCCCCGCCGTGTGGACACCGCCTGCCGTCCCGGAACGAGTGTCGAGCCGGCAATCGTCACGCCGATCGCAACGAGCGGCCACGCAGGCCCCGATGCGACGCCGATGGCGACCAGGGCGGCTCCCGTCGCCGCCCGGATCCGCCTGTCGGTGCGACGACCGACCTCGACGGCTGCCGCCGGGCCCGTCGGGACGGCCAGGCTGCCGAACAGCTGATCCAACTCGGCACGCGATCGCCGGCCCAGGACCCGGAACACCTCGGCGCCATCCCGGTAGCCGATGAGGGTCGGGGTGCCGGTGACGCCGAGCGAGCCGGCGACCTCCGGCACCTCGGTGGCGTCGAGGACGACGAACTCGACACGGCCCGCGTGCGTCGCCGCCGTGGCAGCGAT
>CAYFYC010000001.1:87738-136733 GCA_964347305.1 uncultured Acidimicrobiaceae bacterium | reverse complement strand
CGCATGGACCGACACGCGCCACACCACGGCGTGACCACCTCGACGATCGTCGGCTCGACGCCACCAGGGATCATCAGACGGTCGCCGCCTCTCGCACGTCGTCATTCGTGCGGAACCGGAAGATCGCATACAGCGGGCACCAGCCGAGCAGACCCGTCACCAGCGGCACGAACCCGAAGAACTTCAGGAAGGTGCCCAATCCACCCGCCACCGCGCCAGTCCATCCCAACGCCAGGATGACGAGACCCAGCACGATCCTGCCGATCCGATCCCAGCCTGCTTCGTTCATGAACTCCATCGTTGCTCCTATCTCGGTGTTCCCCCCTGAGACGAAGCAGTCGCCGGAATGGATACAAGAACGGCTGCCGCACGACCGGCTGCGAAGATGGAGCACCACCGAGGAAGGGACCGGGCGATGCGTGAGCCATTCGAGATCGCAGGACACACGGTCGCCGCCGGCACCCGGGCGCGGATCGAATTGCCCATCGCCAACCTCATGTCGGGGACACCCGTGTCACTGCCGGTGGTGGTCGTCCACGGACGGAACCCGGGCCCCACCGTGTGGCTCAGTGCGGCGGTCCACGGCGACGAGATCGTCGGTGTCGAGGTCATCCGACGGGTCCTCGATGACATCCGACCCCGCCCGCTCTCCGGCTCCATCCTCGCCATGCCAGTGGTCAACGTCCACGGATTCAACACGGGCGACCGCTACCTCCCGGACCGCCGCGATCTCAACCGATCGTTCCCCGGCTCGCCGCGAGGTTCGCTGGCCTCTCGACTCGCCAACCTGGTCATGACCGAGGTCGTCGGACGGTGCGGCGTAGGGATCGACCTCCACACCGGATCGGACCATCGCATCAATCTCCCCCAGATCCGAGCGGACCTCGAGGACGAGACGACCCATGAGCTGGCCGAGGTCTTCGGCGCCCCGATCTCGCTGCACTCGCGTACGCGCGACGGCTCGCTGAGAGAGGCCGCCACCAGAGCCGGTGCCACGGTGCTGCTCTACGAGGCGGGCGAAGCTTTCCGCTTCGACAAAGCATCGATCGAGACCGGCGTCGCCGGTGTGCAACGGGTACTCGGGCACCTCGACATGCTCGACGACGCACCCGAGCCGGCCCCGACGATCTTCTCGACATCGAGCCACTGGCTGCGCGCCCCCCGGAGCGGCATCCTCCACTTCCACGCCGACCTGGGGGCGCCCGTCGAGAAGCGTCACAACATCGCCGACGTCGTCGATCCGTTCGGGCGGCGTGTCGGCCAGGTGCGAGCGCGCTCTGCCGGTGTCGTGATCGGCCACACCCAGCACCCCCTCGTCAACCAGGGCGACGCCGTCGCCCACATCGCCAAGGTGTGACGGCCGCACGGCCGACGACTCCTAGGATTCCATCCCCCGGGCCCCGGTGGCCCACGAACACCACGAGCACGCCACATGGATTGGATCACAGAACAACTCGGGATCAGCCCCGCGGTTCAGGGGAAGCTGCTCGCGTCGTTCGTCGTCCTGGCGCTCGCGGTTCTCATCCGAGCGCTCACGATCCGCGCAGTTCAGCGAGCGGCAGACGACAACGAGGTCGTCTACCGGGCGGGCAAGCTCGCGACGTATTCGGCGACGATCGTCGTCGGTCTCTCCTTGGCGTGGATCTGGCTGGATTCGGTCAACAACCTCGCCACCTATCTCGCTGTGGTGTCGGCCGGTCTCGCCATCGCGCTGGCAGACGTCCTCAAGAACATGGCCGGGTGGGGCTACATCGTCATCCGCCGCCCTTTCAAGGTCGGTGACCGCATCGAGATCGGCGGCACGAAAGGAGACGTGCTCGACATCCGTCTCTTCCGCTTCACGGTCGCCGAGGTCGGCAACTGGGTCGACGCGGAACAGGCGACGGGACGCCTCGTCCACATCCCGAACGGCTCGCTCTTCGGCGACCAGGTGGCCAACTACACCGAGGGATTCGAGTTCATCTGGCACGAGGTTCCGGTGCTGATCACCTTCGAGTCGAACTGGCGAGCCGGGAAGGCGCTGCTCGAGGACATCGTGAAGCGCGTGGCCCCCGACATCGAAGCGCGAGCGGGCGCCCGGATCAGGGAGACGGCCCGCAGCTACCACATCAAACTCGGCGTGCTCACCCCGACGGTGTACACGACGGTCAAGGACAGCGGCGTGTTGCTGACGGCCCGCTTCCTCGTCGACGTCAGGGAACGCCGCGGGCTCGACCAGACGGTGTGGGAGCAGCTCCTCGAAGGCTTCGCCGCCGACCCCGATCTCGATCTCGCGTACCCCACCATCCGCGCCTATTTCAGAGGCAGCCCCGGTCCCGACGAATAGCGCACAAGAGCGCTGGCGGCGAGGAGTTGGTGTCCTCGACGAGAAGAGGCCCCAGTCGGATTCCGACCGGGGCCTCCATTGTACGGGCGACTGGGACTCAGCGACCGAAGAACGGTCGGCCACCGAAGTTCCTCACCGCCTTGTAGTAGACATTGCGCCAGCCGTAGCAGCTGGAACGCAGTGCGACGTTGACCTCGTTGTCGCAGATCCATGTCATGTCCCAGTAGAACCTGGCGTCCACCGCGCGACGCCGGTAGTCGGTCGGGTGCATCTGTAGACCACCCGCCTTGCCGTAGTTGCGATACCCGAAATCGTGGCGGTTGCATGCCTTGGCGAAGTTGATGCCTGGGACCGGGTTGTTCTTCAGGTACCCACCGACACCGGGGACGCCGGCGACCGGTGTGGAACATCCATCCGCCGACCAGTCATACGCCGAGTAGTGATACTTGTGACTCGAGTTGGTCCGGATCGTCGTGAAGTAGTTCAGCGAGATCTTGTTCATGTACCAGTCGCCCCACTGCCGGTGCGCACTCGTCGACGAGTAGTGCGCGTACGGCTGGGACAGGTCGAGGTACTTCTCGACGCAGGTGTCGGGACCCCAGTCGGACTTGCACAGCTTGACCTTGACCCCGCGAATGATCTGGCCGCTTCCCATGTTGTCGCCGACCCTGAGACGGATGCTGCCGGTGCGTGATGTGCCGGCGCCGGCGCTGTTGCGCACGACGACGCCGTCGGGATCGAGCCCGGCCGTCACATCGACGCTTGCCTTGACATAGACGGCATCTCCGTCCCTGCGCAGGTCGTAGGCCGTCGCCTTGACGCGAACTGCCCACCCGTCACGGACCGCAGCGAATGTCGCCTTGCCCCACGTGGTGGTGACGGAACTGCGCCCTACCGGGGCGTGATGCGCTTCGGCTGCGTGCGGCGTCAGACCTGCGAGGATCGCAACCGAGAGCAGCACGATGGCGAGTCGCGCCGCCATCTTCCGTGATGTGGCCATCTTGCGTGATGTGATGGTCTTCGTCATCTGACCTACCTCCTGATGAGGCGATGACCGACCTCCGGTCATCTCGTGCGGTCAGCGTGACTCGGGGCACTTGTAGAGCGCCTTCACTTCACTTGAGGCGGATGGGTTCAGGGGAGGTCGGACCAGAGCGCATCGAGACGCTCCGGTGTCAGCGAGTCGCGCAGATCACGATCGAGGGGTGGGACGGTGTCGCCGACGACGCCGATGACCATCCCTGCGAGGCGGTGCGCCAGCTGGAGTCGGGTGTGCGCCTCCCAGCCGAACGTGTGAGCCGCCAGGTAGCCGGCGGCGAACGCGTCGCCGGCTCCCACGAGATCGACCGCATCACCGGGCAGAGCCGGCACGGTGACGCTCGTTCCCCTTCCGAGGATCGTGGCCGGACCGGGGCCACGCTTCAGGACGACCTCCTGGCCCGGCCTCGCCAACAGCTCGCCGGCGACAACAGATTCATCCGACGATCCGAGCAGGCGCTCTGCCTCGTCGTCACCGATGAACACCAGGTCGGCGCGCTGCGCCAGTCGACACAGCGTCTCGGCTGCGGTGTGGTAGTCCGTCCACAGCACAGGACGATGATTCACGTCGAACGACACGAGCGCATCACCGGAGACTCGCTCCATGATCGCCTCGACGAGATCGGCCGCCGAGGCGGAGAGCGCAGGTGTGATGCCCGTGACATGGATCCACCTCGAGGGCGCCATCCGATCGAGATCGAGCCGGGAGAGCAGCCTGGCGGCGCTCTGACTGCGGTAGTACTGGACCCTAGAGGCACCGGCTGCCACGTGCTTCACGAGCGCACCCGTCGGGTGGGCGTCGTCCCGAACCACCTCCACCTCGACCCCGGCTCCCCCGATGACGTCCTCGAGCCTCCGCCCGAGCGCGTCGTCACCGAGCCGGGACACCCACTGCACCCGACACCCGAGCCGGGCCATGCCCACCGCGGTGTTCGACTCGGCGCCGGCCGGGACGGCGCGAAACGATGCGCTCCCCTCCTCTCCGACGAATGCCACCATGGTCTCACCGACGCACACCGCGTCGAGGAGGTCGTCGTCGACCTGGCCGGGAGGTCTCGTAGGCTCCATGGTGCGTAGGGATAGCAGGCCGGGTGGCAGGAGACGACCCCGGTAGAGTCCCGCCCTCGTGACGCGTGGGAAGAGCCTGAGGAGACCGATGAAGATCGCGGTGACCGGAGCGAGCGGCCGTATCGGCAGCGCCGTCGTCGCCCTCGCCCTCGAGCAGGGGCACGAGGTCGTCGCGATCGACCGGAAGGTGCCCGGGGCGGCAACCGACGTCGCAACCGTCGAAGCGGACGTGCGCGACTTCGACTCCGTCCTCCAGGCGATCCGAGATTGTGATGCCCTCATCCACCTCGCCGCCATCACCGGCCCCGGCCGTCTGCCCGATCACGTGGTGCACAACATGAACGTGGTCGGCAGCTACAACGCCCTCCGCGCTGCCGGCGAGGTCGGGATCCGACGCGTCTGCCAGGCCTCCAGCGTCAACGCGATCGGAGGTCGCTTCAGCCGCGAGCCCCGTTACGACTACTTCCCGCTCGACGAGGATCACCCGACCCACGCCGAGGATCCCTACTCCCTGTCGAAATGGATCTGTGAGCAGCAAGGCGATGCGATGGCCCGCCGCTACGACGGGATGTCGATCGCCAGCCTCCGCTTCCACGGCGTCATCCCGGACAAGGCGATGTCGGCGGCGTGGGTCGGGTCTCCGCTGCGCATCGCCGAGCGCCAGCTCTGGGGATACACCCTTCTCCCGGCCGCCGCCCGTGCCTGCTTGCTCGGCGTCGAAGTGGACCTCGGTGGCCACGAGACGTTCTACATCGTCGCTCCCGACACGATGATGGACGTACCTTCGATTGAGCTCCGCAACGAGCACTATCCCGAGGTCCCGCTCCGCCACGATCTCATCGGCAACGAGGGCTTCTTCGACTGCGGTAAGGCGAAGCGCCTCCTCGGCTGGACCCACGACGGCGAGAGCGCGCCATGAGCACGATCACATCCATACGATCGATCCTCACCGCACCCGACGGGATCGCTCTCGTCGTCGTCAAGGTCGAGACGAGCGACGGGGTGCACGGCGTCGGATGCGCCACGTTCACGCAGCGTCCGACCCTCGTCGCAGCTGCGGTCGACGACTACCTCGCCCCGCTGCTCGTCGGACGCGACCCGGCCAACATCGAGGACCTGTGGCACCTGATGTACGTGAACTCGTACTGGCGCAACGGGCCCGTTCTCAACAACGCCATAAGTGGCGTCGACATGGCGCTCTGGGACATCAAAGGCAAGGTCGCCGGCATGCCGGTCCACGACCTACTCGGCGGAAAGAGCCGGGCGGCGGCGATGGTGTACCGCCATGCAGACGGCAGCGAGCCGGCCGAGGTCCTCGAGAAGGTGCTCGCCTTCCAGGAGGAAGGCCACGTCGCGGTCCGCTGCCAGCTCGGCGGCTATGGCGGCCGCCGCCGGGAGGGGACGTCGGCGCGAGCGCCAGTCGCCCCCGACGAGTTCCCCGGCGCCTACTACGACCCCGAGCGCTACGCCCGCTCGGTCGTCGAGCTGTTCGAGCACATCCGACCGAATGTCGCCGAGGACCTCTTCCTCCTCCACGACATCCACGAGCGCCTCGCCCCGATCGATGCGATCCGCCTCGCTCGCGATCTCGAGCCGCATCGGCTGTTCTTCCTCGAGGATCCCTTGCCGCCCGATCAGCTCGGGTGGTTCCGCCGGCTGCGGGAACAGACCGTGACGCCGATCGCGATGGGCGAGCTGCACAACCACCCACTCGAATGGCGCACCCTCGTCACCGAACAACTCATCGACTACATCCGGGCCCACATCTCCCAGCTCGGTGGCATCACCCCGGCCCGCAAGCTCGCTGCGCTCTGTGAGGAGTTCGGCGTGCGGACCGCCTGGCACGGGCCCGGCGACGTCTCCCCCGTCGGCCACGCAGCCAACCTCCACCTCGGCCTGGCCTGCCACAACTTCGGCATCCAGGAGGTGATCGGGTTCGGCGAACCGCTCTACGAGGTGTTCCCGGGAACGCCCACGCTCCGGGACGGGTACCTCTGGGCCAACGCTCTCCCCGGGCTGGGGATCGACATCGACGAGGCCGCGGCGGCGAAGTACCCCATCGATGTCGTGCCGATCCTCTGGACTCAGAGTCGCTGGCCCGACGGCACACTCTGGACCCCGTGACGCCGAAGCTCCTGTTCGTGGGCGGCTATGCCGCGATCGGGGCGCCCGGCATCCAGGCGTTCACGCTGGACGAGGACGGCTTCTCCCGGTGCGGCGAGTTCACCGGGATCGCCAACCCTTCCTTCCTCACGAAGCACCCCACGCTCGACGTCCTCTATGCCGTGAGCGAGACGGGTGCCACCTCGGACGGCGCCCCGGGGAGTGTCCATGCGCTCCGCGTCGAGCGTGTGGCGGGCGAGGTCCGCTTCACACCACAGGGGTCCCACCCGACAGGCGGTGACCACCCGTGTCACGCGGCAGTGCATCCCGACGGCCACACGCTCGTCGTCGTCAACTACGGCGGCGGCACCGTCACCGCGTACCCGCTCTCCGCCGACGGCAGCATCACGGCGGCCGAGCCCTCGTTCGAGCACGCCGGCTCCGGCCCGAACCCGCACCGACAGGAGGGCCCGCACCCCCACTCGTCGATCTTCTCCCCCGACGGTCGCTTCGTGATCGTCGCCGATCTCGGCATCGACCGGTTGCTCGTCCATCGCGTCGCCGGGCCGGGCGAACTGGTCCACGAGACGGCACTCGCCGTGATCCCGGGATCGGGTCCGCGCCACATGGCGTTCCACCCGGACGGGACCCTCTTCGTCGTGGGCGAGCTCGACAACACTCTCACGCTGCATCGGTTCGACCAGGCGAGCGGGCGGATCCGGCCGCTGGCGACCGCCGCAACGGTGCCGGACGACGCCCCCGCGGGCACGACCGCCGCCGACGTCCACATCGCCCCCGACGGAGACCGGGTCTACGTGTCGAACCGGGGGCACGACTCCATTGCCGTCTTCGCCGTGGACGGGGGACTCGAGCGCATCGCCGAGTGGTCGACGGGAGGACGGCGGCCACGTGCCTTCGCCGTCACCCCGTCGGGTGACGGGCTCGTCGTCGCCAACCGGGACAGCGGCACGCTCAACCGGCTGGCAACATCCGACGGATCTGAGACCGCCACCGTGCATGTCACAGGCGCCGAGCCGTCGAGCGTCGTGTTCGACGAGCGCTGAAAAGGCGCTCCTGGTTGCGACTGCGGCCGTCGCCTCGACGCCGAGCAGGCGTCTCCAGATCGCCGACTCCTGGCTCCGCTACTCCGTATCGAGCTCGACCGGGCCCTCCGGTTGACACTTTCCCAGGCCGAGGTTATGTTCGTGGGAGCGCTCCCTGAGAGCGCTCCCACGCATGTGAATCGAGGGACCGCCGGAGTTTTGGGAAGCGCATGAAGCTGACGTTGGAGGACATCGGACGCCTGGCAGGCGTGTCCCGTTCCACCGTGTCCCGAGTCATCAACGACCAGGAGAGCGTGAGCCCGGACGTGCGCGACCGGGTGCGCGAGGTGATCGTCCGCACCGGATACTCCCCCAACATCGCCGCCCGCTCTCTCGTCTCGAACAAGACGGGAGTGATCGGTCTCGTGATCCCGAGCCGGGTCCACAACCTCTTCGAGGATCCCTACTTCGCCCGGCTCATCCAGGGCATCAGCTCTGCCAGCAACCAGGCCGGCACGACGCTGTCCCTCTTTCTGTTTCAGAGCGATGGCGAGGAGCGCGAGCTGTACCCCCGTGTCGTCGCCCCCGGCTTCCTCGACGGCGTCATCATCACGGCCACCAGGATGGGAGATCCGCTGCTCCCGAAGATGGTCGAGTCGAGTGTTCCGGTCGTCATGGTCGGCCGCCCCGACCTCGCCGGCGTCAGTTACATCGACGTCGACAACACAGGGGGCGCCCGCCAGGTTGCGGCGCATCTCCACGCCCTCGGGTACCGGCGCATCGGGCTGCTCGGAGCGCCGGTGTCCACCACAGCCGGCCTCGACCGACTCAATGGCTTCGTGGAAGGTCTCACCGACGCCGGGCTCACCCTCGAGCCCGATCTCCGGGTCGACGGCGACTTCACGCAGCAGGGTGGCTACGAGGCGATGCAACAGCTCTTGCCGTCGAAGCCCGAAGCAGTGTTCGTCGCCTCGGACACGATGGCGGTCGGTGCCCTCGGTGCGCTGCGCGAGGCGGGGGTGGGCGTCCCCGACGACATCGCCATCGTCGGATTCGACGGTCTCCGCTCGTCCGAACAGTCGAGTCCCACGCTCACCACGGTCCGCCAGCCGGTCGAGGAGACAGGCGCAGAGGCCGTGACGACCTTGCTGGAGCTCATCGAGCGAGGACCGGGCGAGACCGTGTCCAAGATCATGCCGGTCGAACTGGTCGTTCGCGAATCTTGCGGAGCAGACCGGCGCGCCCTGGCACCAGGGACAGAGAGGAGCTGACGCCAAGGGAATCATGTGCCCGGCCGCTGGGTCTGATCGACCGAGCGGACGCTGCGGCGGCCCGCCACCCCGGATCGGGAGGCACTCCGACTCGCCAACCCGATCACCGGGCACTGCCCTTCGAAGGCCGATCCCAGCCGGGGCCGTCGATCATCGACGACCTCACCGCCCTCATCCCGACTTGCCACACAGGCGATCGGAGAGAACCCAGAGTGAACCAACGAGAAGCGAAATGCCGACGGAGGACGCAGACGTGACCGCCACGATCCGCACGACCGACAGACTTCAGGAGGGACTCGTCGAAGTCGACGGGCGTGAGTATTACGCCATCCCGAACGTCGACACGATGCGGCCATTCCTCATGAGCATCGTGAGCAATGGCGATCGCTGGATGTTCGCGTCCAGCTCGGGGGGTCTCACGGCGGGACGACGCGATTCGTCACGGGCCTTGTTCCCCTACGAGACGGATGACCGACTCCATCGCGCCACCGCCGGACCCGCCACTGCGTTCCGCATCCACTCGACAGCCGGAGCCACGGTATGGCGCCCGTTCCACGACCTGCCGGGAGACGGGATCCGTCGCAACCTCTACAAGTCCGTCGTGGGCGACTCCGTCATCTTCGAGGAGCTGCACGAACGCGCCGGCCTGGCGTTTCGCTACAGCTGGGCGAGCACCGATCGCTACGGGTTCGTCCGACGATCCGACCTGATGAACCTCGGCGACGAGGAGCTCCGTGTCGACCTGGTCGACGGGTTCGTCGGGATCCTCCCGGCGGGAGTGGACCCCACCTTTCACCAGGCCTCGAGCAACCTCTCGAACGCATACCGTCGCAGCGAGGTGATCGACCACGAGCTCGCGCTCGCCGTGTTCTCGCTGGAATCGGCGATCGTCGATCGCCCCGAGCCCGAAGAGGTGCTGCGGGCCAACGTCGTGTGGTCGACAGGTCTAGAGGGGGCGACGCCCACCCTCGACGGCGACGCGATCGAGGCGCTCGTTCGTCGCATCCCATCCGATCCCGCGCCGCTGGTCGCCGGCCGGGCCGGTGCTTACCTCCTCACAGCCTCCATGGATCTCGACGGCGGGTCGAGCCGGTCATGGCGAATCGTCGCCGACGTCGCTGTCGAACAGCCCGACCTCGTCGCCCTGCGCCGCGATCTCCGGGCAATCGACGACCACACGACGACGCTGGACGACGCAGTCGCCGGCTCCCACAGAGCGCTCATCGGGATCATGGCCCCGGCAGACGCCCTGCAGAAGACCGGCGACGCGATCGCCACCGCCCACCACTTCGCCAACGTCACCTACAACGTGCTGCGGGGCGGGGTGCCGCTGAGCGGGTACGAGGTCACGTCGGTGGATCTCCGGGCACTGGTCACGACACGCAATCGTCCGGTGGCGCGGCGCCACGCTGCGTGGTTCGACGCCCTCCCGGACCGCCTCACGAGGCGCCAGGTCCTCGAACTGGCCGCAGAGACCGGCGACCCGCAACTCGAACGCCTGTGCAACGAGTACATCCCGTTTGCGTTTTCGCGACGGCATGGCGACCCGAGTCGTCCATGGAACAGGTTCTCGATCCGCCTCCGCGACGACGAAGGCCGACCCCTCCTCTATTACGAGGGGAACTGGCGCGACATCTTCCAGAACTGGGAGGCCCTGGCGTCGAGCTTCCCCGAATACCTGCCGGGGATGATCTCGGCATTCCTCAACGCCTCGACCGCAGACGGGTACAACCCGTATCGGATCACGAGGGACGGGATCGACTGGGAGGTCCCCGACGAGCACGATCCGTGGGCGAACATCGGGTATTGGGGGGACCATCAGATCGTGTATCTCCTGCGGCTCCTCGAAGCCGCCGAACGCCATCTGCCCGGCCACCTCGAGCACAGGCTGGGCGAGCGCCGCCACACCTACGCCGACGTCCCGTACCGAATCGCCCCGTACGAGCAACTCGTCGAAGATCCCAAGGCCACGATCGAGTTCGACGAAGCGGCTGCGGCCGCCACCGAACGACGTGTTGCATCGGAAGGAACGGACGGTCGTCTGCTCTGGGCAGATGACGGCCCTCATCTCGTCACGCTGCTCGAGAAGCTGGTGGTCCCGGCGCTCACCAAGCTCTCGAACTTCGTCCCCGACGGGGGCATCTGGATGAACACGCAGCGGCCCGAGTGGAACGACGCCAACAATGCGCTCGTCGGATACGGGCTGTCGATGGTCACGCTGTACGAGCTGCGTCGCTACATGGCGCATCTCCACGCCCTCGTCGCGTCGTCCGACGTCGAATCGGTCGAGCTCTCGACCGAGGTCGCGGAGTGGCTGGGCGCCGTCGCCGATGTCCTCGCCCGTGACGCCAAGACGCCGCTGTCGCCGTCGGCACGCAAGGCCATGATGGATGCCCTCGGCTCCGTCTATTCGACGTACCGGTGGAATTTCTACTCCTCGGGATTCTCCGGTGTCACCGAGGTGCCCGCCACCGACATCACATCGCTCTGCGAGGTCGCCATCGCCCACCTCGACGCCACCATCGTGGGCTCACGGCGCAGCGACGGTCTCTTCCACTCGTACAACCTGATCTCGTTCTCGCCGGACCGCACGGAGGCCGAGGTGGAGCACCTGTACGAGATGCTGGAAGGCCAGGTCGCGATCCTCGAATCGGGGCTGCTCGCACCGCACGAGCGAGCAGACGTCGTCGATGCCCTGTTCGCGAGCGACATCTATCGACCGGACCAGGACAGCTTCATGCTGTACCCGGCTCGTCGACCCCCGCGGTTCCTCGAGAGGAACGTGATTCCTCGCGAGGCCATCGCCGGCAATCCGCTGCTCCAATCGCTCCTCGACGGTGGAGACACGTCGATCGTCGTCGCAGACGAGGAAGGAGCGATCAGGTTCGATGCCGACCTCATCTCCTCGGAGGCGATCGAGGACGAGCTGGACAGGCTCGGCGCCGACGACGCCTGGGCCGAGTCGGTCGCCGAGCACCGGGCCGCGACGATGACCACCTATCGCGAGGTCTTCGGCCATCACGCCTACACCGGACGCTCCGGTTCGATGTACGGCTACGAAGGCATCGGCTCGATCTACTGGCACATGGTCGCCAAGCTGCTGGTGGCCGTCCAGAGGTCCGTGGTCGAAGCCGATCGGTCCGGAGCCACGGCCGACGCCGTGGACCGGCTGCGCTCGAGCTACTGGCGCATCCGGGGCGGTCTCGGGTTCAACAAACCGGCAGCGGAACACGGCGCCATTCCCATCGACCCCTACTCGCACACCCCTTCGCACAGCGGCGCGCAACAGCCCGGCATGACCGGTCTGGTCAAGGAAGAGCTGCTGACCCGGTGGCTCGAGCTGGGTGTCGAGGTCGAGGCCGGCGAGATCCGCTTCAGTCCCCTGCTCCTGCGCCGGGACGAGCTCGTGGACGAGCCGACCCGGTGGACGTACATCGACGTCGAGGGAACCTGGCAGACGATCGAGCTGCCGCCGGCGTCGCTCGGCTTCACGCTGTGCCAGTTGCCGATCGTCGTGGAGCGTGGTGACGATGCCCCCCTCGTGACCGTGCACCTCACGGGTGGCGGGCCTCGCGAGTTCGCAGGATCGAAGGTTCCCGCCGACATCGCTCGCGAGGTGTTCGGCCGCACCGGCGCCTTGGAACGCATCCACGTCGTGCTGCCCGCAAACGGCTGATCCTCAGACGATCGTTGCTCCGGCGTCGACGCGCAGCTCGGCTCCGGTGACGAACGAGGCGTCACGGCTCGCCAGGAACGCGACGGCGCCGGCGACCTCCTCGGGCCTTCCTGCCCGTCGGAGCGGAATGCCGGCTTCGGCCGCCGCGAGCTTGCCCGGCTCACCGGTCCACATCTCCCGGTTGCGATCGACGATGATCAATCCCGGCAACACGGCATTGCACCGGACACCGCGATCCCCGAACTCGACCGCCGTGTAGCGCGTCAGAGACAGCAGTCCGGCCTTCGAGGCGCCGTACGCCGGACCCACACGGCTGCCTTGCACGGCTGCGATGGAGGAGACGTGCACGATGTTTCCGTCGTCGGCCTCGATCAGGTGGGGCACGGAGGCCTGCGTCATCACGAACGCAGACCTGAGCAGCACTCGCTCGATCTCGTCCCACTCGTCCGTGGTCAGCTCGAGTATCCCGACCTTGACGTTGGTGTAGGCGGAATGGACCGCGACATCGAGACGCCCTTCGAGCTGATGGGCGAACGCGACCGCGTCCTCGACGGCGACGTCGTTGCGCACGTCGGTGGCCACGAACTCGGCTCGATGCCCCCGCTCCCGCAGTCCTGCCGTCAGCGACTCACCGGAGGTCTCGTCGATGTCGGCGACGACCACGAGGGCACCTTCTGCGGCGAGACGGCTCGATACCGCAGCGCCGATCCCGTTGGCACCTCCGATGACGAGTGCGGTCGAGCCTTCGAACCTCTGCATCCGATGAGCGTACCTCTGCGCCGGGAGCGGTCCGGCTTCACTCGGGGACGATGCGACCGCCACGGGCCGTCGCCCCGATGACGAATCCTGCCGAGATCAGGATGCCATTCTTGAGGATGTACTGACCCTCCAGCGTCAGCACGAAGGGAAAGTCGCTCCAGATTCGCTCCGGGAAGATGAACAGTGGCGTCAGGGTGCCCGCCATCTGAGCGAACAGGAGCGCAATCGTCAGCCGGAGCCACTTCCCGGTGAGGAGGCCGACACCGATGGTCAGCTCGAGCACAGCGAGCCCGAGCCGGGCGACGTCGGCAGAGATGAGACCGAAGGTGAGCTCGAGCGAGGTGGCGGTGGCGATCTCATCGGCGGGGCTCAGCCCGGGCCAGAGCTTCAAGGCACCGAACCACACGAACACGAGACCGATGCTCCAGCGCAGGAGCTTGACGCCGTACTCCGCCATCCATGCCGTCGCCCGTCTGTCGAAAGAATCGAATCGTCGTTGCAGCGTCATCTGGTGAACGGTAGGTGCCCGGTGCGCGTAGCGAGAACACCGATCTCGACTGCTCGGAGCCGGGCGACACCCATCCGATGCGGCACCGGCATGACCCACCGCAGATCATTCCCTGCGTGTGCTGGCAGCGGGCCGGTGGGTGGCGCTAGCTTCAAATCGAGGGCTTCGAGGGATGAAGGGACAAGGGGGCTTCGCGTGCGGGCTCGACGAATTCTCGTGCTGGTCGGATCTGTCATTGCGTCGCTGTTGGTGGCCACGCCATCGATCGCCGCAGGCTCGGTGGTGATCAACGAGATCTACTACAACCCGCCCGACGAGCTCCCTCCAGGGACGCTGCACGACGGTGACGAGGAATTCCTCGAGCTCCACAATCCGGGCGACGCCGCCTTCGATCTCTCCGGCATGTGTTTCACCGGCTTCGACCTGTGCTTCCCGGCGGGTACGACGATCGCCGCCGGCGCCTACGAGATCGTCGCCCCCGACGCGGCGCTCGCCATCGCGGTGCACGGTGTGACCCCCCTCGCCGAGTTCACCGCAGGTGGACTGAGCGGTGGCGGTGAGCTGATCCAGCTGCTCGCCGCAGACGGGGTCACCGTCATCGACGAGGTCGACTACACGGACGATTCGCCATGGCCGGTCGCCCCCGACGGCAACGGACCGTCGATGGAGCTCTTCGACCCCGCCCTCGACAACAGCCTGCCGCTGTCGTGGGGGGCATCCACGGTGAACTTCGGGACTCCCGGCGCGGTCAATTCGATCTTCGGCACGGCTCCGCCCGAGCCAATCACGAACGTGACGATCACGCCCACGGTGCCCACCGCCTCCGACCCTGTCACCGTCACGGCGGTGATGCCGGCCGGCATCACTGCAGAGCTCACGTACAAGGTCATGTTCGGCCCGGACGTCGTCATCCCGATGGCGGACGACGGAGCGTCGGGAGACGGTGCTGCCGACGACGGGATCTACGGGGCCACGATCCCCGCCCAGGGCGACGGCGAGCTCGTTCGCTACCGCATCGACATCACGGGCGGCGGCGAAGGATCGCTGCCGAGGGCCGACGAGTCCATCGGCTACGTCGGCTACGTGGTCGTCGATCCGGACATCACCACCGACATGGACGTGCTCTCGTGGTTCATGCCCGACGACGTCTACCAGGACATGATCGACAACCACCGCTTCGACGATGTGCAGGTCCCGGCTGTGATCCACGCCGAGGGAGTGGTGTACGACAACGTCACCTTCCGCATCCGGGGCGGGACCGGCACCCGATCGAAGCCGAAGGTCAACTTCCAGGTGGAGATGGCAGACGGCCAGCTCTTCACCCACTCGCAGTTCACCAACCCGGTGGACCAGTTCAACATCTACGGCGAGTACAAGGACCCGTCTCGCGCACGCAACTGGATGGGCTGGCTGCAGTGGATCGAGGCCGGGCATCCCTTCGTCGACCAGTACTGGACCAGGGTCGAACGCAACGGAGACTTCTACGGGTTGTATCGGGTGCAGGAGACCTACGACGGTGACTGGCGCGATCGCGAGGGCTTCGACGACGGCAGCTTCTACAAGGCGGTCGGCGGCAGCGGGTTCGAGCGCAAGGAACCGGATCCGGACATCACGACCGAGATCGACCAGTTCTGGTCGCAGCTCGAAGATGCCCCCGGACCGGCGAAGACCCGATTCCTGCTCGACAACGTCAACATCCCCGCCGCCATCAACTGGACGGCGATGACGGCGCTCACCCGTCACTGGGACTCGCGCTCGTCGAACTTCTACATGGACCGAGACGGCGACACCGAACGGTGGACGCCCCTCACGTGGGACCTCGACCTCACGTACACCGACTACGACGAGGCCCGCTGCGGCCTGACACCGATGATCTTCCCCGACTGCACGGGGAACGACCTCATGGTCGCGCTGATGGAGGTCCCGGAGTTCCGTGAGATGCACCTCCGTCGATTGCGAACGGTCGCAGACGAGATCCTGTTCACGACCTTCATCGACGACCGGCTGGCCGCCTTCGAGGTCGAGATCGCCGACGTCGTCGCCCTCGACGTCGCCGAGTGGGGCGTGGGCTGGGGCATGGGATACGACGACACGGTGGATCGACGTCGCAACGTGATCAACGACGCCATCGGAGACGGGACCATCCCACCGGCCCAGGTCGGGACACCGAACATCGTGATCAACGAGCTCCACTACAACCCGGCAGACGGGGGCGTCGAGTTCGTCGAGCTCTACAACCCGAACGACGAGGCAGTGGACATCTCCGGTTGGACCATCGACGCCGCCGACCTGACGGCGGCGCCGGGAACGGTGATCCTGCCTGACGACTACATCGTGTTCACCGAAGACGACGCCGCATTCCGCACGCTCTACGGATCCGGTATCTACGTCGGGGGCGTCTACGGCGGCGGCTTCAGCGGCGGTGGCGAGCTCGTCGAACTGCGCGATGCGGCCGGCACCCTCGTCGATGTCGTCGACTACGACGACAAAGACCCCTGGGCGGAAACCCCGGACGGTGACGGGCCGTCGCTCGAACTCATCGACCCCGCGGTCGACAACTCGCTCCCCAACGCCTGGTTCCCGTCGACGGCCTTCGGCGGCTCACCAGGAACCGTCAACGACCCGAACACCGCAGGCGGCCCGCCGCCACCTCCGCCACCTCCGCCACCGGTCGACGTCACCTACATCGACTACGGCGCAGTGTGGAACTACCTCGACGACGGGTCGGATCAGGGCACCGCATGGCGCAACCCCGGCTTCGACGACTCCGCGTGGTTCGTGGGACGCGCCGAGCTCGGCTACGGCGACGGTGACGAAACGACCCAGATCGACGGCGGGCCGTCCGGTGATCGACACATCACCAGCTACTTCCGCACCACCTTCACCGTGCCGGATGCGGCCAAGGTGCTCTCGCTCGACGGTGGCATCGTGCGCGACGACGGAGCCGTCGTGTATCTCAACGGCACCGAGGTGTTCCGGACCAACATGCCAGGCGGCACCATCACGTCGGACACCACGGCGGCATCGACCGTCGGCGGCAGCGACGAATCCGCCGTCTTCGGCTTCTCGGTGGATCCTTCCCTCCTGGTGACGGGTTCCAACGTCCTCGCCGTCGAGGTGCACCAGCGCGGGCCGAGCTCTTCGGACGTCAGCTTCAACGCCTCGCTCTTCGGCGTGGAGGATCCGTCGGATCCCGACACCGAAGCGCCGACGAGCCCGGATCCGGTCGTGGTCACTCCCACCGGAGCGACGACGATGACGGTGTCGTGGGCGACGTCGACCGACGACTCGGGCATCGTGTCATACGAAGTCCGGCGCGACGGCGCGCTCGTCGCCACGACCGGCGCCACGTCGTTCGACGACTCGGGTCTGACGCCCGACACCTCGTACGAATACAAGGTGACGGCAAAGGATCCGACCGGCAATGCGACGGCCTCCACGCCGGTGTCCGGATCGACGGACCCGGACACGACTCCGCCGACCGACCCGACCGGGCTGGCCGCCACTGCGACCGGTTCCTCGACCATCGAGGTCTCGTGGGATGCGGCGACCGACGACGTCGGACCGGTCACCTACACGGTTCGACAGGACGGTGCGTTCGCCGTGACGACGGCGGCGACCTCGGTCACGATCACCGACCTCGCTCCCGAGACGACGTACTCGTTCACGGTCCAGGCCGGTGACGGGGCAGGCAACCTCTCCGCCGAGGTGGGTCCGGCCGAGGCGACGACGCTGCCCGAGAGCGTCGATCCGCTCCTGGTCGCCGCCGAATCGGTGTGGACCTATCTCGATGACGGCTCGGACCAGGGCACCGCATGGCGTGAGCTCGGGTTCGACGACTCGTCCTGGTTCCTGGGCCGCGCCGAGCTCGGCTACGGCGACGGCGACGAGACCACGCTCATCGACGGTGGGCCGAGTCGCGATCGGCACATCACCACCTACTTCCGGCGGGAATTCACCGGCCAGGCAGGCGCCTTCGACGAGCTCACGCTCTCGCTCAAGCGCGACGACGGTGCGGTGGTCTACATCAACGGCGTCGAAGTGGCTCGATCCAACATGCCGGGCGGCGCCATCACCTCGTCGACGACGGCATCGAAGACCGTCGCCGGGAGCGCCGAGGACGCGTTCGTCGCCTTCACCGTCCCGGGCTCGACACTGGTGACGGGCACCAATGTCCTCGCCGTCGAAGTGCACCAGCGCAGCCGGACGAGCAGCGACGTGTCGTTCGACGCCTCGCTCGTCGGCGTCGTGCCGCCGGATCCCGGAGATCTCTTCGTGGCCGAAGGCTCGGTCTGGACGTTCCTCGACAACGGTTCCAACCAGGGCACGGCATGGAGAGAGCCCGGCTTCGACGACTCGTCGTGGTTCCTGGGACGTGCCGAGTTGGGTTACGGGGACGGCGACGAAGCCACCCTCGTCGATGGTGGACCGAGCGGCAACCGTCACATCACGACCTACTTCCGACGTGACTTCGTCGTCGGCAACCCGGCCGACTTCACGTCCGTCGAGCTACGACTCAAGCGCGACGACGGTGCGGTGGTGTACATCAACGGCACCGAGGTGGCTCGATCCAACATGCCGGGTGGCACCATCACCTGGACGACGACGGCGAGCGCGACAGTGGCGGGCGGCGACGAAGACACCTTCTTCGTCTTCTCCGTCCCGACGTCCGCTCTCGTCGCCGGCACGAACGTGATCGCAGTCGAGATTCACCAGAGGAGTGCAAGCTCCTCCGACATTTCCTTTGATTTGGCACTCGAAGGAATACGCTGACGCCGACCAACCGAGGAGGGGGCATGTTGCGGGTGAGGGGACGACGCGCAAGGGCGCGCAAGGTCGTGGTGCTCGTCGGGGCCATGGTGGCATCACTCCTGGTGGCGTCGCCATCGGTGGCCGCCGGATCCGTCGTCATCAACGAGATCTACTACAACCCGCCGGACGAGCTCCCCCCGGGGACCCCGCTCGATCCCGACGCCGAATTCCTCGAGCTGCACAACCCGGGTGACGCGCCGTTCGATCTGTCCGGCATGTGCTTCGACGGGTTCACACTCTGCTTCGCCGCGGGTACCAGCATCGGCCCGGGCGACTACGAGATCGTCGCACCCAGCCTCGCCGTGGCGCTCGCCACCCACGGGGTCACGCCACTGGCGATCTTCGATGCCGGCGGTCTGAGTGGTGGGGGCGAGACCATCAGGCTCATCGCCGCCGACACGACGACGGTCGTCGACGAGGTCACCTACGACGACAGCCTCCCCTGGCCGGTGCAACCCGACGGGAACGGCCCCTCGCTCGAACTCATCGACCCCTCGCTCGACAACGACGTCGCCTCGTCGTGGGCTGCCTCCATCGATCCCTCCACCAATCCGTACGGCACCCCGGGTGCCCAGAACTCGGTGTTCGGATCACCACTCCCCGACCCCGTTCGCAACGTCGCCCACACCCCGGCCGTCCCCACCGACACCGACGCCGTCGTCGTGACGGCCGAGATGGATCTCGGCACGTCGGCGGACCTGACCTACAAGGTCATGTTCGTCTCTCACGTCGTGGTCCCGATGCTCGACGACGGGCTCTCGGGCGACGGTGGAGCCGGCGACGGTGTCTACGGCGCCACCATCCCGCCGCAGTCCGACGGCGAGCTCGTGCGCTACCGGATCGACATCACGGCAGGCGGCAGTGGTGGCTTCCCGGATCCGGCCGGCCCCCTGCCGAACACCGGCTACGTCGTCGCCGACGACGACATCACGACGACCTCCACGCCGGTCTTCCAGTGGTTCCTGCCGCCGGGGACGCTCGAGGACATCCTCGAAAACCATCGCTTCGACGACATGGAGTTCCTGAGCGTGCTCCACCACGACGGCTTCGTGATCGACAACGTCACGATCCGCACCAGGGGCGGCTCCAATGCCAGGTCCCAGCCCAAGGTCAACTGGAAGTTCGAGCTGCCGCCGGGTGTCGAAATCGACATCCCCGGTGAGCTGCTCACGCCTGTCGACGAGTTCAACCTCCAGGCGGAGTTCAAAGACAAGACGTTCGGTCGCGCCTTCATCGCATGGGAGCAGACGAACGCCATCGGTGCGCCGTTCCTCGGCAACTTCTGGGTCAGGCTCGAGCTCAACGGCGACTTCTACGGGATGTATCGCTTCTCGGAGCGCTACGACGGAACCTTCCGGTCTCGGGCCGGCTTCGACGACGGCTCCTTCTACAAGGCCGACGGAGGGGCGTGGGACAACCCCATGAAGAACTTCGACAAGAAGGAGCCAGACGACGGAGACAACACCGAGATCGCCGACTTCGAAGAGTTCCTCACGTCTCCGAACGGCGCCTCGAAGACCGCACAGCTGTTCGACGAGCTCGATGTGCCTGCGACCATCAACTACACGGCACTGGTCTCCGTGCTGCGCCACTACGACAGCCGTGGCCACAATTTCTACATCGATCGAGACGCCAACGGCCGCTGGACCATCTTGCTGTGGGACCTCGATCAGGCCTACCGCGTGGTCGGCGTGCGCTGCACCGACGACCTCGACATGATCACCATCGAGTGCGTCGACAACGTGCTCACCACCGCGGTCATGGAGTCACCACCACTTCGCGAGATGCACCTCCGCCGCCTGCGCACTCTCGCGGACGAGCTGCTGCTCACAGGTCTTCCCGAGGACCTGTACAACGACATGCTGACCACCCATGCCGACCTGATCTCGTTGGAGGAGGCCCAGTGGGATCGCACCGTCGACGTGAACCGGCTCCTCAACGACATCGACGGTCTCCGTGACGAGATCCAGCAGGCCATCGCGCTCGGTCTGCTTCCACCGTCGCAGGCCCCGGCCCCGAACATCGTCATCAACGAAATCCACTACAACCCGGCCGACGGCGGCGTCGAGTTCATCGAGCTGTACAACCCGAACCCCACGGCCGTCGACATCTCGGGGTGGGAGATCCCGGCAGCCGACCTGACCGCGCCCCTCGGCACGGTGATCCTGCCGGACGACTACGTGGTGTTCACGGAGGACCTGGCGGCCTTCACCGCGCTCTACGGCGGTGGCATCTTCCTCGGCGGCCAGTACGGAGGAGGCTTCAGCGGTGGCGGCGAGCTCGTCGAGCTGTTCGATGCAGACGGCACCCTGATCGATGTGGTCGACTACGACGACAAGGACCCGTGGGCGGAGACGCCGGACGGTGACGGACCGTCGCTCGAGTTGATCGATCACGCAGTCGACAACTCGCTCCCCAACGCCTGGTTCCCGTCGAGCGCATTCGGTGGATCGCCAGGCACGGACAACGACCCCGACACCGATGGCGGACCTCCCCCGCCACCGCCACCCCCACCACCGGTCGACGTCGACTACATCGGCTTCGATTCGGTCTGGAGGTATCTCGACGACGGGTCGAACCAGGGCACCGCGTGGCGCGCCCTCGGCTTCGACGACTCGTCGTGGTTCTCGGGTCGTGCCGAGCTCGGATACGGCGACGGGGACGAGACGACGACCATCGACGGCGGTCCTGCCGGCAACAGGTTCATCACCAATTACTTCCGACGCGACTTCGACGTCGTCGATCCCGCCAGAGTCATCTCACTCGACGGCCGCATCGTCCGCGACGACGGTGCCGTCGTCTATCTCAACGGCACAGAGATCTTCAGGACCAACATGCCCGGCGGCACCATCGGATACCTCACGACGGCGTCGAGCACGATCGGTGGCAGCGCCGAATCGACCCCGGTGCCGTTCACGGTCGATCCCTCGTTGCTGGTGCCGGGCACCAACACGATCGCAGTCGAGATCCATCAGCGGTCCTCCGGCTCGAGCGATGTGAGCTTCGATCTGGAGCTGTTCGGCACGGAAGAGGTCGGCGACCCCGACACCGAAGCCCCGACGAGCCCGGATCCTGTCGTCGCGACGCCAACCGGTGCCGCCACGATGTCCGTCTCGTGGGCGACGGCCACCGACGACTCGGGATCGGTCGTGTACGACGTCCTGCGCAACGGCTCTCAGATCGCCACGACTGCGTCGACGTCGTTCGACGACGCCGGTCTGGCCCCAGAGACGACCTACAGCTACGTGATCGTCGCTCGTGATCCGTCCGGCAACACGACCGCCTCGTCGCCGGCACTCGGCACCACCGATCCGGACACCACTCCGCCATCGGATCCCACCGGTCTGACCGCTGTGGCGACGAGCTCGTCGCAGATCGTCGTGAGCTGGAATCCTTCGAGCGACGACGTCGGGCCGATCACGTACACCGTGTTCCAGGACGGCGGGTTCCTCGCCACGACCACCTCCACCACGGTCGATGCGGACGGCCTCGAACCGGAGACCGAGTACGAGTTCTCGGTCCAGGCCGCCGACGGGGCCGGCAATCTGTCGGCCGTCGTGGGTCCGGTGAGCGAGACGACCCGGCCGGACGTCGTCGACCCGACGCTGGTGGCGAGGGGCTCCGTGTGGCGGTATCTCGACAACGGATCGGACCAGGGCACGGCGTGGCGTGAGCCCGGCTTCGACGACTCCTCCTGGTTCGCCGGCCGGGCCCAGCTCGGGTACGGCGACGGGGACGAGACCACTCAGGTCGACGGTGGCCCGAGTGGCAACCGCCACATCACCACCTACTTCCGGCAGTCGTTCGTGGCCGATCCGGCCGCCTTCGACGCTCTCGAGCTGTCGCTGCTCAGGGACGACGGTGCCGTCGTGTACGTGAACGGGGTCGAGGTGGCCCGCTCCAACATGCCCGGCGGACCGATCACCTCGACGACGCGGGCCAGCTCCACAGTGGGCGGGTCGGCCGAAGACGTGTTCAACACCTTCTCGGTTCCGTCGTCGGTCCTGGTCGCCGGCACCAACGTCATCGCCGTCGAGATCCACCAGCGAGGCCCGTCGTCCTCGGACATCAGCTTCGACGCCGGATTGGTCGGTGTGACGGCGCCCGAACCGGGGGACCTCTTCGTCGCAGAGGAGAGCGTGTGGACGTATCTCGACAACGGGACCGACCAGGGCACGGCTTGGCGGGAGCTCGGGTTCGACGACTCAACGTGGTTCACCGGTCGCGCCGAGCTGGGCTATGGCGACGGGGACGAGACCACCCAGGTCGACGGCGGCCCCAGCGGCAACCGTCACATCACGACCTACTTCCGTCATGAGTTCCAGGTCGCCGATGCCTCCGTGTACGCGTCGGTCGAGCTGCGTCTCAAGCGTGACGACGGCGCCGTGGTGTACGTCAACGGCACCGAGGTGGCCCGTTCGAACATGCCGGGTGGGACGATCACGTTCTCGACCCGGGCCAGCTCGACGATCGGTGGAAGCGCCGAGGACGCCTTCACGACGTTCGTGATACCCACAGGGGTGCTGCAGACCGGGACGAACGTGATCGCCGTCGAGATCCACCAGCGCGGCCCGTCGTCGTCCGACATCAGCTTCGACGCCGCTCTCGAGGGCATTCGCTGAGCGGCACGTCGCTCTTGGTCACGAGTTGCCGCAACCCGGACTCCTCGAGTCCGGGTTGCGGGCCGATGGTGGCAGAATCGCGGCATGGACACGATCAGCGACGAAGAGCTGTCCGAGCTGCTCGCAGAGGCGGGTCGCCATCACCATGCAGCGTTCATCTCGAGCGACGGGGTCGACGTGGAGTGGCCTCTGTTCTACGCCGCCTACCTGCAGACGAAGCTCTGGGATCGCCTGGGGGTGCTGCTCACCCGCAGTGAGATCATCCATGTGCTGGTTGCCACCGACGAGGCATTTCGCCGCAACGAGGAGCACGGACCCTGGCCACCCGTCTACGCGCGGAGATTGAGGTCATTCGCCGAGTCGAAAGCCCGGGGGACGTCGTGACGGGCCGTCCCCTCCCCCCGCTGCAGGAACGGCTCGGCCGGGTGGGCATGGCCGTGGTCGGGCTCGGTCTGCTCGTTCTCGTGGCCGCACCGGTGGTGGCGGTCCTGTCGTCGGCTGCCATCGGGAGCGAAGGGCCGGTCCGCGACTTCCTCATCCGCGCCCTGCTCGTCTGGCTCGGCATCTCGGCCGTGGCCGTGGTCGCCAGCGGCTTGTGGCTCTGGTGGGGTTGGGAAGGGCCCACCGATACCATGGAGGGTCAGGAGGACTCGTGATGGATCGGGTGCGGAACGTGCTTGCCGACGTGATCGTCGGCGTGGTGCTGCTGCTGGTCGCCTGGTGGGTGCTGCGGCGGGTGTTCGGTCTCGTGCTGTGGCTCGTCAACACCCTCGCCTTCGTGATACTCGTGATCGCCCTCCTCGTCATCGCCGGCCGTCTTCGCGGCGGCGGCAGCAAGAAGATCGAGTTCTGACCCCACATGAAGCGCAGTCACATCATCGCCAATGTCGTCGTCGCCATCCTGATCGCCATCGTGTTCTGGGGCATTCCCGACGATCTGGCGTGGCTCTCGCGCATCGTCCTCGTGAGCACGATCATCGGATTCATCGGCATCCTCGTCTTCATCGCGCTCCGCTTCAGGGAGAAGCCGACGGAGTGACCATCGGCCCACGACAGCGGCCATGCACCGCAAGTAATCTGCCCGGGTGAACGCCTAGCTGGAGGACGATTCGTTTTGAAGGTCTATGCCCCGGAGAAGATCCGCAACGTCGCGCTCGTCGGCCACAACGGAGCGGGGAAGACCACCCTCGCCGAGGCCATGCTGTATCGGGCCGGAGCCATCGAACGGCTCGGCAGAGTCGAAGACGGAACCACGGTGCTCGACTACGACCCTGAGGAGCACAAACGCGGGATGTCGCTGTCGCTGTCGATGGCACCGCTCGAGTGGCACGAGCACAAGATCAACCTGATCGACGCACCGGGATACGCGGACTTCTTCGGTGACGTGCACGCCGCGCTGCGTGTCGCAGACCTCGCTGTGTTCGTCGTGAGCGCCGTCGAAGGCGTCGAGGTGCAGACGGAGAACGCGTGGCGGCTGGCGGAGAAGCTCGGCCTGCCGCGCATGATCTTCATCAACAAACTCGACAAGGAGCGGGCCAACTACGACCGCACGCTCGACGAGCTCCGGGACCGCTTCGGCGCAGGCATCGCACCGCTCGAGCTTCCCATCGGCCAGCAGGAGTCGTTCCACGGTGTCGCCGACCTCCTCACCGACAAGGCGTTCTTCTACGACTCCGGCTCCGCCAAAGAGGGCGACGTCCCCGAGGAGATGGAGGAGCGGGAGTCACAGGTCCACGACAATCTGGTCGAGGGGATCGTCGTGGCCGACGACGACCTGCTCGAGCGCTATCTCGAAGGCGACATCCCCACCTTCCAGGAGCTCGAGAAGACCATGGCCATCGGTGTCGCCAACGCAACGGTCTTCCCCGTCGTGTGCGGCTCGGCGACCGGCCCCATCGCAGTCGACCGTCTCCTCAACTACATCGTCGAGATCGGGCCCTCCCCCGCCATCCGGAGCACCTACGAGGTGACCGCGGGCGGTGAGCAGGTGGAGATCACGGGGACGCCCGACGGCGATCCGTTGGCCTTCGTCTTCAAGACCGTGGCCGATCCCTACGTCGGACAGATCTCGATGTTCCGGGTGCTCTCCGGGACCATCAAGGCCGACTCCACGTTGTACAACCATCGCTCCGGAACCGACGAGCGTCTCTCGAAGATCGCCTACCTCCGTGGCAAGGAGTCCGAGCTGCTCCAGGAGCTCCAGGCGGGCGACATCGGCGCTGCGGCGAAACTGAGCAACACCGCGACCGGTGACACCCTGGCCCCGAAGAACAAGCCGGTGGCCGCTCCGCCGATCGACAGACCTGCTCCCGTGCTCGGGATGGCGATCACTGCCAGGACCCAGTCCGACGAGGACAAGCTGGCCAATGCCCTCCGCCGACTCATCGAGGAGGACCCTGCGCTCAACGTCGCCAGATCCGACGAGACCCACCAGACCGTGCTGCGTGGCATGGGCGAGACCCACCTCACGATCACCCTCGAGAAGCTGTCGCGGAAGTTCGGTGTCGAGGTCGACACCCAGGAGGTTCGTGTCCCGTATCGAGAGACGATCACCGGTCAGGCCGACGCCGAGGGCAAATACAAGAAGCAGTCTGGCGGACGCGGCCAGTTCGGTGTCGCCTTCCTCAAGGTCGAGCCGATGCCCCGTGGCGAGGGGTTCGAGTTCGTCGACGAGATCAAGGGTGGGTCCATCCCCCGCCAGTTCATCCCCGCGGTGGAAGACGGCATCAGGGACACGATGGCGCACGGTGGCGTGTTCGGCTATCCCGTGGTCGACGTGAGGGTCCGTTGCTACGACGGCAAATACCACTCGGTCGATTCCTCGGAGATGAGCTTCAAGATGGCGGGACGGCTCGGCTTCAAGGCCGCCATGGCGCAGGCGAACCCGATCCTGCTGGAACCCATCTCGAGGATCACCGTGTCGCTGCCGCCCGAGTACCAGGCCGATGTGATGGGCGACCTCAGCGCTCGTCGGGGCCAGGTGCAGGGCACGTCGGTCGACGAGAGCGGGCGCCAGGTCATCACGGCGTTGGTGCCGACCTCCGAGATCCTGCGCTACGCCATCGATCTCCGCTCGATCACCCAGGGGTGGGGCACCTTCACCGAGGAGCACGATCACTATCAGGAGATGCCTTCGCACATGGCCGAGAAGGTGGCCATGGCGAGCGACGAGGACGAGTGAGCTAGCCGGTCAGACCGGCAGCCCAGAGTGCCACCCCGTCGAGCAGATCCGATTCCGACACGATCACTTCGTCGCGGCCGGTCGCGGCGACGGCTCGCTCGGCGACGACCGCACCTGCCGTGAGCACGCCGGCGCGTCGCGGGTCGACGGGTCCCAGCGAGGCGATCTCCTCGGTCGACATCGAGCCGAACCGGTCGGTCAGCTCCACCAGTCGATCGCCCGACAGCCGTGTGCCGTCGACGAGCTCGCCGTCGTATGCGTCGAGACCGAGGGCAACGGCTGCGAGTGACATGAACGTCGCGGCGACGCCGACGACGCGACCGGGTGGGGCGGGAAGGGCGATCGCCGACAGCAGCTCGTCGACGTGGCGGCGGGCCGTGTCCAGCATCAGGGGCTCATGGGGCCCGTCGCCGAGCATTCGTTCGGTGAGCCGGACCGAGCCGATGTCGATGCTGTTCGCATAGGAGACACGATCGCGTCCGAAGACGAACTCGGTGGATCCCCCGCCGAGATCGATGACGACCGTGTCGGTGTCCGGATCGAACGCCGACAGCACGCCGGTGAACGCGAGTTCGGCCTCTCGTTCGCCCGTTATCACCTGGGGCCGCGTTCCCATGGCGAGCTCCGCCGCATCGAGGAACTCGGTCCGGTTGCCGGCGTCACGCGTCGCAGACGTGGCCACCACCCGAACCGCATCGGGTCGCCACGATCGGATCGCCTCACCGAAGGTCGCCAGCACGGCGACGGTTCGCTCGATCGCCTCGTCCGCCAGCCTCCCGCTCACATCGACACCCTGGCCGAGCCGCACCACCTCGACCCGTCGGTCGAGATCGACGAGGGGCCCGTGACCGGGCAGACCCGGTCGCCTCGCCTCGGCGACGAGCAGCCGGACCGTGTTGGTCCCGATGTCGACGGCTGCCACTCGTGCCGGCGTCACGAGCCGGGCTCCATCCACGCCGGGTTTCTCCCGACCGCGCCTTCCCGGTCGACGGCCACGCACGGCATGGCGCAGTCGAGCGGCTCGACGTCGTCGGCGACGAGCCGACCCACCGGGTTGTCACGTCCCGATGCATGGTGGGCATAGTGGGCATGGAGACACTTCACACCGCTCGACGAGCCTCCGACTCCACCTGTCGGAACGTGGGCGAACCGGCCGGGCTCGACGAGGGCGGTACGCGTCGCCTCGTACTCCTCCATGGCGGCCTGGTGCTCGCCGGCGAACACCTCGTCGGCGCGAATGCGCTCGTCCATGGCCTTCACTCCGCCGGCGGCTTCGAGCCTGCCGATCCGGCGACTCGCCAGCGGACACGTCAACCAGTACCGCGTCGGGAACGGAGTCCCGTCATCGAGGTGAGGCGGCACCGCGATGACCACGGGCAGACCGAGATGGCATCGCTGGACGGTGTCCACGACCGAACGAGGTTCGCGCCCGAGTTGGGCGGCGACCACGTCTCGATCATCCATCGCCTGGGCCGACATCGCGTCCCGTGAGGAAGTCCCAGAACCTCTGGAGCAGACCGCGATCGTCGACCGTCACCACCGGCTCGACCTCGGGCTCCGGCTCGATCGTCAGCGGGCCCTGCACCACGAAGGACTCCTCGCCCGGCTTCACGTACCCGAACTGCTCACGTGCCAGCTGCTCGAGACCGGCATCCGTGGCGAGGGTCTCGGCTCGCTCCTGCAGCTCTGCGTTCTCGCTCCGCAACTGCTCGAGATGATTGCGGGTGTCGTCGACCTGGGCGTTCTGAGCGATGATCTGCCGGAAGGGGAAGATGCCTCCCATCGTCACGGCGAGCGCGACGAGCAGCAGGACGACGAGCACGACAGAGCGTCGTGACTTCACGTCCGGGGAGGTGTCCCACATCGTCACGTAGGGGGACCTCCGAACGCATCCCATCCGGCGTAGCGGGCGTCGTCGCCGAGCGCCTCCTCGATGCGAAGCAACTGGTTGTACTTGGCGGTTCGATCGGATCGGGCGGGAGCGCCCGTCTTGATCTGGCCGGCGTTCGTCGCGACGGCGAGGTGGGAGATGAAGGAGTCCTCGGTCTCACCCGAGCGATGCGACACCATCTGGGAATAGCCGTTGCGTTCGGCCAGCTCCATGGTGTGCAGCGTCTCGGACAGCGACCCGATCTGGTTGACCTTGATGAGGATCGAGTTGGCGACGCCCTCGTCGATGCCACGCCGCAATCTCGTCTCGTTGGTGACGAACAGGTCGTCGCCCACCAGCTGGACACTCGAGCCGAGCCGTTCGGTCAAGGAAGCCCACCCCGACCAGTCGTTCTCGTCGAGACCGTCCTCGATCGACACGATGGGGAAGTCGTCGACGAGCCCCGCCATGAAGTCGATCATGCCGGAGCTGGCGAGCTCCGAACTGCCGAGCGTGTAGATGCCATCCGCATACACCTCGGTCGCGGCGACATCGAGAGCGAACGCGATCTCCGAGCCGACCACGTAGCCGGCCGACTCGACAGCCTGCACGAGCAACTCCAACGCCACCCGATCGGCCGGGAGGTCTGGGGCGAAGCCACCTTCGTCGCCGACGTTGGTGGCGAGGCCCTGATCCGACAGCACCTTCTTGAGGGCGTGGTACACCTCGACCCCGGCGCGCAACGCCTCACGGAAGCTCGGCAACCCGGCAGGGACCAGCATGAACTCCTGCACATCGACGCTGTTCGCGGCGTGGGCACCGCCGTTGAGCACGTTCAGGCACGGCACGGGAAGGGTGCGAGCGGACGTGCCGCCGAGGTAACGATACAGGGGCAGACCCACTGCTGCGGATGCGGCACGAGCAGTGGCGAGCGACACCGCGAGGACCGCGTTGGCCCCGAGGTTCTCCTTGTTGGGAGTGGCGTCCGCATCGAGCATGACCTGATCGACGGCTTCCTGGCGCGTCGCATCCATGCCTGCGATGGCGTCGGCGATCGTGTCGTTGACGTGGCTGACGGCTCGCTGCACGCCCTTGCCGCCGTAGCGGTCTCCGCCATCACGAAGCTCGACGGCTTCGTGTGCACCCGTCGACGCCCCTGATGGGACAGCCGCTCGACCGAAGGCGCCGCCAGCGAGGGTGACTTCGGCCTCGACGGTCGGGTTGCCCCGGGAATCGAGGATCTCGCGAGCCCAGACACGAGAGATGGTCGTCATGCGTGGGCCCTTCGGTTGTGCGTCGAATCTATCACGGGTTCGCCTTTCAGGATCGTCACGACGATGGCCGTGATCGTATCTGCTTGTCGGACCGGGGCAGCGGATGTCTCGCCCGAGGAGCTTCTCATTCGCCGGATTTCACGCGCTCCCAGAGGATGTCGAGCTCGGAGATGGACATCTCGGCGAGGGGACGTGAACCTGCAGCGGCCAGCTCCTCGACGCGTCGGAACCGCGTGTCGAAGCGCTCGATCGCCGAACGCAGCGCCACCTCGGGCTCGGTGCCGAGATGGCGACTGAGATTGACCACGGCGAAGAGGAGATCACCGATTTCCTCCGCCGTCCTCTCCCCGTCGTCGATCGTGTCGCGGACCTCGGCGAGCTCCTCGGTGACCTTGGCGATCACCGGCTCCAGCTCATCCCAGTCGAACCCGACCGTGGCTGCCCGCCGCTGGATGGCATCGGCGCGGGCCAGGGCAGGCAGTGAGCCGGGAACGCCGTCGAGCGCCGACACCCTGCTCTTCTCGTCGCGCTTGATCTGCTCCCAGTTCCTCTTGACAGTCCCTGCGTCCTCGGCCACCACGTCTCCGAAGACGTGCGGGTGACGCGCCACCAGCTTGCGTCTGATGCGCTCGGCGACCTCCTCGACGTCGAATGCGGCGGCCTCCCTGGCCAGCGTGGCGTGGAACACGACCTGCAGCAACAGATCGCCCAGCTCTTCCTCCAGCTCGGCGTAGGCCCCGTAATCGACCACGCCGTCGGGCGCTTCGGGGGCGAGCTGCTGCAACGCATCGACCGTCTCGTAGGTCTCCTCGATGAGGTGCCGGACGAGCGAGTGGTGGGTCTGCTCGCGATCCCAGGGACATTCGCGCCGCAGCCGACGATTGGTGTGCACCAGTCCGATCCAGCCGACATCGGCGGCCGGCACGAACAGCGAGGTCCGCTCGTCCACTGCGACACCGGACAGGTCACGCAGCGCGACCTCGTCGACGAATTCCTCCGCGCCCCCCAGATCGCGCAGCACCGTGATCGGGGCGGCGTCGTCGAGCACTTTCCCGAGCTCGACGGCGACGTCGGCGAGCACGACCGGTCGATCGACCTGAGAGACGACCGTGGGCAGGTGGAGCGGCAGCGGGTCGGGAAGATCTCTGCCATCGACGATCTGCACACCGGTCACGAGCGGATCGATGCCGAGCCGGTCGTAGATGAGGTCGAGGAAGCCGATGCCGGGCACGACCACCACGTCTCGCCCGGCAGCGAGGGCGCGCGCCCGCATGATCGGCACCGCGCGCTCCCCGACCACCGCCGACCCGGGGACGGCGTAGACGACGGCACCATCGATCCCGAGCACGCGATCGGCGATCGCTTCGTAGACGTCCTCGAAGTTGTCGGCCGCCTCGTACAGATCGTCACAGGAGATGACGGCACGGTCGGCGGCAACGGTTTCGGCGGCGGGATGACGCAGCGTGCGGACCACCACCGTGGCCGACAGATCGGCGAGCACGTCACGTACCCCCGGCTCGATCCACTCACCCCCGGACGGACCGAGGCCGACGATGGTCAGCCGATCAGCCACCGGGCTGAACGAACCCTCGGAAGACCGGATCCCACTCGCCGAGCTGCGGATCGACCTCGACCTCGGCGAACTCGAGTGCGTTTGCGATCTCGGTCGTCCACGAGTTGAAGATCCGGTTGGCCTCCTCGGTGGAGAGAAACGCCAGCGGATCGGCGGCGATCTCTTCGACGCCGAGCCCCGTGTTGTCGGCGATGAACTGCAGGGCCTCTCCATCGTCCCGGATCAGGATGGTGGTGACCTCGTCGGCCACCATCCAGCGCCGCACCTGGGCCCGCACCCCATCGATGCTGAAGCGACCGGTCGCCTGGAACTGGGACAACGCTGCGACTCGATGCGGCGGCGGGGCGAGGATGAAGGAGGCGATCTCGTCGTCGGTCACCTCGATGCCGAACCGTTCTCTCGCCTCCTGGAGGTACAGCTCCGACGAGATGAGGAACTGCAGCTCGAAGAGAAACTCGTCGTCGTTGGCCGGGAAGGCCGGGTCGTTCAGGGCTCGAACGTCCGCCTCGGTGATGGCGACGCCACCCACCCGGGCGAGAACCGCGGCGGCGCATGCGTCACGGGTCGACAGCTCGTCGGGGGTCCACGCACCGACCAGTGGATCGACCACCACGTCGGCGAGATCCCCCTCGTCGACGAATTCGGCAGCCCACGCCTGGAGCACCGAGTTCGTGTCGGCGAGGGACATGAACTGCGTCGGTGCCTCGGCCGCAGCGGCCGGTGCATCCCCGGGCACGACGTCGGCGAACAGGGCGTCGTCGGCCCGCACTCGTTCGTCGACGATTCGATCGACGAGGACCCAGCGCCGGATCTGCTCGCGAACCCCGTCGTCACTGAAATCCGCAACCGTGAGGGCGGCCACGGACTCGGTTCGATGCTGCGGAGGTGCGGCGAGGTAGTCGTCGATCTCGCCGCCGCTCACGGTCACCCCGAGCCGGGTCCTGGCGGCCTCGGCGAAGACCTCGCTGGCGATCAGGAAGTCGAGCGTGCAGTCGAAGTCGCCACCCGCCTCGCCTGACGCGTGGAACCCATTCACCTTGTCGTCGGTGATGTTCACCGCACCGACTGATGCGATCGGGTTTCCAGAGCTACACGCCGCGGCGACGAGGCCGACGAGCATCAACATTGAAAGGACACGGGACTTCACGAGCGGTTTGGCTCCTCCTCGGGCGGCCACATTGTACGGAGGAACGTTCGTAGGTCTTCAATCGGGTCGGTGCGAGGGGCCGGAACGAACAACTGGCGGGATCGCAGCACGGCGCGAGGCTGCAGCCTCCGCAGCCGGACCTCCTGGGACTGGGACTCGAGAACGACCGGCGCGAGGCGCACCTCGTTGCGCAGGTTGACGATCTCGTCGAGACCGAGGCGGATCGCCTCGACACGGAGTCGAGCCACCGAGATCAAGGCCTCCGCCTCCTCCGGGAGCGGCCCGAACCGATCGCGCCACTCCGCCACGACGTCGTCGATCGCCTCGTTGGTCGTCGAGACGGCGAGCTTCCGGTAGGCCTCGAGCCGCTGCGCGCCCTCGGGCACGTAGTCGCCGGGGAGATGGGCGTCGATCGGCATGTCGATGCGCACCTCGGGCGGCTCCTCGTGCTCGACGGCCTCGCCCTTCAGTTCGCTCACGGCATCGGCGACCAACTCGGTGTAGAGATCGAAGCCCACGGCTGCGATGTGCCCGGCCTGGGTCTGGCTGAGGATGCTCCCCGCCCCACGGATCTCGAGGTCTCGCATGGCGAGCTGGAACCCGGAGCCGAGGTCGGAGAACTCACCGATCGCCTCGAGCCTGCGGTAGGCCTCCTCGGACAGCGTCTCCTCGGGCGGGTGGAGGAGATAGGCATAGGCACGCTGGCTGGAACGTCCCACCCGACCCCGCAGCTGATAGAGCTGGGCGAGCCCGAGACGATCGGCACGCTCCACGATGAGCGTGTTGACCTGCGGCAGGTCGAGGCCGGACTCGATGATCGTCGTGGCCACGAGCACGTCGTACTCTGCGTTCCAGAAGTCGTACATCACCTGTTCGAGCTGACCCTCGCTGAGGCGCCCGTGCGCGACCGCGTAACGCGCGTCGGGAACGAGCTCCCGCAGCCGCGCGACAGCCCGGTCGATCGACTGGATGCGGTTGTGGACGTAGAAGATCTGCCCCTCGCGCAGCATCTCGCGCCGGATCGCTGCCGACACCGCCTGCTCGTCGAAGGGCCCCACGTAGGTGAGGATCGGATGGCGATCCTCCGGAGGAGTGCGGATGTGGCTCACCTCGCGGATGCCGGTGAGCGCCATCTCGAGCGTGCGCGGTATCGGCGTCGCGGTCAGCGTGAGGACGTGCACCGAGGATCTGAGCTGCTTGAGCTTGTCCTTGGCGGCGACCCCGAATCGTTGCTCCTCGTCGATGACGAGCAGCCCGAGGTCGGCGAACGCGACGTCGTCGGACAGCAGCCGGTGGGTGCCGATGACCATGTCGACGTCGCCTGTCGCCAACCCGGCCAGCACCTCCTTCTGCTGCTTCTGGGTGAGGAACCGGCTCAACGTCTCGATCCGCATCGGATACGGCGCCAGCCGCTCGGTGATGGTGGACCCGTGTTGCTGGGCGAGGAGCGTGGTCGGAACGAGCAGGGCGACCTGACGGCCCGACTGGATCGCCTTGAAGGCGGCCCGGATCGCCACCTCGGTCTTGCCGAACCCCACGTCTCCGAAGATGAGGCGATCCATCGGAGTCTCCGCTTCGAGGTCGCGTTTCACGTCCTCGATCGCCACGATCTGGTCGGGGGTCTCTTCGAAGGGAAAGGCCGATTCGAACTCCTGCTGCCACGGTGTGTCCGGCTCCAGCGGTGTCGCGGTCGCAGCCGCTCGCTTGCGATACAGGTCCACGACCTCCTGGGCGACGACGGCCACCTCTTTCCGGACCCGGGCCCGGGTGGTCGCCCAGTCACTGCCTCCCATGCGCGACAGACGCGGCGTCTCGCCGCCTGTGTATTTGCGCACCGCGGCGAGCTGATCGGTGGGCACGTAGAGCCGATCGGCGCCGTGGTAGGCGACCAGCAGGTAGTCACGCTCGACACCCGCGATCTCCCGGTGCACGAGGCCCTCGAAGCGACCGATCCCGTGGTGGTGGTGCACGACGTAGTCGCCCGGCTCGAGGTCCTGGTAACCCGGATCGGTGGTCCCCAGGCGCCGGCGTGCGGTGCGATGGGCACGACGCCGGCCCGCGATCTGCTGTTCGCCGACGACGCCGACACCGAACTCGGGCGCTACGAACCCACGATGGATGCCCGATGCGAGAACCACGGGTCGGTTGCCATCACCCTCTTCCACCACGTCGAGAGCGACACCGTGCTCGGTGAGAACCCGCGCCACACGCCGGGCTGCGGCCTCTCCATCCATGGCGACGAGGACGGGGACACCACGGGTGCGCCATCGATTGATGGCGTGGGCCACCGACGCCGGATCACCGGGCACGGCATCGAGGCCCCGGATCTCGAACCCGGGCTCGCCGGGACCGGCAGCCTGCGGCGGTGCCTCCACCATCGACCCGCCGGGATGAAGCTCCAGATACAGCGCCGGGTGGTCCCCGGCCTCAGGCGCACCGCTCCCCCACGTCGGGGCGAGCGCCGCGGCGAGATCGTCCTCCTCGGCCCGCAGTTCGCCGGCCCTGGCCTCGCATTGCACGGGATCGAACACGACGACCAGAGCGCCCTCTGCCTCGTCGACGGCAGTGCGCTCGTCGGCAAACCAGGGCAGCCACGACTCCATGCCCGGGAACGCGATCCCCTCCGCGAGACGGTCCCATGTCGATGCCGCCCACGGCTCGGTCGAGCGGAGCCGCCGAGCCGTCCCCCTCACGCCCGCATCCAGCCGCATCTCCCGCGCCGGGTGGACGACCACCCGATCGATGTCACCGGTTGCCCGCTGGGTGCCGACCGCGAACGTGCGCATCGAGTCGATCTCGTCGCCCCAGAGCTCCAGACGGACGGGGGCGGCAGCGTCTGCGGGGTAGAGGTCGACGATGCCGCCACGCACGGCCAGCTCGCCACGGCTCTCGACCCGGTCGGTGCGCGCATAGCCGGACGCCACGAGATCGGCGACCAACTCCCCGAGCTCGATCTCCGCACCGACCTCCAGCGTCACCGGGTCGGGAAGCGACGGCGTGACGCGCTGGATGGCAGCGCGGACGGAGGCGACGACGATCCCTGGTTCCCCCGACCGAAGGAGGTGACGGGCATGCGCCCGGCGAGCCATCGTGACGATGTTCGGCGACACGTGCTCGAAGGGGAGGATCTCCCATGCGGGAAGCGGCAGGACGTCATCGGTGAAGAGATCGACGTCGTCCACGAGATCCGCCGCCTCGCGCTCACCGGGAACGATGGCGAGGATCGGCTTGTCGAGATGCCGCGCGATGCCGGCGAGCACGAATGCCCGCAGGGGCGGGGGAACGACGACACGGCTTCCGGCGACCGGTACCCGGTCGGCGGTGAACAGTTCGGTGAGGGCGGCGAGCGGGGCGGTCACGGAGCGAAGAGGCTAGCGATGCTCGTCCCGCAGACGACCGTCACGCACGCAGCGCTCCGCCGTAACGGGAGAAGTAGTCCCAACCGCTCACGATGGTGGCGGCGACGGCGACCAGCATGACCCATTCGTCGAGGAAATAGGGGCCGAGGGTCTCGGCGGGGCGGATCATGGCCAGCCCGAGCGCGGTGAACTGCGTGACCGTCTTCACCTTGCCCCACACGCTCGGGGGCACCTTCGACTTCTCCAGGGCGGCCACACCCCGCAGCGCCATCACGGCGAGCTCGCGTCCGATGATGATGAATGCAGCCCACGACCAGGCTCGTCCCACCTCGATGAGAACCAGCAGGGTGCCCGTCACCAGCACTTTGTCGGCCACCGAGTCGAGGAAGGCGCCCACCGTGGTGGTGATCTGCCACCGGCGGGCGAAGTACCCGTCGGCGAAATCGGTGAGCGCAGCGACCACGAAGACGACGACGGCGATCCCGAAGGCGTTGTCGATCTGCTCGCTCAGCAGCACGAAGGCCATGACGACCGGCGTGAGGACGATGCGCATCAACGCCAGAATGTTCGGGAGGTTCACGCCGGGGATGGTATCGGTTTGCGGAACGCGGGCGCGTCTACGCCCAGTCGAGGCTCTTCTCGACCGCCTTCTTCCAGGAGGCGTGGAGCGCCGATCGCGTCTCCTCGTCCATCGCCGGCTCGAATCGACGAGCCTCGGACCAGTTGGCGTTGACCTCGTCCACGGACGCCCAGTAGCCGGTTGCGAGGCCTGCGGCGTAGGCGGCGCCGAGCACCGTCGTCTCGGCCACCGCAGGCACGATCACCGGCACCCCGAGGATGTCCGCCTGGAACTGCATGAGGAGCTCGTTGACGACCATCCCGCCGTCCACCTTGAGCTCGTGGAACTCGACCCCGGCGTCCTCTTTCATCGCGTCGAGCACGTCCTTGCTCTGATATGCGACGGACTCGAGGACGGCCCGCGCGATGTGCCCGCGATTGGCGAACCTGGTGAGACCGGCGATCACGCCCCTGGCGTCCGAACGCCAGTACGGGGCGAAGAGCCCGGAGAAGGCGGGCACGAAGTAGACGTCGCCGTTGTCGTCGACGCTGGATGCGAGCAGCTCGACCTGGGGAGCCTCGTCGATGAGTTGCAGGTTGTCGCGCAGCCATTGCACACCGGCCCCGGCGATGGCGACCGAGCCCTCGAGGGCATAGCGGGCCTTGCCCGAACCGACCTGGTAGGCAACGGTGGTCAGCAGACCTTTCGTCGACGGCACGATCTCGGTGCCGGTGTTGACCAGCATGAAACAGCCCGTGCCATAGGTGTTCTTGGCATCGCCTGCGGCGAACGCCGCCTGACCGAACATGGCTGCCTGTTGATCACCGAGGATCCCGGCGAGTTGAACCCCCTCGAGCACGCCCGTGCACCGGCCGATCGCACCGACGGACGGCACGATCTCGGGCAGCATCGACATAGGCACCCCCAGGTGCGCTGCCAGCTCTTCGTCCCACGCGAGCGTCGCCAGGTCCATGAGCATCGTGCGACTGGCGTTGGTGACGTCCGTGGCATGGCGTCCCGTGAGCTTGTACACCAGCCACGCATCCATGGTGCCGAAACGCGCCCTCCCGGCATCGGCCGCCTCGCGCACCACCGGCACGTTGTCGAGCAACCACCTGATCTTGGGCCCGGAGAAGTATGTGGCCAGCGGGAGCCCCGTCTTGGGGCGGAACCGATCCATCCCCTCTTCGCCGGCGAGCTCCTTGGTGAGGGCGTCGGTGCGCGTGTCCTGCCAGACGATGGCATTGGCCAGGGGCTCGCCGGTCTCGGCATCCCACACCATCGTCGTCTCCCGCTGGTTGGTGATGCCGACTCCGAGCAAGTCCGACGCCTGGATGCCGGCTTCCGAGAGCGCCGTCGTGATGACGTCCTCGGTGTTCGCCCAGATCTCGTTCGCATCGTGCTCGACCCACCCAGGCTGCGGATAGAGCTGGGTGTGCTCCTTCTGCGACATGGCCACGATCGTGCCCGCCTTGTCGATGACAGCGAACCTCGACGATGTCGTGCCCTGGTCGATGGCTCCGATGTACCGACTCATCTGCCCTCCCGCAGTAGTGCGTTGACCTCTCCGGCCCGCTGCCGTGCGGCCTCACCGCCCTCGGCAACATACAGATCGATGAGATCGGCTGCGTACCGCACGGCGAGATCGATGTCGTCACGCTCCGAGACGGCGAACGGGCGCAAGACGAAGTCCGCCGGATTCATGCGTCCGGGTGGGCGCCCCACCCCGCACTTGAGCCGCCAGAACGCCTCGGTGCGCAGCGACTTCGCCACGGACTTGACCCCGTTGTTCCCGCCGGCGCCGCCGCCCTGCTGCACCTTGAGCTTGGCGAACGGGAGATCGATGTCGTCGTGGACCACCAGGATCTGGTCGCCGTCGTCGATCTTGTAGTACCGAGCGAGCGGAGCCACGGCGTTGCCCGACTCGTTCATGAACGTCGTCGGGATGGCCGCCACGACCTTCTCGCGGCCCGGCAGGGCGAACTCGGCGACCTCGGCGCTGATGAACCGGCGCGCCTTCTTGAACGACGCTCCATGACCCTGTACGAAGTCGGCGACGATACGCCCACCGAGATTGTGTCGTGTCGCCTCGTATCTCGAGCCGGGGTTCTGCAGCCCGACGACGAGGTGCACGGCGGGATCAGCCCTCGTCGTCGCCGTCGGCGTCTTCGTCCGCCTCGCCCTCGGCATCTTCCGCACCTTCCTCGCCCTCGAGGAGCTCGGCGTCGACTTCGACTTCCTCCTCCTCGGGCATCCGCGGTGCGAGCAGCGTGACGAGCGGCCGGTCCTCTTCGTCGACGTACGTGACGCCTTCGATCGCGGGCAGGTCGCTGAGCGTGACGGTGTCGCCGATCTCGAGGTGGCTGATGTCGACCTCGATCGAGGACGGCACGGCCGTCGGAAGCGACGACACCAGGACGGTGTTCTCGATCGTCTCGAGGAGGGCACCTTCGTCGCGGACCGCGGCGGGGGTGCCCACGTAGTCGACAGGCACCTCGGACTCGATCTCCTCGTCGAGGGAGACCCGGATCAGGTCGACGTGGGTGATGTCGTCGCGGACGGGGTCCCGCTGGATCTCACGAGCCACGGCGAAGATCTCACCCTTCTCCCCCTCGATGTCCACCGAGATGAGGGCGTTGAACCCGGCTTCGGTGTGCAACGCGGCGAAGAGGTCCTTCTTGTCGAGGAGGACGGACACCGGAGCGAGATCGCGTCCGTAGACGACCGCCGGGACCCGACCCGAGCGACGCAGGCGGCGCGTGGCACGCGAGCCCTTCTCGGTCCTCACGTCTGCGTGAAGTGTCACCTGGTCCATGTCGTCATATCTCCTGCTGCGATGAAGGCACGGGCGGTCCCGATCGGGAGCCCGGAATGGGCGCGGGTCGACGCTGCCCGGGTGCGGGCGACATTATGGCCGAGTAGGGAGACCTGGGCAAAGCCCGTCAGATGTTCTCGCCCTGGAAGATCTCGCTGACGGAGGCGTCGGTGAAGATGGCGTTGATCGTGCCGGCCAGCAGCGAGCCGATGGAAAGCACCGTGAGCTTGTCGAGCTGGCTGGCATCGTCCGGAATCGGCAGCGTGTTGGTGATGACGACCTCGTTGATCGGGGCGTTCTTCAGCCGATCGACGGCGGGGCCCGACAGCACCCCATGTGTGGCGACGAGCTTGACGCTCGACGCACCGCGTTCGTGGACGATGTCGGCGGCAGCGGTCGCGGTGCCTGCGGTGTCGATCATGTCGTCGACGATGATGCAATGGCGGCCCTCGACATCACCGATCACCTCGAGTGCAGACACCTCGTTGCGGACGTCGGCGCGACGGCGCTTGTGGATGAATGCGACCGTGGCATTCAGCTTGTTGGCGTACTTGGCGGCGAGCTTGACCCTGCCCGTGTCCGGTGAGACGACGGTGGTCGGGCCCTCGAGCTGGGACTCGAGATACTTCGCCATGACCGGGAGCGCAGTGAGGCTGTCGAACGGGCCATCGACATAGCCCTGGATCTGACCGGTGTGGAGATCGACGGAGACGATCCGATCGGCGCCTGCTGCGACAAAGAGATCGCCCATCAGCCGGGCGGTGATGGGCTCTCTCGCCCTCCCCTTCTTGTCCTGGCGGGCGTAGGGGAAGTAGGGCACCACCGCAGTGATCCGCTTCGCCGACGCCCGCTTGAGGGCGTCGATCATGATCAGCTGCTCCATGATGTGGAAGTTGATCGGACGGGTGTGGCTCTGGATGACGAAGCAGTCGGCGCCACGCACGCTCTCCGTGTAGCGGACGTAGATCTCGCCGTCGGCGAACGACGACAGCTCGACTCCCCCGAGTGACGTTCCGAGGATGTTGGAGACTTCACGCGCCAGACCGACATTGGCCGACCCGCTGAAGACCATGAGCCGCTTGCGGCTCCCGATTTCCATCTGCACTCCTGCCCAACTCGGTGCGCGCGTCAGCGTAGCGGTCGCGGCCGTCGGTGCGAACCCGGCTCCGTGTGGCGCTCCAGCCAGGCCGACACGGCGTCGAGTTGCTCTCTCGTGTTGACGCCCATTCCCTCCTCCGCAGGAGCGAGCACCGCCTTCACGACACCGCCGCGTTCCGTGAGCCAGCCGACGACATCGGTGAGGTATTGCTCGCCCTGGGCGTTGTCGACGCCCACCTCGGCCAACGCGGCGCGCATCGGACCGGCGCGCAGCGAGTAGATGGAGGTGTTGATCTCGCAGATGGCACGCTGCTCGTCCGTGGCGTCGAGTTCCTCGACGATGGAGCGCACGTCGCCGTCGCCGCTCCGCACGATGCGGCCGTAGCCGTGCGGATCGCCGACGATCGCCGACACCAGGACCGCATCGGTGGCGTCGTCGTGCGCATCGGTCAGGGCGAGCAGGGTCTCCGCCGAGACCAGCGGCATGTCACCGGGCAGCACCACGACGATGTCGTCGTCGGCGGGCTCGATGGCGTCTGCGGCGAGCTGAGCGGCGTGCCCGGTTCCGTTCTGGGGCACCTGAACCACAGTGCCCACGCCCGGCGGCACGACATCTCGCACCCGTTCCGCCTGGTAGCCCACGACCACGGTGATCGACGCGGGGTCGACGGCGGCCGCCGCATCGAGCACCCACGACACCAGAGGCCGGCCGGCCGCCTCGTGCAGGACTTTGGCGAGGTCGGACTCCATCCGCGTGCCTTTTCCGGCGGCCAGCACGACGACGTGGCGTCGCGGGTGATGAGAAGGAGCGGACATCGTGGTTTCCTCGGTGGCTGGGGGGCCAGGACTCGAACCCGGACTTGCGGGACCAAAACCCGACGTGCTGCCAATTACACCACCCCCCAATGGGGCGTCGTCACCGGACGTGACCGACGTGCATTGTAGGACCGGGACCCTCAGACGAGGGCGGAGACGACCACGCCGGGACGCGCCACGTGCCACGCCGGATCGTGGTCTCCCGGCTCGTGGAGCGACATCAATTCCGCGCTCCCGTCCGCCCCCTCGAAGCGGACGGCCCAACCCCATTCGATCGGGACGACGGCCCGTGTGTGACGGGCACCCGTCGGTGCAACCTCCAGCGCCGCCTCCGCCTCGTCGCGGTCGAGGAAGAACGAAAACAGCGTCGGGCCGCTGCCGGAGAGGCCGACGGGGCGGCTCCAACCGGCTTCGAGTTCCGCACGCCACGCAGCGATGTCGGGCGCGACCGCGATGGCGGCGTCGGTGAGGTCGTTGCGCACCGCCACGGCATTTCGCAGCGAGGGCGGCAACGCGGACTCGGGCATCGGTGCTGCGTGAGGCTCGCCGAGCAGATCCCACGCCGAGTAGACCGCGGCGGTGGCCACTTCGAACGGGGGCACGACGAGCGCCACCGCATAGTCGCGGCCGGCTTCCGTCGGCCGAACCCTCTCTCCGACACCGGACACGTCGGCGCAGCCACCGACCAGACAGAACGGGACGTCGGACCCGAGCCCGGCCGCGAGCGGGACCACGGTGGCCAGTGTGCCTCCCACGGCCCAGGCGGTTGCCGCGAGCGCGGCCGCGGCGTCGGCGCTGCCTCCACCGAGCCCGGCGGCCACGGGGATCTGCTTGTCGAGCCGGACGGCGACCGGTTCGGCCTCGAGAGACGCCACGACCCGCTGCGACGCGATCCATGCGAGGTTGTCCTCGCCGGCAACGACCGGGCGGCCGTCGAAACCGGCCACCCCCGGCTCGGCGCCCGGCTCGATGACGAGGCGATCCAGCCAATCGACCGATTGGAAGCGGCCGGCGACCGGATGGAGACCGTCGCGACGTGGCGACTTCACCACGAGCGACAGGTTGAGCTTGGCGGCGGCGAGCGCCTCGACGGTCCTCATGCCGCCGCCCTCGCCAGCTCGAGGTAGTCCGACGGGGCGAGGTCCTCGGCGCGAACGGTCGGTTCTATCCCGGCCGCGTCGAGCACGGCGACCGGATCCTCGAACACAGCTCGCAGGGAGCCTCTGATCATCTTGCGGCGCTGGTTGAACGCCGCCGCTGCGATCCGGCAGGCCTCGGCGGCGGCGGGGTCGGCTGCGATGCGATCGACGACGATCACGGCGGACTCCACCTCGGGGGGCGGGACGAAGACCGTCGGCGCCACCGTGAAGGCGTAGTCGACGGTCCCATGGAGCGCCGCGACCACCGTGGCGAGCCCGTAGGTCCTGCTCCCCGGGGCGCTGGCGAGCCGTTCGGCCACCTCCCGCTGCACCATCACGACGAAGCGCACGATGCGTGGCGCATGCTGCAACGCATCGAGCAGCAGCGTCGTACCGACGCCGTACGGGAGATTGGCGACCATCGTCCACTCGCCGGGGCCTAGGGCATGCGCCAGATCGACGCGGACGGCGTCAGCAATCCGCAGCTCGACATCGGTGCCCTCGAGCACGCTCTCGAGCACGGGACGCAGCCCTTCGTCGATCTCGTAGGCGACCACACGGGCACCGGTCGCCGCCAACGCCCGGGTGAGCGTCCCCGTGCCTGCGCCGATCTCGACGACCTGATCTTCGGAGCCGATCGCAGCGGTCCGCACGATGCGGTCGACCACATTGGGGTCTGCCAGGAAGTGCTGCCCGAGCCGCTTGCGGGGTCGCAGCCCGTGGGCGGCGAGCAACCGCCGGATCTCTCCTCTGCCCTGCGCGGTCATGGCGAGCCGAAGACCCGTCGCGCCGTCGCCGTCGTGAGCGCCGCAACCTCGTCGACGGGCAGCCCCCACACCCCGGCGAGCGCTTCTCCGACTCGCACGACGTTGGCCGGCTCGTTTGGGTCGCGGCGGGCCGGTGGCGGCGTGAGGTATGGAGTATCGGTCTCGACGAGCGTGCGGTCCGGCGGGGCCGCGGCGGCGCCCAACCGCACGGTCTCTCCTGTTTCGAACGTGATGGGGCCCGCAAAGGAGAACACCACCCCCAGCTCCCGAAACCGCTTCGTCCACTTGGGGCCGCCGGTCCAGCAGTGGAGGACGGCCTGCTCGCCGAGCTGCACGTCCTCGAGGATGTCGTAGACCTCCGCAAAGGCGTCCCGGCAGTGGATGATGGCCGGCTTGCCGAGATCGGCGGCAACGGCGAGTTGGTCCCGGAAAGCTGCGATCTGGTCGTCTCGCGGCGCCAGATTGCGATAGAAGTCGAGCCCGCACTCCCCGATGGCGTCGGCGTCCCCGGCGAGCGCGGCCAGCCGCAGCTCCTGGTCCCTCCAGGAGCTCGCGTCGTGGGGATGGAGACCGGCCGACCAGAGCGCTCCGTGCTCCGTGGCGATCCGGCGGGCCTGAAGGGAGGACTCGAGATCCACACCGGGGATCATGACCCACTCGACACCGGCAGCCCCCGCCCGCTCGAGGTGGCCGGCGACGTCGTCCACCATGAAGAGATGGCAGTGCGTGTCGACCCAGCCTACGCTGCGCGGCTCGCTCACGCTTCGGCGTCGAGCTTGGCGAACAGCGGCTCCGCGGGACCGATCGTGGTGCCCGGTTGCAGCGAAGGTGCCTCCCACCGCGGCGCCCTGCCCTCGACCGGCACTCCGAGCGTCGCCAGCACCTTGGAGGACGTGATCGGCAGCCACGGCGCCAGCGTCACCGCAACGGCGGCGACGGCATGCAGCGTGGTGTTCAGCACCTCTCCGGTCCGTGCCAGGTCGGTCTTCGCGATCTGCCACGGCGCCTGGTCGTTCAGGTACTGGTTGGCGGCCTGGGCGCCGCGCATCGCCGCGGCGAGCGCGGCACGCAACTTCACCTGGCGCAGCAGTTCCTCGGTCTCGTCGCGGGCCGCATCGACCCGGGCGAGCAGGGCAGCGTCCGCCGGGTCGGCACCCATGGTCGGGGGAATGACGCCGTCGAAATACCTGTGAGTCATCGAGACCGTCCGATTGACCAGGTTGCCCCACGTCGCCACCAGCTCCTCGTTGATCCGCCGGACCATCTCCTCCTCGGTCAGCTCGGTGTCGCTGGTCTCTGGGAGCACGGCGGCGAGGGCAAACCGCAGGGCGTCGGGCTCGAAGCGGTCGAGGCCCTCGGTGACGGTCAGACCGATGCCCCGGCTGGCCGACGCCTTTCCTCCCTTGAAGGTGACGAACTGGTTCGCCGGAACGTCCGTAGGGAGTTGCAGCCCGCCATAACCGATGAGCATCGCCGGCCAGACGATGGTGTGGAACGGGACGTTGTCCTTCCCGATGAAGTAGTAGTGCTCGGCGTCGTCGTTCTGCCACCACTCCTGCCAGGCCTCGGGAGTGCCCTGTAGCTGGGCCCACTCCTTCGAAGCCGAGAGATACCCGATGACAGCGTCGAACCAAACGTAGATGCGCTTACCGGGACCGAGACCCTCGACGGGGATCTCGACACCCCATTCGAGATCACGGGTGATGGCGCGGTCGTGGAGCCCCTCTTCGATCCAGCCGAGGGAGAAGTTGAGGACATGACGACGCCAACCGACCCGACTCCTGAGCCACTCCTCGAGCCGCTCGGCGAAGTCGGACAGCCTGAGGTAGAAGTGCTCGGTCTGACGAATCTCGGGCGTCGCCCCGGAGAGCTTGGAGCGGGGGTCGATGAGATCGATGGGATCGAGAGTCCTCCCGCAGTTGTCGCACTGGTCGCCGCGGGCTTCCGTGTACCCGCAATGGGGACAGGTTCCCTCGACGTAGCGATCGGGCAGGAACCGCTCGGCCTCGGGGTCGTAGTACTGCTCGGACGTGCGGCGGTCGATGTGGCCGTTCTCGTAGAGCTTCGAGAACATGTCCTGGGTGACCGCGTGGTGATTCGGGGTGCCGGTCGTCGTGAAGAGATCCCAGTCGAAGCCGAGGGCGTCCCACTGCTCCAGGAACTCGGCGTGATACCGATCGACGATCACCTGAGGAGAGACACCCTCCTCGTCGGCGCGCACGGTGATCGGTGTGCCGTGGACGTCCGATCCCGACACCATGAGCACGTTGTTGCCGAGGGAGCGCTGGAAACGGCCGAAGATGTCCGCCGGCAAGTAGGCGCCGGCGAGGTGGCCGAGGTGGCGCGAGCCGCTCGCATACGGCCAGCCGACGGCAACGAGGATGTTGGTGGGTTCGGTCATGGAAGCCTCGGTCGGGGACGCGGATCGTACCAGCGGCACACCTCGTGCCCGCCTGACGTGCCCACCCCACCACCTGGAGAATGTTTCCATGTAGCCCGACGATCTGGCACACTCGGCCGACACCGACGAGGAGTGGAATGAACACCGGAATGGTCCGCAAGATCGACGACCTGGGCCGGATCGTGATCCCGGCAGAGACCCGCCGTCTGTTTCAGATCCGTGAGGGCGACCCGCTCTCGATCTCGATCCAAGACGACGCCATCATGATCCGGAAGCTCGAGGCCACCTGCGTCTTCTGCGGCTCGGTCGACGACGTCCGCAATTTCCGCGGACGCGGGCTGTGCACAGAGTGCCGGCGTGAGATCTCCCTCGACTGACCGGTGCGTCACCGATCTGCGATGAGGGCGTCGTAGACCGCCTTGGTGCCCACGTCGTGGGCTGCGGCAGCCTCACGGGCGGCATCCTTCGTGCGCGCTCCCCCGGCGACCGCGGCCCTGGCGGCGGTGATCGCAGCGTCGATATCGCCGGTGGGAGGCGTGGCGCCTGCGATGGCGATGGCGAGCTCTCCCTTCGGCTGCTCATCGGCGTAGCGGAGGGCCGCCTCGCCCAGCGTCGTGCGCCAGACCTCCTCGTGGAGCTTGGTCAGCTCCCGCCCGACGACGACCCGGCGTTCGGGTGAGAGCGCACGCGCCAGATCGTCGAAATCCTCACCGGCGCGATGCGGCGTGATGAACAAGACCGTGGTCCTGGTCTCGGCGGCGAGTTCGGCGAGCCGGACCGCCCGCACCTTCTTCTTGCGCGGCAGGTAGCCGTCGAACGCAAAACGGTCCGTCGGCAGACCGCTCACCGAGAGCAGCGCGGTCACGGCCGACGGGCCCGGCACGGGAACCACGGTGGCGCCCGCCGCGAGCGCCTCGACCACCGCCACGAGACCGGGATCGCTGATGGCGGGTGTCCCCGCATCCGACACGAGGGCCACATCGGCCCCGGCGGCGAGTCGCGAGGCGAGCTCGCCGGCGCGTCGATGCTCGTTCCCCACGAAGAACGATCGCAGCGGGGTCGTCACGCCGAGGGCAGACAGGAGCCGGCCGGTGCGCCTGGTGTCCTCGGCGAAGACGACATCGACCGCCTCGAGCGTCGATCGCAGCCGCTCCGAGACGTCACCGAGGTTCCCGATCGGCGTTGCGCACACGTAGAGCGTCCCGGGCATACGGGCACACTACCGGTGCCGCACACACGATCTTCACGCCGGACGCGACAGCGGGTGGGCCGAGGTACTCGGGGATCTCGATGACGTGGGAGGCGCCCCACATGACGACGAGGCCGCCCGGCGCGAGCCTGCGCCGCCCCACCACCCGCCCGTCGCTGCCTATCCCGACCACTTCGAGGGGCCGAGCGAGGCCGAACCCGTGGACCGATCTCCCGGCGAACAGCAGGCTCACTCCGTCGGGCACACCGGCGATGCCACGGAGTCGTTCCCGGCGTGAACGCGCGGTGTGGCAATGGATCCAGGGTCCCTCTCGACCGAGCCGGATTGTCAGGCAACGAGCACCTGGTACCCTTTCGACCCTCATGGCCAAGGCAAAGCGACGCAAACTCCGCGCCCGCCGCAAGAAGGCGAACCACGGCCGCCGGCCCAACGCCGGCCGCGGCTGATCGCTGCGCGCCACTTCCCGTCGCACTCCCGGACCGTAGACGACCATTCGAGGGACCTCCATCCCCGCATGGTTTCTTGGCGCGTCTAGCCCAGGAGCGCCCGCAGCGCCGATCCGAGCGGACGGCTCGATGCGACCACGAGGTTGATCTCGTCGTCGATCCTGTCGATGAAGAGGTAGGGCCCGCCTTCGTCGAAGAGAATGCCGCCATCGAGGTCGATCCCGTCACCGGCGTCCAGCGTGGTGCGGGCGTGCTCGATGACGGCGAGGGCCACCTCGATCGCATCTTCTTCCGACGTCATCTCCATCTTGACCGCGATCCCGACCTCGCTCCCATTCCCGTACGCCGCATAGGCGTCGCCCCTCCACCCGTCGACCGTCTGCGTCAGGATGCCCGGATCGAGGGTCCGGCTGAGCATGGCTCGCCACGCAAGCTCACCGAACCGTCCCTCGGCGTGGAGCTCATACCCCACGACCTCCGCCTCCGCCAGCTCGACGGTGCGCACTGCCTCGCCGCGCAGATAACGCTCGGGATGGAGGATGTGCTCGCTCGATGCCGGTGGCGCTCCGTAGGCGCGGTCGAGTGCGGCGATGCCACCCGACTCGACGACCCGCCGCACGAAGTCCAGCCCGTCGTCATAGGGGAAGGCGAGACGCTCGATCAGCCAGCGCGGGGTGCCACCCGGAGCGTCCCACGCCACCGTCCGGGCTTCGAGGGCGGCATCGGCCCTGGCATCGTCGTCGAGTTGCTGGAGGTAGAGCAGCTGGAAGTAGGTCGCATCCCCTTCGACGAGCGCCGCCCTGGCGAGGGCGGCATCGTCGATCGCCGTGGACACGACGCCCGCCGTGTCCATCGTGACACCGAAGTACTCCGCAGCCAGGGCCTTCACGGTCTCGCGAACGACCACCGACTCCTCCAGTGGGCTGAGGCCGTCGGGTCGCACCACGACGTGCAGCGTGTTGGTGGCGTACTCGAACAGGGCGACCGGCAGGCTGTCGTAGTAGTCCTCGTACAGCGCACTCGCGGAGAAGCCGTCGGGGATCATGCCCAGCAGGTCGTGGAGCCGTTGCTCGAGGGCGAATTCCGGCGTGCCGAGCGGGGCGAGCGCCAGACGATCGAGGAGGACCCGCATCGTCGCTGCGTCGACGATCTGCACCGAAGGGCGCTCGAGAAACTCGAGCGCCCGCAGCGACTGGGTGCGACGCATGAGGGCGACGACTGCATCTGCCGTGTCTGCCGCCTGCTCGGGGTCGACGCCGGGCGGAAGCGACGTCGTCGTGCTGGGAGCGGGCGGCAGCTCGGGAAGCGGCTCCGTGGTCGTCGTCGTGGACGCCGGCAATGCGATCGTCGTGGTGGTGGCGGCGCCACCGGGTGAGCAGGCGGCGAGGCCGAGCAGCAGAGCGACGGCGCCGGCCGTGCGGCGAACCGGGATCTTCACCGGCGGGAGGCTACCGCCGTCACACCGGCTCCTCGATGACGTCGCCCTTGCCGATGACGACGAGACCACTGTCGGTGACCGTGAACCGCTCCTGGTCGCGCTCGGGGTCGACGCCGATCCGGGCCCCCTCCGGCACCACCACGTTCTTGTCGATGATGGCCCGCTTGACGATCACGTCGCGCTCGACCTCGACCCCCTGCAGCAGCACCGAGTCCTCGATCAGCGAATACGAGTGGATGGTGACGCCGGACGAGAGCACGGACCTCCGCGCCGTCCCACCGGACACGATGACCCCGGCTCCGACGATCGACTCGACCGCCGATCCCCTGCGATCCTCGTAGTCGAACACGAACTTCGCCGGAGGCAAGGACGGGCGGTGGGTGTAGATCGGCCAATCCTCGTTGTAGAAGGAGAAGACCGGATCGACGGCGATGACGTCCATGTTGGCCTGGAAATAGGCGTCGAGTGTTCCAACGTCCCGCCAGTAGCCGCGTTCTCGCTCCTCCTGGCCGGGCACCACGTTGTCGGCGAAGTCGTAGACATGAGCCTCACCTGCTTCGACCAACGCCGGAATGATGTCGCCACCCATGTCGTGTCGAGAGTCGACCTTCTGTGCGTCCTTGGTCACGATCTCACGCAGCAGCTTGGCGTCGAAGAGGTAGTTCCCCATCGAGAC
>CAYFYC010000001.1:29255-87728 GCA_964347305.1 uncultured Acidimicrobiaceae bacterium | reverse complement strand
GGATCGGGCGGCTTCTCCAGGAACGACTTGATCTTCCCGGTCTCGTCCGCCTCGATCACCCCGAAGGCCGTCGCCTCCTCGATGGGCACACGAATGCCGGCAACCGTCACTCCGGCGCCGGACGCCAGGTGGGCCTCGACCATCTGGCGGGGATCCATCCGGTAGATGTGATCTGCACCGAAGACGAGCACATGGGTCGGGTCCTCGTCGGTGAGGATGTTGAGGTTCTGATAGATGGCGTCGGCCGAGCCGCTGAACCAATACGGGCCACGCCGCATCTGTGCCGGCACCGGGGTCACGTAGTTGCCGAGCAGCGTCGACATCCGCCATGTCAGGGCCAGATGGCGATCGAGGCTGTGTGACTTGTACTGCGTCAGGACGGCGAGCTTGCGGACGCCACCGTTGACCAGGTTGGACAACACGAAATCGATCAGCCGGTACACGCCACCGAATGGGACGGCGGGCTTGGAGCGGTCACGCGTGAGCGGGAACAGACGCTTCCCCTCGCCACCGGCGAGGACGAGTCCGATGATCTTCGGTGTTCTACCCACGTCAGCAAGCTAGCGAACTCCAACGGCGTCGCGCCCGACCAGTCCTGGGTTTTTTCCCGGATCGGAACGAGAATTGCTGAACCGGCGGCTTGGAGCGGCCGATGGACCGGAGGAGGCGCCCGCCGAGGCGACGCGTCATCGATGCGAGCACGCAGGGAACGATCTATGGATACACACCAGCAAATCGAGCTCGAGCAGATCGAGCAGGACATGCAGAGGCTCATCGGAGAGGCCGAGCAGGCGGCCGAGTCGGTGCGTTCGACCCTGAGCGCAGCCATCGAGGCGCGTGACAAGATCATCGAGCAGGCCGAGCGGGACGGTGAACAGATCCGCGTTGCAGCGCGTCGCGACGGCGATGAGATCCGGGCCGAAGCGCACGCCGACGGCGGAAAGATTCGCGCTGCGGCCAACGAGGACGCCGATTCCGTCGTCCAGGAGACCAGGGACCGGGCCGCCCAGATGCTGCAGACCGCGCAGGCGCAAGCGGACCGGATTCTGGACGAGGCACGGGAACTCCAGATCTCGATTCGAGCCGCCATTCCGGGGATTCAGGGCTTCCTCGACGAGATGGGCCCGGCTCTGGCGAAGTTCGCCAGCGCCAGCGAGGCGGCCCACATCGCCGTGGCAGACGCCATCGACGAACTCCAGCCCGCCGCAACCGGTACGGACGTCGTGCAGAAGGATTCACCGGCCGAGCCCGGCAATCCGTACTGAGAGAGAGCGCCGCCGTGAGCACACCAACCGACAGCTCGCCCACCCAGAAGCACATCGACGAAGTCGTCGAGTCGCTCGAACGCTCATTCACGTTGTTGAAGCGCCGCACCCGCGACGTCCTCAAGCTGGCGTACGAGCACGAGGAGCTCGTGGCAGCCATCGAGAATCGTGAGGCGAAGGTGGCTCCGGCCCCTGTCGAGCCCGATCACGGGACCGCCATCCACGGCGAATCGGCGGCACCCGACCGTCCCGAAGCGACACCGACGGTCACAGAGCCGGGCGATCGACACGCCATCGAGAGCCCGACGCCCCCCGACATCCTCGAGCCCGAGTCGACGACCGTGTCCACACCGGATGAGCCGATCGTCCCCGCCGATACGTCACCCGCGGCACATGACGCTTTCGTCGATGCACCCGACGACCCGGCACTGCACGACGTGACCCCCGACACCGCCGACCCGGCCTCGACCCTGGAGCAGGTCGGTGCCGGCGAGCCTTCCGACGTGGAGCCGACGCACGCCCAGACCGATGTCGCGGATCCTGTCGTGCAGGAGATCGGCGACACGACCGAGCCGTCTCTCCCGAGCAAATGGGGACACCGGGCTCCCGCACCCGATGCCCACGACGAGGCATCGACCAGCGAGAACACCTGGGCCGACGACACCGAGGCCGACACCACCGAAGCGACCTCGGCCCCTGCGCTGCCCGAGACGGATGCCGTCATGTGGGACGAAGCGCCTGACGCGGCCGAGCCCGTTGCAGCGACCACCGAAGACGCGGCTCCGACACCTGCCTGGGAGACGCCCGACCTCGAGTGGAGCGAAGACGACGCACACGTGGCGCCACAGGAGTTCCCGCATCCCATGCCACCGATCGACGCAGAAGTCCTCGAGCCGCCTGCCGCGGAGTTCGAGACAGCCGCGGTCGAGACGACACCAGACCTGGATGCAGCCTGGGAGCAGCCGGGCGGGGACGCCGAACGCACCGACGTGGCGGACGCCGCCCACGGCTTCGACGACTCGCCGTTCGCCGCCGAGTTCGAGGAGCATGTCGAGGAGGTCGGCGGGTCGCTCGAGCCCTCGCCATTCGATCTCGACACGCCGCCGCAGCCCGCCTCCTATCGCCCCCGTTCGCTCCAGGGAGACCGCAGCAGCGATGCAGTAGCTGCTTCGAGCCTGCTCGAGCAGACCGGCGACCCAGAGCCGGAGGATCGATCGGTCGAGCACGTCGAGGCCGCCTGGGACGACTTCGCCGGAGAAGGAACCTCGGAATCGCCGTCCGATGCGTTCGATGCTCACAGCGACTCGGAGGAGCCATTCGAAGCTCCTGAGCCCACCCCGGCCACGTCCGGATCACGCCTGCGTGACCTGGTCGCCCAGGCACAGGAAGCCGAGAAGGCGCGGTCGGAGCAGGAAAAGTCCGATTTCGATCTCATCAACGAGGACTCCACCGTCAGCCGCTACGACAAGAACTCGGCGAAGCTGCCAACGGTCGGCATCAGCTCCGAGGAGCTGTCGTCGAGCGTCGCCAGCCTGCGGAGCTCGTTCACCAGCGACAAGAAATCGGGATCGTCCTCGCGTGGCGACGACTCCGGACCGTCGCGAGCCGACAAGAAGGCGGAGAAGCGCGCTGCCAAGGAAGCCGCCAAGGTGGCGAAGGCCGAGGCCAAGCGCGCACGCAAGCAGCGCGGCTGACGGAGTGCGCCGACCGGCGCGCTCTGGGATCGAGATCCGGGGCTCCGAGCCGTCCTGCCCGGCAGCAGAGTTCACCGGTGCCGGGTAGTTTCTGGCCCCATGTTGGCGATCTTCAAACAACGCTTCTGGCAACCACCGCGCGCCCACGGCGAAGTCATCGAGGATCGGTCCGTCGGATTCATCGAGCTGTTCTACGACCTCGTCTACGTGGTCGTGATCGCCAGGGCCGCCCACCATCTCGCCGAGCATCTCACCTGGCGAGGTGCAGGCGAATTCGCCGTGGTGTTCTCGATGATCTGGCTGGCGTGGCTCAACGGCTCCCTCTATCAGGATCTGCATGGCCGGGAAGATGGCCGCAGCCGGACCTACATCTTTCTCCAGATGGGCATCCTGGCCGTGCTCGGCGTCTACACGTCGGACGCCGCCGGAGACACGGGCCAGGGCTTCGCGATCACCTACACCGTCTTCCTCCTCGCCATCACGTGGATGTGGTACACGGTGCGCCGGCAGGACGACGAGGCCTATTCCGCCATCACGGCCCGATACCTCACCGGTCTCGGCATCTCGATCGTCCTCGTTGCGGCGAGCGCACTCATGCCCGATGGCGCCCGCATCACCGCCTGGACCGTGTATGCGGCGGGATGGGTCTTCGGCAGCCTGGCCATGCGAAGCCAACTCAGCACGGGAGACATCAGCGCCACGGAGTCGACCGTCGAGCGATTCGGCTTGTTCACCATCATCGTGCTCGGTGAAGTGGTCGTCGGCGTCGTCACCGGCCTCTCCGAGGCGACCCGCGACTTCAGGACGATCGCCACGGGTCTGATCGGTCTCGGAATCGGCTTCGGAGCCTGGTGGACATACTTCGACTTCGTGGGTCGTCGTCATCCGGCTCCCGGCCTCGGTGTCCCGTGGATGATCAGCCATCTGCCCGTGAGCATGGGCATCGCCGGGCTCGGGGCAGCGCTCGTGGGGCTCGTGGGCCACGCCGGCGACGCCACTGCGTCGAGCGGGGCGGCCTGGATCCTCACCGGTTCGCTCGCACTGGTGCTGACTGCCCTCGTGGTGACCATCCGGACCCTCGCGGACTTCCAACGACTGCCTTCGATCTATCAGCCGCTCGTCAAGGTGATGCTGCTCGCCGCCGGGCTCGTCCTCCTCGTCGGTTGGTGGCGCCCCGCCCCCTGGATCATGGTGCTCGCTCTGTTCGGCGTGCTCTCCATGATCTGGTCCGTGGCCGTCGACAGGTGGCTGCGGCTGCCGAATCCGTCGGATGCGCAACCAGGTGGTGCCGGCGCGTCGTCGTGATGGGCGGCCGGCGCGGCCGGCCCAGGCCCTCAGCCCACCTGCTCGGCGGCAGCGAGTCGTGACGACCAGGTCGTCTTGGCGGCTGCACGGGCCAGGTAGGCGGCCCGCGCTCGCTTGCCGGGAGCGTCTTCGTCGTGGGCCGGCACACCTTCGTAGAGGGTGCCGAGGTACGCCCGGAGCGAGACGAGAGCCTCGGAACGGATCTGTGACACACGAGCCTCGGTGATCCCCATGTCGGAGGCGACGTCCTGGAGCAACTCACCCTCGAGGTAATAGCGGGTGATCACTTCGCGATGCTGGTCCTTGAGGATGTGCACTGCGGCTCGAAGCGTGCCGAGCATCTCCTTCTGCTCCAGTGAGGCAGCGGGGAGAGCGGCGACGTCCTGGTCGACCACCCGGTCGCGCAGGGTGGCACCGTCGTCGCCCTCGTCGTAGTCGAGGTAGAGGAGCGTCGCCGACTGCGCCCGGGAGCGGATGTGATCGAGCTCGGCCGGGGTGATGTCGAGCATCTCGGCGAGGGCGACGTCACTCGGTTCGGCGCCCCGTGCTCGCAGCGCCTCCTTGGCGTTCTCGAGCTCCCTCGCCCTGCGACGGACGGAACGTGACGCCCAGTCCCTGGAGCGGGTCGAGTCGATGATGGCGCCCCGGATGCGAATCATGGCGTAGTGGTGGAAGGGGATGCCCGCGTCCGGGTCGAATCGCCTGGCGGCTTCCACCAGACCGAGCGCTCCTGCGCTCCACAACTCGTCGCGATCGACATGTCGTGGGTATCTGGCGGACACCTGGGAAACCGCCCGACCAACGAGATCGAGATGGTCGCGTGCCAGGTCGTTGGCAGCCGCGACCGCGTTGAAGTCCCTCAACACAACCCTTCTCACTTCCGTACCGGGACAAGGCCGCACCCCTGTCCGCTGTAGGGGCATCGACATGTGAGTCGGGTGGTTGATGACTATTCGCGAAATAGTCACCTGTGCGGTGGACAACGCACTCGTTCCGGGCAATCGGTCGTCGTCGGGACGGCACCTCGACGTGGCGGCGCACAGGGACGCATAGTCACCCCGGAGGCCCTCCCAGGCCGGCCCCGGGGTCGAAACCGCGTTCTCAGGCGGCCCGTTCGTGATCGACGAAGTGAGCGTTGTGGATGAAACCGTGAACGCTGAACGGCAGCGACGCCTCGTCGCGATGCTGCGGAAACACGACGGCCGCCGCAGCAACATCGAACGGGCAGGCCGCGCCACGGATCGCACAGGCAGGTGGGAAGTCTCCGATGTCACCGATCCGACCACCGAGCACCGGAACACGCTGCCGCCCGCCCCGTGCGACAGGAACAACACGGATGGTTCTGTCCGACGATCCCGGCGCCGAATGCGTCGGCCGTCCGGGCCAGGAAGAGGCGAGGTTCCCGCCGAGTCGAAGCCGATCGAGATCGCAGCCAGGTAGAGGCTCCACTCGGCTCCCGGCATCGGGATCAACAGGAACAGCAACACCCCCTGCGACGACAGACCGCTTCCATCCCAGCCCACGCAGGCCCCACACGATCCGGCCGGCACCGTTGGACAGGCCGAAGAACATATCGTCTTCGCGCTGCCGGCCACGGCCCTCGCCTCGGACCTATCGCAATGAGACCGGCACCCGCATTGACGGGCAAAGGTCAGCGAGATCAGGTGGAACAAGCCGCCAGAAGGACCGACGGGTTCCGCCGACCGGGCCTCTCGGGGGTCGTCGGCGACCACTCGACGCACGCACCCGGACCACGATGCGCGCGAGAAACTCCCCAAAACTGCTTACGAAAACGCCGCCAGACGCCGACAGAACTCTCGAGTCGACATGGATGTTGACCGGACCCAAGACACGGGTCGAACAGGGAGACATGCACGTACAAGGAGGTTCCACCCGTGCGTATCAACCAGAACATTGCGGCGTTCAACGCGTTCCGCAATCTCTCGACTACCAACATGCAACTTGGTAAGTCGCTCGAGAAGCTCTCTTCGGGCTTCCGCATCAATCGTGCAGCCGACGACGCTGCGGGTCTCGCCAAGTCGGAGAACCTGCGTGCAGAGATTCGGGGTAGCCGCCAGGCCATCCGGAACGCTCAGGACGGTGTCTCCTTCGTGCAGACTGCGGAAGGCGCGCTCAACGAAGTGCACGCCATCCTGCAGCGCATGCGTGAGCTGGCCATCGACGCCGCCAACACGGCGACGACGGACGGTGTGGCGCAGCAGGCCGAGGTCACCGAGCTGCTCGCCGAGATCACGGCGATCGGCGCGAACTCGACGTTCGCGGGTCAGCAGGTGTTCCAGGACTACAGCGCACTCGGGGCCGAGCTGACCTTCCACGTCGGTGCCAACGCCGGCGAGGTGCTGCAGATCGCAGTGAACATCACACTGAGCTCGAGCAACGTGTTCGGGCAGGACCTGAGCACGGTCGACCTCTCGGTCGACGCAGATGCAGCCATCGGGGCCATCGACCTCGCAGTCGATGCGGTGAGCACGAACCGGGCGACCCTGGGTGCAACCCAGAACCGTCTCGATCACGTCATCGCCAACCTGAGCGTCGCCGTCGAGAATCTCTCGGCGTCGGAGAGCCGGGTGCGCGACACCGACATGGCCGAAGAGATGGTGACCTTCACCAGGAACCAGATCATGGTTCAGGCCGGCACGGCGATGCTCGCCCAGGCCAACCAGGTTCCGGCGACGGTGTTGTCGCTGCTCAGCTGATCGAGCCAGAAACAACCAAACCACAACCCCAGGGACGGGGGCGGCACGGTCGCACGGCCGCCCCCGTCCCAACCACGGATACGGACCAGCTGAGAAGGAAACCGAGGACCAGGACACATGGCAGTCCCACTCTTCAACATCGGAGGCCTCGCCTCCGGCCTCGACACCGCATCGATCATCGACTCGCTCGTTGCCGTCGAGCGAATCCCGATCCAGCAGCTGGAATCCCGCAAGTCGCTCTTCTCCTCCCGCGACGCCGCATGGCAAGACCTCACCACCAAGTTCTCGGCGATCCGCGCCGCCCTCGACGCTCTCAAGACGCAGGACGATCTGAATGAGCTCGTGACGGCGGCCAGCTCCAACGAGTCGGTCGCCACCGCCACCCCGACCGGGTCCGCCACCCCGAGCACGATCACCTTCACAGTGGATCAGCTCGCCACCAACCATCAGCTGGCCTCCCAGGACACCTTCACCGGGCCCGACGACAAGTCCGGGGCGGGCAATTTCCGCATCACCCAGGACGGGACGACGTACACGTTCCAGACGACCGGACAGACGACGATCGCCGAGCTGGCACAGATGATCAACGCCGACCCCGACCTTGGAGTATCGGCGTCGCTCATCTCCGTCGATGGCACCGACTACAAGCTGCTGCTCACGGCAGATGACACAGGTGAAGCGTCGACCTTCACGACCTCGGGGTTGAACCTGGACTTCGACGAGATTCAGACCGGCCAGGACGCCCAGATCACCATCGGCTCCGGCGGCAACAACGGCAACGGCAACGGCAACGGCAACGGCGGTGGAGGCGGCCTCGTCATCACCCGCTCCTCCAACACCGTCACCGATCTCATCGCCGGCGTCTCGATCGACTTGCACCAGGTGTCGACGGATCCGGTGACCGTCACGGTCGCCCGTGACACCGCCGTGACGGCCGAGAAGGTCGGCGAGCTGATCACGGCGATCAACGCTGCCATCACTGCGCTCCAGGACTACACCAGGTACGACACGTCGACCGAGACTGCGGGCGTCCTCGCCGCCGACTCGAATGCACGGCAGGTGCTGTTCGACCTCCGCTCGGCGCTGAGCGGCATCGCCAATCCCGACGCCACCGAGTTCGCCACCGGCATGTCGATCGGGATCGAGCTGACCCGCGACGGCACCGTCTCCTTCGACGCCGCCAAGCTGCAGGAAGCGCTCGACGCGAACTACGACGAAGTCGCCCATCTGTTGACGGCGGCCGGGGTCGATGGCACCGGGATCATGGGCAGCCTCGACAGCTACGTCGACTCGCTCGAAGGCGCCGACGGCAAGATCGCCCGGGCCCGCAACCTGTGGGAAGCCCAGATCGCGATCATCGACGACCGCATCGAGGTGCTCGAAGATCGGATCGACCGCCGTGAGGCGAGGCTGATCAGGCAGTTCGCCGGTCTCGAGACCGCCATGGCCACGCTGTCGTCCCAGGCGCAGTGGCTGGCCTCGCAGCTGGGAGCGCAGCAGCAATGACCGCGTACCAGACCGCAACCGCGCCCTATGGGTCCAACCAGGCAGGCCAGGCCGCCTACCGTCTCCAGGCCGTCAGCACGGCCAGCCCAGCACAGCTCGTGGTCATGCTCTACGACAGAGCCATCGCCGCCGTCGTCACTTCGGACGAGGCGTTGCGAGAGGGTGGGCAGGATCGGTACGAGACCGCCCACTTCGAGCTGACGAGAGCGCAGGACATCCTCACGGAGTTGACCGTGTCCCTCGACAGGGAGCGCGGGGGCATGTTGGCCGTGCAGCTGGCGGCGATCTACGACTGGTGCCAGCGGGTCCTCATGGACGCCAACGTCCGCAAGAACCCGGCCGGGCTGCCCGCGATCGCCGGCCATCTCGGCCAGCTCCGGGAGGCCTTCGCCACAGCAGCACGCGGTCTCGACTCGTGACCGCACCCGATCCACTCGCAACGCTGCGGACGCACCTGGAGCAGATCGAGGGTGCCATCTCGACCGGCTCGTGGGAAGCCGTGACCGAGCCGTGGAGCCCACCACAGACGGCTCTGTCCCCCGATCAGATCGACGAGGCGGCGGCACTGCTCGCACGCATCGAGGAGGCCCGCGAGGAAGTGAGCAGGCTCGAGGCCGAGTCGGCCGACGTCCGCTCCCAGATCGATCACCTGCGCCGCGCCGGGCGGGCCTACGTCACCAACGACGCTCTGCTCTGACGCCGCATCCTCCGAACGCTCCTTAACCGCAGCCCCGACACGCCGACGGGACGAGCGAACAACCCAGTCAGGCGAGACGGATCTCGCCGCACCCCTCTCAAGGAAGAGCGCAGCAGCGTTCTTCCTTGTGCTGTTTCAGGAGGCGATCGTGCAGGCCATATCCAGCGATCAGACCATGGCGGTCATCGAACACGCCATGCGAGCTCTGGCCGTGAGATCCGAGGTCACGGCCAACAACGTGGCGAACTCCGAGGTTCCCGGCTTCCGGGCATCCCGTGTGTCCTTCGAGGCGGAGCTCGAGAACGCCATCCGGAGCGGAGAGGTCGATCTCGAAAAGCTCGGCTTCTCGGTACACGACAGCGGCGGCGATCCCGACATCACCGGCAACACGGTGAGCGTCGAAGCCGAGGTCGTCGACATGCTGCAGACCAACCTCATGCAGCAGACCATGTTCGAGGCGTTCAACTACAAGGCCGGCCTCTATCGCGCGGCGATCACGGGACAGTGACATGAGCGCATTCCGAGTTCTCGACATCGCAGAAACCGGGGCCAATGTCTCCAACACGTGGCTCGAGGCGATCGCCCACAACCTCGCCAATGTGAACACGATCAATCCCCCCGACGAGGAGCCGTTCCGGGCCCTCCTGGTCCACGCCCAGGAGATCAACGGCCCGACCGACACCGGCGATGGCGCCGAGGTCGTGGAGATCCTCGAGTGGGATGGCGATCCGATGCTCGTGTGGGATCCGGACCACCCGCTCGCCTCCGAGGAGGGCTACGTGGTGCGGCCTGTCATCGACGTCGCCCACCAGATGGCCGATCTCATCGCCGCCCAGCGTTCCTATCAGCTCAACCTCCAGGTCATCAAGACCGGTGAGGAGTCGTATCAGGCCGCGCTCAACATCGGGAGGGTGTGATGACGATCCCGCCTGTCGCCTCCGTCGCTCCCGCTGCCGCTCCCGTCGCACCTGCCACGGCCACGGACGCCGCACCCGGAAGCCCCGGTGGATTCGGCTCGACGATCGCAGATGCCCTCGAATCGGTGTCCCGGGCCGAGTTCGAGGCAGACATGCTCGCCCAGGACGTCGCCACCGGCGGCGACACCAGCGTTCAGGAGCTCATGGTCGCCATGACCAAGGCCTCGCTGAGCGTCGACCTCCTGGTGCAGGTCAGGAACAGGGCCGTCGAGGCCTATCAGGAGATCATGAGGATGCAGCTCTGACATGGAACGCCGTGACAATCTCTTCGACATGGTGCGGGCGATGCCGCTCGCACATCAGGTCACCATCGGCATCGCCATCGCAGTGTTGGCGATGGCCGGATTCCTGTTCTTCCAGTGGGTCAGCACACCCTCCTATGCCGTGCTGTACAGCGGTCTCGACGACACGTCGCTGTCGGAGGTCGTCGACGAGCTCGAGCGGCAGGGCGTGGCGTACGAACTCGAGGCCGGCGGGACCCAGGTGCTGGTCCCCCGTGCCGACGTGTATCGCCTCCGCGGAGAACTCGCCGCCGCCGGCGTTCGGACCAACTCGTCGCCCGAGGGGTTCGAGCTGCTCGACGACCAGGGACTCAACGTCTCCGACTTCCGTCAGCGCGTCGACTACCAGCGCGCCTTGGAGGGCGAGCTGGAGCGCACTCTGCTGGCGATGAGTGACATCTCGACCGCGACCGTGCACCTCGTCATCCCCGAGGAGGCGCTGTTCACCGAGGACGAGGAGCCCGTCACCGCTTCTGTGCTGATCGGCACGACACGACAACTCGGCGCAGGCGAGGTGGAGACGATCACGTTCCTCGTCAGCTCCGCCGTCGAGGGGCTCGAGGCGAGCCACGTGACGGTGGCCGACATCGACGGCGAAGTGCTCCATGCGGGCGGCGAGGTGGCGGGGGGCGCCGGGACGATCGGTGACCGCAACCTCCGCATGACCAGGGCCTACGAGGCATCGATCGCCAACGACGTCCGCACGCTGCTCGCCGCGGTCGCCGGTCCCAACTCGGCGTCGGTCGTGGTCCGCGCCCAGCTCTCCTTCGACGAGGAGAGCGTCTCGACGGAGACGTATGACAAGGACAGCGCAGTCCCGATTCGCGAGCAGATCATCCAGGAGGACTTCAACGGTGTCGGCACCGTGCCTGGTGGCACCGTCGGCGTCGAAGGCGAAGAGATCACCGGCGAAGACGACGAGTTCACCAGCTACAGCAGACTCGAGCAGACGACCGAGTACGGCGTCGACCGCGTCGTCACCGAGGCCAAGACCGCACCGGGCAAGGTGGAGCAGATCTCGGTGGCGGTCGTGATGGACGACGGCACGCTCACGGGCGCACCGGTGCCCGAGACGGCCGAGATCGAGTCGCTCATCTCCGCGGCCGTCGGTCTCAGCGCGACGCGCGGCGACACGGTGTCCGTCTCGACCATCCCGTTCCCGGTCGAGGCTGCTGCGGAGACAGCAGGCACCGAGGCCGAGGTGGCGGCGGCGCCACTCGACATCATGAGCCTCATCCCGCAGCTCATCGGCGGCATCGTCCTCTTCATCGTCGCCTTCGCATTCCTGATCATGACCCGCTCGAAGAAGGTCAAGCTGCCGGAGGGCTCGAGCGACGTCCAGGGCCTCGACCACGGCGGCGCACTTCCCGCAGGGGCCGACGCAGCCGGTTTGAGGCAGGGAGACGGGTCACGTGGCATCGACTCCGAGATCATGCAGATGGTGCACAGGCAGCCCGAAGAGGTCGCCGTGCTGCTGCGGAGCTGGCTGGCGGATAGGCGATGAGCGATCTCAGATCCGCCGAGAAGGCAGCCGCCCTCGTCGTGGCGCTCGGGCCGGATGCCGCATCGTCCGTCATGGGTTACCTGACCGAGGAAGAGGTCGAACTGCTCGCCGAGGAGGTGGCGCGGATCGGCGTGCTCGAACAGCACACCCTCGATGCCGTGCTCGAGGATGCCCGCGAGGAGGCAGAGCGCCGGAGAGGCACCGCCGCAGGCGGCATCGACTACGCACGCTCCCTGCTCTCGCAATGGCAGGGCAGCAAGGGCGCAGAGATCATGGAACGGCTCGTGGCCGGCCTCACGGTCACGCCGTTCTCGTTCGTGCGCGACATCGATCCCGAGCAGCTCGTCCAGATCCTGAAGGACGAGCACCCGCAGACCGTGGCGTTGATCATGGCCTACCAGCCGCCGAACCACTCGGCCCAGGTCCTGGCAGGTCTGGAACCCGCCATGCAGGCGGAGGTGGCGCTGCGCATCGGGCTGATGGGCCGCACCTCGCCCGAGATCGTCTCCAAGGTGGAGACGGCGCTGCGAGGCCGGCTCGGAACCGTTCACTCCTCGGAGGTCACCGTGCGAGGTGGTGTGGCCGATCTCGCCGAAGTCCTCAACAACAGCGACAGGACCACCGAGCGGAGCATCCTCGACCAGCTCACGAGTCGGGACCCGGAGCTCGCCGAGGAGGTCCGCTCGCTGATGTTCGTGTTCGAGGACATCGAGACGCTCGACGCCAAGACCATCCAGCGGGTGTTGCAGGAACTGGAGACTCGCGAGCTCGCCCTGGCGATGAAGGGCGTGAGCAAGGGCGTGACGGAGCTCATCACGTCCAACATGTCGTCGCGTGCCGCCCAGGCCCTCGAAGAAGAGATCGAACTGCTCGGCGCCGTGCTCCGCTCCGACGTCGAACAGGCGCAGAACACGGTGGTCGCCACGATCCGGCGTCTCGAGGAGGCCGGCGAGATCGTCCTGGCCCGAGCCGGGGAGAGCGATCTCATTGAATAGGGTCCTCAAGTCCGCCGACGCGACGCCCTACTTCGGCGGCCCGTCGCCGCGCTTCCTCGATCCCGGCGATGCCGCCATGCTCGAGGCCGCGGTCGCCGCCGCCCGCGCCGAGGGCTACGCCGAGGGGCGCCGCGTCGGCCACGCCGAAGCCCAACAGGCGGCCCAGACACTGCAACGAGCGCTCGCAGATGCCGTGCACGGCGTCAGACTGCTCCGCGACGACGCCGTCGAGGAAGCGGTCGAACTGGGCTGCGCCATCGCCGACTCGATTCTCGGCGAGGACCGATTCCTCTCCACGGAACGCCTGGCCGAGCAGGTCCGGGACGCCATCGCCGGGCTCGACGATCCCAACCTGACCATCGACGTTGCGCCCGTCGACCTCGACCCACTCGAGCAACTGCTGGCGGGATCGATGGGAGCGGAGCTGCGAGCCGACCGGACCATCCGACCCGGAGAGGCACGGATCGGAGGCTCGTGGGCGTCCGCCGAGATCACGAAGCGCGCCGCGCTCGAGGTGGCGCGGGAGGCGCTCACATGAGAACCGCCCTCGCCGAACGGCTCCCGGCACTGGAGACGGCACCGACCTGGTCGGCCACGGGGAGCGTGACCCACGTGAGCCCGAGCGGCATCGCAGTGGGTGGTCTGCGGCTCAGCGTGGGCGACGCATTGCGCATCGAGACCGCGCGCGGCCTCAGGCACGCCGAAGTGGTGTCCCTCGACGACAGCGGGGCCCACGCCCTGCTCTTCGGCGACACGCGTGGCATCGGGCGCGGTGATCGGGTGATCGTCGAATCCGGTGGGATGACGGTCGACCTCTCCGCAGAGCTCATCGGACGCACGATCGATGGTCTTGGGCGACCGCTCGACGGCGGTCCCGCAGCGCCGGGCGAGTCGGTCCAGCTCGCCGCCGCCGCTCCGTCACCCCTCGAGCGGGTCAGGATCGACACGCCGATCCAGACAGGCGTCAAGGTCATCGACACCTTCTGCACGACCGGCCGCGGGCAACGTCTCGGCATCTTCGGGGGAAGCGGCGTCGGCAAGTCCACGCTGCTCGGAATGATGGCTCGGGGCACGGCGGCAGACGTGGTCGTGCTCGCACTCGTCGGCGAACGGGGCCGGGAGGTCCGTGAATTCATCGAGGACGAGCTCGGGCCGGAGGGCATGCGCAATGCCATCCTGGTGGTGGCGACCTCCGACGAGCCCCCGCTGGTCAGATTGCGGGCAGCCCTGCTCGCCACGCGCATCGCCGAGTGGTTCGCCGACGCCGGATCCCACGTGCTGCTGATGATGGACTCGCTCACCCGACTTGCGATGGCGCAACGCGAGATCGGCCTGGCCGCAGGTGAACCACCGACGTCCCGCGGCTACACACCATCGGTCTTCTCGATGCTCGCCACGCTCCTCGAGCGAGCAGGTCCGCGACGCTCGGGGACCATCACCGCGTTCTACACCGTGCTGGTGGAGGGCGACGACATGAACGATCCCATCGCCGACGCCGCCCGCTCGATCCTGGATGGTCACATCGTTCTCGACCGCAGACTCGCCATCTCAGGCCGCTACCCGGCCGTCGACCCTCTGGCATCGCTGAGCCGGATCGCAACCAAGCTCGTGGACGCGGAGCGATCGGCGCTCGTCGGACGAGCCCGTGACGCCATGGCAGCCGCCGACGAGGTGCGCGAGCTCGTCGAGGTGGGCGCCTACGCACCGGGATCCAATCCGGCTGCCGACCGCGGGCTCGCCGCCATGCCGGCACTGATCGACTATCTGGCCCAGCCGGCGCACGAAGTCGTCGACTACGCCGCGTCATGGCACCAGCTCGAGACGCTTCGACCCGTGTTGCAGGGGACGGCATCATGAGCCGCCGTCGCAATCCGTTCAGCATCCTGGCGCGACTCCGGTCGATCGACGAGCGGATCGCCCGCACGGAGCTCGCCACCGCGAGCGAGTCGCGGCGGCGCGCTCAGGAGCGGCTCGATCACTTCAAGCGGCAGTACCGCGAGCAGACACCTGTCGAGGAGAGGCTCTCTCCGAGCCAGCTGATGTCGCTCCGTCTGCGTGGCATCAAGTCCCGCGAGCAGCTCGTCGAGGCCGCCAACGAGTACGAACGTGCCGACGCCGCGCTCGAGACGAGGACCGATTCGTGGCGGTCGGCCGCGTCGGATCTCGATGCGGCCGAGCGATTGGAAGGTCGGGTCAAGGAGCGCCAGGCGCGTGACGCCCGGGTCGCAGCCGAACGAGCCCTCGACGACCTCTTCTCCATGCTCCACGCCGGGCGGGAGGATCGACGATGAGCTCTCTCGGCGTCTCCGCGATCCGCTCTCGCATCGGGGAGCTGACGGCGCTGACCGGCGCCAGACAGCGACCCCCGCACGACTTCGATCGGTTGCTCGCCGCCAAGACGGCAGCGTCACCGGCCGACACGTCGCACACCGCACCGGGAGGATCGGCCACCGCACCCTCCCCTGCGCTCGCGCTCGATCGATCACCCCTGGCGCAGGTCACGCGGTCGACCACGCTCGGCACGATGCTCGGTGCGAAGCCGGCGGGTCACGAGATCCCTCCGATGGACACCCGGCTGCCGGCAACGGCAGGCCGATGGGCGTTCGCCATCGAAGCGGCGGCCCATCGTGCGGGCATCGACCCCAAGCTTCTCGCTGCCGTGACGTGGGCAGAGTCGGGCTTCGACCCCGATGCGGTCTCCCGTGCCGGCGCCATCGGGCTGACCCAGCTCATGCCGGCGACCGCCGCAGGCCTCGGCGTCGATCCGACCGACCCGATCCAGAACCTGGAGGGCGGCGCTCGCTACCTGGCCTGGACCATCGAGGAGTTCGGCTCCGTGGAGCTCGGACTCGCTGCATACAACGCAGGACCCGGAGCCGTGCGAGCTGCGGGTGGCATCCCCGATATCGCCGAGACCCGTGCCTATGTGCCGAAGGTCCTCGACTACTACCGACTCCTTGGAGGAACGACATGACACTCGACGCCCTTTTCGCATCGGCGGCGACTCAGGCACCGACCGAGGGACCCATGATCCCTCTGGATGAGATGCCTCTCGGAGCCTTCAAGGAGATGGTCGAGCGCCACCTCGGGCGTGAACTGACGGATGACACCGGTCGTGACCTCGCAGCGTGGCTCGAATCCACGCTCCCCGCCGGCGAGACCCCCACGGCCGAGGCCTCGACCGCCATGGCCCACCTCCTGGTCGGCATGGCCCGGGAGGAGTCTCTCGAGCCGACAGCATCTGCGCCTGATGACGAGCAGCCCGTCGAGGCGGCGACCACGCTCGGTGCCCGCCTCTCCACCCTCGCTCGCAGCCTCGGGCTCCCGGTCGGCCGACGCGGCGACGTCGACGCGGCACAGGTCGCGCCCGCAGTGGAGTTGCCGCTCCCGGTCGATGGCGGTATCGCCACCGGGCCGGGCCCCGAGCAGGTGGCGGCACGCAAGCCCGGGATGCGCCCGCCGCTCTCGAAGGCACAGCGTCAGGCAGTCGTCGCTTCGGCTTCCAACGGCACAACCCCGCTGGTCATCGATCTCCGCGGCGAGGATCCCTTTGCGCTCGCCGCCCTGGGCGGAGGCAGGCCGTCACCGCTCGACGCGGCCCACTCATCGCTCACCGGCCTCGAGGCACTTTCGGCCGGCGCGAGCCCCACACCGGCAGCGGCGACGACGGATCAGCCGGCCGCTGCGTCGCAGCAGGGTGCCGCCGATGGCGTCTCTCCTCTCGAAGCGTTTCTCGCCATGGGCGATGCGACACCGGCCGCCGAGACACCTGAGCAGACCGCTGCCGGCGTCGCGTTCGCGGAAGGCGGCCCGGGCGCGGCACGGGCTGGGAGCTCCGGCAACGAGCCCGTCATCCGGTTCGACATCTCCCCGGCGGCCACGACGCACAGCACAGAGGCGCAGCCGGGCGTTCGTGCCCAGGGAGCAGCCACACCGGCGCCGTCGGTCGTTCCCCCGATGGCCGTCGAGCGGGTCATGCGAATCGTCGAGCTGCAGGCCACCGCCCCTCCCCCACGCATGGCCGTGGTCGAGATCCCCGAGCTGGATGGGCTTCGCATCATGGTGTCGATCACCGATCGGGGCGCGGTGTCGGTCACCGCGCTCGGCGGCCTCGCCGACTCTGTCCAGGCGCCCTTCATGCAGTCGGTGGCCACTGCGCTCGAGACGCAGGGATTCCTGCTCGACGAGCGGAATCGGGGTCGTAGCGAAGAGCAACCACAGCATCCGCACCGCGAGAGGCCGGACCGCGACCAGCCGAGGCGTCGACCGCGCCCCGACGGACTGTTCGCATAGGAGGAGCCAGACATGATCGAAGGAGTAGGCGCAACCCAATCGCAACAGGCCCAGGTCGACAACACGCTCGGGCAGCTCGGAACCGATGCGTTCCTGCAGCTCCTCGTCGCCCAGCTCCGGTACCAGAACCCGCTGGCGCCGACCGACGGCGCCGCCATGTTGCAACAGACGGCGACCTTCACCCAGGTCGAGACCCTCAAGGAGATCGCGGCCATCAATCAGCAGCTCATCGGATTCCAGCAGGTGACGATGGGTCTGGGTCTCGTCGGCAAGGAGATCGACGCCATCACCTCCGACGGCCAACCGGTCTCCGGCGAAGTGGAGAGCATGCGCTTCACGGTCGACGGTCCCTTCCTTCGTCTCGGGGACGGCCGTGAGATCCCGATGGAGAACGTCGTGAGCGTTCGACAGGCGGACGGCGACGACTCGGCGACGCCCGTGGCGCCTCCTGTGGCGCCACCGGTGTCGGAGCCGCCACCCGCCGAACCGCCCGTGTCGGAGGTGCCGCCGGCCGAGCCCCCGGCCACCGATCCCCCTGATGCCCCGGTGCCGCCGACACCGTCCCCCTACATGCCCCAATCCGCCTTCATTCGATGATTCGAGCTGGCGTTAAGTGACGCCGGTTCTGTCCGACTGGAAGCACAACCGGGCGGGGGAGCCCGCAGCACAAGGAGGTGCGCGAGATGATTTCGGTGACGTTGCACGACGGTTCGACCGTCCTGCTCAACGTCGACCTCATCGAGTCCGTCGAGTACGGCCCCACCACCACCGTCACGCTCACCTCGGGCCGCCGCCTCTCCGTCGTCGACGATCCCCAGACCCTGATCGCTGCCATCCATGCGTCGCGCGCCGCTGTGCTCGCCTCCGTGGAGAGCGGCCCCCTCGCCGGCCCGAGCGCCGACGTGATCGAGCTCCATCCCGATCGGGAGGAACCCTCGTGACCACGATCATGGGCATCATCATTGCGATCCTGAGCATCATCATCGCCACGGTCATGGATGGGAACTCCTTCGGTGCGCTCATCGGCCCGTCGTCGCTGTTCCTCGTGGTCGTGGGGTCGATCGGCGCGTCGCTGTCGGGCTACCAGATGGCCGACATCAGCCGGATGCCCAAGGGCGTCATCATCTCGTTCACCGGCAAGGATCCGGACCCCGGTGCCGCCGTCGATCAGCTCATGCGATTCGCCGAGATCGCCCGCAAGGAGGGCGTGCTCGCCCTGGAGAGCCAGCTCGAGACGATCGAGGACGAGTTCATGAAGACCGGTCTCCAGGCCATCGTCGACGGCGTCGACGCCGAGGTCGTGCGGGACACGCTCGAGATCGAGCTCCAAGCGCTCGACGAGCGTCATCAGCCGATCATCGCCCTCATCAAGACGATGGGCGGCTACGCCCCGACCATGGGCATGATCGGGACGGTGGTCGGCCTCATCAACATGCTCGGCAACCTCTCCGATCCCTCACAGCTCGGCCTCGGCATGTCGGTGGCCTTGTTGACCACGCTCTACGGCGTCATCTTCGCCAACCTCGTGTTCCTGCCCGTTGCCGCGAAGCTTGCTCGCCTCCACGAGCTGGAGGTCTCCTATCGCGAGATCGTGCTCGACGGCATCCTCGCCATCCAATCCGGGTCCAGCCCGCGGGCCCTCGTCGAGCGGCTCGAGTCGTACCTCAGCCCGACACAGCGGCTGGGGCATCAGGAGCGGGCCAAGGGTGCCAAGGAGGCGGCCTGATGGCACGACGCCAGAAGAAGAAACCGCCCGAGGACAACGAGCTGAGATGGCTCACCACCTACGGTGACGTCGTCACCCTGCTGATGGCCTTCTTCGTCATGCTGTACGCGATCTCGCAGGTCGACGTGCAGAAGTTCCAGCTCTTCGTGAGCGGGCTCGCCGATCCCTTCGACAACAGCTCCGCGACGCAGGGCATCCTCGACGAGGGCAACGGCATCATCGGCCAGTCGAACGGAACCGAGCGCATCGGACAGGGACAGCTCTACGGCATCGGCGTGCTCGATGATCTCCCCGACACCGCCGACCCCGACCCCGACTCCGCGGAACTCGCCGAGGAGACCGCGCCGACCACGACGACCACGCTTGCACCCGGAGAGGTGCCGACCATCACGACCGAAGGCGACGTGGTCGGTGTGGCCGAGGACATCTACGAGGCACTGCGTGAGGCGGGCATCGAGGACATCGTCGACATCGCCCTCGACGAACGAGGTCTGTCGATCGCCATCGCCACCGACGACGTGCTCTTCTCCAGCGGGTCGGCTCGCTTCGGTGCCGAGGGGGAGGCGATCGTCGCCGCCCTCGCCCCGGTCATCGCCGGATTCACCAACCAGGTGCTGGTCGAAGGTCACACGGACGCGGTGCCCCTGAACCGGGGCGGCTACGACAACTGGAACCTGTCGACCGACCGCGCCCTCGCCGTGCTCAAGTTGCTCGCCGGTCTCGGCATCGATCCCGAGCGCCTCGCCGCGACCGGCTACGGAGAACACCAGCCCAGATCGGACAACCTCACGGTGGAGGGTCGCGCCGACAACCGCCGTGTCGAACTCGTCATCGTCATCGACCAGGAGACAGCAGACAATGGCATCGGATGAGACCCAGGAGACGAAGGGCGGCAGCAAGAAGAAGCTGCTGATGATCGGCGGCGGCGTGGCCGTACTCGCCGTGATCGGCTATCTCTTCCTCGGTGGCGGCGGAGGCGACCCCGAGGCCGCGGGAACGACGACGACCACCGCAGTGGTCGAAGGTGCCGTCATCGAGTCGGACGAGATGACCGTGAATCTGACCGACTCGTCCGTCCGCTACGCCAGGATCAAGGTCGGCCTCGTGCTGCCCGTCGATGGAGACAGCACGACGATCGGCGAGCGGATGCCGATCCTCAAGGACTCGATCCTCGGGGTCGTCGGTCGTTACGACGCAGCGACCCTGCTCGAACCGGACACTCTCGACGAGCTGCGGCAGCGTTTCACCGCCGAGGCCAACGAGGTCTGGACCGATGGCGAGGTGCTGCGGGTCGTCATCACGGAGCTGCTCGTCCAGTGATCCTACGAACCGCTCCGGAAATGGCGCCCGAGAACAGTCCTTGACTCGCAGTGACTAGTGCCGACGGGTTCCTCCGAATCGTTTGACCGGCCGCTCGTACGAGCGGAACGAACGGAGGTGACCGTTGAGCGCTTTGACGGGCGTCGCGGCAACTGAGGACTTCTACGAGGCACAGCAGGCGCTGGCCCTCTACGACTTCCGCAACCCCACCAAGCTCGGTCGCGAAAAGGTGCGCCGGCTGGAGTTGATGCACGAGACCTTCGAGCGTGCGATGTCGGCGCGTCTCGGCGGCCTGCTGCGAACGATGGTCCGGGTCGAAGCGCTGGCCGTGGATCAGATCACCTACGACGAATACGTGCGATCCATGCCGAATCCCACCGTGATCGCTCTCTTCGGCTTCGAAGATCGCGAGGGCCAATTCCTCGTCGAGATGAGCACCTCGACCGCCCTCACCCTCGTCGACCGGGTGCTCGGCGGGCTGGGCACACCCGGCATCGTCCGCCGACCCACCGAGGTCGAAACCGCCTTGATCGAGGACATCCTCGGCGTGGCGGAGAGCTGCATCGACGAGACGTTCGAGCCCGTCCTCCCGGTGCGCAGCGTGCTCAACGGCATCGAGTACAACCCGAACTTCGCCCAGGCCGCCAACGCTCCTGACATGACCGCCGTGATGTCGTTTGCGCTGTCGACGCTCGAAGGCCATCGCTTCGACGGCCTCATGACCATCTGTTACCCGTTCGCCGTCCTCGAGCCCGCATGGGAGGCCGTCGGCGACCTGGACGCCCGTCCCCTCGCCCTCGAAGCGGGCACCGGCGGGCCCCGCGTCGGCAATCGCATTCCCGGAGTCGAGATCGAGATGGCGGCCCGCCTCAAGCCGTCGCGGATCTCCACGGGAGAGTTCGCCCACCTCCAGCCCGGTGATGTGCTCCGGCTGGATCACCGGCTCGACGACAAGGTCGTCGGAGTCGTGCGGGGTCGCCCGATCCTGGAGGGACGCCTCGGGCAGAAGAACAACAACGTCGCCATCGAAGTCACGAACTGGAGTGAGGAATGAGCACCACCGATATCGACGCAATCTCCGCGCTGGCCTCGACGCTCGTGGAGACCGCCGTCGCCCACCTGAGGACGACGCTCGGGCCGGCCGTCGACGTCGGCGAGGCCACGGTCGGGGATGCACTGGATGCCGGCAAGCTGACCGGCGCCCGGCTCACCCGCTACGAGTTCGAAGGCCTTCCCGGCGCCATCGTTGCTGTGGCACAGGGCACCGGTGACGACGACACCGATGCCGCCGTCACCGAGGCGCTCGTGGCAGGCGCTCTGGCCGCCATTGCGGCCGGGACCGGAGCCGCGGGACAGCTGAGCGCATCGACATCGATCGAGGCCTCCGGCCTCGAGGGCTCACCCGCCGCAGTGATTTCGTGTGACCTGACGACGATCGAGGGATCGCCGATCGAGGTCGCCTGGGTCGTCGAGACCGCGCTCGGGAGTGCGTTGCAGAGTGGAGCACCGGTCGCTTCACGAGCACCCGCCCCGAGCGCGGCCCCGACACTTCCGGAGCTGGGCCACAGCCGCAGCCAGGGCGCAGCGCCGCGGCCGGGTATCGACGTCCTGGCAGATGTGCCGATGGACGTGACGGTGGAGCTCGGCCGCACCGTCATGCACGTGCGGGATCTCCTCGCGCTCGGTCCCGGCAGCGTCGTCGAGCTGGACAGGCTCGCCGGATCACCAGTCGATGTCCTCGTCAACGGCACGGCGGTGGCCACTGGCAACGTCGTCGTCGTGGACAACGAGCTGGCGGTCCGCATCATCGACATCGTCGAGCGCTGATTCGAGTGATGGTCATCGCCCAGGCCTCGAGCACCGATCTCGTGGGGAGCTACCTCCCTGCGCTGATCGTCGTGTTCGGCGCACCCCTGGGTCTCTGGCTGTGGCTGCGGCGTGGACGAACCGGTCGACACCAGCGACGGCTCCAGATCAGCGACAAGGTCGCACTCGGCAAGAACCAGTGGGCAGCCGTGCTCACCGTCGACGATCGCCGCTTTCTCATCGGCGCCGGCGAGTCCGGTCTCGGTCTCCTGTCGGAGCTCGAGCCGGTTCTCGCGACCGAGGCCGCAACAACCTCATCGGAGGACACGGACACGTCCTCCACACCAGCACACGCACACGAGCAGCCACGGATGGGCCTTGTGGAGCGTCTTCAGCACATGACCGTGCGAAGACCACACACCCATCGGAGGCCGTTCAGTGCAGCGCGTCGCTGAAGCCCTCGCCCTCACCTCGCTCGTCGTCGTCTTCACCGTCGTCCTCGGATCCGCCGCGCTCGCTCAGGAGGCGCCGCAACCCTCCGAGACCGATCCGACGGTCACCACGACGACGGCTGTGCCGCTCGTGGAGGTGCCCGAGGTCGAGGAGGTGCCCGACGTCACCATCTCGATCGACAGCGAGGCATCCGGGCTCAGCCAGACCGTCACCATCATCCTCTTGCTCACCGTGGCGGCGGTTGCCCCGGGGATCTTGCTGCTGACCACATCCTTCCCCCGGTTTGCCATCGTGCTCGGACTGACACGCAACGCCATCGGGATCCAGACCATCCCGCCATCGCAGGTGCTCATCGGTCTCTCGCTGATCCTGACCGTGTTCGTCATGGGCCCGGTCTTCGGTCAGGTGAACGAGCGCGCCCTGCAACCCCTCCTCAACAACGAGCTCAGCCAGGGCGATGCGCTCCAGGCGGCGTACGACCCGCTCCGTGAGTTCATGCTGGCCCAGACCAGGGAAGACGACCTGCGTCTCTTCCTCGACATGAGCGGGGCCGAGCAGCCCGCCACGCCGGACGACGTGCCCGCCACGACGCTGATCCCGGCGTTCGTCATCTCCGAGTTGCGGGCCGCCTTCATCATCGGGTTCGTGATCTTCGTGCCGTTCCTTGTGATCGACCTGGTCGTGTCGGCGATCCTCATGTCGATGGGGATGGTGATGCTGCCACCGGTCTTCATCTCGTTGCCGCTGAAGCTGCTCGTCTTCGTGCTCGTCGACGGCTGGGCCCTGATCATCGGGTCGGTCGTCCAATCCGTGAACGGTGTGACCTAGGGAGCCCTCATGACCGACAACCAAGTGATCGACATCGTCAGCGGAGCGTTCGAGATCGCCGCCAAGGTGGGCGGGCCGATCCTCATGGTGGCGCTGACGGTCGGCGTGGCGATCTCGCTCATCCAGACCGTCACGCAGATCCAGGAGATGACCCTGACCTTCGTGCCGAAACTGATCGGCGCCGGGCTCGTCGTCCTCGCCAGCGGACGCTGGATGCTGCGTGAGGTCGTGACCTGGATGGAGACCCTCTGGTCGATCATCCCGACCGTCGGATGAACGTCGGATGAACCTCGTCATCGACGCCGGTTGGGTGACCGGGATGCTCCTCGCCACGGTGCGGACCGGGAGCTTCATCATCGCCTCGCCAATCTTCGGCAGGGCCATCCCCGCCATCGGGCGCGTCGGCCTGGCCCTGGCCCTCGGCTTCGTCTTCGCGACCCCGACCGAGCCGGGCACGCTCCTCGACCTGCTCGGCTGGGCGTTCACCAACGGCGCGGTGGGACTCTTCCTCGGCTTCGTCACCGGCATCCTGTTCTGGCTGTTCTCGGTTGCCGGCGGGCTGATCGACTTCTCCTCCGCCCTGTCGTCCGCCTCGATCTTCGACCCCGTGACCCAGACTCAGAACCCCGTGTTCGGCCGCTTCTTCAACCTCATGGCCGTTGCGCTGTTCCTCGTCCTCGGCGGCGATCGGCTGCTCGTGTCAGGACTCGGTGTCTCGTTCGATGCCATCGGCATCACCGGCGCCATCGGCCTCGGGGGCGGGCTCGCCGACGTGTCGATCACCCTGCTGAGCCGCATGCTCATCGCCGCCATCGAGCTCGCCATGCCGGCGCTGGCGGCGCTCTTCATCACGGAGGTCGTCCTCGGCCTCGCCTCCCGGTTCGCTCCGCAGGCGAACGTCTTCCTCGTCGGTCTGCCCGCCAAGATCGTGGCTGCGTTCGCCAGCGTCGGTGCCGTGTTGCTCCTGGTGCCGGAGACGATGGACGGGCTGCTCGCCATCACCAGGGACAGCATCCGCGACGTCATCAATTCACTGGCGGGCTGATCGATCTCAGGACTTGCGAGACGGCGGATGCTCCATCTTCATGTAGACACCGCCCAATCGCAGCTCGTCGATCATCTGATCGATCCGCTTGGCCCGGGTCTCGGGTCGCTTCGCCCGGGCGATCCAGCCGAGGTAGTCGTTGCGCTGATAGAACGGGCGGGCCGCGTAGTCCGCGGCCACTCCCTCACGCTCGAGTCGCTGCTCGATGTCGGCAGGCATCGGATGCGTTGGGCGTCTCGCCATCCTTCGATGGTACGTGTCGAGCCCGCCGTCGCACGCCGCGAACTAGTTATCCGACACGACGCGCTGCCGACAGGAACAGCGGCCATGGACAGGCCACAGTGCGACAGCCGAAGGATTGGCACCACACGATGTGACCGGAGTCGGGTGTGGCCCAATCACAACAGAAGACCGAAAAGCCCACCGAACGGCGGAAACGCGAAGCCCGCCGTCGCGGCGACAATGCCAAGTCGCAGGAGATCGGTGTGGCCATCACCATGCTGACGGTCCTCGCCACGCTCCGTCTCGTCGCACCGAACATCGTCGATGTCGTCGCCGGCCGGACCCGGGCCATCTTCGCCGGTCTGTCGCCGCAGGGCTTCGACGCCCAGTTGGGATCCCACGCCCTGACCATGGCCGCAGCCACGCTTCTCCCCGTACTCGGTCTCACCGTCGGCCTCGGCATCGCAGGGGGCCTGCTCCAGGTCGGTTTCACCTTCGCCCCGGAGGCGATCAAGCCGAAGGTGTCCAATCTCTCGCTCAAGCGTGGGCTCAATCGCTTCAAGCCTTCGATGATGGGATGGGAGTTCGTGCGAACCGGCCTCAAGCTGGGCTTGCTCATCGCTCTCGTCTGGTCGCCCATCGGCACGTGGATCGACCATCTGGGACGGCCGCTCGGCCTCGCCGATGCCGTCGGGTTGGCCGGTGACCAGGTCTGGACGCTCGTCCTGCGGGCCACGGGTCTCGCAGTACTCATCGCCGCCGCCGACTTCGCAATGAACAAGTGGCGCAACGCCAAGCAACTCAAGCTGACCAAGCAGGAGCTCAAAGAGGAGATGAAGTCGACTGAGGGCGACCCCTTCGTCAAGGGGGCACGTCGCCGCCGCGCCCTGGAGCTCACCCGGAACCGCATGATCGCCGACGTGGCCCTCGCCGACGTGGTCATCACCAACCCGACCCACCTGGCGGTGGCACTCGCCTACGACCCCGCAGATCCGGCTCCAAGGGTCGTGGCCAAGGGCTCGAACCGGATCGCGGCCAAGATCCGCCGTGAGGCGTACCGCAACGGCATCACGGTGCTGGAGAACAAGCCACTGGCACGCTCGCTGTTCCGCAAGGTCCGCATCGGGCAGTTCGTGCCTGCGAGTCTGTTCGAGGCCGTTGCCACCATCCTCGCCGTCGCCTACCGCCGCAAGGCACGATTCGTCGGGAGCCGGGCATGAGACGACAGGGGATGCTCGTTCCTCTCGGCCTCATCGGCGTCACGATGATGATGGTCGTCCCCATCTCGCCCCGGGTTCTCGACCTGTTCCTGGCCACCAACATCACGATCTCGGTCCTCGTGCTGCTGTCGGTGATGCTGCTGACGGACAGCCTCGACCTGTCGGTCTTCCCCTCACTGCTGCTGATGACCACGCTGGGCCGGCTGGCACTCAACGTGTCGTCGACGAGATTGATCCTCACCGATGCCGACGCCGGCAAGGTCATCGACACGTTTGGCAGCTTCGTCATCGGCAGTTCGGTCGTCGTCGGCCTCGTGGTCTTCCTGATCCTGGTGGTCATCCAGTTCGTGGTCATCACCAACGGTGCCACGAGGGTTGCCGAGGTCGCGGCACGGTTCACCCTCGATGCCATGCCCGGCAAGCAGATGGCGATCGACGCCGACCTCGGTGCCGGCCTGATCGACGAGAAGGAGGCGAAAGCGGCCCGCAAGCGCATCGCCAGAGAGGCCGACTTCTACGGAGCGATGGACGGGGCCTCGAAGTTCGTCAAGGGCGATGCCATCGCCAGCATCATCATCGTGTTCATCAACCTCGTCGGTGGCTTCGCCATCGGCATGGGGTCGCTCGGCCTGAGCCTCTCCGAAGCGAGCGAGACCTACTCGTTGCTGTCGGTCGGAGACGGCCTGGTCTCCCAGATCCCCGCCCTCCTCATCTCGATCTCGACCGGTCTCCTCGTCACGAGAGTCGGCGACGGGGACGCCATGGGGAGCCAGATCGGCGCACAGCTCGCCACCCCGAAGGCGCTGCGGATGGCCGCCGGGGCGGTGTCGGTCCTGGCCCTCCTGCCCGGCCTGCCGAAGCTGCCCTTCTTCTTCGTCGCCGCCGTGCTCGTCACCCTGTCGATGCGGGAGCCGCGCCAGAGCGAGGACACGGTGGAAGAGGCCGAAGAGGTGCCGACGATCGCCGTCGATCCGGATCACCCGGAGGCCCTCGTCGAGGAGATGCGGATCGAGCCCCTCGAGCTCCATCTCGCCTACGACATCCTCGACCTGATCGACAGCTCGACGGACGGCGACCTCCTCGACCGCGTGAAGGCGCTGCGGCGGCAGGTCGCCATGGAACTGGGCATCGTCATGCCGTTCGTACGAACCCGCGACGACGTCACCCTCCCCCCGAGCACCTACACGGTCATGCTGCGTGGCACCGAAGCCGGCCGCGGCGTCGCCCCGCGCGACCAGATCCTCGCCCTGCCGATGGGCGACGGCGAGGCGCTGCGTGCGCTCGGAGGATCCGAGGTCGTGGAGCCCGTGTTCGGCATCAAGGCCTGGTGGATTCCCGAATCCGCCCGAGCCGCTGCGGCCGGGGTGGGTGCCACCGCCGTGGATCGGTCCTCGGCCATCGTCACCCACCTCGCAGAGGTCGTTCGCTCCAACGCCGGCTCGCTCCTCTCCCGTCAGGACGTGCAGACCCTGGTCGACGGGCTGCGCTACGACGAGCCGATCCTCGCCAACGAGGTGGGCAGCGACGTGTTGCCTCTCGGCCTGCTCCACGAGGTGCTGCGGCGACTCCTCGACGAACGAGTCTCGATCCGGGATCTCGGCCCGATCCTCGAGGCCGTCTCGTCCCGGGCCACCGAGACCCGCTCGATCGAGGCCCTCGTGGCGGCGGCGCGGATCGCCGTCGGCCGGTCGATCGTGTCGACGATCTCGACCGACGGTCGGCTCGGGGTCATCACACTCGACCCATCGCTCGAAGCCTCGATGCACGAGGGTCTGCGCGATCTCGAGGGGACGAAGTTCATCGTGCTCGATCCGACGACGCTCGACCGGCTTCGCAGCGAGCTCGACGAGGCCCTCTCCGCCGCCGCACGCCACCAACTCCCCACGGCCCTCGTGGTCGGTCAGCAGATACGGGCACCGTTGCACAGGACGATCTCGGGGATGGGTCTCGGGGTCGCCATTCTCGCCTTCCCGGAGCTGCCGCCCGACATCCAGATAGAACCGATAGCAATGATTGGAGCCGCATATGCGAACGCGTGAAGCCACGGCAGAGATGACCAACGGAGAGCGTCATGGGACCGTGGTCGTCGAAGCCGACACGGCCGAATCGGCCATGGAGCGGCTCGTCGACGAGCTCGGCGACGACGTCCGCATCCTCGAGGCGCGCAAGATCAGGCGCGGCGGCGTGGGTGGCTTCTTCTCCCGTGAGCTCGTACAGCTCACAGCCGAGGTGACACAGCCCGCCGCAGCGGCAGCCGAGCCGTCATTTGGCGAGGTGCTCGCAGCACGGAGCGGGGCGGTGGCGACAGCACCGCCGTCGATCGAGATCACCGATCTGCGCGGCTCCGACACCGCGGTGGCGGTCGACGACATCGCGGCCAAGACGCTCGCTGCGAGCCAGATCACGTTCGCTCCCCAGCCCGACCCGGTGATGGACCCACCGATCTCCATCGACTTGCGGGTGCGGCCCGCAATGGACGAGGCAGACATCGAGATCTTCGAGCCGGACCCCGAGCCGCAGAGCACGGCCGAGCTCGTCTTCGAGCGAGCCAGTGCGACGCGGTCCGAGGTCGTCGGCTCTCCCGGGACGGTCGGCGGACTCCCCCGGGCGCCACACGACGACGGCCGCGGCTCGATCGACTGGGGCACGACGTCGCTGGTGCGGCTCGGTCTCCCCACCCCTCTGATCAATGCGCTGAGCGGCGTCGATCGCACCGACGACCTGGCATGCCTCCAGACGCTGGCGCATGCGATCGCACCGCTGTGCGGTCCGCTGGCCACCGACGACACCGTCGTCATCGGGCCCGCCACCTGGGGGGTGGCGATGCTCATGGACATCGAGGTCGTGGCAGCCGGGGATCCAGCCGGAGACCGGTCGTGCATCGCCGTGGACAGCAACGGTTCGGCAGCAGATCGGGCGTGGCTCGACACGTCGTTCGAGGATCGCGACACCCACCTCGTCATCGGCGCCGACGACGCCTGGCGCGAGCTGCTCTTCCGCTCACCACGGTTCGTGAGCTGGACGCACCGGGACTCCGTCATCGACGCGCTCTATGTGGCAGCGACGCTCGACGCCACCCTGGCCTACGGGGTCACCTCGGAAGGAGGCGAGCTCCTCCCGGCCCGCCCGCTCGAGGTGGCCATCGCCGTGCGTGACCTGATGGGACGGGTGTGGTGAAGAACCCCCTGACCAAGCTCACCGGTCTCTTCGGTCTCGCCGTGACCGGTGCACTCGCCTACCTCGTCGTCACCAACTCGTTGTCACTCGAGGACGCGGCGATGCGTGCCGGCATCACCTTGCTCGCCGTGATGCTCACGAGACGGCTCGCTCGCGCCGGCATGGCGCTGCTGGCGGACTCTCTGGAGCGACAGCCCCACCCATCTCAGCGGCATGGGCGCCGCCGCACGGACGTTCAGGGCGAGATCTGATCGATGGCGGCTTCGAGATGCTCGTTCTCGACCCAGTCTGCGAGACGCTTGCTCTCGGCCCAGTCTGCGAGTTGGGGCGTCGCCCCCACGCGCTCCAGATAGGCGCGGTCGACGTCGAGCTCGGGTGCCGGTTGCGAAGCGACGCCACAATGCACGGCCGAGAGCGGCGTCACGGTGTTGCCACCTGCCGCCGAGGGATCGGCGTGGAAGACAACGGCCTCGACCACAGGCTCGTCGATGCCCCAGAAGCGCAGCATGAGACCGCCGAGTGCCGGATACGAGAGACCGAAGCGTTCCTCTTCGAGCGCGATGAGCTCGTGGAGCGTCGCCGGGGTCTCATCGTCATCGAATGGCCAGCTGTTGGCGAGCAGCACGAGACGACCGACGTTGTGGAGCATCCCACCGAGGTTCGCCATTGCGATGTCCTCCCGGGACAGCGAACACTTCTTGGCGAACTCACGAGCGACGCTGGAAACCGCCAGTGCTCGACGCCACTCGGCCTCGATCAGTGAAGCAACGGGTCCCGAACTTGGGAACTGATCCTGGACGGTGACGCCGAGCACCAGCGAAGACACCATGGGCGCACCGAGCAGGCTGATCGCCTGGGTGAGATCGTGCACGTGGTTGCGCAGCCCGTAGTACGGCGAGTTGACGATCTTGAGGATGCGGACCGACAGCCCGGGATCCGTCGCCACGATCTCCGAGATGTCGTCGATCGAGAAGTCGGCGGAGTCCATCGTCGCCCGGACCTGCTGGTAGACGCGGGGAAGGGTCGGGATCTGCTTGAACGACCCGGCGATCTCGAGCAGCTCCTCCGAACCGAGCTTGCCGCACAGGGCGACGGTGCGCGACAGCGACTCCGCGACCTCTGCCGGATCGGGGGTGATGGTGAAGATCTGGTGGGCATCCGACGCGGCGACATCCAATTCGTGCGGATCGTTCACGTGGACCGCCGCCAGACGGATCACTCCTGGATAGCGATGACGCATCCACTCCAGGAAGCCCGAACCACTCCTGGGGCCCTCTCCGAACGAGAGCACCGCATCGACGGGGTTGCCCTCCATCACGGCCACGGCGGCCGCGATGTCACCGGCGAAGTGCAGCGTCCAGTCGTCACCGAGATGGCGCTCGATGGCTGCGAGATCGCCGGCGTGCTCTCCATCTGGTGCGACGACCAGCAATTGGCGGTGGCCGGGTGCCCCGGTCAGCTCGTGGGCGACGGACACCACAGGCTCGTCACGGTCCTTGAAGAACATCGTTCTTTCCCTTCTCGTCGTCGAAACGGCGCCCTGCCGGTGTCGCCTCTCGTGGTCGTCTGATCATCTGTCGTGGTTCCCGTACACCCTGACCGCAGCCTCCACGATCGTCGGATCGAATCGGGTGTCGGCCAGTTCCTGCAACTTCTGGATGGCTTCGGGTGAGGGTCGATCCGGGGCCACGCCACGGACCGAGAAGCGGTCGAGCGCGTCGGCGACCGCAACGATCCGTGCCAGGACCGGAATCGCATCGGCGGCGAGGCCCTCCGGGAATCCGGACCCGTCGTGATGCTCGTGGTGTGCGGCCACCGTCTCGGCGACGGCGGCGCCGGCCACACAGCGCAACATCTCGGCTCCCCGGGCGGCGTGGCCCTTGTACGCCTCGAGGTCCGCGCCGGAGAGCGTGTCCTCCATGCCGGCGATGGCCTCGTCCGAGAGATCGAGCTTCCCGATGTCGTGATATCTGGCTGCGAGCCTGATGGTGGCGAGGTCCTTGCCCTCGACCCCCAGCCACTCCGCAATGGCGACCGCATAGCGGGCCACCCGTTCTCCATGGCGACCCGGATACGGATCGCGCTCTTCGACCTCGGCGATGGCGGCGTTGATGACACCGAGCTCCGTGGTCGTGGCCAGTGACGCCGCGAGTTTGTCCGAGCCCACGACACCGTGCTCGGGGAGCTCGGCGGCGAGCTCGACGCAGCGGGCGGTGAGCTCCACCAGCGTGTCGAGGTTCGACGTGGCCTCGGGGCCGGCGTGGCCCACGGCGATCGCGAGCGAACCCGATCGATCCGGCGAGAAGTCGGCACCCGCAGCCACCAGCTCCGTGGCGAGGGCCTCGAACTGAGCAACCGACATCTGGGGGACGACGATCGCATAGTCGGCGGGGCCGAGGCTGTAGATGTCGGCACCGGCTTTCGTCACGATCTGATCGAACTGATCCGAGATACGGCGCCTGAAGAACTCCTTGCCGTTGATCGTGAGGCTCCGGGTGACTTCGTGGAAGCCGACGATCCTGACGCGGCCCAGCCGCGGAACCGAGTCGAGTTCGGCGAGTCGCGCCGCCATCGACCCCGGTCCTCTGAGTCGGGTGATCGGATCAGTCTCTGCGGTGCCCACCCGGCGTCGGGCGTCCGGCCGCCGGTCGAGGCTGACTTCGAAGGTCTCGTAGAAGGCGGCGGGGTCGGGCCCATCACCGAGGAAGCCGACGATCGAGAGCTCGTTGCCCTCGGCGATCATGCCGGTGGCACCTGCGTTCAGCAGGCGGACCCCCGTCGCTTCTCCACCGGGATGCACGATCGCGAGGACGGGAACATCCGTCGCTGCGACCACCTCGGCGATGGTGCCCAGTGTCTCACCGACCGGGATGCGAGTCGAGACGACGATGACGGAGGCGCGGTCGACCTGGGCGCGGTCTTCGGTGAAGCCGACTCCGGTGTCCTCGAGCCTCGAGCGGGACGCGTCGGACAGCCAGTATCCGAGCACGGTGTGATCGGCGGCCGCATGTGCGGTCGCGTCCGCTGTGCCACCCGTTCCCTGGGGTGTGGCGCCGATACCGACGGGCGAAGCCACGTCGACGTCAACGGCCGTCATTGCTACCTCCTTGTAGCTGCAACGTCCCTCGTCTGCAGGCATCCATGCCTGTGATGCAATGACCGTCGGCCGAGATCTGCTCGGGATAAGCAGCAACCACATCGCGATCCGGGGCTTAAGTCGTGCGGCAGCCGGCCGACTGGAGAAGAGATGAGATTCCCCGTCAGGAGGTCACGTGGTCAGCCCGCCACAGGACTCGGTCGGTGACGGCTACGACCCGTTCGTCGCCCTCACCACGATGCTCCACCAAGAAGTCGCGATTCTCGACGACCTCATCTTCAGGCTCGTCAAGGCCGAGCTCCTCATCGAAGCTCGCGAGGCCCGATTCCTCGGGCTCGCCATCGACGAGATCGACGACCGCGCCGCAGAGCTCGGCGAGATCGAGCTCGCCAGGGCGTTGGCGGCCCGGGACGCCGCCGAGTCGGTGGGCCTCGACCCCGATGCCTCACTCGGCGACCTCGTCGCCCACGCCGAGCCTGCGCTGCGAGGCGTGCTCGGCGACCTCCACGGTCGACTGCGCAGCCTGAGCGAGGAAGTCGAGTCGATCACCGACAACGGCGCCATGACCTTGCGGGCTCGCATCGACGAGGCCAGGGCCACGGTGACGGCGACGGAGCGACTCGACATCGACGGCGATTACGCAGCCGTCATCTCCCGCAGCCTGAGTCGCAACCCGGGACGCTGATCAGCTCGTTTGGTCGGCCGCATCGCCGCCCGGTTTCGCCTTGAAGAGCGCATTGCGTGCTGCGCCGGCGTTGGCCACGGCATCCACGTTGGCCTGCCGCACCTGCTCATAGATCTCTTCGCGGTGGACCTGCACGTCACGGGGGGCGTTGATGCCGATCCTGACCTGGCCACCCTTGATCTCGACCACGGTCACGATGATGTCGTTGCCGATGACGATGGACTCGCCCGGTCTACGGGTCAGGACGAGCATGGCTCACCCACCCAACGTGATGGGAGCCCTCACCGAGTAGTCCGAGTCGGAGAGCACCAGCTGCCTGCCCCGCCGGGTCGCCTTGTTGACCACGAAGGGCCCGAGCAGGTTCAGCGTGACGTCTTCTCCCGAGATCGACACCGGGACGAACAGGACCGCATCCTCGGCGGAGGTCAAGGCCAGGTCCGCTTGTTCGGCGTCCGAGAGCGTCGGGGCGTACTCCGGGAAGAACAGCCAGGGCACGCAGACGATCATCGACACATCGGGATCGTCGACGGAGCGGAGCTCCTGGAAGGCGCCCTCTTCGTGGAGTTCTACGATCACGAACCTGTGCAGGTCCGGAAACCCGGGTATGCCATCGGCGAACTCGATGATCTTGTCGTCGATCTCCGAGGCCTCTGCGGCCGGCGCTTCTGGTGGCGAGGTCATCATGCCCGTCTCGTACTACGGAGCTTCACGATACCGGTGACCGACCCGAACACGGCGGACCTCAGCGGAGGAAGTCGACCAGCGACGATTGGCTCGCCCTGGTGAATGCCGTCATGGCCGCCTGATAGGCCGTCTCGTTGAGGCTCAACTCCAGCAGCGCCTCGGAGAGATCCACGTCTTCGATGGTGCTGATCTCGCCACGTACGAGCTCGATGTCGGCGAGCACCTCGAGGGAGGCATCCTCGATCCGGCGGCCGGCCGACCCGAGCGTCGCCAGCGACTCGAGCAGCGTGTCCGTCGCCAGCGCGACGTCGGAGATGGAGGTGTCGATCCCGACTGCGTCGTCGGTGAGGAGCGCCGTCTCGAGATCGTCGAGGAGGGTGAAGACGTCGTTCCCGGCGGCGAACCCGAAGGCATCGGCGGCGATCACGTTCACCTGCACCTCGAGGTCGTCCGAGATCCGTCGCATCACCGCACCGGCGTCGCCGGTGTAGGTCCACACCCCGCCGACCTTCGTCACGGCGTCGCCGGTGGCGAACCCGGCGAAGATCCCCCTCCCCTGCTGGCGGGTGTTGGCGATGGACAGCAGCCCGTCGCGAATCGCAGCCACCTCGGACGCGATGGCGACACGATCCGCGGCGTTGGTCGAGTTCGCCCCACGGATCGCCAGCTCGCGTACGCGATGCATCTGGTCTACGGCCGACTGCAGTTCCAGGTCGGCGAGATCGACCCAACGCTGGCCGTCCTCGATGTTGCGTCGTTCCTGTTCGTGGGCCCGGAGGCGAGCTCGGAGCTCGAGTGCCCGGCTCATGCCGGCGGGATCCTGCGACGCTCGCGTTATGCGCTTCCCCGAGGCGACCTGTGACTCGGCGCGCGTCATCGCGGCGAGGCTGCCGGTGATACGAGCCATGGCGGCTCGATGCTGTCCCAGATGCGTGACCCTCATGATGCCATCACCTTCCGACGATTCCGGTTCCGTTGATGAGCGTGTCGAGCGCCTGATCGACCGCCGTCATGACGCGTGCCGCCGCTTCGAATGCCCGTTGCGAGGAGAGGAGGTTCACCATCTCCTCATCGATCGACACGCCGTGGACGTCGGTCCTCGCCAGCTCTGCAGAAGCCGCCAGATCGCCGTAGGCGCGGCCCGTGGATGCGGTCGCCGAGAGCGACGAGCCGATCTGACCGACGATGTCCCGCATGACCTCCTCGAGGGTGGCCGACCCGATGGCAGGGGTGAATCGATACCCGGCGAGTGCTCCGGCATTCGATCCGTCGTGGAGCGGGACCGGTGGCCCTCCGGACGATGCGGCCGCGATGTCAGCCGGATCTGTGACCGCCACCGTGATGGTCGCGGCCTCCTGCCCCGCCACCACGGAGAACAGCGGTCCTCCGGGCGCTCCGGAGGTGGTGAAGCCGGCGGCATGCTGTGTGTTGAGCGTGGTCACCAGCCCTGCCACGAAGTCGTTCATCGCCTGCATCTGGGCCGGCAGTTCGTCCACCAGGAAGTTCATCAGTCCGCCGAGGGCACCACCCGGGACCACCGAGGCCCCGGAAGAGTGGGTCAACGTCATCGTCCCTGGATCGAACGACAGCTGGCTCACCTCGGCGTCGTGCACCAGCGCCAGGCCGTTCAGGCTGACGCGAGCTGCACCGTTGTCGGTGATCGTGACTCTGACCCCGGCCATCTTCGCCAGTTCGTCGAGGGCGAGATCGCGGCGATCGAGGAGATCGTTGGGCGGGAACCGGCCGGACCCGCTCTGCAAAACCTGTCTGTTGGCGTCGGCGACCTGGGCGAGGAGCTCGTTCGTCGCACTCACGGCGTTCCCGAGGTCCGCGACGGTCTGGCTGCCGATCGCATCCCACGCTTCGACCATCGCCCTGATCCTCGACCCCAGCGCCTCCAACGACCCGACGACGTTCTGCCGCGCCGCGGTGTCCGCCGGATCCAGTCCGAGGTCCTCGAAGGAGGCGAACATCTCGCCGAGGGCAGCGGTCACACCGTTGTCCGGCTCGGCGAGGGTGAGTTCGACCTGGCCGAGCAGACCAGTGAGCACCGCGAACCGCTCCTGCTCGCCGAGTGAGGTCCGCACCCTGGTGTCGAGCAACTCGTGCCGGCTCCGGGTGATGTCGGTGATCGCGACGCCGTTGCCGACGGGACCGAAGGGCCGCATCGCTGCGAGCCGGGACGCGAGCTCGACCCGCTGGCGCGTGTATCCCTCGGTGCCGGCATTGGCGATGTTGTGCGACGTGGTGTCGATCGCCGCCTGGGCCGCCTGGATGCCGGAGAGGGCCGTGTAGAGCGCCATGAAATCGGGCATCACAGCCTCCTGTCGATGTGAACGGAGGTCGAGGCTGGTTTGGCGGCTTCGTCCGGTGCGTAGGTCAGCGATTCACCGACACCGAAAGCGGCTCGCAGGTCGCCGAGACCCACGGTGGCGAGCCTGCGGTTGGCCTGGGCCACCGCATCGATCTCGTCCACGAGCCGACCGAAGGCGAGACGACAATCGTGGAGTTCCTGCGAGAACGGTGGATCGGCTCGCCCGGCGAGCTCTTCGAGGGTGAGGTGCTCGACCGACTCCCCCCAGGCCCTCGCCAGCCGATGGACCGCACGAGTCCGATCGGCCTCGGCGCGCCGGACCCGCGCCAGCACCTGCTCGACCTCGTCGACTGCCGGCCCGACGAACCGTCGATCGGCAGACGAGAGCACGAGGTTGGCGGACACGAGCTTGAAGAGGAGGAACTCGAGGAGTCGACGCTCGTACCAGAGCGTCTGGACGAGCTCCGCCATTGGCGATGGGGCGGTCCGGTCTGACATCGCAGAACCAGTCGGCCGGGCCATTGCGTGATTAAGCGAATCGACGGCCGTCGGGCTAGTCAGATTTCGCGCTCCAAGTGGGCGATCCGACCACGCTCCGTCGACAGAAGTGACCATTCGTCGAACCACCCCTTGAGCGCGGTTGCCGATGGCCGACGATCACCGCGAGCAACGAACACTCGTGAGACCGGCACAGTGTGCGGAGACCGGCCGCCAGCTCGCACATAGCGCCACCCCACGGAGGGGGTGACTCGTTCATCTACGGACGGAACGACTCTCCGAGAGGTGGAGTGACAGCATGATGCGTTCGATGTTCGCCGGGGTCTCCGGACTCCGGTCCCATCAGACGATGATGGACGTCGTTGGCAACAACATCGCCAACATCAACACGGCAGGATTCAAGAGCGCGCAGGTGACCTTCGAGGAAGCCTTCGCCCAGACACTGCAGGGCCCGTCCGGGGCCGGCACCTCCCGAGGCGGCAGCAACCCGCTGCAGATCGGTCTCGGTGTCAAGGTCGCCTCGATCGACGGCGTCTTCACCCAGGGTGGCACCCAGGTCACGGGTCGACCCACCGACCTCGCCATCAGCGGTGAGGGCTTCTTCGTTCTCGAGCAGGACGGCATCCGCGAGTACACGCGGGCCGGCACCTTCCGGTGGGACGAATCCGGCAACCTGGTCGCCCCCGGCGGCTTCCTGGTGCAGGGCTGGACGGCCGACGATGCAGGAAACATCGCCACCGAGACTGCGGTGTCGGGCATCCAGCTGCCCATCTCGCAGGTCATCGATCCGGTGGAGACCGGCCTGATCGACCTGGGCGGCAACCTGAGCGCGGACATGGCGGTCGGCGAGACGCAGAACACGTCGATCGTGACGTACGACTCGCTCGGCGAGGCCCATGAGCTCCTGCTCACGTTCACGAAGACAGGAGTGAACACCTGGGACGTGGTTGGAGAGATCGAGGGCAACGCAGTGGCGCTGTCCAACTCGACCGTGTCGTTCGACACGACGGGCCAGCTGACGAGCCCGAGCGTGATCACCGCGAGCGGATACACACCGCCCGGTGCCGACCCGATCAGCATCGACATCAACCTCGCCAGCGAGGCGCCACTGGTGCAGTTCGGTGGTGCCACCACCGCCGAGGCCTATCAGCAGGACGGCAATGCGATCGGCTACCTGACGAACTTCTTCATCGGTGGCAACGGCACGGTGTCGGGTCAGTTCTCCAACGGCGAGACGAAGGTGCTGGCGATGATCGCCACTGCGACCTTCACGAACCCGTCCGGTCTCATCCGTGTCGGGCAGACGCACTTCGAGGCCTCGGTCAACTCCGGCGAGCCGCTCATCGGTGAGCCGGGACGGGGTACCCGCGGCGCCATCACGGCATCCGCGCTCGAGATGAGCAACGTGGACCTCGCTCAGGAGTTCACGAACCTCATCATCGCCCAGCGCGGCTTCCAGGCGAACAGCCGTGTCATCACGACATCCGACGAGGTGCTCGCCGACCTCGTCAACATCAAGCGGTAGGCGGCACGACCGGCCGGCCGGGGCGTGACCGGAGCCCCGGCCGGCGGGTCCACCGCTGGTTAAGCGTCCGCCGGCCCTGCCGACGGAAGCAACGACGTCCGAGGAGGCGCCAATGATCATCGTGCACAGACTTCGGGGTGAGCCGATGTTCCTCAACGCCGACCTGATCGAGTCCATCGAGGAGACCCCCGACACGGTCGTCACCCTCGTGGATGGCAGGCGCATGGTGGTCTCGGACTCGGGTGCAGACATCGCAGCCCGAGTGCTCGAGTTCCGCGCCTCCATCCTGGCCAGTGCGGCCACCCTCCGCGAACATCCGTTGGACCTCCCATAGGTGCGACCGCGATCGCTTCACCGGGAGGCCGGCAAGCCGACGGGATGACTGTGAGTTCCTCCAGCGAGCGGCCGACATCGCGGCATCGAGTGCCGGCGGCCAGCATCGATGAGTCCACCGAGCGGCTCCAGCGGCTCGTGCTGCGAGCGCGACACATCGCCTACTCGCTCACGACCGTCGGGGCGCTCGCCGCAACCGTGTTGACCGCCGACCCACACTGGGCAGCAGTCGCCCCCGTGGCGGCCGCAGCAGCGGCAGCGGGCCGACTCGGCGACACACCGACGCAGCGGGTCAGGGCTGCGTTGGCGGCCGATGCCCTGGTCTCACCGACGCTGTGGTGGCTGCTCGGGCCGGTCGCGGGCGTCGACTTCATCCTCTTCTACGTGATCGCGGTCGGCGCCACCCTGTTGCCCAGACGGCAGGCGACCCTGCTCTCGATCGTGGCCGTGATCGGAGAGATCAGTCAGATCCCGCTCCACGTCGTGAGCACCCGTACCGACCTCCCGCTCTTTCATCCGTCGTCGGACATCGCCTCGGGCGAGTTCTTCGCCGGCGTGGTCGTCCGTACCGTGTTCCTGGCCGCCACTGCGGCTCTGTTCGTGACGCTGGCAACGGTCTTCCGACGGCTCCAGCGGGCTCGAGACGACATGATCGCTTCGGTGGCACACGAGCTCCGCACGCCGCTCACGACCGTCATCGGCTATGCGGAGCTCCTCGCCGCCGGTGAGGTGAGAATCGACGACTCCGAGAGCCGTGACCTCGCACAGCTCATCGCCGACGACGCCATCGCCGTCGGTGCGGTGGTGGACGATCTGATCGTCGCCGCTCGCACCCAGCTCGGCGGGCTGGTGCTGTCGCGTGAGCCGGTGCCGCTCCTCGAGATCGTCACCGAAGTCACAGAGTCGATGGCAGACCGCATCGCCATCGAGAGCGGTGCCGATGGCGACGCCGTCGCGCTGGCCGATCGAGGGAGGGTCCGCCAGATCATCCGCAATCTCGTCGTCAACGCGGCCCAGCACGGAGGTACTCGGTGCTGGGTCGAGCTGTCATCGGCACCGCTCCCGACCCTCCGGGTCTGCGACGACGGCCCGGGGGTTCCTCCCGATCGACGCGACGCCCTGTTCGAACACGGACGAGCACCACGATCAGGGGGAACGGTGACCGAGCGTCTCGGCGTCGGTCTCGTCGCGGCGCACGACCTCGCCCGGCTGATGGGTGGTGAGCTCTCCTATGACCGCCGCGGATCCACGAGCGTGTTCACCCTCACACTCCCCGCGGTCTGAGGTCTCACTCAGACCCCGCGAAACTCCCAGTGCCAGGCCTCGTTGGAGATGGGATGCCACCCGAATCGCGCCGCATTGGCGTCGAGCCAGCGCCACTCGGCGTCACCCCGGTCGATGATCGAGCCGTTCGTGATGTCCACGGCGAGGCCGTTGCCGTGTTCGCTCGTACCGGCGGGCAGGACGTTGGCCTTCTTGATGCCGGCCAGGTGCTGCCGGTGCGCCCGGTCCTGGCTCTCCCACGTGCGATAGGTGTCGATCGCAGTCAGCTCCACACCGTCGGCCGCCGCAGCCTCCCTCATCATCTCCCATGCTGCGGCAGCCGGCGGCAAGAGTGACCCTCGACCGTGCCACGTGCCCGAGATCGGGACGAGATCGGCCGAGGACAGCCTGCCGTTGCGTTGCTCGATCTGGTGCTCGAAGAGGTACATCTGGAGCTGGCGGGCGGTCATGACGCCGTCGACTGGGTCGAGGGGCGTGGCGACCGTCGCAGGGCCGACCCCGACCATCCCACCGAGCGTCACGGACCGCACGTACGGGGCCGAGGGGGCGAAGTCGAGTGCGATCGGCGGACCGCCGCCTTCCTCGGCTGCGGGGAGCCCCTCACCCGACACGGTCGCCTGCTGTTGTTGTGCACGCGCCAGATGGGCCGAGAACGCACCGAGCGGTGCGGTCCGGCTCGTCGCCATCGCTCGGATCTCCTCGATCCTGGCCGAGACGCGACCGATCGCTTCCATGACGATCCTGTCGGCGGCTCCCGGCCGATCTTGCGAGTTCCTTGCCACCAGGGGGTCGTTCGGCGGTAGTGTCGCGAGCGTCCGAACCGCGTCCGAGGAGCGACGATGCCCGACTTCTTCACAGGGATCGAACCGATCCGGTACGAGGGCCCCGAGTCGACGAATGACCTGGCCTACCGCGTCTACGACCCGGATCGACTCGTGATGGGCATCCGCATGGAGGACCACCTCCGCATCGCCGTCTGCTATTGGCACTCCTTTGCGTGGCCGGGCAGCGACGTGTTCGGCTCGGGTACGTTCGATCGACCGTGGCTCGAGGCAACCGGTGATCCGATGGCGGCGGCGCGCATGAAGATGGACGCCGCATTCGAGTTCTTCGCAAAACTGGGCACGCCCTTCTTCTGTTTCCACGACGTCGACATCGCACCCGTCGGGGCCACGTTCGCCGAGACGCGATCCAACCTCCATGCCATGGTCGACTACGCCGCAGAGCACATGGAGCGGACCGGGGTCGAACTGCTGTGGGGCACCACCAATGCCTTCGGACACCCTCGATTCGCCGCCGGCGCCGCCACCAACCCCGACCCCGAGGTGTTCGCCTACGCCGCCGCCCAGGTGAAGAACGCCATCGACGCCACGCATCGGCTGGGCGGAGCCAACTACGTGCTGTGGGGTGGGCGGGAAGGCTACGAGACACTCCTCAACACCCGGCTGGCGCAGGAGGGGGAACAACTCGCCCGGTTCCTCACGATGGTCGCCGAGTACAAGCATGCGATCGGCTTCGAGGGGACGCTGCTGATCGAGCCGAAGCCACAGGAGCCGACGAAGCACCAGTACGACTACGACTCGGCGACGGTGCACGGTTTCCTGGAGCGCCACGACCTCGTCGACGAGTACCGGGTCAACATCGAGGTGAACCATGCGACCCTGGCCGGGCACAGCTTCCATCACGAGATCGCCTACGCCGTGGACCACGGGATCTTCGGCAGCGTCGACGCCAACCGTGGCGACCCCCAGAACGGATGGGACACGGACCAGTTCCCCAACTCCGTCGAGGAGATGAGCCTCGCCATGTACGAGATCGTCCGTGGCGGCGGGTTCACGACGGGCGGATTCAACTTCGACACGAAGCTGCGCAGACAGAGCATCGATCGAGCCGACCTCTTCCATGGTCACGTCGGCGGCATCGACACGCTGGCGCGATCCCTGCTGGTGGCGGCCGCGATGCTCGAGGACGGGAGTCTGGAAAACGCGCGTGACACCCGATATCGGGGGTGGGGCGGGACGCTCGGCGACGAGATCATGACGGGTGACGTCGACCTCGCGAGCCTCGAGGAGCGGGTCGCCGCCGGCGAGATCGATCCCCAACCGGTATCGGGCCGGCAGGAGGCGCTCGAGAACGACGTGAACCGGTTCATCTGGAACGCGGATCGCTGACGGATCGTCGCTGGTGGCCAGACGCCCTCCCGAGCGGCGGTATCGCTCCGACGACGAGGACAGCGCCCGGTGGCTCGACTTCGAGTTCAGGGACGGCGACATCGTCATCAGCACCAGGTCGAAGCACGGCACCACCTGGATGCAGATGATCTGTTCGCTGCTGGTCTTTCGCACCAGCGACTTCCCGAGTCCGCTGCCCGAGCTGTCGCCGTGGCTCGACTGGCTGGTGCTCGACGAGAAGGAGGTGATCGCACGACTCGACGCCCAGACCCACCGGCGCTTCATCAAGACCCACACGCCGCTCGATGGCCTGCCGATCGACGACCGGGTCGCCTATGTGGTCGTGGCTCGTCATCCACTCGACGCCGCCGTCTCGCTCTACCACCACGACCGGAACCTCGATCGGGACAAGATGCGCGAGCTCTCCGGGATCGATGCCGCCGGACCTCGCCGGAGCCACGCATCGGCCACCGAGTGGCTGGCGGAGTGGGTCCGCGGCGACCAGCCGCCGGCAGATGATCTCGACGGGCTACGCGGTGTGTTCTGGCATCTGAGCGACGCGTGGGATCGCCGCCACGGGGCCAATGTGGTGCTGGTGCACTACGAGGACCTGCTCACCGATCTCCCCGGCGAGATGGTGCGCCTCGCCGACCGATTCGGCGTCTCGCTGCCCGACGCCGAACTGGAGTCACTCGCAGCGTCCGCCACCTTCGATGCCATGCGCGGCCAAGCGGATCGGCTCGCCCCGGCGCCCGATGGCGTGTTCCTCGACCGCAGCCGATTCTTCAGGAGCGGAGGCACGGGTGACGGACGCGACGCGACCGACGGCGGGACCCTCGCCGTGTACGAGGCTCGAGCCCGGGAACTCGCTCCCCACGACCTCGTGGAATGGCTCCACCGGTGATTCGGACCCGGCTGCGTGATCAGCCCCGCAGCTGACGCTTCATGCCGTCGTCGTCGAACAACTCCCACATCTCGACCAGCACGCCGCCATCGAACCGGAAGAACATCATCTCCTCCACTTCGACCTGGCGGCCCGAGGCCGGGATCCCCAACCAGTCGCCCTCGTGGGTCCCCCGGAACGTGAGCGAGACGGCGACCATGTCGTCGGCGGCGACGAGGTGCCTGATCGACATCCGCAGATCCGGGAAGGCGTCGTGCCATGCGTCGACGAGCGGGGGAAGCGACTCGGGCGTGACCTCGATCGCCTCGCCGTTGTAGTGGAACGGGATGCGGTCGGCGGTCCGACCCACGAGGAAGTCGAACGACCGGCTGTTCCAGCCCTCCTCGAACAGCCTGCGCACGAGTTCGGCATTGTCTGGCATCACGCCTCCGCTGTCACCGCAGTCACGCATCGTACGCCGCCGTCGTGTGACCGGTCATCGAGCCTTCACCAGAGACCGATCATCTGCTCGAAGGAGCCAACGATCCGGGCGACGACGCCTTCGAGAGCGACGCCGATGTCTGGTCTGCTCGGCCTTTCCTCCCCTTCACTCCAGCTGAGCAGCACGCTCAAGCCGCCCGCCATGCCGGGCTCGATCGCGGACCATCGCTCGGCAGCGAGGCCACGATCCGTGGTCCAGGTGTCGTCATGAACGCTCACGAGCCCGGCGACCGCAAAGAGGCACTTCCGTCCGATCCTTCGGGCGAGCGACGTCGCGTCGACCGGCCTGGCCAGCTCCGATCTCCACCGCTCTGCATGGATCCCGATGTCGCCGTTGAAGCCTCTCGCCGCCGCAGCATCAGCGGGATGGTCCGGAAGTCCGGCCCGCGGGTCCGGTCCGGCCAGATGGACGCAGTAATGACGCAGAAAGACGCGATTGCCGTACGCGGCCCAGCCGTCGCCTTCGTAGTCGTCGGGATGTGCGGCGCCGACCTGGATCGCTCTCGACACGTCGGCGAAACGGTTCGACAGGTCCCGGCCGATCCGAGCGGCCCTCTCTGCAGGGAGACCGATCGTGAACAGGTCCACGTCCGAATCGGGCACCACGGCGGTTCCTGTCGCAACGGAGCCGTAGAGGTAGACAGAGACCCCGGGGGCGCCCTGGGCGACCGCAGCAACAGCGGCGACGAGCACGTCACCGTAGGCGTCCGGAATTCGGCTTCGGTCGGCGCCGGTCCTGATCATCCCGGCTGGTGTCACACCTTCGAGGGGGTCATGGCGACGACGTGTCGGGCCTTCCTGCATCCCCCCACTGTCGCAGGGCGCACCCCTCGCCGGAGGGAATCGAGGGCGGTGAGACTGGAATCGCGCCACCTTCATGGCTCGCTGCGGAAGCATGCAGATCTACCAGCCGCCCCGCCCACAGCAATGCAACGCGAGGCAGAAAGAACACGGTGCGTACGCGACGCGCCGTGGAAGTGGAGGTGACGGGATTTGAACCTTCATGGCTGGCGCCGATGGGCATGCAGATCGCCCACCCGCCCCGCCCACAGCAATGCAACGCGAGGCAGAAAGAACACGGTGCGTACGCGACGCGCCGTGGAAGTGGAGGTGACGGGATTTGAACCCGTGACCCCTTCGTTGCGAACGAAGTGCTCTGCCGGGCTGAGCTACACCCCCGGGGCGAAGAAGTGTAACGCAGCGAGCGCCCGCCGAACCGACCGCGACCCGCTCAGCTGCTCGCTGCGTCCTCGAGGCGTTGGCGAAGCCGCTCCTGGACGATGGTCGTCGTCAGGTCGGCGCGGCTGCGTTCGATGAGCGAACGGGCGACGTCCGTGGTGCGGCGCAGACCCGAGGTCATGCCGTCGGGATAGTCGAGCGCAGCAAGCAGATCGTGGATGGTCTCCATGTCGGTGAAGGTCGTCTCGGCGGCCTCCAGATCTCCGGTCCGCATCTGGTCGAGCATGCGGCGCCGCAGCTCGCCCACCGCCTCGCCGAGGCCCTTGAGGTAGGGCACGGCATGAAGCCCGAGATCGCCGGGCAGCGGCAACGGCTCACCGGTGACGAGCGCCATCGTGAGCGCCGCCTCTGCGTATTCCTTGACCGCGTCGTAGAAGAAGCCGGCGTGATAGATGTCGGTGTGCTCGGCGAGCGGAGCTTCGATCTCGTCGATGAGCTCGCGGATCCGGGCGAGATGGTCTTCGGCCGCGCCGACCTCGCCGCGGTGCAGGGCCCTGATGGCCTTCGACGAGTGCTGGATGATCGGGCGCGTGTTCTTCAGCGCAGCCTCACGAGCGGCCATCTTGCCGTCGAGTTCCTCACGGACCGACCGTTCGAGAGCGTCGAGATCGAGCGACGAAGGAAGCTTCGACACGCCGTCAGCCGGCGACGACCCGTACGGTTGCCGACTGCTCGTCGAGGCGTGCCGGCTGCTGATTCACGGTGACCTGGGGTGCGGCGATGGGCACGACCTTCTGGGCTGCCCGGTACTTCTGCTCACGAAGGCTGAGCAACATCGTCACGTACCCGGCGAGAGCGAAGTCGGCGACGAAGGCCGCCATCAGCCACGTGGTCGAGCCGAGCACGATGGCGGCGACGAGACATCCCACAGCGGCTGCGCCGAGGGACACGAGCACCCGGCGACGGCGCATCATCGTCCGCCGTCGCGCCAGCGCCTCGAGACCGCCGGGCGTGGCGATGTTGGCGAGCACCGCGGAGCGTTCGAAGCTGCGCAACGATCCCGTGGGAGATGTGCGTCGCCCTTCGAAGAGCTGTGGCAGCAGAAACACCGCCCAGACCCCCGCAAGGATCAAGAAGAAGACGATCGGCATGATTCCCTTACTCCGCCAGCGTGCTCAAAACGTTACCGCCTGCGCGCGCTGCCTCCGGGATTTCCCGAGCGCGCCCCCACCCTCAGCTGGACGTATTGTGGTCGGAATCCGGGGATACCAGCAACTCGACGGCATGCCGCAAGGCCGGTCTGATCACCTCGAGAGACTCCGTGACACCGGTGACCGAACCAGGCAGGTTGATGATGAGGGTCTCGCCCACGATTCCGGCCACTCCCCGTGAGAGCATCCCGTGTGGATTGACGCCGAATGTCGCCGCCCGGATGGCCTCGGCGAGCCCGGGAGCGCGCCGCTCGATCACCCCTTCGGTGGCCTCGGGTGTGAGGTCGCGAGCACCGAATCCCGTTCCTCCCGAGGTGACGATGAGGCTCACCGTGCCGATGATCTCCTCGAGGGCCTCCTGCACCGACTCGACGCCGTCGGGAACAACGCGGGTGTGAAGTACGTCGAACCCTGCCTCGCGCAGCAGGTCGACCGCAGTGGGGCCGGACCGGTCGACGGCCTCGCCGCGCGAGACGCGGTCGCTGACGGTGACGACGGCCGCCTTCACGCCGACCACTCCCCCGACTTGCCTCCGGTCTTGCGTAGCAGGCGGACGTGTGCGATCTGGACGCCCTTGTCGAGCCCCTTGACCATGTCGTAGCACGCGAGCGCCCCGACGGACACCGCGGTCATCGCCTCCATCTCGACGCCGGTCCTCGCCGTGGTGGACACGGTCGCCGTGATCTTCGCTCCTTCGGTGACTCGAACGACGTCGACGTCGATGGCGTCGATCGGAAGTGGATGACACAACGGGATCAAGTCGGGCGTCTTCTTCGCCGCCTGGATGGCAGCGATCCGGATCACGGCGAGAGCATCGCCCTTCGGGAGATCGCCTCCGAACAACGCGTCGGCGACGGCGTCCGGCAGTGCGACGACGGCCTCGGCGACGGCACGACGCACGGTCGGTTGTTTGGCAGAGACGTCCACCATGCGTGCCTCCCCCTGGTCGTCGAGATGCGTGAGCTCAGCCACCGAGTGCCTCCGCCCGTGTCCTGGTCTCGGGAGCGCGGAAGAGCTCGAGCGAGATGGGTGCGCCCGCAGGCAGCTCGCCATCACCCACGGGCACCACCCCGAATGCATCCGCTGCGGCCAGAGCCGACAGCACGTTCGACGACTGTCCCCCACTGCGTCTGACGCGGTAGTGACCGTCATCGTCGACGGTGAGTGCCACTCGGAGGAAGACGGTCTTCGCCGGGTCCGTCCTCACCGGCTCGTCGAGCACGCCGGTGAGCCGGGGGCGGAACAACACCTCGGCACCCATCATGTGCAGGAGCGCAGGGCGCAGGAACTGCTCGAACGCCACGAAGACCGATACCGGGTTCCCCGGGAGACCGAACAACGGGGTTCCCCCCAGATCGCCGAAAGCAAAGGGCTTCGCCGGCTGCATGGCGACCTTCCAGAACTCGACGCTGCCGAGCTTGCTCAACTCCTGCTTGATGAGGTCGTACTCCCCCATCGACACGCCACCCGAGGTGACGACGACATCGGCGTTGCGCGCCGCGTGGCCGAGCGTGCGGTTCAGCACATCCGCATCGTCGGGCACGATCCCGTGATCGACGACGACCGCACCGAGTTCCTCGAGCAAGGCCCGCAGGATCGGGCGATTGGTGTCGCGGATCTTGCCCGGCCCCAGCGATGGGGTCTCGGGCGGCATGACCTCGTCTCCCGTCGACATGATGGCGACGGTCGGGCGGCGTCTGACCACGGGGTGTGCGGCGCCGACCGAGGCGAGCACACCGAGGGCCGCCGCGTCCAGCCGTGTCCCCGCCTTCATCACGACCGACCCTGAGGTGATGTCGCCGCCGGCGGGCCTGACCGCGGTGCCTACCGGGGCGGTCCGCTCGATGCCGACGATCCCGTCGCCGGGCACCGTGTCCTCGACCTTGACGACAGCATCCGCTCCGTCCGGCATCGGCGCACCCGTCATGATCTTGATGGCCGTGCCGGGCTCGACCGAACGACTGGGGACGTTTCCGGCAGGGACGTCCTCGAGGACCGTGAGCTCCACGGGCGCATCGGCGACGTCAGCTGCTCGCACCGCGTAGCCGTCCATCGCCGAGTTCGGGAACGGCGGGATGTCGTGGCTCGCCACGACATCCTCTGCGAGTACGAGACCGTGCGCCTCGCGCAACGTCACCGCCATCGTCGGCAGCGGCGACATCGCGGAGAGCACCTCCAGTTGGGCCTCGGCGAGGGGCCTCACGGGTTGGTGACCGATCGTTCCGAGCGTTGGATGATGCGCTGGATGTTGCCCGAATGGCGGGCGATCACGACGCCGGCGGTGGCCGCCACCCACAGCAAGGACCAACCTCGGGTACCGCCGATGGCGAAGCCCGGCACGAACGCCACCATCGCTGCCAGCGACGCAACGGATGCGGTCTTGGTTGCCACGACCACGGCGGCCCACACCACTGCGACTGCGATCCCGAACCACGGCTCGAGCCAGATCGCAGCACCGATCGCCGTGGCAACTCCCCGTCCCCCCTTGAACCGGTGCCAGGCGGGGAACACGTGGCCCAACACGGCGGTGAGCCCGGCGGCATGGGCCACGGGCTCCGACCCGGAGATGGCAGCGGCGACCGCGACGGCCAGCAGACCTTTGGTGGCGTCTCCGAGCAGCACCATGGCGGCTGCTTTCTTGCCGAGTGTGCGGAAGACGTTCGAGGTTCCGGGGTTGCCGCTTCCGTGCTCGTAGATGTCGATCCCCATGAGGCGCGGCACGATCACACCGAAGTCCACAGAACCGATGAGATAGGCGGCGACGAGGGCCAGCGCGATGTCCATCGCGACGAGTTTAGGAGACGCTTTCGATCGGACTCGGCGGCCGCGACGGTCCCGCAGCGTGAATCCTTCCCACACGCGACCAAATCGACCACAATCGGTTCCGATGAGGTGGGGCGGCAGCCGCAAAGGGAGCTGGCCACCGTGCCCCTCCGGTTCGCCGAACGAAGCAGGAGATTCTCGAGGCTCCCTCCCCGACCCGCTGATCGCAAGTCCCCCACCATTCCCCCTGCTTGCGTGATGCTCCCTCCCTCCTCACGAGGAGGGAGGGACGGGGAGGGTCATCGACCCCCTTCTCCCCGCGCCGCGGCTTCGATAGGTTCGCCGGATGTATCTGATGGCGCGACCCCCGTATGTCAGGTGGACGGCCGCGGCCGCGCTCGTGGGCGTCGGCCTCCTCGTCGAGTGCAGTGGACCGGCGACCACGCCCCACCCCTACGCACAGATCCGCATCGCAAGAGGCGAAGCCATCACCTCGGAGGCGATCGAGTGGCGGGACATACCGTCCGGTCTACTCACCGCACCCGCATCGGTCGGGAGTGTGGCCACCATCGACATACCGGCGGGGACTCCCCTCGTCGGGGCGCTGACGACCAACGGCGCGGTCGCACCGGACGGGTGGTGGGCCGTGACACTGGACCTGCCTGGTGCGGCGCAACCCGGATCGGACGTGCTCGTGTTCCTGACCGCGAGCGGCCTCGAGGTCCCGGGGATCGTGGTGGAGTCTGCGAGCGCGGGTGGCTTCGGGATCGAAGAGCCCGGCGTGGTGGCGGTTCCGCCCGAATCCGCAGCTGCGGTGGCAACCGCTGCCGCTCTGGGTGACGTTGTCGTCGCCACGCGGCCCTGAGTGGTGGCATGGCCACCGGTCGATCGCCCCTAACCTCGGACGATGCTCGTCGAGTCCATCCTCTGGGGCCTCATCCAGGGCCTCACCGAATTCCTCCCGATCTCGTCGAGCGGTCACCTCGTGCTCGTCCCCGAGCTGCTCGGCAGGGAGCCGCCCGACCTCGCCACGAGCGCCCTCCTCCACCTCGGAACGCTGGCGGCCGTGGTCGCCTACTTCCGGCGCGATCTCGGCGAGATGCTGCGCCGTACCGACGAGGGACGACGACTCCTTCGATTCGTGATCATCGGCACGATCCCGGCGGCCGTGGCCGGGTTGACCCTCGCCGGACCGATCGACGAGCTCCAGCAGAACTCGAGAGCGGTCGCCGTCGCCCTCTTCGCCACGGGTGTCATCCTGCTGCTGAGCAGGCGTGTCGATGGCGGCAGCCGGGCCCCCGGCGGCACGGTCCGTGATGCGATCGTCCTCGGGCTCGGCCAGGCACTCGCCCTCATCCCCGGGATCTCACGCTCGGGATCGACCATCGCCGCCGGTCTCACCCAGGGGATCGAGAAGTCCGAGGCGGCTCGCCTGTCGTTCATCCTCGGCATCCCGGCGATCGCCGGCGCGGGTTTGCTCCAGTTCCTCGACCTGACATCGCAGGACGGCGGCATCGACCCGGTCATCTGGGTCGGCGTCCTCGTCGCCGCCATCTCCGGGTACGCCGCCATCGCGCTCCTCCTCGGAGTGCTGCGCCGGACCGGCCTCGGTCCCTTCGGCTACTACTGCGTGGTCGCAGGTGTGATCGCCTTTGCGCTCGTGTGACGGAGATCGTGCGAACCGAAGGGGCGCACGTCACGTAGACACGGTGAAGGTACCTGACACAGGAGGAATGGAATGCGAAGGATCTTCATCGCGCTCGTCGCACTCGTCGCGCTCGTCGTCGCCGCACCCGCGCTGGCAGACGGCCGGCCGCTCTCGGCGGATCTCGCGGCGTCGAACGAGGTCGGAGGAGGCGACGGCGATGCCACCGGCAGCGCCCACGTCACCCTCAACCAGGGTCAGGGCGAGGTGTGCTTCCACATCACGACCGACGGCCTCACCACGTCGCCGTTCGCTGCCCACATCCACGTGGGGCCGGCAGGCGTCAACGGAGGAGTCGTCGTCGACCTGCAATGGGCGGCCACCGGCGGGAGCGGGTGCGTCGACGGCATCGATGCCGACCTGATCAAGGCGATCCGGCAGGACCCGTCCGGGTACTACATCAACGTGCACAACCCGACCGTGCCGTCCGGAGCGGTTCGTGGTCAGCTGAGCAAGTAGCCCACATCGCTGCCGGGGGAACCCCTCCCGTTCCCCCGGCAGCTTCTCCAGCGGATCGGGCATACGCGGCGGTCGGTTACCGTTGTACACGCCATGGCCATCTTCAAGAAACGCCCGAAACCGACCAGGCTCCAGAATCTCGGCGAGCTCGAGCCGATGGTCGCCTCCGGCAAGCCGGTTCTCCTCGACTTCATGCAGGTCAACTGCGGCCCGTGCCGCATCATGGACGGCATCGTCAACGAGTTGGCCGAGGAGTACCACGAGTCGGCGCACATCGTGAAGGTGGACGTCACCAAGGTTCCCGGGGCAGCCCAGACCTTCGGCGTGAGGTCGACACCGACGTTCGTCCTGCTGGGCGCCGCACCCCAGAAGCGCTCCAAGAAGGCCCGCCGCCAGAACGGCCAGGCATCACAAGAACGTCAGATCGGACAGCGCTGGCGGGCAACCGGACTCGTGAAGAAGGACCAGCTGAGCCGCGTCCTCGAATCGAACGGCGCAACCCGGGCGAGCGCCTGATCCACGGTCACGCGTAGTCGTAGAACCCGCGGCCGCTCTTTCGACCAAGCAGACCCGCCTCGACCATCCGACGCAGCATCGGCGGGGGCGCATAGCGCGCCTCGCGAAACTCCTCGAACAGCGACTCGGCAACCGCCACCATCGTGTCGTTGCCGATCAGATCCGAGAGCGCCAGTGGCCCCATCGGGTGGGCGGCTCCATTGACCATGGCCGCGTCGATGTCCTCCTTCGACGCAAAGCCCTCCTCGAGCATCCTGATGGCGTCGATCACGTACGTCACCAGCAGCTTGTTGACGATGAAGCCGGCTCGGTCCTTGGCGTGGACGACCACCTTGCCGAGCGTGTCGGTGGCGAAGGCCGTCGCCCGCTCGACCGCAGCGTCGGAGCTGAGCGGCCCACGCACGACTTCGACGAGGTTCATCACCACGGGTGGGTTGAAGAAGTGGAGACCGACGACCGCTTCAGGACGTGACGTCGCCATGGCGATGCGGGTGATGGGGATCGAAGACGTGTTCGTGGCCAGCACCGCGTCGGTGGCGGTGACGATGGAGTCCAAGTCACCGAAGATGCGCCGTTTGAGGTCCTCGTTCTCGGTCACGGCCTCGATGACGAGCTGCATGTCCGCCATGGACCCGAGTTCTGCGGTCACCGACAACCGCTGGAGCGACGACTCACGGCTCGCCGCATCGATCTTGCCCCGCTCCACACCCCGGTCCAGGGAACGAGTGACGCGATCGGAGGCCGCAGCGGCGAGATCCTCGGTGGGCTCGTAGACGACGACCTGTACTCCGGCGCGGACACAGACCTCGGCGATCCCGGCGCCCATCTGGCCGCCCCCGACGACTCCCACCCGTTCGATGTCCACGTTTGCCTCCTCGCCGGCGGTCGGCGGGAGGCTAGCCATCACCCGCGGTTCACGATGTGCTGCAGGACCGGTGTGAACGGGAGCGCCAGGACTTCGCGCAGCGCAACCGGTCGCACGTCGAGGGTCGTCAGGTCGTTCCGGTGAAACCACCGGAACTCGAGCCGGAATTCGCGATCGGTGCCCGCGAGTTCGGTCCCGGAGAACTCGTCGCGGTCCATGAGCACCCCAGGCGCCTCGATGTGGAAGTACAGACCCATCTCGTGATAGCCGACCTCCCCGGTCTCATCGAGCGCCCGGTCGAGCTGTTCGTGGATGAAGAAGTTCTCGACGATGACGACGAGCGGGCCCACCTCGACCTCGTATCCGATCTCTTCGAGCATCTCTCGCACCAGCGCCTCTTCTGCCGCTTCACCGAAGAGGACACGCCCTCCCGGCAAGGACCAGAAGTCGTCGTCCTCGGCGCGGTGCAGCAGCACATCGTCGCCACGTCTGGCGATTCCGGCGACACGCAACAGGAAGTAGCCATCCGGGTGCCGGAACTGGAGATGACCGGATGCGGGCGGAATCACACGTGGCCCGGGGGGTTCTCGATCTCCGAGAAGGCCTGGCGTCGGTTCTCCACGATGTCGTACCCGATCTGCTCGATGCTGTCGATGAGCCACAGGTATGCCGCCTCGCCTTCGCGGTAGTCGGCCTTCGCCATGCCCTGGATGCGCCCCTGCTCCTGGAGCTGCTTCACCTGCCGGTGGTTGTTGCGGGGCTCGAGGTTGTACACGCCCAGCGTCTTGCCACCTGCCTTGTTGAGAATCGAGAAGACGGGGACATCGGAGGGCCCGTCGGCCACGTAGATCATGTGCTGCAGCGGCACCCGGCGTTGGGACTCGGCCATCCGGGCGTTGACATCGACATCGGCGTTCACGTTCACGCCCTTGTTGATCTCGAAGAGCGCCCTGGTCTTCGACGTGTTGTCGATGACGGAGGACAGATGCGTGATCGCTCCACCGTCGCGCACCGGCAGCTTCTCCAGGTAGCCGGGCCCGGGCGTTCCCTCGACGAACGTGTTCGCCCACACCCCGTCGACGTGCGGAGCGATGACAGACCCGTCGATCATCGCCTTCAGTCCCGTCGACACGACATAGTGCTCGAGCGTGATCCCCTCCTTGGCGAACTCCGGGATGCTCGCCACGTGCTTGCGTGACAGATCGAAGAACTCCGGGATGCCGGGGCACGTCTCGAGATGAGCCCCGAGCTCCTTCAGCTTGGCATTGCTCAGATCGGCGAAGACGCCGGCCTCGACGTACGCCATGATGTGGAGGAGATAGGCGAGATCCTTCGCCAAGTGCTCGCCTTGGGTGTGGTGGTAGTCGACGAGGCCATCGACCTCGTGCCAGAACACGGCCTCGTCCACCCCGTACTCCGTGAATATCGGACCCTGCATGTTTCCCGGGATCAGGGTGCGGTCGAAGTCCCACAGCACTGCGATGACCGTCTGGATGTAGAGCGGGGCAGGCATTGGAGGTTCGAGGTTAGACCGGAGGGTGCTGCACCGACCCTCCGAGCGCCGTCACGGCCGTTCGAAGGCGCCGAAGAGCACCGCGTCGTCGACGATCCACCACGGTTGCAGGAGCACGGGAGCGCCCCGCAGCAGACGATGCGCATCACCCATGAGCCGCAGCGGCGCCAGCACGGTGACCCGCCAACCCTGCTCCTCGAGATGCCACGCCGAATTCACCAGCGGTGCCAGATCGCGCCCGTCGTCCACGACGACCTCGACGATGCGTTGTGTGGTCGCCACCACGCACGGCACGTCGGCGACCCGGCCCTTCGTCACCATGTCGGCCAGCGGCATGGACTCCACCTGCTCGCGCCGAAGCCGGTAGAGCCGTTCGGTCTCCACGACCACCTTGTCGGGGTCGGTCCACGTCCTCTGTGCGACGTCTGCGGTCAGCGCCATTTCTCTCTCGCCCCTGTCACCTCGCCCGGAACCCGCTGCGGGATCCGCGCTCGTACTCGCCTCTCGAGGAAGTTACATCAGTGTAGTTCGCCGAACGGCACGTTTCAGACCACCAGGTATCCTCGGCTTGTGACCGACACCGTCGAGCTCCATCCGACCCCTCAGGGCCTGACCAGGGAAGAGGTGCGGGCACGAACGGCTGCCGGCCAGGTCAACACCCTCCCCGACGACCCGAGCCGGACCGTCAAGGAGATCGTCCGGGCCAACATCGTCACCCGGTTCAACATCCTCCTCTCCGTGCTCCTGGTCGTGATCCTCGTGGCCGTGCGAGAGCCGCGAGACGCTCTGTTCGGGATCGTCATGGTGTCGAACGCCGCCATCGGCATCGTTCAGGAGCTGCGGGCCAAGCAGACGCTCGATCGCCTGGCCGTGCTGACCTCTCCGACCATCGCCACCATCCGCGAAGGCGTCGTCACGACCACACCGATCGAGCAGATCGTGGTCGGCGATCTCGTCGAGCTCTCCACGGGTGACCAGATCCCCGTCGACGGGCTCGTCGTCGACAGCGCCGGGCTGGAGATCGACGAGTCCCTGCTCACCGGCGAGTCCGATCCCATCGTGAAGGAGGTGGGCGACCAGGTTCTCTCGGGCTCGTTCGTCGTGGCGGGCACGGGTCGCTTCGTCGCCGAGCGCGTCGGCACGGCGTCCTATGCGGCGTCGTTGGCGAGCCAGGCCAAGAAGTTCACGCTCGTCCACTCGGAGCTACGGGACGGCATCGATGCCTTCCTGCGCGTGGTCTCCTGGACCGTGCTCCCCATGATCGCCCTTCTCGTGTGGAACGGCACGCGAGAGAAGCCGGACATCATCGGGGAGCCGCCCACGTTCCTCGAGGCGCTGCGCTCCGGCGTGGCCGGCGCCGTCGGCATGATCCCGCAGGGCCTGGTCCTGCTCACCTCGGTGGCGTTCGCCGTCGGCGTGATCAGGCTCGGTCGTCGCAACGTGCTCGTCCAGCAGCTGCCCGCCATCGAGGGGCTGGCCCGGGTCGACACCGTGTGTTTCGACAAGACCGGGACCCTCACCGAAGGGACCCTCGTCGTGCACGAGCTCGAGCTGCTCGACGAGTCGATCGCCGCCGAGGCCGCGCTCGGGGCGCTGGCCGCCACCGACTCCCACCCCAACGCCACGATCGGTGCGATCGGCGCCGCCTACGACGCACCCCCGTCGTGGCGTGCCACGACCGTCGTCCCGTTCTCGAGCGCCCGCAAGTGGAGCGGAGCCACGTTCGAGGGGCGCGGCAGCTTCGTTCTGGGAGGCCCGGACGTCCTTGCCCCGGACGATCCCGACGTGGCGGAGCGAACGGCCGAGGGAGCGTGGCGCGGCAGGCGAATGCTGTTGCTGGCGCACACCGACGTACCCCTCGACTCGGGGCTGCCCGGGAGACTTCGACCGATCGCCCTCGTCGCGCTGGGAGATCGGATCCGCGAGGACGCAGCCGACACGCTCCGGTTCTTCGCCGTGCAGGGTGTGGTCGCCAAGGTCATCTCCGGCGACCAACCCGAGACCGTCGGTGCCATCGCACGCGAGGTCGGCATTCCCGGCTCACACCGCGTCGTCGATGCCCGCACGCTGCCGGACGACCAGAGAGAGTTCCGCCGCATCGTCGCCGACACCACCGTCTTCGGGCGGGTGACACCCCAGCAGAAGCGCGAGATCCTGAGGGCGCTGCGAGCCGACGGCCACGTGGTCGCCATGACGGGTGACGGGGTCAACGACGTGCTCGCACTGAAGGAGAGCGACATCGGCATCGCCATCGGCTCCGGATCCGCAGCGTCGCGCGCCGTGGCCGAGCTCGTGCTGGTCGACGGGAGCTTCGACACGATCCCGGGCGTCGTGGCGGAGGGGAGACGCGTCATCTCGAACATCGAGCAGGTCGCCAACCTCTTCGTGACCAAGACGGTGTATGCCGTGTTCCTCGCCCTCGCCGTGGGTCTGGCGAGCCGCCCCTTCCCGTTCCTCCCCCGCCACCTGACGCTCGTGGGATCGATCACGATCGGGATCCCGGCGTTCTTCCTGGCGCTCGCGCCGTCGGCCCGTCGCGCCCGCCCCGGATTCGTGATGCGAGTGTCCCGGTTTGCGATCCCCACCGGGATCGCCGCCGGGTTGGCGACCTACGGGGCGTATGAGCTCGCCATCGCCGAGCAGACGCCGCTCAACGAAGCACGAACCCTCGCCACCCTCGTGCTGTCGGCGGTGGGCCTGTTCGCCCTCGGCATGGTGGCGCGCCCGCTGGTCGCGTGGAAGCGCGGTCTCATCACGGCCATGGGCGTCGGGCTCCTCCTGCTCTTCGCCACCTCGGCCTCCCGGGCCTTCTTCGAGCTTGCGATGCCGAGACCGGTCGTCTTGATGGCCGGTGTCGGTGTCGTCGCCATCGCCGGCACCGTGATGATCGGTGGGCTGCGGTCGCTCGGCTGGGTCCGGACGGTTCCTCAGGCGTTGCTCGAGAATCCGGCGATGGCGGCGTCGACATGGCGGGCCTTCCGCGAGCGACTGCGCCTCGGGGAACGTGTCGGCATGCTCTTCGAGACGGCGCGGGGCACGGGCACGTCGGTTGACGGCGAATCCGCACCGGAGCAGGAGGACACTTCGAAACGCGAGCCCGAAGATCCTCAGGAGATCGACGCCCTCCTCGACATCCAGTGGTTCGACCCCGACGAGGAGTACGGGCGCGACCCCCCATTGGATCGCGAGGCGTGAACCCCCTCCGGATCAACCCGTGACGGCTGCGCCTCGCCAGCGCTCGAGCACGCCGGCGACCACTTGCTCCGCTTCGGCGACCAACGCGGCAGGATCGTCCCCCGCGGTCCGCTCGATCGGTGAGCCGAAGTAGACCTTGACCTTCGTGCCGAACGGGATGGGGAACATGTTCTTGCGGAACACCTTCCATGATCCGTCGATTGCCGTGGGGACGACGGCCATCTGGTCAGCAGCCCGCAACAGCGTGGTCGCTCCGCCCGGCTTGAAGGCGCGCAGCTCACCGGTCCTGGCACGGGTTCCCTCCGGGAAGATGACCACCGAGGTGCCTCGCTCCTGGCACTCCTCACCGAGGGCACGGATGGCCCGCAACGCTCCTGTGCGATCGTTGCGTTCGATCAGGGCATTCCCCCCGTGCTGCAGATTGAGCGACACGGACGGGATCCAGCGACCCAGCTCCGCCTTGGCGACGTACTTCGGAAAGGCCTTCGTGAGAAGACCACCGAAGATGGGCACGTCGAACATCGACTGGTGATTGGACAGCATCACGTAGCCGGTCGACGGATCGAAGCCGTCTGCCATCTCGACCTCGACACGGACGTGAGAGACACGGAACACCAACAGCAGGGTGCGTTGCAGCGCCGCCATCGCCCACTCGAAGGGTCTCCTGCCGAAGAGGAGGGCGATGCGGCCCACGATCTCGAAGAACCCCAGGGTGAGGCCGAACAGGACGACGGTCGGCACCGAGAAGACCCAGTCGCGCACCGTCCGCACCAACCTCATCGCAATCCCTCCATGAACCCCACGATGGCATCGGACACCGCCGCCGGTTGCTCCTGCTGCACCCAGTGGCCCGCACCGTCCACGACGACGGTGTGCAGATCGGAGATCCAGCGGTCCATCCCATCCACCAGGTCCAGCGGCAATACCGGATCGCCGTCCGCGGCGACCATGAGGTAGGGGACATCGATGGAGGCATTGGCGAGATGCGCCGTGGCCTCGAGGTTGGCGTCGATGTTGCGGTAATAGTTGAGCGCCGGGGTGATGCCGGTCTCCGTGAATGCCCCCAGATAGCACTCGAAATCGTCCGCCGAGAGGAAGTCCTTGTCGGCTGCGACGCCGTCGTAGAAGCCCATCAGGAACCGGGCGGGATCGGCGGCGAATGCCTCGTCGGCCTTCGTTCCGTCGTGGAACCACAGGACGTAGCCGAACCGGTCCGCCATGTGCTCACGCATGTACTCCGTGGAAGGGAACGCCGTGCACCATCCCCGGTACGGCACATTGAGGCTGCCGGCTGCGACCAGTGTGCCCGGGCGCATGAGCACCGTCGACTGGACCACCACGCTCCCCCAGTCGTGCCCGATCGCGACCGGCTCTTCGAGGCCGAGCACCTCGATGAGGCCCACCAGGTCGGCGACGATGGCCTCGATGCCGTACGCGACCACGTCGTCGGGAACATCGGATGCGCCGTAGCCGCGCATGTCGTAGGCGATGGCGCGATAGCCCGCCCTGGCGAGATCCTCCAGCTGGTGACGCCACGAGTAGGCGTACTCCGGGAAGCCGTGGACGAGGACGACGGGGCGGCCGGATCCTCGCTCGTAGACGGCCAGTTCGACGTCTCCCACGCCGTATCTGGTCGGTGAGGGGAATTGCACCCACCGAGCCTACCGAATCGGCACCCGAAGCCGTCTGGCGCAGATCGTCGTGAATCCGTCAATGACGCCGGAACGCGGCTGCTTCGGTTTGTTCGAGAACCATGGCTCGAGAGTCGTCCGCAGCGAAACGCGCTCGCCGCCGCGAGGAGCTGGAGCGGCAGCATCGGGAAGCGGCCCGCAAGCGCACGGTCCGCAACACCGCCCTCGTGACCGGCGGTGTCGTCGCCGTGGCCATCGTGCTGATCGTCACGTGGCCGGCCCCCTCGGAAGCGGAACGGCGAGCGGCGGCCATCTCCGACACCTCGGCCGAGGCGTGGGATCTCCCCGAGCTCGACGGCGAGGGTCGCATCGCCCTCGCCGACTTTCGCGGCAAGCCGACCGTCGCAGCCTTCTTCGCCGAGTGGTGCAC
>CAYFYC010000001.1:3564-29245 GCA_964347305.1 uncultured Acidimicrobiaceae bacterium | reverse complement strand
CCTGGCCGCTCCTCGCGCTCCTCGCGGGGAAGCTAGCGGCGTCGCAGCCGCTCGCCTACGTATCGGTCTACTTCATGCTGGGACTTCTTCTTCGCCGAGTGGTGCACCGTCTGCGAGGTGGAGATCCCGGAGTTCCTGACTCTGTCACAGAATCTCGGCGATCGGGCGAACTTCGTGGGCATCAACACCCAGGACAACGCGGGTGGGCTCGGCGACGCCCGCAAGTGGGGCATCGACGAAGCGTGGCCGCTGGCGCGTGACGTGGGCAACGGCAACGCCTCATCGCTGTCGGCTGCCACGTTCGGGGCACGCGGCATGCCGATGACGGTGGTGTACGACGCCGACGGCACCGTGGCACACGTGCAGCGCGGCTACTTCGATCCGGAAGCGCTGCTCACCCTTTTGGAGAGCCTCGGCGCCTGATGTCAGCCGCCGCCGGCGAAACTCGTGAACTCGAACTTCTTCACGCCACCGAGGCCGTCCTTCACGGTGACGAGGAAGGTCTCGCCGAACGGGGCCTCGGGGAAGAAGACCTTGACCTCCCACTGACCCTCGGCGTTCACCTCGGTCTGACCCGAGCCGAACTCGGACGTGATCTTTATGAGGGCGCCCGGCTCGGCGGTGCCGTAGTAGATGTCATAGGGAGGATCGAACTCACAGCTCCCGAACTTGGCGTAGGCGACGAGCGGTGCCTTCTCCTTCGGCGGTTCTGGCGCCTCGTAGAACACCTCGATCGTCTTCGACGTCTGGTTGCCCGCCGGATCGGTCGCGGTGAAGCGGGCGGTGTTCCTGCCCTCACGCACGATGAGCACGATCGACCAGTTGCCGGAGCCGTCGACGTTCGCCTCCCACTGGCCGGAGAACACGGTGGCGCCCGGCTCCGTCGTCCCCTTGAAGGTGACGGCGGTCTTCTCGACGACGGCGCCGTTCTCGGGGCTCGTGATGGTGAGTGGAGGTGGCATCGTGTCCGGTGGCTCGGTGACGGGCGGCGTCGTGGCCGGTGGCTCGGCGACGGGCGGCGCCGTCACGGGTGGCGCCGTCGTCGTCACAGGACCCTCGGGGATGGGAATGACGGGACCCGGGGTGTCCGGTGGTTCGGGAGCAGTCGTGGTGACCACGGTCGTCGTGGTCGCAGGCTGGACAGGGTCCGCCGTGTCCTGGATCTGGAGCACACCGGCGATGCCCACGAGAGCGACCAGCGCCGCGGTGCCCATGGCGAAGCGAAGCGCCAGGCCGCGTCGCCGTGCGGCGACGAGCCGGGACACGTCGGCGATCGGTGCCCGTGTCGCCACGGCCACGTGGACCGAGTCGACGGCCCGGGCAGCGATGTGATCGAGTTGATCGAGCTGGCTCATGCCGGCCCTCCTTCGACACCGAGCTTGGCGGCGAGCGTCTTGCGCCCCTTGTGGAGATGGACCTTGACGGTGTTGGGGGCACACTCGATGACCTCGGCGATCTCCTGGACCGAGCGGCCTTCGAGGTAGTGGAGTGCGATCGCCTGGGCCTGTCGCCTCGGCAGCGCCCTCACCAGCTTCCAGAAGTGCTCGGACTCGCTGGGCAGCTCGGGGAGATAGGCCTGCTCGGGACGCATCTGTGCGATCGCCTTGGCTTCGGACATCTTCTTCCTGAACATCGACACCGACATGTTCGCCACCACCCGTCGCACCCAGGCGCCCGGCTTCTCGTACCGACTGATGCGATCCCATTGCTTGTGAGCGGCGAGGAAGGCCTCCTGGGCGAGGTCCTCCGCGGCCACCCGACTTCCTGAGAGTGCATAGGCAAGCCCAACCACTGATCGCAGCTCCCGCTCGTAGAAGTTCTCAAAGGTCTCGACGGCTCGGACCGGAGGCGCGTCGCCGACGATCCGCGTGGCGGACCGGCCCCGATTCGACTTCGGCCTTGCCGTCATCACTGAGTCACTCGCACGAGAGAACACTTCGGTTTATTTCTTCGGGAGATTTCTCGACGCGCTGAACTGCCCAGTGCGGCAGTAGATTGCGGCCGCAGCCGACCGGGAGACCCATGTCCGACGACACCGCAGCAGCCGACGCCGAGAAGGACGCCGCCAAGGCGAACGGCAAGGACAAGGAGACGACCCCGCCGGAGCACCACGAGGACGTGGCCGTCACCACCGAGCACTCGGTCGAGATCGGCGGCGTCGAGATCCCCTACACGGCAACCGCCGGCCGCCTCGTGCTGAAGGAGGAGGAGGGCGAGAAGCAGGCGTCGTTCTTCTACATCTCCTACACCCGGTCCGATGTCGACGATGCCACCGATCGCCCCATCGTCTTCGCCTTCAACGGCGGTCCCGGATCGTCCTCGGTGTGGCTCCACCTCGGCTTCTACGGACCGCGCCGGGTGCGGCTCTCCGATGACGGGATGGCGGTGCCTCCGCCCGCACGATTGATCGACAACGAGCACTCCCTGCTCGACGTGGCAGACCTCGTGTTCATCGATCCGGTGTCGACGGGCTACTCCCGGGCGATCCCCGAGGAGAAGGCGAAGGACTTCCACCACTTCAAGAAGGACATCGAGTCGGTGGGCGAGTTCATACGGCTGTACCTGACCCGTACCGGACGGTGGTCCAGCCCCAAGTACATCTCCGGCGAGTCGTACGGGACACTGCGGGGCGTGGGTGTCGCCGGCTATCTGTGGAACCGCCACGGCGTCGCCCTCAACGGGCTGCTCCTCATCTCGTCGATCCTCAACTACCAGACCGCCGGTTTCGACCGGGACACGTGGACGTTCCGTCGTGGCAACGACCTCCCCTACCCCTTGTTCCTGCCGACGTATGCGGCGACGGCCCACTACCACGGCGCCCTCGACGAGCCGTACGCCTCCATGGAGCTGCGCGACTTCCTCGACGAGGTGGAGCAGTTCGCCGCCGGCGACTACGCCACGGCCCTGTTCCTCGGGTCCCGCATGACCGACGAGATGCGAGCCGACATCGTGGCGAAGATCGCGAGTTACACGGGGCTCGACCCGGTCTACGTGGACCGCGCCAACCTTCGACCCGAGATCCTCTGGTTCTGCAAGGAGCTGTTGCGAGCACGCGGACGGGCGGTGGGGCGGATCGACAGCAGGTTCACCGCACCGGAACGCTTCGACGCCGCACACTCCATCGAGGCCGATCCGAGTCTCGACGCCGTGGTCCCGGCCTACACGACCGCGTTCAACGCCTACGTGCAGGACGAGCTCGAGTACGCATCGGACCTGCCCTACGAGATCCTGTCGTCACGGGTGCAGCCGTGGAGCTACGAGCCGTTCCAGAACGCCTACGTCGACGTGTCGGAGACGCTGCGGGCGGTGATGACCCGCAACCCCTACATGCGGGTGTTCGTCGCCAACGGCTACTACGACCTGGCGACGCCGTATTTCGCGACCGAATACACGATGGCCCACGTGGACGTCGACAACGACCACAGCGAGCAGGTCGAGATGGAGTACTACCCGGCGGGGCACATGATGTACATCCATCTCGAGTCACTGGCGAAGATGGCCGCCGACTGCAGGACGTTTCTCACGACGCCGGTGGGCTGAGTCTCTTCACGGACCGTCGAGCGGCCGCAGCAACCACACCTCCATCGGGCCTTTGCCCTTGATGTCGATGATCCCGCGTGGTCGGCTGCTGACCGTGTCGGTCACGGACTCCATGATGGCGCGTGTCACCTGCACCTCACCCGGCAGACCGTGCGACTCCATCCTGGCTGCGGTGTTGACCGTGTCGCCCCACACGTCGTACGTGAAGCGCCGCACGCCGACGACCCCGGCGACGACCGGGCCACGGTTGATGCCGATGCGCAGAGCGAAGTCGGTGCCCTCGCTCCCGTTGAAGCGGGTGAGCTCTCGCTGCATGGCAAACGCGAAACGCACGACCATCTCGGGCCGGTCGGGAGCGCCGTCGAGCCCACTCGCCACCATGTAGGCGTCGCCGATCGTCTTGATCTTCTCCAGGCCGTGGTCGTCGATGCAGGCATCGAACACCGTGAAGAGCCGATCCAGGACGTCGACGAGCTGCTCCGGTGCCAGCTCCTGGGCCATCGGCGTGAACCCGACGATGTCGGCGAAGAGCACCGTCACCGGGTCGAAGCGGTCGGCGACCTGCGTTTCCCCACCCTTGATCCGGTCGGCGATCCGATCGGGCATCAGCAGCCCGAGCAACGCGTCCGAGCGGGCGCGCTCCTCCTCGATCACCGCCTGCTGCATCTCGAGGTGTTGCGTGATTCGGAAGAGGAGGACCGAGATCCCCAGCATCAGCAGCGTCACCGCGGCGGTGATCGCCGCCGGGCGCCCGACGATCAGGTTCGTGGCGAGACAGACGACGTTGGCAAGGGCGAGGAGACCCAGCCTCACACGCAACCCGAGCACGTTGATGACTGCGGCGACGATCGAGACCATGAACAGGATCCACCCAGGCGATTGAGCGCCACCGAGCAGGGCGGCTGCGCCGAAGAGTGCGAGATTGACCATCACGGCCGATACGGCGAACCCGGGTCGCGATCTGGTGAGCAGCCTCGACACGACGAAGATGTTGAGCACGAAGGCGGCGGCGAGACCCACGATCGGCCATGGATCGTCGGCGAACCAGGCAACGAGCCCGAAGTTGAGGAGGGTGACCGGCGGCAGGGTGCGGACGATGAAGCTGATCCGCTGCTCGAGAGACGCCTGGTCGTCGGTGCGGATGGTCACGGACGGGACCATACCGATGGCGGGCCCGATCCCGGGCCGCCAACGCGGCTAGCCGGGTGACGAGCGCCGGCGCCACGCCCGAGCAACCGCCCGCCAGCCGACGAGTCCCGCCGTGAGGACGAGTGTCGTCACGATGATGAACGGCGTGGCGATACCGTCACCGAAGACGATCCGACGCACGACGAGACCGACAACCACGGTCACTGCTGCGATCGATGCTCCGGTGCGGATGGCGACGGGCGTGAGCCGTGCGTCCGTGACAAGCCATCCCGCAACGAGACCGATCATGAAGGGCGCCGCCGTCGCCAGGACTTCGGAGAAGGCGTTGCCCTCGCCATGGGAGTCGCGGCCTATCACCACGAAGGCGAGAACGACAGCCACGTCGACGAAGGCCCACCAGCCATTGCCGACACGGGACGTGTTGGCTTCCTGCGTTCGCATGCCGCGATCCTATGGCGACGCCCGGGCTACTCCGGGTCGGGATCGATCTCGGCGGCGTCGATGACGGACGCGAACGAGCGCAACCCGGCGGCGGCGGCCTCGACTCTGTCTGCATGGATCTCGAACCTGAGCCCGAATGTCCCACCGATGTGGCGTTCCACAGAGAGGTTTCGCAGGTCGTCGTCGAGCGCCACCGCGAGTGCCATGATCGCGCCTAGCTCGTCGAGGCTCGTGAGGGTCAACCCGACGTGTCGTCGACCGAAGGCCGAGAGCCGCTCACGCATCCAGCGTTGGATGATGCTGAGCCCGTACAGGATCACGAGGGCGATCCCGGTCGTGACGATCGCACCCATCACCAGGCCGGCGCCGGCGGTCATGCCGATCGCGGCGACGGCCCACAGGCCCGCGGCCGTCGTGAGGCCTCGCACCGTGACACCCTGGCGGAAGATGGCGCCGGCGCCGAGGAAGCCGACGCCAGTCACGATCTGGGCGGAGACCCGCGAGGCATCACCCGTGTCGAACCCATACGCCCCCACCAGGGTGAAGAGCGCCGCACCCAGACCCACCAGCATGTGAGTCCGCAGCCCGGCTGCCTTCTGCCTCGCCTGTCGCTCGAACCCGACGAGACCACTCAGCAGCGCAGCGACGACGAGCCGGGTGGACCACTCGAGGACGGTGAGCTCCGCGGGCATGGCCCGGAGTTTCGCAGCTCACACCGGACGATGCCCGTCCGGGACGCTGCGAACTCTGTGGGAACGGACGCGTAGGCTCGGTCACGCAGCAGAGCGGCAGACACGACGAGCATCATGCGAGATACGACGAACACCGCCGACACCGGCCTCGCGTCATGGCCCCTTCCCGGGCATTCGACGGCCGCAGGCGTCGGTGCCGTGTTGGTCCTCGCCTTCACCGTGGCCCATGGGGTGTTCATCTCCGACATCTGGTTCAACGTCGGTCCCATGGTCGTCGCCGGGGCGCTGAGCGGGCTTGCCATCGCGTGGAGCTATCGCCGCGGGGTGCGCCGCCACTCGACGGCTGCGTGGTTCGGCTATGCAGGGTTGCTCTCGACCGAGATGCTCGTCCTCGGCATCGTGTCGCTCGTCGTGCTCGAACCGCGCTTCACGATGGCGGAGCTGCTCGTGCGTGACGACGCCATCGATCTTCTCATTCCGCCGTCTGTGCCGTTGATGGCGGCGACCATGCTCATCGGCACCGCGGCGTTCTGGTTGGTGTCCAATCGCCGGGCAGCCGCCGTCGTCCCGATCCTGAGCACCCAGGTGCTGCTGGTCTTCCTCCTTGGCCACCAGTTCGCGTTCCTCGGTCTGGTCGAGCAGTCGTCACGGCTGCTGGTCGCCCTCCTCGAGTTTTCGGTCCTCACGCTCGGGTTGGCCGCCGCCTTCTCTGGGGCCGTGATGTGGGCCACGATCGCACTGTCTCGGGCATCCAGCCACTGACTGGTCGGAGGAGGTACATGGTGGACCGTCTGCCGATCCTCGCAACGGCAGTGCTGCTCGCGGCGACGGCGTGCAGTGCGAATGGGCAACAACAGACCGCGCAAACGCCGGTGCCTGCCACCGCCCTGGCGCCCGCCCGGCCGGTCCAGGATCTCGCGCAAGAGCCTCTGGGAGGCACCCGCTCATCACCGTCGCCGACGTCGCGGCTGCTCACGACGACCACCCTCGGCGCCGCGCAGCGCCCGGGCGACGACGTCGAGCCGCCACCCGCCGACCTGTCGATCGCGGAGATGGAACCGGCGCGACAGCGAATCGTCATCACGGGGGTGGGCGACACCAATCTCGACCCCGCCTACATCCCCGCTCTGGCGCGGCATGGATACGGCCATGCCTTCTCCGAGCTTCAGGGGGTGTTCGCTGCCGACGACCTCACGATCGTGAACCTCGAGTGTGCTGCGTCGAGGATCGGGCGAAGACTCGAAAAGCAGTTCACCTTCAACTGCGACGTGGATGCGCTACCGGTCATGCGAGCCGCGGGGGTCGAAGTGGCGAATCTGGGCAACAATCACAGTCGCGACTGGGGTGCGGATGCGATGCTCGACACCGTCAGGAACGTCGAAGCGGCCGGGATCGCCGCCGTCGGCGTCGGAGCCACTGCTGCCGACGCACATCGCCCTGCGATCTTCGAGGTCAAGGGCTGGCGCGTCGCCGTGCTCGGCTTCGGCGGGGTCGTTCCGTCACGGGCGTGGATTGCGACCGAAGACCACCCGGGTATGGCGGACGGGGACGACATCGAGACGATGGTCGCGGCTGTCGAGGCGGCAGCCCGACAGGCAGACCTCGTGTTCGTCTCGATCCATTGGGGCGTCGAGGGGGACACCCGTCCCCGCCGAGAGGATGTCGAGCGCGCCCACGCCATGATCGACGCCGGCGCCGACGGGATCTTCGGCCACCATCCTCATCGCCTGCAGCCACTCGAGTTCTACAAGGGAAGACCCATCGCCTGGAGCCTCGGCAACTTCGTGTGGCCCAACCTCTCACGGGCCGGCTCGACGACCGCCGTCGCCCAATTCGTCATCGAGCCGAACGGTGTGATCTCTGCGTGTCTGATACCGACCGTGATCGAGACGTCGGGCCACCCCGTGATCCAGGTCGAATACCACGGCCTGTGCAACTGGGAGGGTCACCCAGGGGTGGACGTCCGGCCCCAACGCATCCCACCACCGCGGTAGGTCCTTGCGTGCGTGAGATCGGAAGATCTCCGGGGTTGTCCGGTCATGTCCCGGACATGGCGTCATCGAGGGCCGGAGCGCCGGATCACCCGTCGTGGGACCGGGACCGGTTTTCCTCCATCGCAGCACCTGCGAACACGGCGAGCCCCACGAGGATGCCAAAGATGAACAGCAGGCCGACGAACCCGGAGCCCGTGTCGAGCCACAGCCACACGAGCAAGAGCAACCCGTTCAATGCGGTCATCGCCAGTCCGGCCATTGTCGTCTTCATCGTTTCTCACTCTCCTGTCGGATCTTCTCACGGTGAGACGCTCCGCAGCGCTCGGCCGGTTCCTGCGGGAGTGCCGAGGGCGGTAGCCTTGGAGCCCCGCCCTCGTAGCTCAGGGGATAGAGCAACTGCCTCCTAAGCAGTAGGTCGTAGGTTCGAATCCTACCGAGGGCGCTCTCCACCTCAGATGGGCCTGGGCAGCCAGTCGACGAGCTTGCGGAACAGCCGCGACCGTGGGACGACGTCCCTGGCACCCAGCGATCGCGCCCTCGCCATGGCGATGTCGTCGACATGGGGGCCGTAGGCGATCGTCCGCACTCCCGCTCCCGCCAGCATCCGGACGATGTCGTCGGCAGCGGCGTGCTCCAGGTCGAGGAACGCCACGATCGGATCGCTCGTCGCCAGTCCCTGCTCCACGGCACCCGGGTTTCTCCAGACGACTGTGGAGAGACCGGCGGCGGCCGCGGTGTCGACGATCCTGGTGCGGTCCATGAGGTTGGACGTGACGACGGCCACACCCACGGTGCGGCGCTCGGGCTCGACCGCGCCCCTGGGCACGACCCCGGCGACGACAGCCGCTCGAGCCACGCCCCAGGCGACGTGCACCTTCCACACGTCGTCACCGAGCTCCTGGGACGACGCGGGGGCGAGATCGAACACGTCGCCGGGCAACGCCGACTCGGTGACCTCGTCGCGGTCGGGATACTCCACACCGAGCTCGTCGAGCCGTTCCGTGGGAAAGGCGCATGCCGCCTGGAAGAGCTCGAGCGGCGAGCGCCGCTGCTCGGTGGGGGGCAGCTCGCGCTGTTCCCGGTAGGCGACGGCCAGCCATCGTTGGCCGACGTCGACGGCGTCGGCGACATCGGTGAGGGGGACACCGAGCGCGCCGAGCCGGCGCGCGATGTGCGGGGCGTAGGCGTGCAGCATCGCCTCGTGCACGGCGATCGTGGCAGCGTCATAGTCGGGTGTGGCCATCGGCGGCAGGTTACGCCGCAGACGTTCGCTGACCGCCGGGATGACCTACCATCTGTCCGGCCCCATCGAAAGTGGATCGATCTTGAAGAAACTGCTCCTCCTGCTCGCTCTCGGCGCGATCGTCCTCACCGGATGCCGGCTGGAGGCACGGGTCGGTCTCGACGTCGAGGAGGACGGGTCCGGAGAGGCCGTCATCGAGGTGGGCATCGACGACGAGCTCCTGGGTCTGATCCAGCCCGTCGGCATCGACGTCGACCAGATCATCGAGGGACTCGGTGTCGTCAGCGGCAGCGGCGACGTCGACGAGCGGCGCGAAGGAGACACGAACTACTACGCCGTGACCAGGGCGTTCACGTCCGTTGCCGAGTTGGAGGAGATCATCGGGTCGCTCGGCGACATCGACGTCGGTGAGGTCTCGCTACAGGTGGACGACGAGGGGACCGCGTTCTTCGGCAGGCTGGAGCCACCGGAGATCGATGCCACTCTCGGCGGCGTCGGGCTCATCGATCCGGGCCAGCTCGAGGGCGCCGTCGAGTTCAACCTCGATCTGAAGTTGCCGGGCGAGGTCGGGAGCAACGACGCCGACGAGGTCCTGCCCGACGGCACGCTGCGGTGGGCGATCAACCTCGACGGCCCGACGGAGATGAATGCCGTCTCCACGTTCGGAGGCGGCGGGTTCCCGGCGTGGCTCATCGCGATCATCGCCGCCGGCGTGGTCGGGATCGGCGGGTTTCTCGCACTGGGACGCTCCAGGGACACGCGTGCCGGTGCGGCGGTCGCAGCTGCAGAGCCCCCTCCCCCGCCGCAGGGCTTCGACGACGTCTGAGGCCTAGGACGTCAGGATGACGACTGCCACCAACCCGTTGGTGGTGACGACGACACCGACGCCGATGCGACGGTGATCGCCTTCGACGACACCACGTGACCGCTCGTCCGCCTCGATGGCGTCGTTGATGGATGACGCCGTCGACCCGAGCGCCACGATCTCGATGGCGCCGCCGAAACGCAGACCGGCTGCCTCGACACGATCCTGAGCGTCGCTGCCGTCGGGCCCGGACAGCGAGAAGCGCCCGGACGTCGCGATCTCGCGTGCGTATTCGAGCGCGACCTCGTCGACCCGGGGCGCCCGCGCCAATGGATCGAGATCGGCGCGCACGCGCAGCCGGTTCGAGCGGTCGGCAATGCGATCTGCCGCCTTGTTGTTGACGACGAGGTCCTCGGGATCGGTGGTCGGGATGTCGATGACCGAATCCGTGGCGAGCGCGTTCGCCCTGCCGAAGAGACCCTGCAGCCGGATCGTGGTGGCGAGGATCCTGTCTCCGGCGAGCACGCCGAGCACGCCCTGCGGGATGGCGTCGTCGTCGACGAGATAGCCGGCGATGTTGGACTCCTCCAGACGCTCGGTGACGGTGTCGGACGGATTGATGGCGGCGACGACCGACAGCACGAGCGTGATGACGATGAGTCCGGCGCCGGCGGAGAAGAGCGCTCCGCCCAGACGGTTGAGCGTCGTGACTCCGGGCAGCATCCGCACCCCGAGCTGGAGCACACGAATGGCGACTCCGGCGCCGATCGAGATGACGAGGAAGATGAGGATGCCACCGACGATCCGTGACACGTCGGAAGAGAACCCCAGCATGCCCTCGATGATGCCGCCGACTGCGCCACTGAGACGGAGCGCGAGGAAGGTCCCGACCACGATCACGGCGAGCGACACCGCCTCGCGGATGAGGCCTCGCATCCAGCCCCTGGCGAACAAGAGCCCGAGGACGGCGAGCAGGAGGAGGTCGAGCATCAGCGACCGAGCCGATCAGTCGGCGTCGGGATCGGGCTGTTCTGCGCCTCCGGCAGCAGCCTGAGCAGGTGCTTCGTCGTCATCGGAGCCCAGTCTGTCACGGATCCGATCCAACGTATCGGGTCTGGTGTGCGGGCGGATCATGGCGTCCGCCGCCTCCGTCCAGCTCTGCCCGAGGACCCGCGTCCGCCACAGGTGACCCACGACGATCTTCAGGCCGGCGGTCACCGGAACGGCGAGCAACACCCCCCACAGACCGGCGATGGCGCCACCGAGGATGAGCACGAGGATGACCACTGCAGGGTGGAGGTGGACGGTGGCCCGCAGGACCTGCGGGCTGACGAAGTTGTTGTCGATCTGCTGCACGATGAAGGCCACGAGCGCCGCCAGGATGGCCGTCGTCGGGCTGTCGGTGACGAGACCCACCATGAAGCCGAGTCCGCCGCCCACCCAGGGACCGACGAATGGGACGATGTTCAAGACCCCGGCGATCATCCCGATGATCAGCCAGAACTCGAGATCGATGATGAGGAACCCCACGCTGGTGAGGACGCCGACGATGAGCGCGACCAGGACCTGACCCCGAAGGAAGCCACCCACCGCGCCCCCGACGTTGCGTGTGACGTGCAAGACCTCCTCCTGGGCACGTTCCGGAACCAGGGACACCGACTCGTCTGCGATCCTGGGCAGATCGAGGAGGATGTAGAAGGCGATGACCGGGGCGACGAAGAAGACCAGGATCGCCTCGAAGATCCCGCTCGTGACCGCCCCCAAACGGTCCGTCACCGCCGAGACCAGCGCATCCTGGTTGTCGGGATCGTCGAAGAAGGCCTGCAGCTGCTCGTAGTCCCAGACGTCGACGGAGAAGCCGAGGCTGTCGAGGGTGTCCTCGAGCTCGGCCGCCGAGTCGTCGAAGATGGTGGGGAAGTCGGACGCGAGCTCGCTCGCCTGGCTCGAGATCGAGGGGATGACGAGGAATCCCAGCAGCACGATGCCGGCGCTCAGAGCGACGAACGAGCCGAGCACGGCGAGCCAACGCGGTGCCCCCCAGTGCACGAGACGGTGCACGATCGGGTTGAGCACGTAGATGAGTGCCACGGCGAGCACGACGGGACCGAGCAGGACCTCCAGCTGGATGGCGACCCACAACCCGGCGTAGACGAGGAGCAGGAGACCGAGCAACGACCAGGTGGAGACGCCGATGCGGGTGACCAGACCGGCGAGGTCGACGCGGCGACCGTCCGGGATGCCGTCGAGGTTCCCGTCGAAGTCCAGCTCGCCCGAGAACTCTCCGCTGTCCATGGTCACCCGGCCGAGTCGCCGCCGCTGAGACGAGCGGCGATCTGCTCGATCCGCTCCTCTCGCATGCGCTTGAGACGGCGGATCACGAGGGGATGCCGGGATGCGGCCACCGGATCTTCGATCAGCCGACGGATGGCCTGGTAGTAGCGGGTCGATGACATGCCCAGGTAATCGCGGATCGCACGGTCCTTGGGACCGGGGTAGTGCCACCAGGAGCCCTCGAACTCGAGGATCGCCTGGTCCTTCTCGCTGAGCTGCGCACCGTTGTCCATCGTGGGGAAACGTTATCGGCCACGTGTGACAGAACCGCGGATTTCGGGCACAGAGGTAGAGCCGGGGATGCTGGAGCTGGCGGCGGGACTCGAACCCGCGACCTGCTGATTACAAATCAGCTGCTCTGGCCATCTGAGCTACGCCAGCGTGGACCACGAGTCTACTCAGGACCTCTGTCGCGCCAGCTCGAACACGGCGAGTGTGGCGGCGGTCGAGGCGTTGAGAGACTCGACGTCTGACGCGATCGGGATGCTCGCGACCACGTCGGAGCGGTCCTTGACGAGGCGGCTCACGCCGCTCCCCTCGGCGCCGATGACGAGCGCCACCGGTTCGGCGAGCAGGTCGAGGCCGAAGAGCGAACGATCGCCGTCGCCGTCGAGGGCGACGATCCACAGACCGAGCTTGTTCAGCCGGGTCACCGCCTGAGCGATCGAGGACTCGACGGCGACGTGCATGTGCTCGAAGGTCCCGGCAGCCGCCTTGAAGGCTGCCGGCCCGAGCGGGGCGGCACGGTCAGAGGCCACCAGCAGGGCTCGAACCCCCGCCGCCACGGCGCTGCGGACGATGGCACCCACATTGCGGGCGTCCTCGAGGTGATCCAGCACCAGCACGGCGGGCGGTGAGGACACGGCGACGAGTTCGTCGAGGGATCGAGGGGCGATGGGCCGGCAACGAGCCATGACCCCCTGGGGCGCCGTCGTCGTGGCGAACTCGCGAGCGTCACGCACGATGGTCACCTCGCCGCCACCCTCTCTGACCCGGTCGGCGGCGGCCGCCAGCTCGCCGTCGTCGAGGCGACCCCGTTCCACGAGCAGCTCGCGGACACGCCCCGCCGCCACGGCGGCGAGCACGGCATGGCGACCCTCGACCTCGGCTCCGACCCGGGGCGCCGACGATCGGCGGCTCATTGGCGGAACCAGCGGGTTCCCTCTGCGGCGTCCTCGACGACGACGCCCAATGCGGCGAGATCGGAGCGGATCCGATCCGCAAGGGCGAAGTCGCGCGCCGCCCTGGCCTCCCTGCGGCGCTCGAGGAGGGCATCGATCGTCTCGCCGGGCCGACCCGGGGCGACACCCACGTCGGTGGCCAGTGCGGCGACGGCGTCGGCGATGTCGTCCAGATCGGCCACCGGCTCTGCCAGACCCAGCACGTCCATCACCGAGTCGTAGGCCGCGACGTAGGCCTCGGCGTCGCCGCCGTCGTCGAGCACGCGGTTGCCATCGCGCACCGCCTCGAACAGGGCGCCGAGCCCACCGGCGACGTCGAAGTCGTCCTCCATCGCCTCCCGAAAGCGGACGATCGTCGCCTCGTGCGGCGTCGCCTCCACAGGCCCTTCGGTCCGCCTCCGGAACGACCAGAGCCGCTCCAGCGATGCTGCGGCGTCCTGCAGTGCCTCCTCGGAGACGTCGAGCGGCTTGCGATAGTGGGTCCGCAGATAGAAGAGCCGCACGGCCAGCGGCGGATACTCCTCCACCGCCTCGAGAAGGTCCATGACGTGTCCCGTCGACTTCGACATCTTCTCGCCGGTCAGCGTGAGCATGCCGTTGTGCATCCAGTAGCGGGCGAAGGGGCGGTCGCCCTCAGCCGCCTCGGACTGTGCGATCTCGTTCTCGTGGTGCGGGAAGACGAGGTCGTTGCCGCCACCATGGATGTCGAAGCCGAAACCGAGGTACTTCGTCGCCATCGCCGAGCACTCGATGTGCCACCCCGGCCGACCGGGTCCCCAGGGCGACTCCCAGCTCGGCTCCCCCGGCTTGGCCGCCTTCCACAAGGCGAAGTCGAGCGGGTCACGCTTCTAGTCGCCCGACTCGATGCGCGCTCGCGACAGCAGGTCGTCGATGTTGCGACCCGAGAGCTTGCCGTAGCCGGCGAAGCCGCGGACGGAGAAGTAGACGTCGCCTTCGGACTCGTAGGCATGGCCCCGCTCGATGAGGGTGGTGACGAGCTCGATCATCTCGGGGATGTGCTCGGTCGCCTTCGGCTCGATGTCGGGTGGGCGCACGGCGAGCGCCTCGTAGGCGTCATGGAACGCCGTGCTCGCCTCGTCGACGACGACCTGGGTGTCGACACCGCGTTCGGCGGCGGCGGCGATGATCTTGTCGTCGACGTCGGTGATGTTGCGCACGTACGTCACGTCGTACCCGAGCCACTCGAAATAGCGGCGGACCACGTCGAACACCACGGCGTACCGGCCGTGGCCGAGGTGGGGACGGGTCTGCACGGTCGCCCCGCAGACATACATCCCGATCTCTCCCTGCCGGCGGGGCTCGAACGCCGTGCTGGCACGACCGAGGGTGTTGAAGATGCGCATGCGGGCGGGATGGTATCAGCGGCTCACCGAGTCGAACCCCCCTAGGCAGTGGCTGCGGGCTAGGGTCGCCACATGACATCGTCTCCCTCCACGCGACCGCTCGTCTTCGGACACAGGGGGGCGTCGGCGACTGCTCCCGAGAACACGGTCGCCGCATTCGAGGCGGCGGTGGCTGCCGGAGCCGACGGCGTGGAACTGGACGTGCGCACCACGTCGGACGACGTCCTCGTCGTGCACCACGATCCCCGCATTCGCGGCTTCGGGCCCATCTCGCACGCATCGTTCGAAGACCTGCGGACTCGAGTGCCCTTCGTCCCCACTCTCGACGAGGCCTTTGCCGCCTGCGGCTCGATGCTCGTCGACATCGAGATCAAGAACCATCCGAGCGAGCCCGGGTTCGACCCTTCGGATCGAATCGCAGAAATGGTCGCCGCGTGGATCGACACCGCCGGTGTAGCAGACCAGGTCATCGTGTCGTCCTTCACCCGCGACACGGTCGGCGCCGTCAAGTCGATCGCTCCCCACATCACCACGGGTCAGCTCGTCGGCCGGGGCGCCGTGATCGACGAGTGGATCGAAATGACCGTCGACGACGGGCACGAGTGGATTCTCCCCCACAGGCGCCATCTCAAGCGCGGACCCGAGACGATCGCAAGCGCTCACGCCGCAGGCCTCTCGATCGGGGTGTGGACGGTGGATGGGCGCAACTGGCTGCGCACCTTCGCGGAGAACGGTGTCGATGCGGTGGTCACCAACGACCCCGCCAGAGCCCTCGCCCTCTACTCGACCTGACGCTCGATCACGGCGGTTGCGAGCGCGGCGAGGCCCTCGTCGCGACCCAGAAACCCGAGCCCATCGGTGGTGGTCGCCTTCACAGAGACGTCGTCGGTGGCGATGCCGAGCGTTGCCGCCAGTTTGTCTCGCATGACGGCCCGATGCGGGGCGACACGGATCGTCTGCGCCACGATCGTCACGTCGACGTTGACGATCCTGAATCCAGCCATGCGCACCGCGGCCGCCGTGTCGTGCAGGATGGCCATCGAGTCGGCGTCCTCCGACTCCGGCGCCTCTGCCGGCGCGATCTCCCCGATGTCGCCGAGCGCTGCCGCCCCGAGCAGCGCATCGGTGAGGGCATGGGCGGCGACGTCACCGTCGGAGGTGGCAGCGACGCCTCGCACGTCGTCGACGAGCACCCCGAGCAGGACGATCCGGCCCGTGTTCGAGAACCGATGGACGTCGATGCCGTGACCTACTCGCATGGCTGCTCAGGCTAACCCGCGGTGTCCCGACGATTGGCGAATACGAGCCGACCCACGGCCGTCGTGACGAGATTGGCGACCTCCACATCGAGGACGGTGCCGACATCGTCGGCAGCGCCGGCCACGACGACCATCGTGCCGTCGTCGAGGTACCCGACCCCCTGCCCCGGTTCCGTCCCGGGACGCTCGATGGAGAGCTCGAGACGGTCACCGGCGGCAACCGGCACTCGGAGCCGCTCCCCGATCGCATGCGGGTTGATCACCCGGACGCCGCGCAGTTCGGCGGCGGCGGCGAGATTGTGGTCGGTGGTGACCAGGCCGGCATCGCGGCGGACCGCCAGCGTCACCAGCTTGGCGTCGACGTCGTCGACCTCGGACACGGTGTCCTCGAGCACGGTGAGGGCGTCGACCGTTCGTCGGAGCACGTCGAGATGATCCAGACCGCGGCGCCCCCGTCTCCGGACACGGGGATCTGCGGCGTCGGCCAGCGCCTGGAGCTCGTCGATCACGAAGCCGGGCACACCGACCACGCCACGCACCAGGCCCGTTCGGAACAGCTCGACCACCCTGCCATCGATCGCAGCCGACGAGTCGACGAGAAACAGCCCGGGTGCCACCTCCACTTGCGACCCATCTCCGGCGTCGGTAGCGAGTCCGGCCCAGGCCACCAGCTCGGGGGTCCTGGCTCCGAGCACCCGCCAGCCGAGCGACGATGTCGCAACGACGATCAAGCCGGCCAGCGGCCACCCGACGCTCGGTGGGAGCAGCACGACCACGGGAACGGCGAGGATCGCCCCGATGATGACCCCCATGAGGAGCCCGAACCCTCCGAGCAGCAGTTCCGGGGCGGTGCGGCTCGGCAACAGTTGATCGGCTCTCCCCACGACAGAGCTGAAACGTCGCCCGATGACACCGCCTGCCACGTATCCGATCCCGGCTCCGAGCATGGCACCCCACACCGCAGCGCGACGCGGGTCCATGTCCGCCTCCGGCCACATGCCGGTGAGCTGCTCACCGGCGAGGAACCCCACAGCGGTGAGGGCGAGGGTGATGAGCAGCCGAACGCCTTCGACGAGCACCCTTCTCCAATCGGTCGCTTCAGAGGGGAATCGGCCTGGTTGCGAGCCCGCTGTAGCGATCCCGATCAGTCGTCGACCGGGTTCTCCACCTTGGGCAGCGCCCGATCGAGCCGCTTGATGGCGTCCTCTTCCTCCAGCTGGAGGGCGAACCGCAGCTCGGAGATGATGATGAGCCGGGCCTTGGCGAGCATGCGCTTCAGCGCCGGCGAGATGCCCTTGATCTGCTGGGCGTACGTCAGGTCGCGCACCACCTCGGCCACCTGGAAGATGTCACCCGAGTTGATCTTCTCGGTGAGCAGCTTGTACCAACGGCTCCAGTTGGATCCGGCCTCCTGGGGCTCGTCACGGAAGGTCGCGAACACCTTTCGCGCAACGGTCTTCGAGATGACGGGTCGCACCCCGAGCTCGAGTGCGGACTCGGTGGGAACGCGCACGGTGAGTTGATCGGTCGCCACCTCGAGCACGAAGTAGTCGGTCTTCTCGCCGTCGAACTCGATCTTCTCTTTCTTGATGATGGTGGCGGCGCCGTGGTGCGGGTAGACGACCTTGTCACCGACGGCGAAGGGGACCTTGGCCTTCGTCGACCGCCTCGTGGTGGTCGACTCCGTCTTGGCCGTCGACGTCCTGGCGGTGGACTTCCGTGTCGTCGAGCTCTTGGCAGCCGTCTTGGCAGGGGCCTTCTTCGCGGGAGTCTTCTTTGCAGCTGTCTTCGTCGTAGTCGACTTCCTGGCGGTTGTCGGCTTTTTCGCGGCCGTCGACTTCCTCGCTGTCGTCGACTTCTTCGCAGTCGAGCTCTTGGCAGTCGACTTGCTCGCGGTCGACTTCCTCGCAGTGGTGGTCTTCTTGGCCGTCGTCTTCGTCGCTGTGGATTTCTTCGCAGGCACAGATCTCTCAGGGGTCGGGAGGGGCCATTGTATCGCAGCACGGCCGGGCACCCTGCAGGGTGCCCGTCAGATCACGCGCTGATCTCTCCGATGGTGCCCGCTTCGAGCAGACGATCCAGGTACGACCGCACCTGCTGGGCCCGGGCCGGCCCGACGCCCTCAACCTCGCCGAGCGCCTGGACGTCGGCGTTGATGAGACGGCGGTACTTGCGGAAGTGGCTGAGCAGCGCCTCACGCACCGACTCGGGGAGACGAGGCACCGAGGCCAGGGCGCGCACGCCGCGGGGACGGACCTGGGTGTCGAGCGTGTCGAGACCCACGGCATTGGCGACGGTGGCTGTCACATAGAGCTCGTCGGTCTCGATGTCCTCCAACCGGGCCATGACATCGGCGGAGGCACTCCTGCGCTTCATGTAGTCCTCGAAGACCATGTTGGCCAGCTCGACGACGCCGTCGACGAGGTCGGCGGCCTGGATGGCGATGAGCTGACCCTCTCCACCGAGCTCCACGATGATCCGGTCCAGCCGGGAACTCAGACGTTGCAGCAATGCGGCCCGCTGAATCAGGCGCGCCACGTCGCGCACCGTCACCGTGTCGTCGACCTCGAGCCGGGTCAGCCGGATCTCCGCTTCGTCGAGACGTCGTCGCAGGCGCTCGATCGAGTTGAGACCCTGATTCGCCTCGCGATACAGCGCAGTCGTCGAACGAAGCTCCAGCTTGTCGCCGTCGAAGAACACGACGGCCAGATTGCGACCCTCTTCCGAGATCGCGAGCACGGGCTTCCTCACCTGCTGAGCGAGCCGCTCTGCGGTACGGAACCTCGTGCCCGTCTGATCGGTTCGGATCGTCGGATCGGGGATGAAGTGGACGTTGGCTCGCACCAGGTACTCGCCGTCACCGTCCACGACGATCCCACCGTCCATTTTCGCCAACTCGGCGAGGAGTGGAGCGGTGAAGCGAGCAGATTCCAGGAACACCCCGCCGGAGCACACCTGGGCGACCTGTGCGTCGAAACCGAAGACGACGAGGGCGCCGGTGCCGGAGCGGATGATCAGCTCCACGGCGTCGCGCAACACCGTCCCGGGGGCGAACTGCCGGAGGATCTCGAGTGATCTGCTTGCCGAAGTCATCGTGGCGGGAGGGTAGCGTCCCGCCCGGGTTGTCCGGCTCCAATCAGGGGCTGCGAGCCCCGTTTCGCCGCAGGGAGACGACGGGTGCGTCCGGTTGCAGACCCACCAGCGCGAGCGCCTCTGCGATGGTGCCGGCGCGCGACGCATCAACGGTTACGGACGCCGCGAGCCGCGCCGTCTCGGCCCGGCGCGCCTCGATCCGCTGCGCCGGCCTTATCTCGCCGGTGAGCCCCACTTCGCCGAAGGCGACGCAAGAGGACAGCGGGGTTCCCGTGCGCGATCCGGCGAGAGCGAGCGCCACGGGGAGGTCGACCGCCGGATCGGTGGTTCGCAGCCCGCCCGAGATCGAGACGAACACGTCCGAATCGGCGAAGCGATGACCGCCGTGACGTTCGAGGACGGCGAGCAGCTGGTGCAGGCGGGCCGTCTCGATGCCCCGAACCGACCGGCGTGGTGCCCCGTTGCCGGTGGCCGGCGCCATGAGCGCCTGGACCTCGACCATGAGGGCGCGCCGGCCATGGATCGTGGGGAAGAGCACCGATCCCGGGACGGAGCGGCGTTCCCCGCCGAGCAGGGCCGTCGGATCGACCACGTCGTGCATCCCCTGCTCGTCCATGGTGAAGATCCCCACGAGGTCCACCGATCCGAACCGGTTCTTGAGACCGCGGACGTGACGGAGGCCGGTGACGGGCTCGCCCTCGAGATGCAGCACGACATCGACCATGTGCTCGACCTGGCGCGGCCCTGCGATCGACCCGTCCTTGGTGACGTGACCGACGAGCACGACCGCCGTCGACGACGTCTTGGCAGCGGCGATGATCCGCGCCGCCGCCTCACGGAGCTGACCGACACCGCCGGTCGTGGCGTCGACGTCTGCGCAGGACATCGTCTGGATGGAGTCGATGACGACGACCGCGAACCCCCCATCGGCGACCGCCCCGGCCACGACGTCTGCGTCGCGTTCCGCGGCGAGCACCAGGTCGCGGGCATCGTCGACGACCCGTTCGGCCCGGGCCGCGACCTGGGCCACGGACTCCTCCCCGCTCACGTATGCCACCGGGTGCCGTGCGGAACAGCTGGCGGCTGCCTGGAGCATGAGGGTGCTCTTGCCGATCCCCGGGTCACCCCCGAGGAGGGTCACGGAGCCGGGCACGAGACCTCCACCGAGCACCCGATCGAGCTCGGCGAGTCCGGTGGCGAGCCGCCGATTCCCGGCCGCCCGGGTCCGCGCCTCGGCGAGCGCGACCGTCTCGAGGACGGTGAGGCGTGGCCCGGTGATGTGGGACAACGACCCCGTCGTGCGGCACTGAGGGCAGAAGCCCATCCACTTGCCGGTCGTGTAGCCACACGAGGTGCACGAGAAGGTCGCTCTGTCGTTCGCCATGCGCGCACCGTACGGGAGAGGTGTGACACAAACGGCGAGGAGCGTCGTCAGGAGTCGAGGTACCGGCGCAGCAGATACACCACGGCGAAGACGAGGATGGCCAACAGGAGCAACCCCCCGAGGATGTTGCCCGCCGTCCACGTCTCGAGCTCACGTAACGCACGTACCTCAGACATCCGTGGCAGAATAGCGAGGCTCGAGGGATCGACTTCGGGCCGTGGACGACGACGGGACAAGGCTTGAGCGACAGAGATTTCGACGACCTCGACGACCTGTTCGAACCGTTCGAACTGACCGAGGCGCCGGTCCGGATGGAGCCGGAACCGACCTCGGGTCAGGAGCTCCACCCCTCCCCTCCGCTCCAGGCACCCTATGACGTGGTCACGTGTCAATCGTGTGGTGCGGCGAACCCGACGTCGAACCACCACTGTGAGCAGTGCGGTGCTCGCCTCGGGACGGCTTCCCTTCCGGTGGCGACGCCTCCCCTGGCGCGCGCCAGCGCCGGCGGGCGTGCGGTCACGGTCCTGACCGCCGTCATCGTGGTCGTGGCCTTCATCGCCCTCATCTTCAATCTGCGGGGCGACGACACCACCGGAGCCGACGGCACCAGCACCAGCACAACGACCACGACGTCGATCATCCCGCGGATCGATCAGCTCGTCCCCACATCGGTCGAAGCGAGCTCGTCGTTCTCCGCTGCGCTCGATCCCGAGAACCTCATAGATGGCGAGACCGACACCTACTGGAACGACGCCGGCTTGCGAGGCGAAGGGGCCACCCTCACGTTCCGCTTCGCCCAGCCCGTGCAGATCTTCGACATCGAGATCCAGAACCTCGTCGACCAGGTGAAGTTCCGCCGCAACTACCGCATCAAGAACTACGTCATCACCGTCGACGACCTCCCCGCCGTCGAACGGGCCGGAACCCTCGACGACAACAACACGAAGCAGACCATCGCCATCGGGTCGCGTGACACCAGAGAGCTCGTGATCCGGGTGACGGACACCTACCCGGCCGAAGCCGTCGGCGACGACCCTGCGTTCGAGGAGCTGGCCTTACAGAGCGTTCGCTTCTTCGGGGTGCCCTCGGACGGGGGCTGAGCCCGGCTCGTCACTCCTTGATGTACGGCTGGCCGTCGGCCGCCGGCGGGCGGCTCTTCCCGACGACACCTGCCACCACGATGAGCGTGGCGATGTACGGGGCCATGAGCAGGAACTCCGAGGGGATCGGCGTGTTGAGGATGGCGAGCTTGTTGGCCAGCGCATCCGAGAAGCCGAACACGAGGGCCGCCGAGAGCGCCCCGACCGGATGCCACCGCCCGAAGATCATCGCCGCCAGCGAGATGAAGCCACGACCCGCGGTGATGTTCTCGTCGAAGCGACCAACCTGGCCGAGGCTGAAGAACGATCCACCGAACCCGGCCACGACACCACCGAGCATCACGCCGAGATACCGCATCCGGAACACGTTGATGCCCAGCGTGTCCGCCGCTTTCGGATGCTCCCCCACCGACCGGGAACGCAGCCCCCAGCGTGTCTTGAACAAGGCATACGTCGAGCCGACGACGAGCAACAACGTCGCGTAGACGTAGATGGACTGCTGGAACAGGAATCCGCCCAGGAACGGGATGTCGGCGAGCAGCGGCACGTCCCAAGACGGCATGCGGGGCGCCGAGTTGAGGTCGGCGTTCTCCGCCAGGATCTGCACGGTGAGGAACGAGGTCAGGCCCAGCACGAAGATGTTGATGACGACGCCGGTGATGATCTGATCGACGCGGTACTTGATCGACAGCACCGCCAGTACCCAGGCCAGCGCGATCCCCGTGAGGATGGCGGCGAAGACCCCCAGCCACACGGAGTCCGTGCCCGAGGCGACGACGACCGCCGTGAATGCGCCACCGAGCAGCATTCCTTCGATGGCGATGTTGATGACAGCTACCCGCTCGGAGAGGATCCCGGCCAGCGCCCCCAGGGTGAGCGGAACCGCCGAGACGACCGTCTCGTCGAGCATCGAGACCAGGCTGAAGCTCTGACCGGCGGCAGCCCACGTCAGGAAGCTGAAGATGAACAACGCCGAGACGATCCCAAGTACGACGTTGGTGCGTTGCCCGAACCCCCGCAGCAGCTGCACGGTGCCGAGTCCTGCGAACACGAACGCGATGACGAGCGATGTCGCCACCGCCGGCACGACCAGATTCGGGAACGATGAGAACGTGTCCGTGGGTCGTACGAGCCTGAATGTCGACGTGCCGCCATCGGACCCGAGGGCGAACACGAACAGCACGAACACGGCGAGAACCAGGTAGAGGATCCCGAGGATCTGTGCACGCCGGATTTCGGCCCTGGTGGCAACGGTGGCGCCCGTCGGGGAGGCTGCGGTCGCCGTCATGTGGCCCACCCCTTGGTGACCGAGGCGGACTCGCCCTCGGCCTTGACCCGATAGATCGCCTTGATGAGCGCCGGGGCCGCGATGAACATCACGATGAGTGCACCGACCACGGTGACGAGGTCGATCGATATCGATGTCGCCGCCTGCATCTGTTGGCCGCCCGACCGCAGCGCGCCGAACAACAGTCCTGCGAACACCACCCCGAGTGGATGAGATCGGCCGAGCAGGGCGAGCGCGATCGCGTCGAACCCGACGTTGGCGCTGAATCCCAGGGTCGCCCGACCCTGGATGCCGAGCGTGGGCGACACCCCCGCCAGTCCGGCCAAGCCACCGGCGAGAGCCATGACCCCGACGGTGAGCTTCGTGACGTTCATCCCCGCGTACTTGGCCGCATCCGGGTTGGAACCGACGGCGCGGAACTCGAAGCCGATGGATGACTTGAAGAGCACCCAGTAGACGACGTAGGCGGCGACCAGGGCGATGATGAGACCGGCGTGGACGCGCAGGTCGACCCGTTCGCTCCAGTTCATGCTCCACGGGACGATCCGGTCGAACCACCTGTCGAAGGACTGGAAGAGCCTGGGCAGCAGCGCCGAGTCGAGCACGGGCTTCGAGATGGGGTCGTTGCGCCCGGGATCCTGGAACAGGCTGTTCTTCAGCAGGTAGTTGACGAGGTTGAGCGCGACGAAGTTCAGCATGATCGTCGTGATGACCTCGTGAGCGCCCGTCCGGGCCCGTAGCCAGCCGGGGATGGCCCCCCAGAGGGCGCCGCCGAGGAAGCCTGCTGCGATGGCGATCATCACGTGGACGAAGCCGCCGAAGGCGTCCCCGAGGAACCGGGTCGGATCGAGCGTGAAGCCGACGTAGACGGCGAACATGCCGCCGGCGAGCATCTGGCCCTCGGCCCCGATGTTGAAGAGCCCTGCCCGGAACCCGATGGCGACCGAGAGACCGGCCAGGATCAGCGGAGCCGCCAACGTGAGCGTCTCCGAGATGCCCTGGAGATCACCGAACGCTCCATTCCACAACGCCGAGTAGGCCGCGGTGATGTCGTCCCATGCCTGCGAGAAGGCAGTGCCCGGCGATTCCCCGAACGTCCGCCAGAACTCGAGATCCGACACCGCGAGGATGATCGCTCCGACGACGAGCGCCGTGATGAGAGCAAGGAACGGGACGAGCAGAGCGGAACGCCAGCCGTCCCCCACGCCGGTGATCGCCTCGAAGACCGCAGACTTCCCGTTCGACGGCTGCTGATCGCCTTCAGGCGCGCTCCCGGCGGGCTCGTTGCGGGTCTCGTCACTCATCGTTCTCACCCGCCATGAACAGACCGAGGCGGGCGTGGTCGCTCTCCTCGGGCGTCGTCTCCGCCACGATCCTCCCGTCGTACATCACCAGGATCCGATCCGAGAGTGCCGTGACCTCGTCGAGCTCGGTGGACACGATGAGCAACGCCACACCCTCGTCGCGTTCCTCGACGATGCGCTCGTGGATGTACTCGATCGAGCCGACGTCGATGCCGCGGGTGGGCTGGGAGGCGATGACCAGATCGACGTCCCTCGAGAACTCGCGTGCAACGATCACTTTCTGCTGGTTGCCGCCGGAGAGGGAGCCGGCGGTGACCGTGACCCCGGGGGTACGGACGTCGTACTGCTCGACCAGAACCTCGGCGTGCTTGGCGGCTTCGGGCCACCGCATCCGGATGCCCGCCGAGAACGGCTCGTCGTAGTAGGCGTCGAGCACCATGTTCTCGGCGATGGTGAAGTCGAGGATGAGCCCGCTGCGCTGCCGGTCCTCCGGCACGTGAGCAACCTGCGATTCGTGGAGCTCACGTGGCGTGGCCGTCGTGACGTCCTGACCCAGCAACTTCACGGTCCCCGACACGATGGTACGGAGGCCGGTGAGCGCCTCGACCAGCTCGGTCTGCCCGTTGCCCTGCACGCCGGCGACGCCGACGATCTCGCCACGCCGTACGTCGAACGACACGTGGTCCACGGCTATCTGGTCCCGATCGTCGACGACGACCAAGTCTTCGACCGACAGGACCACCTCACCGGGATCGGCCGGCCCCTTGTCCACGACCAGCGCAACGGGGCGGCCGACCATCAACGACGCGAGATCCTCCTTGGTCGCCGTCTTCGGATCCGCCTCCCCGACGACCTTGCCCCTGCGGAGGACGGCGGCCCGGTCGGCGATCTCCTTGATCTCACCGAGCTTGTGGGTGATGAACACGATGCCTTTGCCGGCGGCCTTCAAGGACCTCAGAATGCCGAAGAACTCCTCGACCTCCTGGGGGGTGAGCACGGCCGTCGGCTCGTCGAAGACGAGGATCTCGGCGTCCCGGAACAGCACTTTGATGATCTCTACCCGTTGCTGCGTCCCGACAGGGAGATCTTCGATCACCGCATGGGGGTCGACGGCGAGCCGGTACTTCTTCGAGATCTCGGCGACCTCACGCTCGGCTTCCTCGCCGTCGATCGTGTCCCTCGACAGGTACCAACCGGTCCCGGCGACTGCGAGAAGCGAGACGACCACGCCCCAGCCCATCGCATCGGTGGCGAACCAGCCGAAGAGGATCGTGAGCGCCGCAAACACCGCACCGGCGGCGGCGACGATGGCGAACAGCGGCAAGCGACGCTTGGTGGGTTCCACGGCGAGCACGACGTTCTCGGACACGGTCATCACCGGAACCAGCATGAAGTGTTGGTGCACCATGCCGATCCCGGCCGCGATTGCGTCGTTCGGGCCTTCGAAGTCGACGGGCGTCCCGTCGATGAGAATCTCACCCTCGTCGGCGCCGTAGAGGCCGTAGAGGATGTT
>CAYFYC010000001.1:660-3554 GCA_964347305.1 uncultured Acidimicrobiaceae bacterium | reverse complement strand
GGTCTTGCCGGCGCCGTTCTCGCCGAGGAGGCCGAGGATCTCGCCGGATCGCACCGTGAGGTTCACATCGTCGTTGGCGACCACTCCGGGAAACCGCTTGGTGATACCACGCAACTCGAGTTCCAACTCAGCTCCCTCTCCGAAGGTCAGAACGCCCCGGGAGACTAGACGAACGGACCCCTCCGCTGCCGAGCGCGCCGCCGGTACGATGCGCGACGTGATTCCGTCGGCGCCCCCGGAGTTCGATCCCTACACCCCGGAGTTCCTCGAGGACCCCTACCGGGTGTACGCGACCCTACGGGATCGGATCCCCGTCTTCCACGACGACCGGTGGGATCTCACGTTCTTCGCCCGCCACGAGGATGTCACTGCGATTCTCCGTGACAGACGGTTCGGCCGTCAGGCCAGCCACGCCCTCGCCCTCGACGAGCTGAGTCGCCCTGAAGCCCCGTGGGATCGCTATCCGCAGTGGTCACGGTTCATCCGTGAGTCGTTCATCGACCTGGAGGGCGAACGCCACACGATTCTCCGTCGACTCGTCGCCAAGGCGTTCACGAAGCGCACCACCGAGTCCTACCGGCCGCGGCTGGTGGAGGTCGCCAACGAGCGACTCGACACCGCACTGGGCGACGGAAAGATGGACGTGATCCGGGACTACGCAACGCCGATCCCGCTGACGATGATCTCGGAATTGATGGGCATCCCCGAATCCGATCGCGGGCAGCTGGTCGACTGGTCCCACAGCATCGTCAAGCTGTTCGACTACAACGCAACCGACCTCGATGGCGAAGATGCCGAAACGGCGATCGTGGAGTTCGTCGGCTACCTCCGCGAGGTGCTGGAGCACCGGCGCCGACACCCGGGAGCGGACCTCATCACGGAGCTGGCCGAAGTCGAGGACGCCGGACACCGGCTCGACGACGACGATCTCATCGCCACGGCCATCCTCACGCTCAACGCCGGTCATGAGGCGACGGTCCATGCCATAGGCAACGGCATCGTGGCCCTCGCCGCCAACCCGGCACAGTACGCACGGCTGAGAGCCGCTCCGGAGCTGGCGGCCCTCGGCGCCGAAGAGCTGCTCAGATACGACACTCCCCTGCAGATGTTCGAGCGCTGGGTGCTTGCGGACGTCCAGATCCGAGGGATCACGCTCCGGCGTGGCACCAAGGTCGGACTGCTCTTCGGCTCGGCCAACCGTGACGACGACGTCTTCGCCGATCCGGACGAGCTCGATGTGAGCCGAACCCACAACCCCCATGTGTCGTTCGGCGGTGGAGCCCACCTGTGCGTCGGCGCCCCGCTGGCTCGGCTCGAGCTGGCGATCGCATTCGGCGAGCTCACTCGTCGTGTCGCCGAGCTGAGGATCACCACACCGTCGCCGACCCACGCCCCCAGCCTCGTGTTCCGGGGCTTCGACGAGCTTCACGCCGTCGTCGCCTGAACCCCCGCCGAGCGGCCGGCTCACGCTGGACGCGACTGGAGGGCCCACGTGGGGCCCTCCAGCGCACGAGATGGTCGGATCAGCCGGAGGCGGGCAGCGCCCTCGGGTTGATCGAGCCGCCGATGATCCCTGCACGGAGCTCGGCGAGACGATCGACCAGTGCCTGGTCGGCGCCGACGACGTCGGTGATGCCGACGCCGTTGTTGTCGAGCGTGCCGACGAACGGGTTGCCGAGCGAGCCCAGCGTCACGACGTTGTTGACGGTCGTGAACACGGCCTCGTCGAGACCCTTCAGCACCGACACCAGGATGACGTCGGCGAACTCGGCGGCCGACTGCGTCCAGTCACTGTCGACACCGACGATCGAGCAGGCACCGCTGTCTGCACAGAACGCTGCCGAGCCGAGACCGACCGGGCCGGCGACCGGCATGATCACGTCGGCGCCTTCGTCCGCCAGGTTCTGGGCGAAGCTGAAGCCGTCGTCGGTCGACTCGAAGTTCCCAGTGAAGAGACCGGAATCCGGGTTCGCCGGGTCCCAACCGAGCACGCGCACGCTGGCGCCCGCGTCGGCGTTGTACTGCTGGACGCCGTAATAGAAGCCGTCCATGAAGTCGGTCACCGGCGGGATGTTGATACCGCCGAACGTGCCGACCGCTCCGGTCTCACTGGAGGCAGCAGCGGCATAGCCGGCCAGGTACGCAGCCTCCCAGATGTTGAACGTCGAGCCTCGCACGTTGGTGACCACGTCGCCGGTGCAGTTGCCATCACCGTCGACCGCACACCACGGAGCGCCGGGGAAGACCGGGAAGTCGATGATCATGAACAGCTGACCCGGGTTGTCCAGGGCCGCTGCGCCGGTGTCGTTGGCGAGCAGGAAGCCGACCGTCACGACGATGTCACAACCCTCGGCGATGAACGAGTCGATGTTCGGGCGGAAGTCGTCCGGCGACTGCGACTCGAGGAACTTCGCCTCGGTGACGCCGTCGATCTGGGCGACTGCGTCCGTCGCACCCTTGAAGGCGGTCTCGTTGAAGCTGCGGTCGTCGATGCCACCCGTGTCGGTGACCTCACAGACCTTGAACTCGGGCGGAGGTGCCAGCGTCGTCGTCGGGCCCTCCGTCGTCGTCGTCGTTTCGGGCGCCTCGGTCGTAGTGGTGGTCTCGGGCGCTTGCGTCGTGACGGGCGCCGCGGTCGTCGTGGTCGGAGTCGACTCCTCCGCACAGGACGCAGCTACCAATGCAAATGCGAAGAGAAGTGCCACGAGTGCTCCTCTTCGTCTCATCGCAGAGAACATGAATGCTTTCCCCTTGTCATCAGCGAAACCCCTCGCCAGGAGGGCGAGGGCCAGCCCGATGTTAGACATCGCGTTCGCATCCTGTGCTGGGCGGGGAGTTGGTTTTCGCGACCTCACAAGGACGAAGCCGGCCTGGTGGCCGGCTTCGTGATCGAT
>CAYFYC010000001.1:0-650 GCA_964347305.1 uncultured Acidimicrobiaceae bacterium | reverse complement strand
CGTGATTTCAAGCGCCTTCTCCTTCCGTCCCGCAAGAAAACGCTTCCTTAAGACCTTAACCTCTATCGTGTCGCCGGCTTCGTGATCGATCTGGTCTGGAACGGCTCAGCCCTGGTCAGCGAGCTCCACGGGTGGCGAGTCCGGTGTTTCGACGGAACCGAAGGTGAGGGCTTCCTCGTCCTCGTGATCGACGTCCACGAGGATCGTCGAGCCTGCCTTGAACTCGCCATAGAGCACCTTCTCCGAGAGCGGATCCTCCAACAGACGTTGGATGGCACGACGCAACGGACGTGCGCCCAACTGCGGGTCATACCCCTTGGTGGCGAGCAGCTCCTTGGACTGCTCCGCCAGAGCGAGGTCGAGGGCCTGCGACTCGAGCTGGGTGCGCACCCGCTTGAGCAGCAGATCGACGATCAGCTTCACTTCGTCCATCGTGAGCTCGTGGAAGACGATGGTGTCGTCGATGCGGTTGAGGAACTCGGGCCTGAAGTGCCGCTTGAGCGCTTCGTTGACCTTCTCCTTCATCGCCTCGTAATTCACCTGCTCGTCCTCGGCGACGAACCCGAACGACTTCTTGCGGAGGTCGGCGGTGCCGAGGTTCGATGTCATGATGATGACGGTGTTCTTGAAGTCGACCGTGCGGCCCTGTG